>PDLQ01000022.1 GCA_002591745.1 Lewinellaceae bacterium SD302
GCTACTGACGGTTGTGGCAACACGGCGATCGATCTGCTGATCTTCGAAGTGGTCGACTGTAAAGCACCGACCCCGATCTGTATCAACGGCCTGACGGTTACGCTGATGCCCGACGGAGAGGGTGGCGGTATGGCTGCGATCTGGGTAAGCGACTTCATCGCCAGCCCGGTGACGGACTGTAACGGTCCGGTGAAGTACGCCATCTACATCGACGGAGAGGAGCCGGTGGTTCCTAACCCACTGGACACCGGTCTGGTACTGACCTGTGACGAACTGGGTCCTCAGACGATCCGGATCTACGCCATCGACGCGACTGGCCAGGCAGACTACTGTCTGACGAGCTTGCTGGTACAGGCCTTTAACCCGACGGTTTGTAATGACGGCCCGGGCAGCAGCCTGAGCGGAGCGGTCATGACGCCGATCGACGAGATGTTGAACGACGTTGAGGTGAATATCACCAGCGCCGGTATGAACAGCATGAACCTGACCACTGGTGGTCTGTACAGCTTCGTTGACCTAACGAACGGCGACGACTACACGCTGGAGCCAACCCACAACCCAGGCATCGACCTGGGCCGGGTAACTACCGCCGACCTGATCGCCATCAGCCGCCATATCCTCGGCCTGCAGGAGATCACGGACACCTACCAGTTGCTTGCTGCTGACGTAACGCAGGAGCAGACGGTCAACATCCTGGACATCATCGCGATTCGTCGGGTGATCCTGGGACTGGACGCTGAGTTCAGCAGCACGAACAGCTGGCGCTTCTACGCCACTGACGAGTTGCTGGAGAACTGGACGGAGAACAACCTGGAGGGCAACGTAGTCGCTCCTGACTTCGTAGCTGTCGAGATGGGTAACGTCAACCAGACGGCGCTGAGCCTGAGTGGTGGCGAGAGTGAAGGACGCGGAAGCGAGAACATCGCAATCGAAGACATGATCCTGAGCCCTAACGTTGAAACGACGATCACCGTCACCACCAACGATGGTGGTTTCCAGGGTACCTTCCAGGTAGCTCCTGGTGTAGAGATCATCGATGTAGTAGCGGCTGACGCCAACGCTACGGCTTTCAACCTGACGCAAGCTGCCAGTGGCCTGGTTGCCTTCAGCCACACCGGTGGAGAAGGCTTCGAGCTGACGCTGCGCGCTTCTGCCGACGTTAAGCTGAGCGAAGTGCTGAGCCTGACGGACCGCATCACGACGACGGAAGCCTACCCGGTAGCAGGAGGTGTTGCTGATCTTGGTTTGAGCTTCGTGAGTGCCGCTACGGCCGGAAGCGAGTTGTTCCAGAACAGCCCCAACCCCTTCGCTACTCAGACGCAGATCGCCTTCAACCTGGAGGTTGCCGGCACTGCTACTTTGTTAGTCCAAAACCAGAACGGTCAGCTGCTGCGCAGCTACGAGATCGATGCTGCCGCCGGACGCAATGTACAGACGATCACCCGTCAGGAACTCGGAAACGTATCCGGCGTACTGACCTACACGATCATCACCGAGGGCTTCACGGCTACGCGGAAAATGATCCTGCAGTAATTGGTTAGCGACCTCCTCCAGGTCGCTCTACCATAAACTGACACCGAGCGACCAGGAGGTCGCTAGCCAAGAGCGGCCCCGTACGAGTAATCGTGCGGGGCCGCTTTTTTATGGGTGAAATTTATTGTCTATTCGTATGAAACCGGATTAGAATGATTCGTACACCATTAGCCGGCTATTACTGGTCGATACCCTTCAGAAAGTCAATTAATTCTAATTGGGTATCCAGGGTTTTATTTCTGGCGTACCAGGTGTGTAATTCCTGATGATGAGTTTCATAATCTTCTTTAGGCGCTGTTTTGTACTTGTAATCCATGGACATCTGTTGGGCTACGGCTGGTCTTGGACCCCAATCTCCGAGGACACGATGAGTATTCGCATCCAGCAGAATTAGTTTAGGGATGGACCGGCCGCCGTCAGTTAGAAACAGGTCCATAAGTTCTACATGTTCATCACGAAGGACCAGCTGGAGCTGAAGCTTATTTGTAGTTGAAGCCATGTGGTTGAGCAGGGGGACTATCTGGGCTGCATCTCCACACCAGCCTTCGGTAAGGACCAGCATAATATAGCTTCTCTTGAGTTCCGCTAAGGTGGTGATCATTTCCGGGAGAAAACGATCGCGACGATCCAGGCGATCCATGCGGTGCTGGTTCAGATCGGCAATGCGCAAATAAAGTTCGCTCTGATTCGGACCGGTCGTCTTTCCCTGGGCCAGCAGTTGGGTGAGAAAGGTGCGGTAGTCGGCGTAGTCGCGAGCATTGACCAATGCTTTTTCAATTAATGCTTTCATGACTTGACCAACAGCGGGTAAACTAATGTAGTTGATATCAATATAACTTCCTACTTTCGTTTACATGCAAGACTCCAGAAAATATACGACCATTCATTACCATCAGTACCTTGGAATAGACGAGTTACTGGCGTTACAAAATACCAGGAGTGCTGCGGTAGGTAAGCCTGCTCACGATGAGATGCTTTTCATCATTATGCACCAGGTCTACGAACTTTGGTTCAAGCAGATTTTACACGAACTGGATTCGGTTTGTACAATGTTTCGTGAACAGCGGGTGAATGTAGATAATATGAATATGGTCTTGTTGAGGTTGAAGCGGATCTCCGAGATTATCGAGCTGATGGTCAAACAGATTTATGTGATGGAAACGCTGACCCCACTGGATTTTCTTGATTTTCGTGATTACCTTTTTCCGGCCAGTGGTTTTCAAAGCATGCAGTTTCGTATGATTGAATCCACCTTAGGATTAAGGGAAGAAGATCGACTGACCTACCACGGCAAGTCTTATAAAATCGTCTTTAGTGATGAACAGCAAGCGCGATTAAATGAAATAGAGGAAAACGGCAGCCTTTTCGAGTTAGTGGAGCAATGGCTGGAACGCACACCGTTTTTGCAATTTAAGGAATTTGATTTTTTGACAGCCTATAAAGAAGCGGTGGACCGAATGATTCGGAAAGAGCAAAGTTCGATCAGGGATACTCCTTTTCTCACCGAGAAAATGAAGGCTATGCGGCTAAAGATGCTGGGCGACAGCAATAGTTACTTCAAGCACGTACTCAGTGAGGAAGAGCACGAAAAAATGATTGAAAGCGGTGAGGCTCGTTTGTCTTACCAGGCAACAATCGCGGCATTGCTTATTAATCTTTACCGTGAAAAACCGATCCTGAATATTCCTTTCAATCTCTTGATGGAGTTGGCTAATATCGACGAACTACTGACTACCTGGCGCTATCGTCACGCCCAGATGGTAATGCGAATGATCGGAAATAAAATTGGGACGGGAGGAAGTAGCGGTCATGATTATCTGGCGAAAACCGCTGAAAAACACAAGATTTTCAAGGACTTGCATAACATTTCCTCCTTGTTGATCCCCCGTAGTGAATTACCAGATTTGCCAGAGGATCTGAACCAGAGCCTTGGATTTTATTATACTACCCACTAGCTATGTCAATACAGGATACTACCGTCGACTACGCCAGGAAGCTGGATGAACAGGATCCGCTCCAAGCGTTCAGAGATCGCTTTCATTTGCCGGAACAAGCGGATGGCAGCAGTTATATCTACCTCTGTGGCAACTCGTTGGGCTTACAACCAAAAGATACGGCTGCTGCGCTAACCCAGGAATTGGAAGATTGGAAAAACCTTGGCGTGGAGGGGCATTTTCACGCCAAGAATCCCTGGATGCCCTACCATGAGTTTTTGAGTGAAGCAATGGCCAGGGTAGTGGGCGCGAAACCGGAAGAGGTAGTGGTGATGAACACCCTCTCGGTGAATCTTCACCTGATGATGGTCTCTTTTTTTCGGCCGGAAGGTAAGCGGAATAAAATTTTGATAGAATTCGATGCCTTTCCATCCGATCGTTACGCGGTAGAATCACAGCTTAAATATCATGGTCTGGATCCGCAGGAATGTTTGCTGGAATTGAAGGCCCGGCCGGGCGAGGAATTGATCCGTGAAGAAGACATCGAGCAACTCTTGCGTGAAAGAGGGGAGGAAATCGCCTTGATCCTGCTGGGAAATACAAATTATTATACCGGCCAGTACTTTGATATGCCGACGATTACCAGGCTAGGACACGCCAAAGGCTGTACGGTCGGCTTTGACTGCGCCCACGGTGCTGGAAACGTACCTCTGGAACTCCACGCTTCGGGCTGTGACTTTGCCGTTTGGTGCAATTATAAATACCTGAATTCAGGACCGGGCAGCTTGGGTGGAGTATTCGTCAATGAACGGCACGCCGATAATCCGGACTTGCCAAGGTTCGCTGGTTGGTGGGGCCACGATAAAGCAACCCGATTTGGAATGCGCGATCCATTTAAGCCCATCCCCGGCGCGGAAGGTTGGCAATTGAGTAATCCGCCAATTCTCTCTCTGGCGGCAATTTGGGCTTCGCTCAAAATTTTTGACGAAGCGGGTATGGATCGGCTACGTAAGAAAGCCATAAAACTGACCGCTTATCTGGAATCTCTGGTACAGCAGCTCGGAGAAGATACCGTAAAGATCATTACGCCTTCCGACCCGGAACGGCGGGGTAGTCAGCTTTCTATTCAAGTCCGTAATGCGGATCGCAGCTTATTCGATCGTTTGACAGCAAAAGGGGTAATCGCCGATTGGCGGGAGCCGGACGTGATTCGGGTAGCCCCCGTGCCACTGTATAATTCCTTCGAGGATGCCTGGCGATTTTACCGGGCGTTGGAGGAAGTATTGACTTCAAAGTAGCAGAGCTGTTTGAGCGTATATCTGCGAAAAAACGGATAACCGGATATTTCCGAATATCTAAAAAGGCAGCCAAAATTCCTGAAAATTGATCATCCACTCTCTGCATTATTACCCCGTAAAAGCGCTGGCCGGACATTCTCCTGATTCCTGGAAACTGGAAGCCCGCGGGTTTCAGCATGATCGCCGCTGGATGTTTGTTAACCCCGCCGGTAATTTCATGAGCCAGCGCAAATATCCTGAGTTCGTTCACTGGCGGGCCTCAGTAGTAGCAAATGATTTGGTCATCGAAAGCTTACGTAACGATGGCGAAAGTTATCGGATAGAAAATGCTACCGGAGCCGAACGTGAGCAAGTAGAGGTGACTCTCTGGAACGATACCTTCCAAGCCGGTTGGATCAATGACCCAACAGTAGATGAATTGGTGGCACAGATGGGGATTGGAGCGGCCCGACTGGTCTTTCTGGCGGAGGATAATTTACGGCCGTTAGACCCAGACTTCGCCAAGCAAGGAGAAAACGTAAGCCTGGCCGATGGATTCCCATACCTCATCACTAATACGGCCAGTCTGGAAGATGCCAATCAGCGGATGGACGAGAAAATGGCTATGAGCCGGTTTCGTCCAAATATCGTAGTAAAGTCGGATGAGCCCTGGGCGGAGGACAACTGGACCGGGTTGAAGATTGGAAAGGCCAATTTTCGTACCCCTAAACCCTGCGCCCGCTGCCGAGTCATCACCATTGACCAAGAAAGCGGTGAACAACGCATTGAGTTATTAGGCGAGTTGAGCCGCTTTCGTAAAGTTGGCCGGAAAATACTGTTCGGAATGAACGGGGTATGGGACGGAGGAGCACAGATAATCAACACCGGTGATCCGGTACACCCGGTTTAACGGAGAGTAAATTACAAAGCCACATCTTCCACCACTTCCAAGCCGTAACCGATGATGCCGACCCGTTTTTTGGGAGATTTGCTGAGGATACGAAGTTTGCTTACTTGCAGGTCACGCAGAATTTGCGCACCAACGCCAAAGTCACGTTGACTCATACTCCGTTGCCCTTCGTGACCAATGTCCAGCCCTTCTTCGAGGCGACTTTTAAGCACCTTTAGTTCGTTAATGATCTCTCCCGGTTCCTGGTGAGGACGCATAAACAAAAGAACCCCTTTACCTTCTTCACTAATTCGCTTTAGCGGCCGACTCAGACCGGTACCGAAGTCGCTCATCAACCGGTGTAGCAGATCGTGGCTGGTAGTACTGCTGTGCACACGGGTCAGTACCGGCTCGTCCGATAGCCAACTGCCGTGGGTGAGGGCGATGTGAATGTCTTCGTTGGTCGTCTGGCGGTAGGCATGGAGGGTGAACTGACCGTAGGCAGTATCAATTTCCATTTCGATCTCTTTCTCTACCAGCCGCTCGGTACGCATTCGGTAGGCGACCAGGTCTTTGATGGAGATCATTTTAAGATCGTGCTTTTCAGCAATCTTCAACAACTGGGGAACACGAGCCATCGTGCCGTCGGCATTCAAGATTTCCACCAATACACCGGCGGGGTAAAGACCGGCCATGCGCGCCAGGTCCACGGCTGCTTCGGTGTGGCCGGTACGCCGCAACACCCCACCTTTTTTGGCCCGCAGGGGGAAGATATGCCCGGGGCGGGCAAAATCGGTTTTCTTAGCTTCCTTACTGGTCAAGCGTTTAATTCCGGTGGAGCGGTCGTAGCTGGAAATACCCGTCGTGCAACCGTGGCCGATCAGGTCAATCGACACCGTAAAGGCCGTTTCGTGTAGCGCAGTATTGGAAGAGACCATCATCGGCAAATCCAGATCGTCGGCCCGGTCTTCTTCAATGGGGGTACAGATCAGGCCACGGCCATGGGTAGCCATAAAGGTGATCAGTTCGGGGGTTACCCGTTCGGCTGCGCAGATGAAATCACCTTCATTTTCTCGATCTTCGTCATCGACGACAATAATGATCTTACCGTCGCGGATATCGGCGATGGCTTCCTCAATGGTGTTCAGGCTGGGTTCAGTGACGTTGAGTGGGTTGCCAGACATTGGATTGAATTCCTTTTAAATAGCGAAAAAAACCGACCAGCAGAGCCTGGTTCATCGCAGTGAAGTAACGTAGCGCCCGCAGGGGCTGCCAGTGAAGGTTAAAAAGACCGGTCAGTAACCGATCCAGTAAGGCGGGCAATAATAGCGCCGCCAATAAAAAAGCAAACGCCGTCCCCGCCCAATAGTTGCTGTAAAGCAGGCTTAGCGTTAGTAGTGAGACCAGGATGACGAGTACCAAAAAGGGCGTTAACCAACGCAAGATCTTATGGCTGAAAAATGCGAAACCCAGCTGGCCAATGGGTGGCCACCAGCTAGAGCGGAAGCGCAGAGCATTTTGCCAATTACCGGATGAAATACGCACTTTACGGCGAAATTCCTCGGTCAGTTCCTGTCCTACGCCTTCGTAGCAATGGGCCAGGGGAGAGCTGATTCCCCGACCTCCCTGTTCGTAGGCGGCCAGGCAGAGGAAAAAATCATCCACCAGGAACGTCGCCGGCACTTCCACAAAATAGTCGGAGCGCAACGCGTAGCAGCCGCCGAAAGGCCCCATCATATATCCCCAAAGCCGGCCCTCGGCTTGCTTAAGCCTTACCTCACCGTTGATGTAGTGGTCTTCGGTTTTGCCAATTCCGCTATCCTGCATGCCTACGTGAATCATGCGGGCATCAATTACGGCGAGGTCAGCATGGGTAAGGGTAGGAGCGATCAGGGCACTTAACACATCAGCCTGGAGCATCACGCTGGCATCGGTGAGCAGAAAAAAATGATTAGAACTTAATGCGCCGGCCCGTCTGCTGAGTTGATTGATAATGCCGGGCTTTCCCTGGCGCTCCTGGAAAGCAATGAATTCCAGACGCTTATCCTTTTCAGCGTAGTCTTGCAAAATTTCGTTGGTACGGTCGCTGGAATTATCACTCCCCACCAGGATACGATAGGTGCCGGGGTAGTCCTGTGCTAATAGCCCATCCAGCTTCTGAGCCAGTACTTTTTCCTCGTTGTGTACGGCCATGAGTACGGTAACCCTGGGCAAGTCATCGGTATCGTGACTATCAAAGTAGCTGTGCTGGTTGGGCTGGACCGAAAGCTTTTCACCAGGGGGCGAAGCGGACACCGGCTCTGCTACTTTGTCAGCCAAAACATCCTTTAAATACCCCGATCCAGGGCTAAGTCGTTTAGCGGTACGGATGGTCCACCACGGATAAAATACGTAGGTGTGCAGGATGCCGAGGCCGGCCATCCCGATGAGTATATGGAGCAGAATTTCCACGCTGCGAAGGTAGCGAACCCCCGGCGAATTACGCTACTCCACTCGTTTTGTTGATAGATTTCAACCGTTGTTGGTTTCGCTGGGCCAACTGACGGTGATAGGTTTCGATGAGTCGCTCGGCCATATTGTGGCGATCGTAACGGTCCTCGAATAATTGAACAGCCGCACGACCGATACTTTCCAGTTGGCGGGCATTGGCCAGACAGTTGATCACGACCTTAGCGAAGGCCTCGGGGGGGTCGGCGATCAGCACTTCCTTGTTGTCCCGTGCATCGATACCCTCCAAACCTACGGAGGTGGTAACGACGGTACGTCCTAGGGCCATACTTTGCAGGATCTTAGCCCGCATACCGCTGCCACTCAAAAGTGGTACAATACTGATGCTGTGAGCGTTGAGGAAGGCGTTGGAATCGGGTACTTCCCCGTGGACGATGATGTTGGTGCGCTCCAGTTTGCGCATGCTGTCCGGCATATTGCGGCCGGCGATGTGGAAAATTACTTCGGGGTAAGCAGCGTGGATTTGCGGCCAGACTTTCTCGACGAACCACTCTAGTCCTTCCAGGTTGGGCGTCCAGTCCAGGCTGCCGATGAAAGCCAGGCTGGGTGCGGCCCGGTAGGTGTCGTAATTGGGCGCCACGTCGGCCGTGTCAAGGCCGATGGGAAGTACGTGACTAATGCCGTTAAAGCCCATGCTGCGGAAATGATCGTCGTCGCGGCTGGTGATTGGCAAGAGTAGATCGTAAGTATTTAAATGGTCTTTTTCATACTGGCAGAGCTGGCTGGTAAGCATGCGCATGTACCAGCGTTTGGGCAGGAAATTGATATTTTCACAAACCCGTTGCCAAATTTCGAATTCAACGTTATGAGCCCGCATACTAATAAGTGCGTCGGGTGCTACACGACGGATGGTTTCAACGTAAGGAGCCAGGTAGAGAGTCTCCAGCTGAATAACGTCGAAGTTTTCTTCATTCAGCCAGCGCTGTAATTCCAGGTGGTAGGCAGTTTGGTCGAAGCGGCTGATGTGGTATGATTTCCAAAGCAACAGGTTGTGGGCTGCATCCTTGGCTTTCAGTTTGGTGCATACATTGACCGTGCGCACCTCTTTAAAGTGACTAGTTTCCTTGGGTAACTCAGTGCCTTCAAAAAAGTGCTTACTCGTATTCATGGCGAGTAGCGATACTTCAACACCAAGCTCACTGAGACTTTTACTCAGACCGTGAATGGCTTGGGATTCTCCGTCGCGTAGGGGGTAGGGAAATTTTTTAGATAGTAGCAGAAGCTTCATAAACAGTGGTTACCCGACAAAAGCGCAAATCAGGTCGGTGTGTGTAGGTGTAGGACGTGATAGTTTGTAAACGCTAAAATACTGGTGTTAAAATCGTAAGCTTATACAATGTAAAGACACGCGAAATTGTCAAAGCGTGGTCCGGAGGAGTAAATTTTCTTTTATAACGGGTGGAGTAGGGGAAACGCTGTTTGATATCAGATGATAGTATGGAAGTATGGTAGTCCCCGCTAGAACGGCCGCCATACTTCCATTACTAACACTACTACCTGACGTTATCTTCCAGTACATCATCGTACATCCGTCCCCGTGGATCGATCTCGACTTTTTCGATATCATTATTTTCCACGGGCAGCATAATCTTGTAGGTGGGGTTGGTCCAGGGCCAGTCTTCCAGTACCGTCCAGTTTTCTGCGTAGGCGGGTTGTGGTTTTTCACCGCGCATGATGCGTATGGGAATGTAGTACCAATTAACCTTGCCGTCCTTGGTAGTGATCTTTACTTCCAGGGGCATGGGCATCTCGCCTTTTTTCGTCAGGGTAATGGCAGTAGTCTCTCCTTCGTCGATGACGTCGGTAATAGCGTAGTCGGCCATTTTGGTAGTGTATACCCAGTATTCTTTGTACCAGTCCAGTTCCAAGCCGCTTTCTTTTTCAGCGATGCGAATGAAATCACGTGGGGTCGGGTGCTTGCCACCCCAGGTATTGTAGTAACGGAGCATGGTTCTTTTGAAAGCTCCTTCGCCGATTACGTAACGTAGCTGTTCCAAAAAGACTGCTCCGTTGACGTAGGCGGCTACGCTGTAGGCGGCATTGGTGTTGAAGTGATCTGCGTGAACGCTGAGTGGCTCTTGCATGCCGGAAGTACGGAAACCACGCAAACCGCTGTAACTGCGGGCGTGGGGATTCTCGACTACATCGCCGGGAATCAGCTTTTCCTTTTTCAGGTGGTTCATAACTTCGGAGCTGGCCCAGCTAGTGAAACCTTCATCCATCCAGGCATAAAGGGCTTCGTTGGTTCCCAGGTACATTTGGTACCAGCTATGCATAAGTTCGTGGACGGATACACCAACCAGGCTCATGAAAGGACGCTCACCGGTGATCAGGGTAGCCATGGGGTACTCCATTCCACCGTCGCCACCCTGGATAAAGCTGTACTGTTTGTAGGGGTATTGGCCGTAATTTTTATTGATGAAGTTGAAAGCCTCGTCCATCACCTTAGGTAACATGGCCCAGTTTTCTTCGGTTTTTTCATTCTTCTGGTAAAAGAAGTGCATGGTCGTGCCATCGGCCCGTTCGAAGGTGTCGTGGGTATAATCAGGATCAGCGGCCCAGACGAAGTCGTGCACATTGGGGGCCAGGTAGTGGTAGGTGATCATCTTCTTACGCCGCTTGGGTTCGTCGGCGTAGCCGTAGCCGATCTCTTTCGGATTTTGCAGGTAACCCGTAGCACCGATTACGTAGTCTCGGTCGATAGTGATGCGAACGTCAAAATCTCCCCAAACGCCGTGGAACTCACGAGCTATATAGGGGTTAGCGTGCCAGCCCTCTACGTCATACTCGGCCAGTTTAGGGTACCACTGGCTCATGGAAAAGCGCACACCCTCTTTATTGTCGCGGCCGCTACGGCGGATTTGCAGGGGTACCTGGGCGTCCCAACCCATCACGAACTCGGTGGTTTGGCCGGGTAGGATTGGCTTGTTCAATTCCACTACGAGGATGGTGCCCTCTTCGTTATACTTTACCGGTTGGTTATCCTGGGTCAGGCTGTTGACCTTGATGTAGCCGATTTCATCAGGCTTCAGGTTGCCAATGCGGGAACCCATCCGGGGGTCTACGTCGGAGATCGCTTTGGTGCGCTCGTCCATCATGCTCCCCGGTTTGAAAGCATTGAAGTAAAGGTGGTAAAAGACTTTGTTAAGGGTGTCTGGCGAGTTATTGGTATAATTGACTCTCTGTTGGCCGGCGTACTGGTTTTTTTCGACGTCAACCTCGATGTCCATCTGATATTTGATGGCTTGTTGCCAGTAGCCGTGCTGGGCACTAAGGCCGCTACAGCAGGCCAGGGAAAAAAGTAGAAGTAAGGAGTAGTTGCGCATACATTTATTTGATTAAAGCTTTGGCACGTCTATCATCGATTAGACGTAATAGAAAAACTTCGGGATAAAGTGAATTATTGCTGTTCGGCGATCTGATTGATGGTTTGCCAGGCAAATGGGATATTATCTTCAAGAGCATCTGCGCTGACCCGACGGTCAGGAACGTCGGGTAACCCAAGCAGGTACTGGTCGATTTCACTGAAGGCTTCGGTAGGGTACTGAAAGGTCGCCGAGCCGATTTTTTCCTGGCTCTCTTTCTGGAACAAGTTGTTGATAAAACGCATGGCCATTTCACGGTTAGTCGTGTTGGCCATCATGCCGATACAGGTCATGTTCATAAAATTGACGTTGTCGGTTTCGGTACGTGGAAACTTGGCCCGGAAGCTTTTACCGGCCTCGAAGTGTACCGGATCGCCATTCATGAACCAGCTTACGGCCGCACCGCTGCTGACCAGGGCTACCTGTATTTCTCCGGACAGTAGTCGCTCCATTTGGTCCCAGTCACTGCCTTGGGGGCCGCCTTCGGCACTTTCGTACATGATCTTGGCCCAAAGCTGGGCAGCGTTTGGGTTCACCACGCTGGCCAGGCCGGCTACCACACTTGCCAGTCCGGAGGAATCCGGGTGAGCCAGCCCGAGTTTGATGCCCCGCCCCGGCAATTTAGCCAGGTTCTTATAGGTAGATACCTCCCCAACGGCCACCGAAGACTGGTTGTAGGCCGCCAGCATGGTCCAACGACTGAGGCCGGCGAAGTAACCCTCACGGTCTTGGTAGGCGTCATCAACGTTGCCCTGGCTAAAAGCATCCACGAAAAATGGCTGCAGGCGTCCGAAGTTTTTCAGGCGGACAATGTCCTCCAGGGTTGGTACTAAAACCACATCGCCGGTCAGGCTGCCATCCTGGGCTGCCAAAATGATGTCCCTGGGGTGCATCACATTCACGTTCACTTTTGTGCGAAAACGTTGTTCAAAGGCCTGCACGATCTCCTGCTCCTGGGGGAGGTAACGGAATGTTGTAAAGGTGATACCCGGGCTCAAAGGCTCGCTGTCACGAGTTGGTTGCCGTACATCAGTAGTATTCGATCCCGGAGCATCGGGGCCACAGGCAGTAAATAGAAAGACACAGACGGTCAGAATAATTGCTAAAGTAGTTCGCATGGGAAATCTAAAATTGAGCGGCAAAATTAGCCAATTCGTGGCACATGGATGGAAGTGAGCGGGGCAGCCATTATCTTTGTGGCTCAAATTTAAAATTATGCCGACTCCAGAACGTTCCCACCTTTCATTTTCCAGTCTTTTACCAGCAATGGTATTAGTGGTCGTAGCATTACTAGGGCGGTTACTCCCTCATCCCCCGAACGTCACCCCTCTGGGCGCCATCGCGCTCTTTGGAGCGGCGGTACTCAGTAGCCGCTGGCTGGCTGTCTTGATTCCATTTACCGCCCTTTATCTCAGTGATCTGGTATTGAATAATGTCGTCTACGCTGCGTATCAGGAAAGTTTCACCTGGGCCATCAGTGCTGCCACTTACCTGGGTTTTGCCGCCATCATCGGCCTGGGTTTCCTGGCGCTGAGAAACCGGAAACTGGCTCCCGGCCGCTTGGCCCTGACGGCCATCAGCGCAAGTCTGCTGTTTTTCCTGATCACTAACTTCTTCAGTTGGTACCTGGACCCTTTCAACCTCTACCCCGATAATGTGGCCGGCCTCGGCGCTAGTTACCTGGCGGCCCTGCCGTTCTTTTTCAATAGCCTGCTGGGAGACCTTTTCTTCGTCGGCGTTCTTTTTGGTGCTTATCAGTGGTACACCCGTCAGCAGAGTGTTTTAGCGAAGTGAGATCAAATGAAACAATGATTAAATGAAACAATGATCAAATGATTTGATATTTACGCCTCATTACATCATTGAATCATTCTCATTCAATCATTAAAATGACCTACGAGGAAACCACCGACTGGCTCTTTACTCAGCTTCCCGTTTACCAACGGCAGGGAGCGGCGGCTATGAAAAAGGACCTGACCAATATCCGTCTGCTACTGGCCGAACTCGGCAATCCTCACGAGAAATTGCGCTGTGTACATATTGGTGGTACCAACGGAAAGGGCACCGTGGCTCACCTGATTGCTGCGGCGTTACAGTCGAATGGACATTCAGTCGGGCTTTATACCAGTCCACATTATCTGGACTTTCGAGAGCGGATCAAAATCAACGGTCTCTATATTTCCAAGGAAACTGTAGTTGAGCGGGTAAATTACATGCAGGACATGATCGCCCGCATTCGGCCCAGTTTTTTTGAGATCACCGTGGCGCTGGCCTTCGACTACTTTGCCGCTCAGAAGGTAGATTGGGCCGTCATCGAAGTAGGTCTCGGTGGCCGACTCGACAGTACCAATGTCATCGACCCCGTACTCTCGGTCATCACCAACATCAGCAAAGACCATACGCAGTTTCTGGGGGATACCTTACCCGAGATCGCCAGGGAAAAAGCGGGCATTATCAAGCCTGGCCGACCAGTCGTCATCGGAGAGACCCAGCTGGAAACCGAGGGAGTCTTTAGAGAGGTCGCTAATCAACCTGCCCGGCCGGACGGAACGCTGGAAGAGGGAGCAGTGCCGATATATTTTGCCGATCGACTCTGGTCGCCCGGTTTAGCGGATCAAACATTGACCCACAGCTACCTGAATTTTGCTCCCTTTGGCCAGGAAAATTATGGTTTGGACTACGCCATTGAGGAAACCAGCCCACAGATTACACTGAATGCCACTACAGCTTTCTGTGCCTTACAGATTCTCCATGGCCAGCATGGCTACCAGCTACTGGATCATGAATTGCTGAGTGCCTGGACGAATTTGCGTAAGCTTACTGGTCTGATGGGCCGCTGGCAATACCTTAGTCACCGCCCCAGAATTATCGTTGACAGTGCCCACAATGAAGGTGGACTGCGCTCGGCGACTGAAAAGCTGAAAGCATTAGCCGACGGGCCGGAAGGGGAAGGGCTACACATTGTACTCGGTGTGGTAAATGATAAGGACTTAACGACCGTTCTGCCATTGTTCCCTAAGGCGGCTAGCTATTACTTCGTGCAAGCTTCGATTGAACGTGCTTTACCCGCCGGTAATCTAGCTGCCGTTGCTGCTCAATACGGTTTACTGGGCAAAGTTTATTCGTCGGTGGAGGCCGGACTGGAAGTCGCCAAAGCCACTGCAAGCCAGAACGAGGTGATCTACGTGGGCGGAAGTATTTTTACAGCTGCGGAAGTATTGTAGCTCAATTTCCGCGGAAAGTTTTTTAGAGGGTAATGATAATTCCTTCCCCCGCTCCCAGTTGCTCCACGGTCAGATATTGATCACTTACTTCCAACTTAACCTCAGGCACTGCTACTTTGGTAGTCCAAATAGCTCGATAACCGTCAACTAAATTTATGGGTATTCTAAGCTGGAAAGCGCTCTGCCTGCCAAAGTTTACCACAAAAATATGCTTGTTGATCTGCCAGGCGCAATACTGTCGTTGGCCGGTAGCATCCGGATAAATAAGCCAATTGACCGGGTGGCCAGAAAGTTGACTCTTTATAGCTTCAAAGTAGCAATGCAGCCGGTCGAACAGGAAGAACTGATCGGTGTTCCTTCCCCAGCGGTACGGGCCGTTCGTAGCCTTGGGGCCTTCGGATAATTGGAAAACGTAGAGTTTGGTGTAGAATTCATTGGGGGCGGGATAGGGGTGAATATCCCGCTGCTCGAAGCCGAGGGAGTAGTACGCGGGTAAGTCCGGCATGAATAGCCCGAAGAACAAGCGCGCTACATTTCCGTGCAGGTAGAATTTATCGAACCGAGGGTCGTCTTTGTCGCCAGTAATAATACTGAAGGCTGGCGCGACTTGCCGGGTGGCGGCAATGTCCAGGTAGCGACGTAATTCGGCGTGAAACCCTACTTCGTCAGTGGCAAAGCTTTGCAAGTTACCCAGGGTGACTTCGGCCAGGCTGGCTTCAAGATGGTCGACTTCGTTACCGTAGGCCATGTAGTTGTCCGGCGCCAAAAAGCTCTCAGCGAAATAGGCAAAGTAGGGTGTTGATTGCTGGATGTGTCGCTTGACGCTGGCCAGTAAGTCATAGTAGTCCGGATGAGGATCAGAGGGAACGCCGCCAGGGCGCATTTGTACGTGTGACATATCGCCGCGCATGAAATCAAAGCCGAATTTGGCTTGTTGCTCTGCGTAGAATAGATTAACGTATTCGAACACCTCTGATCTCGGTGCGTCAAAATCGATCTCCCAGTTGGCGTTATTGTCCTTACGCCCGTAAAGCCGAAATCGGGCTAGTGGACCAAAAACGCGCGACATTTCCTGGGGATGGATGATTCGATAGTCTCGCCATTCGCGGCCGGCTTCGTCGATGGTCAGAGCATCGGGGGCATCGTCAACCTTCAGTCCACGGTAGGGTGGGGCCATGGTTGCCGGTACCGGTTCCAAACCGAGACGGTAGAGGTGGTCGACCAGTGAGATACGGCGCTCCCTACGGCCATCGGAATTGTTGGCTTTGCCGAAGAGGATTTCCAGACGGGCATTCTCTTCCAATTCCCGGAAAAAGCGTTCCTGGCTCAGGAGTGGCCAAATGTTGGAGATGTCACCAGCGGTGGCTGGGCCGTTCATCCTTAGCCAGCCCAGAATGGCCATCTCTGCCTGACCGGCTACACCTAAGCTGTGGTCAGTGATCCGAAGGCCGTCGCGGTGCAGCCATTCGAAGAAATCAGGGTTCGCCAGTACGATTTCACTGTAACGGTCGGTGTGGGGGATAACATCCATGCCGACTTTTTTGCCCAGCGCGTGGAGGAAATCGATGGTTAGTTTGAGTTGCTTTTCCACGGTATTGAACTGGGGAAATTGTACAACCAACTCAGTACTGAAAAATTCCGGATTAATACGTCGACTGGCCATGCCGTATAAACTGGCGACCACACCGGCTTCCCAGATCGGAAGTAAATGAATACAGTCGATATGAGCCGGCAGCGTCAGGGCGTATTTAACAACATTATAAAAATTCCCGATCGTCCGCACGTTGATGCCTACGGTTCTGCTGTGCTTGATCCAGGAGCCATCTGTCTTTTGCCTCGCGGGAGAAGGCATTACTACATTGTTAGCTAAAATAGACTGTAATAATTCTCCGCCAAGCCGCTGGTAAAGGATTTGCATCAATTCCACCCCGCTCATTTTTATGGCTTCCTCAGGGAGTAACCCTGAGATGAAGGATCGCTCTTCGCTGGTGTATACGGCGATGCGTTCAGGGCCGTGTTGGCGCCACCATTCGGGGTAGTGTTCGTGATTGGGGCGGTCGGTGATCATGGTGTAAATGTAATGGTTTCGCGCAAAGTGTTTGCTGGCCAGCGACCTCCCGGTCGCTCTCATTATGATCTGTTTTCAGAGCAACCGGGAGGTCGCTGGCCGGATCTATTCCTCCAAAGCCTTGCGCAACAGCAGCTGGGTTTCTTTCGGTTCCGCACTGCCCTTGCTGGCTCGCATGACTTCACCCATGAAAAAACCAATCAACCCTTTTTTCCCTTTACGGTAAGCCGCGACTTTATCCGGGTTAGCGGTAATGACATCATCAACCAGTCCGGCCAGAAAATTTTCGTCGCTATTCTGGATAAGCCCGAGTTGATTAGCAGCTTCTTTCACATCTACGTTCGGTTGCCCAAGTAGGTGAGAAAGCAGTTTCCCACTAGCTGCCGAAGCATTGACTTGTCCATCCAGGACAAGCTGCTGCAACTCGGCCATTTGTTGAGGAGAGAGCTGGAAATCCGATGGTAAAGTATTGCTCTCGGTGAGGTAGGGCAAGATCTTGTTTATGAATATATTAGATAGCCCTTTTTTATCCGGGGAAACGGATAGGAATGACTTGAATAACACGAATTGTTGGTAGTCCTGACTGAGGATTTCGGCGTCGTAATCGGGTAAATTGTGGACTTCAGTGAGTTCAGCGTAAACCTCCCAGGGCAATTGGTTGCTATTGACGCGGACTTTGTCGATGTAATCTTCATCCAGGCGTAAGGGTGGCAGATCCGGCTCCGGGAAATAACGATAATCGTGGGCATCCTCTTTGTCCCGCAGTGGAGTAGTAGTGCCTTTTACCGGGTCGAATTGCAGGGTCTGTTGCCTTACCTGGCCACCGCTTTCTATCAATGCAATCTGCCGCTTTACCTCGTAGGCTACTGCTTTAGCGGCGAACTTCATACTGTTCATGTTCTTCACCTCGCAGCGGGTACCGTAAACTTCGCTGCCCTCGGGGCGAACGGAGATATTGACGTCGCAGCGTAAACTACCTTCCTGCATATTACCGTCGGAAATTCCCAGGTAACGAACGAGTTGCCGCAAAGTACCCATGAAAGCTTCCACTTCTTCGGGAGAGCGTAAGTCGGGTTCGGTGACAATCTCCAGCAAAGGAGTCCCGGCCCGATTCAGGTCAACGTAGCTATAGCCTTTGGCCGCCTCGGGGTGAATACTTTTTCCAGCATCTTCCTCCATGTGAACGTGGTGGATGCGAACATCTTTAGTCGATCCGTCTTTTAGTCGCAAAGGCAGATGGCCACCCAGGCAAATGGGGGCACGGTCCTGAGTGATCTGGTAACCTTTGGGCAGGTCAGCGTAGAAATAATTCTTGCGGTCGAAGCTACTTTCACGGTTGATTTCGCAGCCCAGGGCCAGTCCCAGCCGTACCGCGTACTCCAATTGGGTTTCGTTGAGACGGGGTAGGGTGCCGGGATAACCGAGACTTACTACGCTAAGGCGGGTATTGGGCGCACCGCCAAAATCATTGCGGTCACCACAAAAAGCCTTAGAGGCTGTTGCTAGTTGAACGTGTGCTTCCAGACCGATTACGGTCTCGTAGCGGGCATTTGAACTCATAAACCGTTGCGTTCGATTTCTTGAATGGCCAGTACGTGGGCGTCGGCAATTTTTTGGCGAACGCTGTCTTTCATCAACTCGATTACCTCAAAACGGTTGTTGAAAAATCCACTTTCGGTAAGGATGGCGGGCATCCTGGTAGCGCGGAGAACATAGAACTGACCAGTTACCTTACTGCGGAGGTGGCGATTTCTAAAGCCCGTTTGCTCGATGAGGTGGCGCTGAAAGATCCCGGCGATCTTTTTCCCTTTCGTACTGCGGTGAAAGTGCCAGGTTTCAATGCCTCGGACGTTATCATCCGTCCAGTCATTGATGGAGCGGGCGGGGCCGGCATTGCAGTGGATGCTAACGAATATTTTGGGAATGTTGACGCTCAGGCGATTGGCGCGGTTAACCCGTTCCTGCAGGAAGTTGCCAACATCCGTTTCTGGCACGGTTACGTAGTAGCGAATTCCCAGTAGGTCCAGTTGATTGGTGATGCGCCCCAGGATGTCACGATTGAACTTGTACTCCATCAGCCGCTCACCATCGGCCAGTTTAGGGCTGCGTTTACCAGCTGTCTTACTACCGTGGCCGGGGTCCAGACACCAGACGTAGCGGGCGATGTGCTCTGGATGCGGTGGGGTAGGAACGCTGCCGCCATTGTCGTCTAATTCAATCGGAGGTTCATCGTCCGTTGGCGGAGGAGCAGGATTGTCTTCGAATTCAGGATTTTCTTCATCCGTGTCGGTCGGCTCGGATTCGTGGCTGATCACGACGCCGTCGTCCGGATCTACGTCGCTGCTGTCTTGTGGTTCATCCGGATCAGCTATCGGCGGCGGCGGTGGTGCAGGGGGAAGCTCCGGCGGCCGCTGGGGAATCGGCCGACGGCGGCGACCATCGCCAAAAATGGAGGCGAGTAGATCGGTCAGCTTTTCCAGAAACTCTTTCATTGGAAAACCAAGGTAAGGAGCCGAACGGAAAGAACGGCTTTAGTGAGCTAAAATCATTTGTGAATTACAGAGGCCGGGTCAAGCTACGTTCTCTAATTCGCTGTTTGGAGTGTCGTCAAATTGTATACGTAGAGGGATGTCCTTGGCACCACCGTATATTTTGACCTCCGTAATGTCAGCCGGCATGTTATAGGAGTGTTCCATGATCGTTTGTTTCACTTCCCGAATGACTTGCCCCTTTAATATCATAGGAGAAACCCGGTAGTCCATAGTTTCCACCCAGAAGTAAACCTTGAGATCAACCGTGCTCACACCTAAGCCATCTTCTACTACAAAGTTGGCGTGTTCCTGATCTTGTACCAGGTTCTCATTATTATCGAGAACGGCCTGGATGACTTGCTTCGCCCCGGAAATATCATCCTCGTAAGCAATGCCTACCGTGAAGTCATAACGGATGTAGCCGTCGGCGGTAAAATTCTGTAATGGCTTCTTCATTACGTCCGCATTGGGCACGTAGATGTCTTTTCCATCAAAAGTCTTAAGGTGGGTATAGCGCATGTTCAATGCACGTACTTTTCCGAAATGGTCATCAATTTTAATGGTGTCATTTACGTCAAAGGGTCGGCTAAAGGCCAATACTATGCCGGCAATGAAATTCTCGCCAATGTCCTGAAAGGCAAAGCCGACTACTACGGCACCAATCCCCGCTGCTCCAAATAAGCCAGATGCAATATTGCCTAGTCCGGCAGTTTGGAGAGCCAGCAATAAAACGCCCAGGACGAGCAATACCCGGAGTGTATTGGTCAGGAATTTACCCATCAGCGGGTCGTCCATCCTCGCCAGGATTCGTCTGCCCAGCAGACCGGCAATCCATCGGGCCAGGTACAGACCAACGATGAAAATGATCAATGCGATGATGATACCTGGCAAAGCGAGCATGAAATCGTTCCACAGGTCAACGAAAACTTCGGTCAGCGTAATTCTTTCTTCTTCCATTGCATTTTATCTTGAAATACACAATGACCGAAATTTTGGAAAGATATTGGGCATATATTGTCTAACTACCACAATAAAAAAGCGGCCTCCCTATCGGGGAAGCCGCAATGTATAAAGCTTAAAGTCGATCATGCCGTTACAGAGAACCGGGAAAACTGTAACTTCGTCCAGTATCAATATGGG
The DNA here is from genome assembly GCA_002591745.1 of Lewinellaceae bacterium SD302. Taxonomy (GTDB): domain Bacteria; phylum Bacteroidota; class Bacteroidia; order Chitinophagales; family Saprospiraceae; genus Neolewinella. The sequence continues at coordinate 20,470 of PDLQ01000022.1, forward strand.
CGATCAATTTTCACGCCCGTGAGTATCTGAATAAAGTGTTCTTCCCGATTGACAATTCAAATATAGGGGCGCTTTTACACGAACCAAATTCGACCTGACTCGGTATATGTGATGGCTAAGCTATTTTCGAAGGTTCAAAAGAGAAGCCCTAATCGTCCTTTTTCTAATTATTGATGGTTTGGCGTAAAACGGCCGGAGGAATTTTGGTGTTTTGGGCAGGTTGCCCAAAAAATATTCCGTTTCGAAATTTGGCTTTTTGCTTATGTACAAAACAAAACTAAGTCGGCAGATTAACCATGAATTATTCTGAATTTAACATGTTTACTCACTGATTTCAAAATAATGATGCAGGCTGCTGCCATTTTCATCGGTAAGGACTAGGTGGTGGCGGCCGGGAGAGGTCACGATCTCTTTAGTGTGAAAGTAGGCGGTAGTCCCAATAAACTCCCCGTTCAGGTGCCAGTATACTTCGGTGGCGGGTTGTTGGTGAGCTAACTGAAAGATCACCGGTATCGGTAAGCCGTTTTCATCCATGCTTAAGCTGATGACGCCGCTGTTGTGCGGATAAATCAGTTGCATCGTCCGCTCGTTGGTGACTTCCGGTCCCTCACAGGCAGAGTGCCATTCGGGCAAGGACCGATAGCCAGGATTTTCTTTGCGGTAATAATGAGCAAGCCGGGGGGGGAGAGAAAACCAACTGACTTGTCGCTGATTTTCTACTGGGCAATCAATCGACACGCGGCGCTCTTCCGCTTCGTCAACCCAGATACGCTGGTGGTACTTACACACATCCGCACGTTCCGTATTGATGGCTACCCAACTGCTATCCAAAGGACAACTGGGTCCAGCCAGCAGACCGCTTAAGGTGCAAGTCGTAATTTGCCGCAATTCATCGTATGGAGGTTCAAACCACTCCGGTCCATCATCGGGTAATTGGTGAAATATATCGAAGAACAGCGGCGCAGCGGCTTTGATGCCTACCAGACCTTTTCGTCCCTCGCCATCGGCGTTGCCGGTCCAGACGGCTACCACGTAGTTTGGGTCCGTACCTACCGCCCAAGCATCTCGAAAACCAAAACTTGTGCCGGTTTTCCAGCCAATTTTACGTTGAGTCGCAAATTGCTCCCATTCACCTTCCTGCCCGGGCCTTTCGAGTTGACGTAATGACTGTAAAGTTAGGTAACCGGCTCCCGCGTCGATGGGCCCGGCTCGGCGGACCAGCTTTTCCTGATTTGTCTCTTTTGGCTGGCAAACCTGTCCGGCCTGACTATCAGTCGGACGGAGTAGCAGTGCTTTATCCCAGTCGTGAGAGTCATATAGTCCCTGGCGATTATAATAATAACGTTGCTGGCGGCTGAGTCCCAGAAACCAACTGGCGATTTGCTCCATGTTGATCTCGCAACCACCGAGCACCAGCGAAAGTCCGTAATGCCCCGCTGGCTGATCCAAAAAATCAAAGCCAAAATCTTGCAATTCGGCGTGAAAATTGGGAATGCCAAACTCTCGCAGCAAGTACACAAAGGGGATATTCAAAGAACGGGCCAGTGCACGATCCGCCGCCACGGCTCCCGAATAGCCGGCATTGAAATTGGCGGGCCGAAAACCCCGAAAACTGCTGGGGTAGTCCGGGAGTAATTCACGGGGAGCCAGGGTGCCATTGCTCAGGGCAAGTCCATACAGTACGGGTTTGAGTAAGCTGCCGGGACTTCTGGGCGCAGTCACCATATCTACCTCCGGGTCGTGATCGGGGTCGTTTCCCGAATTGCCCACGTAAGCGACTACGGCTCCACTACTGACCTCGATGACGAGAGCGGCTGCATTGTGAATCTCACTGCGTGCCAGTTCGTCGCGGTGGCGCTCCACGCTGCTGGTAATCCGACGTTGCAGATTACCATCTAGACAGGTATTGATCCGACCGCTCCGGCCTGACAGTTTTAGCCTGGTCATTAAATGGGGTGCGAAACGGGGTAAGCGTAGCGGCTTTTGTGGCAGGGATTCCAGGCGGGAAAGTTCATATTCCTCGTCAGTGATGCTACCATTTGCAAGCAGTTTATCCAGTAGCCGGTCTCTCTTGGCCAATAGTTGGTCCCTGGATCTTCCCGGATGGATTAAAGCCGGGCTATTGGGCAAGACCGCCAGTGTAGCGGCTTCGGCCCAGCTTAAGTCCGTCGCAGAGCGGCCGTAATAGCGCCAGGCGGCGGCTTCTATCCCAACCACATTACCGCCAAAGGGAGCATTGTCACACCAAAGCTTCAGTATTTCTTCTTTGTTATAGCGCCACTCCAGTCTCGTAGCCAGGAAAGCTTCAATGACTTTTTGCAAGACGGTTCGTGGCGGATTATCACGGCTCAACCGGATGACCTGCATCGTTATGGTGGAGCCACCGGAAACGATACTCCCGGCCCGCCAATTTTGCCGCATGGCCCGGCCCAGAGCGATCAGGTCTACTCCCCAATGATCCTCAAAACGCTTATCCTCAAAAGCCATAATCGCTTTTGCCAACTTGGGGGATAAGCTGTCTGCCGCTGGAATTCGCCACTGCTCGTCTTCAGCGATACTGGCTGATAGGAGTTGACCGTCTCTATCTAGTAATACTGTAGCCAGTGGTGCATCGAATAGGGTAGTGGGCAGGCAAAAAAGCCACAGGGTCAATATTCCTGCGATGAAGGCAGTAAGGACTTTCCAGCGGCGTTTTTTGAAAAATGGCATGTTGGAATTGCCTGATGTATAAATTGAGTTTAGTGCGGAGATCAGAGTCGCCATTTTAGTTTCAAACACTTAGCGAAATAATGGAGCATAGGTTGAAGCCCTCGGGTCCGAGTGTCACGCTAGTAACTCTAACGAGTATCTCGGACCGAAGGTCCTCGACCCAGGATTCCTCTTAAGCTATCAGGGGTGCCGAATGAAAACAGTCTTCAATTCAACTCCCGTATCCGCTAACGTCAGGCCGGGTAAACTCCTGAAATTGTCGAGTGTGCTGAAGACGCTTACTTAGTCCACAGCCGCAATCACACTTATCTCAATATTCACAAATTTAGGCAGGTTAGCTACTTCCACCAGTTCCCGGGCCGGGGCGGTGGCCTCGTCGAAATACTCGGCGTAAACGGCGTTGATCCGCGCGTAGTTTCCCATGTCGGAGACGAAGATGGAGCATTTGATAATGTCCTCGAATGTTAGCCCGGCTTCGGTGAGCACTGACTTGATGTTCTTCATTACCTGGTGGGTCTCGGCTTCAATATTATCCAGGACCAATTCGCCGGTAGGAGGATCGATAGCGATTTGTCCGCTCATGTACAGTACGCCATTGTGGAGGACGGACTGGTTGTATGGCCCCACCGGGGCGGGTGCATTTTTGGTGTTGATGATCTTCTTCATAGGATAAAGTAACGACAAAAAGCCCTTCACTTCGAAAAGTGAAAGGCTTTTATTTATGACTTGAAAATCCGGGGAACTAGTCCTCGGTTTCGTCCTCTTCGATTTCCACTACTTCAGGAGCGGCTACCAGAATATTGCCACGGTACACGAGGTTACCCTCAGCATCTTTGTGGGCGCGGTGACGCAGGTGAGTCTCGCCGGTTTTCGGGTCGATAGAAGTAGTAGGGGCAGTTGCCTTGTAGTGGGTCCGGCGCTTGCGCTTGCGTTGTTTGGAAATCCGGCTCTTTGGATGTGCCATTATAAATTAATTTTAGCTTTTAATCTTTGTTCAGATTCTTGAGTACGTCCCAGGGGCTGGGTTTGTCAGTGTCTTCTTGTCGGTTACGATTAGCCAGTGCTTCTTCTTCAGCATCCAGCTTATCCAGCATTTCTTCGTCGCAGGGGTAGGGTGGTTGCCCCGTCCGGCAATCAAAGGTTCTGATCATAGGCATGGCCAATAGCATGAACTCGTAGGCATAGGTTGCCAACTCAAGTTCGTGAGCGTCGGGTGCCAGGTAGACCAGCAGTGGATCGTCGCTTTCTTCTTCCCCGTCGGGGTTGATTTGAAAAAGCAGTACCTCGGTACCACTTACCGGCAGGTCAATGCCAGCCAGGCAACGGTCACATTCGGTGGCCATCGTTCCCTCAAAGTCAAACCGGACCGTAAATTCTCCAAATTTCTTGTCCACTAGTATGCTCAGTTCCAGAGCGGCCTTTTTGACCGGGCTGTCTGGAAAGGCAGCGAAGAATTCATCATTTACCTGATACGTATATTCGTGCGTTCCGGGTTTCAAGCCTTTGATTGGCAGGATGTAAGGGCGTAATACTTGCATCGGATAAATGATTTTGACGATCCTGATCACGCCCGTTGGTGTGGGATTTACTCAAAAGTGAGCGCAAAGGTAATTAAAAGCTGAATATTTTTTGGCCTAAGCCAAAAAATATTCAGCGGATGTAAGACTGCTCGTTCGCTCCGCGAACTGCGTAGGAAGGAAACGCTCGTGTCACGTATGCCAAATAGGAATAATCCCTAATTTCGCCCTTGGCGAAACGCGTGTGATGATTACTAGCGTTTCGTCGAAGGCGAAACTGGGGGCTATTCCTACTTGCCGTACACACCGTTTTTTGCTGTACTCCTACGTAGCGAGCGAAGCGAGCAAGCAGTCTTATGTCTTAAAGTTTCACCATCCGCTGCCGCAGATAATGATCGGCCAAAACCAAAGCAAACATATTGTCCACAATCGGAACGGCTCTGGGCAAAACGCAGGGATCGTGGCGACCCTTACCGCTAACCGTCACCGACTCGCCCGCTTCATTAATACTTTCCTGATCGGTTACGATGGTCGCCACCGGCTTGAAAGCAGCGCGGAAGTAGATGTCCTCTCCATTGCTGATGCCACCCTGGATGCCGCCGCTTAGGTTGCTACGAGTGCGGGGCTGGCCGGCTTCGTCGGTATAGAAAGGATCATTGTGTTCGCTGCCACGTAGAGTAACGCCGGCAAAGCCACTACCGTACTCAAAGCCTTTACAGGCATTGATGCTCAGGATGGCTTTGGCCAGATCGGCGTGTAATTTGTCGAAGACCGGTTCTCCCCAGCCAGCCGGGACGCCGGTAGCAACAGCCGTAACCACTCCGCCGATGGTGTCACCGGCTTTGCGGACTTTCAGGATCAAGGCTTCCATTTTCTCTGCTGTTTCCTGATCAGGACAGCGTACGTCGTTGGTTTCGGTAGCGTTGAGATCGAGTTCTTTATAAGACTTTGCTACTTTGATAGCCCCCACCTGAGAAACATAACTGCGGACTTCAATGCCCAGGTGACGTAGTAGTAATTGTGCTACTGCCCCCGCTGCTACCCGGGCCGCTGTTTCCCGAGCACTACTGCGGCCGCCGCCGCGGTAATCGCGGTGTCCGTATTTAGCCTGAAAAGTATAATCGGCGTGGCTGGGCCGGAATTTGTCCTTAATGTGGCTATAGTCCTTGCTGCGCTGGTCCTGATTGTGAATGACCATACCGATGGGGGTGCCGGTGGTTTTGCCCTCGAAAACACCGGAGAGAATTTGCACGCCGTCAGCCTCCTTGCGTTGAGTAACGATGCGGCTCTGACCGGGACGGCGACGGTCCATCTCGGCCTGGATAAAGGCCTCGTCAATGGGTAAGCCCGCCGGGCAGCCGTCGATGGTGACACCGAGTGCTTTACCGTGACTCTCGCCGAAGGTGGTGATCCTGAATGCTTTTCCGAAGGTACTTCCAGCCAAGTTGATTGGTTTTTGACAGCGAACTATAAGTGCGCCAAGGTAAGATATTCCGAACAACCTCTTACCTTCGCAGCCATGAAAACCGTTCATCACGATCAATGTCCGCTTTGTGGCTCTTCGGCCATTGGTAAGTTCCTGGAAGTGAAAGACCATTCCATTAGCCAGGAACAGTTTCCCATTTGGCGCTGCCAGGATTGTAGTTTCACTTTTACCCAGGACGCCCCGGCCCCGACGGCCATCGGACCTTATTATAAAGGAGAAGAATACATCAGCCACTCGGATAGTAAGGAGGGTATCGTCAATAAACTCTACCACAAGGCACGGGACATCATGTTGGGCCGTAAGTACCAACTGGTGAACCGCCTGGCCAATGGCAAACGACTGCTCGATATTGGTACCGGTACCGGCTATTTCCTGGATTACATGCAGCGGCAAAACTATGAGGTCACCGGCGTGGAGATTGACGAAGATGCCCGCAACTATGGGGCCGGTAAGTTTGGCGTAACCATCCACTCACCCGAGTTTTTGAACGGAGCGGCCAAGGCAGGAAGCTATGACGTGATCACGCTCTGGCACGTTTTAGAACACCTGTATACTCCCTTGGAGGACTTGCAAAGTAGCCATGCTTTACTGGCCGACGACGGGGTACTCATCATCGCTGTTCCAAACCTCACTTCCGCGGATGCTCAGCATTACGGTGCCCACTGGGCCGCCTACGATGTACCCCGCCACCTCTGGCATTTCAGCCCGGCGACTATGGAACAAATGACGCGTAAAGCCGGTTTTAAACTACTGGAAACCCACCACATGCCGATGGATCCTTTTTACGTCTCCATCATGAGCAGCAAGTATAAAAACGGTGGCGGACTGATCGGTGGAGCTATCCAGGGAGCTAAGTCTTATCTGAACAGCCTGACGGATGCCAGGGAAGGAAGTTCGGTGATTTATGTCCTGCGGAAACAATGATTTAACGATCAAATGATGTAATGATAAATTAGCGGAAATACGAAGATCGGTATTAGATCATTAACTCATTTAAGTACTTGCCCATTAACCAATTACCTCATTCTATCATCTAATCATTACCTTAAACTAATCAACAACCCGTTTATGAGAAATTTTACGCTTTTATTTTTGCTGCTGGCCAGCTTCACCCTGTCCGCTCAGACGGAACATATGGTGAGCGTGACCAGCAACGTATTTACCCCTGAAGTGCTGACCATTGAAGTCGGTGATATGGTCACCTGGACGAATACCCAAGGAGCCCACAACGTCAACGGTACCCAAAATGACTTCCCGGATAACCCCGAAAGTTTCGGTAATGACGTTGGCGTGAACTGGACCTACTCCTTCACCTTTACTCAGCCTGGTACTTACGATTACCAGTGTGACCCCCATCAATTCCTGGGCATGGTCGGTCAGGTAATCGTGGAAGCCGCCGGTGCCAACAACACCATCGTAATCAACGAGATTAACTATAATTCTCCCGAGAGCGGTAGCGACAGCCTGGAGTTCGTGGAACTATTCAATTTTGGTGGCGACGACATCGACCTGACCGGTTGGTCCTTTACCCAAGGTTTTGAGCACACTTTCGGAGATGTGAGCCTGGGTGCCGGTGAGTACCTCATCATGGCCGTTAATGCCGAAGCTTTTATCAACACCTATAACTACGGTGGTGACGTCATCCAATGGACTGGTGGAGCCCTTTCTAACGGTGGTGAAGATATCGAACTGACCAATGCCGACGGTGTAGTTATCGACTACGTAGACTACGACAACGCCCTGCCTTGGCCCGCCGAAGCAAATGGCGACGGCCCGACCCTGGTTCTCTGTGATCCGGAAAGTGACAATAGCGTACCCGCCGCCTGGCAGGCCGCTTCTACTTCCACCGGCTTCTCCATCAATGGCATCGAAGTATTCGCCAACCCGGGGGCAGCCAGTGATTGTGGTGACCCGGTACAACTCGTTTACTGGAATTCCAACAGCATGAGCGTCAACGAAGACGATGGCAGCGTAACTTTCGACGTTGTCGTACAGGGACTGGCCAACTCCGGTGCCGAGATCGCCATCAACCTCGGTGCAGCCACTACGGCTACCGAAGGCGCGGATTTTGAGCAAAACGGTGGCGGTGTATTCCCGGTATTCTTTAACAACATCGACAGCGACTTACAAACTTTCACAGTTAGTATTGATATTGTTGATGATGTCGATGAGGAAGGCAACGAGATCATTGAGTTAGCCTTGACAACTACCGTTGGTGAAGTCGCCGGAGACTCACTGCGGGAGATTACTATCGTCGATAATGACGTGGACGTTGTGGTTAGTGATATCGACGATATTAATGACATCGACGCTGATGGCGTGGCCTTGTTTGCAGACTCCATCCGTACGGTACAGGGTGTAGTATCCTGTCTTGACTACGACGGTAACGAAGGCTACGGCTTTTTCCTGATTGAACCGGCAACCGGTGACGGCATCTACGTTTTCTCCGGTGGTGACGTAAGTGATTACCAACTCACCGAAGGCGACGAAATTCGCGTGACGGGAGAATTGGTCCAGTTCCGCGGTTTGTTGGAAATCGTGCCGAGCCTGATCAATGTAATTTCCACGGACAATGATCCACTCACTCCGGAATCCGTGACGACACTCGACGAAAGTACAGAGAGCCGTTACGTTGAGTTGAGCCTTAGTCCACTTACACCTACCGAGGATTTCATTACTGTATTTGGAAGCGGAGCAATTAACGCAACCGCCGTTACCCTGGAAGGTGATACTGTTACGATCCGTATTGACGAAACAACCGGAATCGATTCTGCTTTCGTCGCTGCTTTCTTTGCAGATAATGCAGCTCAAGGTACCTTCATCACTGGCTACGGCTCTCAATTCGCTGGTTTTGATCCGCCTTTTGTCGGTGGATACCAAATCCTCCCTTGCTCCGAAGATGATTTTGATACTTCAGTCAATACCAACGAACCAATCTGGGCCACGGACCTGAAAATCTACCCTAACCCAGTCACCAGCTTACTGACCGCCGATGTACCGGTAATCGCCGAGCAGTTCCGCCTGGTAGACGGCCTGGGCCGTAGCGTGCGTACCGGTCTGATCCGGACCGATAAACTTCAGTTGGACCTGAGCCAGCTCAACAGCGGCGTTTACTACCTCCAGTTGTTTAGCGCCGGTGAGGTGGTTACCCGTCCGATCGTAAAACAATAATCTTTTCCGGCTAGCGACCTCCAGGTAGCTTCAACAGGCGTACCTAATTCACGCTAGAGAAGGGTACAAGCTATTTAGCTTGTGCCCTTTTTATATAATTATACTTGCGGTTCTTGGTGGTTTTGTGGTTACGCCTTTCGTTCTACAAAAAACATCTCGATTTCACCGATATTCTTTACCGGTACGCTACCTCTGGCGGTGAAACTGTAAATTTTATCGTCCAAAATCCTTCGGGTGCTTTCGCTGATGTTGACCTTGCCGATCTCTCCGGCTACTTCCAGGCGGGCGGCGCGATTAACAGTATCACCCCAGATGTCGTACGCGAACTTGTCCATACCTACAACTCCGGCAACCACCGGCCCGCTGTGAATCCCGATGCGGGCGGAGAAATGAGGATGATCCTCTAGTGTCTTTTGCATTTCCAGCGCGGCCTCTACGCAGCGACTGGCGTGATCGGGCTGAGGGTCGGGCAAACCGCTGGCGCACATATAGGCGTCGCCAATGGTCTTTATTTTCTCCAAACCGTGTTTTCGGATGATGTGATCGAAAGAGCGGAACGCTTCGTCCAGCAGACTGACCACTTCATCCGCGTCCCGATCACGGGCCAGGGTGCTGAATCCTTTGAAATCCGCAAAAAGCACACTGACGTGGCCGTGGCGCTGAGCCTTGGCTTTGCCGTACTTCTTGAGTTCAGCGGCGATCTTGGCGGGCAGAATATTACGCAGTAATTCGTCCGAACGCCCCTTTGCTTGCTGAATGTTTTGGTTCTTTTCCTGTAAGACACGTTGGTAGCGGCGGCTGGCCATAAAACGCCAGTATAATGTACCCAGGATGGCCAGAATAGCCGCAATGAGCAGGTATATAAAATTTCTTTCCTGCTGTCTTTCGCGAATAGTGGAGTTTTGCGTTTCGATCTTCATTCGCTGTTGCACCACCAACAAACTGTCTTCCAGGGCATGAATCTCGAAGCTGTCCAGTAATCTTTCCTGTCTTTGTAAACGAATGAACTGACTCATCTGACTGTCGGAGAGTGTCATAATGGCCTCGTCCTGGCTGGCCACCAGAGCGGTGAGCAACTCTTTTTCAATCAACAGACTGTCGTTGCGGCGCAGACTACGTCTTCTGCGGCGACCATTCTGATCGGAAGACTGGATTTCGTCCATATCAACCTTGCGCCCCTGCAAATCTCCCAGTTCGGCCAGTACCCGGTTCAGGGCGTCGCGGTCATTGGCCCTGCCAAAGAGTTTCGCGCTTTCCCGCAGTGTTTTAATACCCTTTACCCGGTCTTCGGCCGTTAAATTGGGTCGGTCAAGAATGGCTCGGGCGATCAGCAGGGTAGCTTCGGCCTCCAGATCGAGCAATAAAGACTCCCGGCCCAGGCTGGCCAACCCTTTCGCCTGCGCTTCGGCGGTGGCGTATTTGCCGTTTTCGATCATCGAACGAATGGCCGTCAACTGTTTTGCATACTCGGAATCCTGGCCAAAAGCACAGCCAGCAAATAGTAAGTAGCTAAATAGGAAGATGAAAAGGCGAAGCATGATGGAGGAACCCGGTAAATGTAAATAGGTTCGTTGCATAAGCTACGCTTTATTGGGCTAATAGCTCATTAAATCATTAAATCATTGACTCATTAAATCATTAAATCATTACCAATCACAAGCGGTACTTCTCCGCGGGCATCAGGCGAGGGATACTGCTGTTGCGCACCGTCAGTATTTTTCCTCTTTCACCTTCAGAAATGCCTTGGTAGGCCACCATCCGGGTAGGCTGGCTGACATTCAGTTGAAAATCTTCGATGCTTTCCGGCTGTCTGGCCAGCAGGCTATCGTCGATACCATTACCGGATTGTCTGCCCACGCCGATCATGATGATCAGCACCAGGGCCACAGCGGCGGCGGCGTAGTACCAGGGCTTGAAGAACCCCTGGGTGCGATGAAGACCTCGCCGGCTCGTCAGATTAACTGACCGTTTACTGTCCAGTTTGTGTTCCAAACGGTGCCAGCCGCGCAGGCCGGGACGCTGCTCCAGTTCTTCGGAACTGCGACGGAATAGTTCTTCCAGTGGATCTCGTTGTGGCATAAATCTGATCATTGTTCTCCGCTTTTCGGGGTGGACGCCACGTAGGCGGAGGTGGGGTAATCTACGGCCTTCAGCAATTTGCGTAACCGCTGCTTGGCCAAAATGAGCTGGCTCTTGGAAGTGTTGATACTCACGCCTAGCAGCTCTGCGATCTCGCGGTGTTTGTAACCCTCGATCACGTATAAATTAAAAACTGTCCGGTAGCCGGTGGGTAGCCGGTCCAGTAGATTCAGGATGTCCTGGGCAGCCAACCGGTCGCTGGCCCGGGCGTCCATGCTAAAATGTAGCGGGTTCACGTTCTCCAGCTCGGTTGCCTGTTTGAGCGCATGGTTTTTACGCAAGAACATCAGGGATTCATTCACCACGATTCGCCGGACCCAGCCTTCAAAACTGCCGTTGTCTTTGAAAGAATCGATCTTGTCCATCGCCTTGAACAATCCTTCGATCAGGATATCCTCCGCTTCGTCCGACCGACTGACGTAACGGCGTACCACCCCCAGCATCTTGGGTGCATAGCGTTCGTAGAGCGCCTTTTGCGCTTTACGGTCGCCCTGGCGGCAGCCTGCTATGATGTCACTTTCGGTCAAATTAAAATGTTCGTTTGTCGTGGATTACGGGGGGTAGATGCGATTGGTACGGTTTTTGGTGGGTCAGTTAAGATACCAGATAATAGATTCTAGACGCTATACATTGTGAACTGATGTAGTCTAGCGTCTAATATCTTTAATCTAACGTTTATTTAGGCTAACAATTTTGAGGACGCAGGATGATCAGCGAGCCCTCAATATTTTGGCTAACAAAGTAGCATAGCTCGTTGTGGGCCAAAGTAGCAAGGTTTTCAATTGCGCTCAGCAAAATCACTCTCTGTCGACCTAACTTTCGGCTTCGTCCGATTTCTTTAAGACAACGAATTGCTTTGCTTACCTTTGCGGCCGGTTTTATACTCAAAGCAGAACTGTTTGATAATAACTGTATTGCTTCGGGTATATAAAAGTGACTGACTTATGGATATGGATAAAAGATCGATGATCGGGCTGTTTTTGATCCTGGCCCTTTTTATCGTCTGGCAACAGGTAGTAGCCCCCAGTGCCGAAGAACTGGAAGCTCAACAACGCACACAAGACTCTCTTGCCCAGGTAGAACTGATGGCCAGTCAGGAAACTGATGCTTCTGCTGACGCTGACAGTGATGAGATGACCACGCTTTCCGATTCCGCCAGACTCGCCCGCTTCGGAGGTACCTACGGTCCTTTTGCTACGGCTTTAGGTGGTGAAGAGCGCACCGTCACCCTGGAAAATGACTTGATGACGGTAGATTTTTCCACCAAAGGCGGTAAAGTTGCTCAGGTCCGTCTGAAGGAATACCAGAAAATGGTGGAGGACGAGAAGGGAGAGATTATCACCAGTCCTCTTTTTCTGCTCGACGACGAGCGCAACCGCTTTGAATATCTGCTGCCCGTTAGTAGTGTGCCCAGCGGAGGCGTTAATACCGGCGACCTTAACTTCACCGCTACGGTAGAAGGGCAAAGCGTAGTGTTCCGCGCTCCCGTTTCTACCGGTGGTTACTTTGAGCAACGCTATACCCTCAATGACGGTACTTACCTGATGGACTACGATCTTCGGATGGAAGGACTCAACAACATTCTCACCGCCGGTGCGGAGGTGATCAAACTCAACTGGACCAATCACCTCGAAAAGATCGAGAAGAATGCCAGCTACGAGGCAAATCTCTCCACGGTCTATTACAAGCCTTTAGACGACGATACTGATCACTGTTCCTGTACGGGCTCCGATGAAGAAATTGTCGATGGTGAACGCCTCAAATGGGTAGCTAATACTCAGCAATTCTTTACCTCCGCTTTATTTTCCGATAACGGATTCAGCGAAGGAAAACTGGAAACCATTACGGTTGACGTAGAGACCAGCGAAGATCTAAAGGTGCTGAACACTCAACTCAGCGTTCCTTTCAACCGCTCTGCTTCGGAGAATATCGGAATGTCCTTTTACGTCGGCCCCAATGAATTTGATCGCATGCGGGCTATTGGCCATGACTTCAGCGACGTAATTCCCTATGGCCGCTCCATTTTCGGAGCCATTAACCGCTGGATCATTCGTCCTATTTTTGATTTCCTGGATAACTTCGTCGGTAATAAAGGTATTGCTATTTTGCTGCTAACGCTGTTGGTAAAACTCATGGTTTATCCCCTGACCTACAAAATGCTGGTAAGTAATACCAAGATGCAGGTCCTCAAGCCGGAGATCGCGAAACTTAAGAATAAGCACGGCGAAGACAAGCAGGCTTTGCAGATGGAAACCATGAAAATGTACCAGGAGTACGGGGCCAGTCCCTTAGGTGGCTGCCTGCCAATGGTCTTACAGATGCCCATCTGGTTTGCGCTCTATCGATTCTTTCCCGCCGCCATTACGTTCAGGCAGGAAAGCTTCCTGTGGGCCACCGATTTGAGTTCCTACGATACTTTCATGAAGCTCCCGTTCAGTATTCCGCTGGGCTTCGGCGATCACCTGAGTTTGTTTGCCCTGCTTTGGGCCGTGACCACGCTGATCTACGCCTTTTACAACAGCCGTCATATGGACTTTAGTGCTCAGCCAGCCATGAAGTACATGCAGTACCTGATGCCGGTGATGTTCCTCGGCTTCTTCAATAGTTTTGCCGCTGGGCTTACCTGTTACCTGTTGTTCAGTAACCTTTTCAACATTGGCCAGACTATCGTGACCAAAGAATTTATCATCGACAAGGACAAACTGCTCACCAAGCTACAGGCCAACAAAAAGAAACCGAAGAAATCCGGTGGCTTTACAGCTCGTCTTCAAGAGGCACTGGCTGAACAACAACGACAGGCGGATAAAAAAGGCAAAAAGAAATAGTACTGAAATAGCCTTTCACAGACTATTACTAATCTTCCGTTGGAAACAGGCCTCCTTGTTGTTGCTTGCTTTCCGGCCGCCAACGTAAACCTACTACTGCCCAGCTGCCATATTGTTGGCTGGAATAGGGAATACCTTTGCCCGGTTCACCGTCGCGAAATTCCCGGATCACCGGATTCGTCAGGTTATTCAGCCGGCCGTATAAAGAAATGTCCTTAAACAAATTTATATCCGCGCTGATGTCTAAGTTAAGAACGTTCTCCTGGAATATCGGCGCTCCGTCCTGTAGGCGAACGAGGGTGCGGTCTCGGTAATTGGCAGCTAAAACGAAGGTGAGCCGCTGGTTTGGATTGTTGTAGACAATACTGAGGTTGCCACTTTGCCGTGGACTGCCGGCCACCGGTAAACCGTCCTGGTCGGGGTCGTTGCTTTCTACGTTGGAACGATTGAAATTGTACGTCGCATTCACGTTGAAATGGCGCAGAGCCGGTCCGACGAAACCAAAATTCTGGTAGATGCCGATCTCAAAACCTGCGATAATGGCACTTTTGGCGTTCACTACAGTGGTAACCAGAAAGGGAGCGTCAGCCAATTCCTCGTAACGGGCTTCCCGTACAAACGGGTCATCGAGTAGTTTAACGTAACCGGCCAGACTGAATAAGCCATCGCGCCGGCCATAACGCTCGTAAGCGAGATCGAAATTACGGCTACTTACGGGCGTGCCCGCTGCGTTTCCCCGCAGGATGGTACGGTTGCCCGACTGAATCTGATCAGTAGGGAATAATTGAGCGTAAGCCGGCCGGGCAATAGCTTCGTAGTAGGCCAAACGTAGCTGCCGTTGCTTGTCAACCCGATAGGTGAGATTCAGGCTGGGAAATAAGTTGCCGTAGTTCAGCAGAATGCTGTCCGTATTATTCAGGCTGCGGTATTCCAACTCGGTTCCTTCGTAGCGCAGGCCCACTGAACTACTGAATTTACTGGACCAATTGGCCCTGTATTCCAAATAACCACCCAGAATTTCTTCCTCGGATTCATAAGCTCCTTCCCGCTCAAAGGGATCGGTGTCGGCCAGTCCGTCGATGCTCAGGTTCAAGTTACGTACGGCCTCGCTTCCAATGCCCTGGCCTTCCAGGCCAAAACTGCCGGCCTGAATGCGACTGGTGCCCGGCTCCACTTGCAAGACGTCGGCAAAGGCCCCGAAGCGGCGGTCTTTAATGCGGTAGCGGATGCCGGCCTTCAGAAATGAACTCTGTAATTCACTGGTGAAAAAAGTCAGGTTGGCCCCGCCGATGGCAATGTTTTCCGTCAAATTCAGCTTTTCGAAAGCGAAACGACGCAGTTCGAGTTCGCTGTCGGTGGCTGAACTGGTGGCCGAAGGATTATCGCCAATGCTGCTGAAATCATCCACCGCCTTTTCGTAACGGAAACGGGTACGGTCATCAATGTCTTCCGCGCTACGGGCGAAACTAAGCGCGTAATCCAGCTTCAGTCGGTCAAAATTATTCTCTACTTCCAGGGTGACCAGGTTGATGGAGCGGGTTTCCTGCCAGTTGGTCGTTTCCCGTAGTTCACGGTTACGGTCCAGATCAAAGGTAGCTTGTCGTTGGACGAATTCATCGTTACTGCGGCTGAAATTATAAGTCAGGCGTAAGCTGTTGTAAATACTCGGTCTTAGTTCGATGGAACCGATGGCCCCGATCTTTTCAGCCAGGCGGTCGGTATCTGTGGGGCGGTAGCGGAAAACAGCATCACCTTCGGTACCCGTAAATCCGCGTTCAGTAAGCCGCTCGTCATTGTTACGTCCATTGCGGAAGTAACTGCCGGCGGCCAGGGCGATCACCTTTTCTTCGCTCAACTCGGAATTAATGAACCCACCGAGTTGTTGTACGCCTCGGTTGACCATACGCAGATCGGAATCCTGGAAATTGGACCCCAGCCCGCCCTGCAGCAATAATTCCAGTTTGTCTTCCGGCTGTCGGATGCGGAAATCGATACTTCCACCGATGGCATCTGCGTCCATACTGGCGGTACGCGTTTTGTGAACGTAAACTTCCTCGATCAGATTGGTTTGTATCAAATCAAGACTGGTGGCCCGGTCCGCTTCCGCCCGCAAACTAGGTAGCCGCTGACCATTCAGGGATATAATGGTCAGTTCCTTCGGAATTCCCCGCACCTGTACAAATTCAGCTTCACCCTGGCGACGAGATATCGTAACACCCGGCATCCGCTGAACGGTTTCGGCCAGACTTACGTCCGGATATTTATTAAAGACTTCGGCGTGGAGGATCGAGACCTGCTGGGGAGATGATTGCTGAATTTTAAGCGCCTGAGCCTGGCCAACGGCACGGCGACCAATCACCACTACCTGCGGGCCCCTGAAAGTGAATGGCTGCATACTCACATTCAATTCAATTTTGGTTTCTTCCAGGGCCACTGTCAGCGTCGTGTCCACGTCTCCGTAGCCGACGTAACTGAACAGCAAACGGATTCTCCCCGTCGGGGCTTCTATATCATAATGCCCATCCAGATCAGTTTGGTCACCAACCACGGAATTTTTGATCTGTACGGTTACTCCGATCAAAGGCTCACCGTTTTCATCGGTTACCATACCGTGAATGTCAGCGTGCTGGGCGCCTAAGGTGGAAAAGATCAGTAGGGAGAGGAGGAGATAGATTAATCGCATAAAGATGGGCTGGGTAACTTTAAGGCTTGTTTGGGTTTGCCAGATCTGGCCAAAATCGAGCTGTTTTTGGTTGAAATGAGCGTCAGAAACGGAAGTTTATCGGGATGAGTGACTGTTTTTGAGGCAAATTTTTGGCCGAAAAGAGATGATTTTGGACGATGAGCGAAAGTTCAAATAAGTTCTAACTTATAGACGGAAGGTAAGTCCTGGGTGTTCTGTTTAGTAGGATGATTAATTTCGTTTGTTTCGGTAGCCGGACTGTTTCTGTTCAGCTCATTACCTTGCTACTTTGAAGTCAGCATTCCTGGCAAAGTAGCAAAGTCAAATTATAACCCATGCCTGATTCTTCTGAACAACCAACCATAACTTTTCTCGACGCCAACACCATTGGCGAAGTCCCGAACGATGATCTCCTGCGGGAATTGGGTAACTACCGCACCTACCCGAATACCGAAGCTGCGGAAGTGGTTGATCGTTTGCGGGGCAGTACGGTGGCCATTACCAATAAGGTAAAGATCGGCCGTGCTGAAATGGATCAGCTGCCCGACCTGAAACTCATTTGTGTAGCCGCCACGGGAATGAACAATATTGATCTGGAGGCCGCCGAAATACTCGGCATTACAGTGAAAAATGTGGCGGGTTACAGCACGGAATCAGTGGCTCAACTGACCCTGACGAGCCTCTTTACCCTGGCGATGGACCTGATTCACCTGAACGACGCGGTCTATGATGGCACCTATTCCAAAAGCGAGAATTTCAGCTACTGGCGGCAACCATTCTACGAGTTGGGCGGCGCTCGTTTCGGAATTATCGGGATGGGCACCATCGGCCGGCGGGTGGCCCGACTTGCCGAGGCTTATGGAGCCGAAGTTGTATACTATTCAACCTCCGGCAAAAATACCGACCAGAACTATCCCTCTCTCAGCCTGAATGAATTGCTGACTACTTGCGAAGTAGTTAGTATCCATGCACCACTGAACGAAGCGACGAATAACTTACTCACTTACCAAGAACTGAGCAGCATGAAAAAGTCGGCCTATTTACTGAATATGGGGCGAGGCGGAATCGTCAATGAGGCAGATCTGGCGCGTGCCATCGACGAAGAAATGATTGCCGGGGCGGCGGTCGATGTATTTACCCGGGAACCCCTGCCGGAAGATCATCCCTACCTGAGGGTACACCGAAGAAATCGTTTGTTGCTGACGCCACACGTGGGTTGGGCGAGCGTAGAAGCAAGGATGACGCTGGTAGCGGGGGTCGCGAAAAATATTCGGACCTTTCTGGAGAAAAGTTAAGTAAGAGATTATCGCGGCCACATTGCGGGCGATTCAATCACTTGCCGTTTCCTATCTTACCCGAAAGAACAAAGTCCATGCCCACAAGAATCATCCCTTTTCTAGCTGTTGTGCTGACTTTCGCCGCCTGTACCGGTGATCCTCCGCCCCCGGAATCGGATACGGACGCGATGACTGGACCAGAACGACAAGCTATGAGCTTTGAACAGCGGCAAATCATCGACAGTGCCAGATGGTGGTGGGCCCTGACCGTAGGAGACGTTACCGGAGATGGTCTCCAGGACGTAGTTGCCATCAACGACAACGCCAATGGTGGTTACCTGGCTTATTATACCGGTACAGTTAAAGATACCATTTGGGCGGAGACGGTCATCGCCCAAAATACTCCCGACGGGGAAGACTTCGCCGCCGGAGACCTGGAAGCCGGAGATATGGACGGCGACGGCGACATAGACGTACTCGCCGTGCAACATACCGGAGAATGGAACGACGCCGGTGCCCCGGCCAAAATTTATTGGTACGAAAATACTGGGGGTGATGGCTGGATAGATCATTTCATCGGCCACGCCCCGGATGCAGTGAAAGACCTCAGTATTGCCGATTTTGACGGTGACGACCGGATGGACGTATCTGTTCTTATATTCGATGAAGGCAATATCTCCGTCCACCGCCAGACAGAAGACGGTAGTTTCGACCGGGTGCTGAACCTCAATTACCCAAACCTGCACAAGGGAATGGACGTAGGTGATTTTGACGGCGATGGCGACCTAGACCTGTTGGCCAACGGCAATATCTTTTCTAACCCCGGAGGAGACCTGAGGGGAAATTGGACGGCTACCAAAATCAGTGAACGCTGGAATAACCAAACCGGGGACTGGAGCCGTAATGCCACCAAAGGATGGGCCGCAGACATTGATGAAGACGGTACCGATGAAGTATTCATCACCCACAGCGAACGCGCCGGCTACCCGCTGGCTATGTACCGGAATGACGGCCAGGGCAACTGGACCGAAACCATCGTTGCTGATAGTATTCCCGCCGCCCACACCCTCCAGGTCTTCGATATGGATTTGGATGGCGACCTCGATATTGTTACCGGAGTGAATATTCACCGGGCCGTCAATCTCGGTAAGGAGGACGATCAGGTTTTTGTTTTCATTAACCAGGGCGATTACAAGAACTGGACCCGGCAAACCATCACAACCGGTGGTATCTACAACGGTCGGGTGGCCGATTTCGAGGGTGACGGTGACTATGACATCTTCCGTTATCCCGGCCACGAAAGCCGCGATCTCTTCCTCCTCACCAACCAGACCCGCTAGATGAAAAAATTACTTCCATTTGCTTGCTTTATCTTGATTTTGAGCGCCTGTAATAATGGGGACCAAGATAAGAGTGACTTCAAAGTAGCAGTGCCCGGTGACGAAACCGAAAGCATTGCTTCTATGCCAGCTAAAAAACTGGCCCTGGATCAGTGGACCTATATCGAAATAGACAGCAATAAGGCCATGTGGGGAGAATTCGACGAGCCGGAATGGCTACGCTACTTCGGCCTGGCGGCGGGTGATATGAACGACGACGGCTTAGCCGATATCATCACCGGCAGAAATATCTATTATAACCCCGGTGGCGACCTCAGCAGCAACTGGAAAAAGGAAGACCTGGGGCTGAACGTAGATGCCAATCTATTTATGACCCGGGTCACCGACGGGCCAACCATCATCGCCGAAGCGCTGCCCGATGTCTACGCTTTTTACCGCGATCAAGATAGTGGAGAACTGACAAAACGCCTGGTTGCCCAAGTACCACCGACTGGTCACCACAACGGCCAGGGCTACCGGACCGCAAGCTTGCGGGGAGGAATGTTTGACGACATTATCCTGGCCAGTCAGGGTGGACTCTACGTCATCGAGCCCATGGACTACGGACTGGAATACGACGAAAACGGAGAGGAATACCTGGTCGGTGACGAAGACAATGCCTGGCCGGTGACCCTGGTTGCCCAGGATGCCAGTGATGAAGGCTTTGCCGTGGCCGACATGGATGGAGACAATGATCTGGACATTGTTTCCGGCTACAGGGTGCCGGGAAAAGATGCCGAAGTGCCTACCGTGGTCGTCTGGTGGGAAAATCCCGCAGAAAACGGCTTCATTGACACGCTTTGGGCCCGCCACGAAGTCGGTAACACCCAATTCGCTACCGATAGGGTAGAGGCCGCAGACCTGAACGGAGATGGGCTCACAGACGTGGTGGTCGCTGAAGAACGCTATCCGGGCCTGGAGCCCGATGCCAGTCTATACGTTTATTTTCAGCAGTCCGGTGGCAGCTTTAAGCGAGCAACCATCGTCACTCAGTTCAGTATGAATAACCTGGACGTGGCCGACCTCGATCAGGATGGCGACCTCGACCTGACCACTGCGGAACACAAGGGAGAAGCACTGACGCTACAGATCTGGGAAAACGACGGTGAGGGAAAATTCAACAAACTGGTCATCGATACCGGCAAGGAAAGCCATCTCGGCGCCCGGACCGTAGACATCGATGGTGACGGTGATCTGGATATCATCAGCATCGGTTGGGATCAACACAAGTACGTGCATCTCTGGCGGAATGATGCGATCAAAGGCATGTAACATTTACGATTCAACGTTCATTACTTGACAATTACCGTACTACCGTGTTTCGAACTTTGTACACACCGCTTTGCGAAACTTGTTTAATAGCGAATGTTGAATCACGGTTATTGAATGCATTTCGTTTACCTACGTCCCTATAAATTTTGTCGCATGATGAGTCACCTACCGTCCCTGGTTTTAGTATTTATCTTCTCTCTTTCTAGTCTCAGCACCCAGGTTTCCATTCTTGAGTCTAATCACCTGGGGCGGGCGCACTACCGAGTCGAAACGTTAACGGCAACTTACCTCTACGACCCGGTTGCCGGAGGTTTTAGCAGCATTCTGGACCCCGATGGCAACGACTGGGTAGCCTACAAGGATAAGCCCTGGGGAGAATACCCGGCTGCAGCAGCTGCCTCATTTCGGGGCCTGCCGAACTTGGTGTTCCAGGGCGACGACGACGGGGCCGGCCACCCCGGTCACCGTAAATGCTCCAGTCAATTCAACAACAATCAGATATTTACCCAAAGCATCAGCGGGAAGTGGGCCTGGACCTGGACTTTTCACGAGAAATATGCCAGCCTCGAAGTAACCGATACTGACGCCGAGCGCCCTTACTGGTTTCTTTACGAAGGCCCCGCCGGTGGCCGCTACCGACCTAAACAAACCAGTTGGGGCACCGATAAATCAGGCCCGAATTACGAGCGTTTCGACCACTTTAAAGGCAGCAAACACAGTGACAATTACCGCTGGTTTTATTTTAACGGGCCAGACAGCCCCTATACCTTCTGGATGGCACAAGCCGAGGCGGACACCTTGAGTGATCACTACAGCTTACTGGGGAGTGAGGAAAAAGGAGTCGATTCAGCGGACGGCATGGTAGTTGCAGGATTTGGCCGTGGTATCTCCGCCGATCCACAATTGACCGGTCCGAATACTTTTCTGATTGGCTTTTATAAAAAACAGGTGAGTACCAGATCTCGCCACCGGGCCATCGGACGGGCTATCCGAAAGTTACTGCGTTAGTTTCCTGGTTTTCAGCGCGAGCCTGAGCCAGAACGGTAGCCGCTCAGTATGGTAGTGGGCGTATTGCTCTTCGTGGGCTCCAAAACTGCGGAAGAATTCAGCCACACCGGGTATTTCCGAACCTTCGAAGTCGAAATAATTTTCTTGTTGGTGAACTTCCTGGATGACTTCGTCCAGTAAGCGGTGCATGGCATAGCTCCTACGGCCCTCCTGCGAAGAGGCGCCAAAAAGGTTGATCACCCGCCCGCAACCGATAAGGAAAAAACCGATGGCGTGTAGCCTTCCCGCTTCGTCAACAATTTTACGGATCAGGCCCGCCTTACGCCTTGATGCCTCTTCGATCAGCCGCGCTACGATTTGATAGTTTTCCTCCGGCCAGTTAAGTCGGCTTCCCACCTGTTTTCGATAGAGGTCGATCAAGGTAGTGGAGTTTTTCGTTGGCTGGCAAAGTAGCAGTGTTTCCGTTTTACGCAGCCGTTTTCTCAGGCTTTTGGAATAAGCAGAATGAATGGCTGCGTACGGCTGGTCGAGTGGCAATAGCAGATTGGTTCTGGCCGTCATCGACCCAGGAGCCAGCTCCGGTAGCCTGCTAAAATTACTGGCATTCAGGTTTAGATTAATTCTTCGAAAACGTTGGCTGGCGGTCTTTAGGAAGGTGGCATTCTCCGCAGCACTGATCTGCCCGAATATACCTAATTGCTGACAGAGGATCGGCTGGTAGAGCTGAGGGTAGCCGAATAGTTTACAGTTGAAAGGCAGTGGCATTACCGCCCGATAATCTTCCAGTACCAGCGCGGACCAGTTTTCCTGACTGACGATATCCAGGTACCAAGAATATGCGTAAGGCAATCCGTTGGGGGCTTGCTGTATACATTTGTCCCAGGCCTGGATATCCAGTTCTCGGCGGGTGAGTAATTTTAAGGTAGTCACGGGGTGAAGGTAAAACCATCAGGTAAAAGCCACAAGACAATAATAATCCCTGATGAGTTTAATAGTCGAGGATTTGTGCCGACTTATACCGCCTTCCCCTGAGGTGCTTAATGTTTCCTACTCCTTAAAAGGGTCACTCAACCGTTCTTCAAATGGTAGCTTATCGTCAGTTACGGAGCGCAGGAAAGCTACGAGAGCGAGTTTTTCCTCGTCAGTGAAGTTCATCCGTTTTGGACTGCCATCGGTTTCACGCAACTCGTTGCTGAGATTAGCGTGAGGCTGAATATTGCTACTATAATGGTCAATGACTTCTTCCAGGGTGGCGAAGCGGCCATCGTGCATATAGGGAGCGGTGAGTTCGATATTTCTCAGGAAGGGAACTTTGAACATTCCGTCGAATTGGCTACCGTCGATTTCACCCTTGCCCTTATCGTCTCCCACTACATCAAGACCATTGTTGGCGATGGCACGGGCGGGGAAAGACATGTCTGCGCTGTGGCAACTGGCACAGTTTTGGAGGTAGAGCGAGCGACCGGTTTGCTCCTGGAAGGTCCAGGTGGGCTCGTCGTTGGCATTTTCGCCGAAGAATTCCTGATCCGTCAGTCGGTCGAAACGGCTGCTGCCACTAATAATGGAGTTGGTAAATACTTCGAGTGCTTCCACAATTTGACTGGAAGACAAGATGTTGTTACGACCAAATGCTTTCTCGCTTAAAATACGGTACATCTCCTGGTCGTTGAGTTGTTGGGCCAACGCCACTACATCATGACCCATTTCGATCTCATTTTCGATGGTCTCGATGCTTTGGGCGGCGATGGTCTGGGCGCGTTCATCCCAAAAGAAGCCGACGAATGTGCCGAAATTGTCTGAACTGCCGTAGGAGGTTTCAAAGCTGGGCGTAGAAGCCAGTGCCAGGGAATTACGCTTGGTTTCCTGGCCATTGATACCCATACTCTTGGCCAGTGGGTCGGCGAAGGCAGCGGATTGAAGGTGACAGCTGGCACAACTGGTCTCACCGGTAATGGAAAGTTGTTTGTCGTAGAAAAGTACCCGCCCCAAGAGGGCCTTCCGGGCATCGATGGAAGAGCTGTTACCAGATGAATTCACGCGCATGTGGCGAGGCAATACGGTAGAGATTGACTCGATATTCCGGTCAATGTTCAGTTGTTCGCTGAGGGTCGCGTATTCTTCGGAAGTGAAATCCTGAATGACGATCTCTTTGTTTGTCTCATCGGTGAGACAGGAAGACAGGAGTATAGAGAGCAGGGCGAAAAACAGCCCATAAGTAAGCTTTTGCATAAGTAACCGGAGTTGACACCAGAAATTGTCTTCTGAATTCACCAGAAGACAATCCAAATATAGCGGTTCAGCGGCGGCAAAGCCAGTGAAAAACGTTAAATGTCACTTAAATGTCAGCGAGGGTCAGCTTTCCGGGCTTTCATCAAGCTTGGCAATCTCCGTGCGGACGTACTTTTCGTACTGCTTTTGACGGAACTCCCGCCATTTGTCGTAGGCCTTGGGGTACTTGCGCAGGTCCTCCTTAAAGGTGCGGAAAGGCTTTGGACGTTTTAGGGCGTAGGTCAGGGTTTGCCAAAGCTCCTGGTTGCGGATGCGGTTGGTGAAATCCTTCATGATGTCGATCCCGCGTTGGGCATCCAGCTTTTCGAGGTGGAAATAGCTGTCGGGGTCAGTAGCCACGGTTTGCATAATGATCTCAAAGACTTCCGGGTCGGCACGGACGTTACGCTCCGGGTCGTCGGCAATCAGCAAACGGCCGTGTTCTTTGTTAACGTAGACTTCCATTCCACGACGAATCGCGGTAGCCATTTCGGAGATTTGATCCGGGCTAAGTTCAAAAGCTGGCATAGTTGTTTTGTTCGAATGGGTTACTCAGGGGTAAAGATAGGGAGTAGGGAGTTAGTCTGGTAGTCGAATAGTAACGGTCGTCAAATCGTCTGGTAGTGACGGAGAATTTATGAGCTCGTTAGGGCCTTCACTCATCGTCCAAAATCGGCTCTTTTGTGCCAAAATTTTACCCCGAAAACAGTCGCTTATCCCGATAAATTCCTATTCTTGGTGTTCATTTTGACAAAAGATAGCTCAATTTTAGTCAGATTCTGAAAATCCTAGTAAGCTCTATAACATGGCTACTTTGAAGTCCGAAAAGACAACCCATAAATTCAACATCCTACCCGCCTAAAAAAAGCCTCGACGCAAGAGCATCGAGGCTTTTTATCGTAGCGAAAGGTCGTGAGCTTACTTCACTTCTTTTCCGCCGTCCAGTTCGTCCTGGAGTTTTTCCAGTTCTTCCCATTTGGCATCAGCAGCCAGTTTGGCTTGCTTGGCCCAGGTAGAAGGACTGTGAATGCGGTAGCGGGGTCCGGCGTCATCCAGCATCTGCTGAACTTTCTCCTCGGGAGCGTCAGCCAGTTCTTGCCAGGTAGTGATTCCGATTCCGTGCAGCAAACCTTCGATCTTGGGACCGATGCCTTCTACCAGCTTCAGGTCGTCCTGCTTGATCTTTTTGCCGCTGGGCAGGGTGATCTTGCTGGTGGCAGCCTTTTTGCTGGGGGTAGCGTCTACATCGGGCGTAGAGTTGTCCTCAACGGCGGCTACTACCGGTTGTGGAGTTGTGTCGGCGGCTTTCTTGGCCGGAGTAGCTTTCTTGGCAGGCTTGGCCGGGGCCGGGGCAGCGGTACCGGCGGGTACGATGCTGACGAAGGTCCGGTTCAGGCGCTTCTTGGTGAAAGCTACGTTACCGTCCACTTTGGCGTGGAGGGTAAAGTCTTTGCCCATATAAACGTTCTCGCCGGCGTGGAACTTGGTGCCGCGCTGACGAACGATGATGTTACCTGCTTTGGCGACTTGGCCACCGTAGAGTTTAACACCGAGGTATTTAGGATTACTGTCGCGGCCGTTGTCCGTACTACCTACACCTTTTTTGTGTGCCATGGTTGATTATCTTTTAAGGGATTGAGAATGGGGCCGTGACTAGGCCGTGATGGAGTCGATCTTGATCTTGGTGAATTGCTGGCGGTGACCGTTTTTCACTTTGTAGCCCTTGCGGCGCTTCTTCTTGAAAACGATTACTTTGTCGCCCTTCACGTGGCCAAGTACAGTGGCGCCAACGGAGGCTTTCAGCATCGGCGTGCCTACGGAAATGTCGTCGCCGTTGGCGAGTAGACTTACCGTGTCGAAGGAGACGCTCTTGCCCTCCTCGGCTTCTAGCCGGTGGACGAAGATCTCCTGACCTTCCTCAACTTTGAACTGCTGACCGGCTATGGTTACGATTGCAAACATCGGTGGATGTATTAATGAAAAAATTAATTTGGGGCGCAAAGGTAAGAATAAATGTTGAAATTTTTATCAGTCTACTAAGACCGACAAAAATTTTCAACCCGACAATCCAACAACCAAATGGCGCTGGCTCCGTTAGGCTTTTAAAAGTAAGTAAACTATGTTCAACCTCTTTAAATCCAATCCCACCAAGAAGCTGGAACAGAAACACGAACGCCTCCTCAAAGAAGCTATGGACCTACAGCGCAAGGGGGATATCAAAGGTTATGCTGCCAAGACCGCCGAGGCAGAAAAAGTGATGGATGAGATTCTCGCCAAGAAGCAATGATCTAATGAGGTAATGATCTAACGAGACAATGATCTAATGAGACAATGATCTAATGAGGCAATAGTCTGCCTTTCAGGTTTCACATTGAATCATTAACTCATTCGATCAATTAATCATTAATAAAATGGCCCACAAAAAGCCTAATCTTCCGCAAAAGATTTGTCCCGTCTGTAAACGTCCTTTCACCTGGCGCAAGAAATGGGAGAAAGTGTGGGAGGAAGTCAAGTACTGTAGCGAACGCTGCCGACGCAGTAAGTAGACGCTCGGCTTCGCCTCGCTTTTGGACGGGCTAAAGCCCTCTTAGACGTCGCTGCGCGACTTGTGGACGCTCGTTCCTCGCTTGTGGGGAGGGGCTTTCGCCAAAGAATAAAGGCCATGCTTTTCCAAAAGGTCGCTTTAGCGATCATCCAAAAGGGCTCTAGCCCGTCCAAAAGGCCAAAGGCCGTCCAACTATGTCCTATCCCCGCCCAGAAGAAGCCGGTCCCGCCCCCGATGACCAAACCGATAACTTCGCCTTCCATCCCAAAAATGTTTACCTCACGCTGTTGCTTTTCAGCCTGACGGTACTTTTCCTAACCCTAACGGCAGCCTTTGTGTATACCCGTATCCAGGCGGAATTGCCGACTCTGCGCCTGCCCTGGTTATTTTTGTTCAATACGGCCGTGTTGCTAGGTAGTAGCTATACTATACACCTGGCCAAAAAGGAGTACCTGGCAGATAATACTGACGGCTACATGCGGGCCCTCTGGTATACGGTCGGCCTTAGTGTACTGTTTATGCTGTTGCAATTCGTGGCCTGGTATCAGCTTTTTAACGAGCAGGTCTATATTCATAGCGATGTTTCCGCCGGTTATCTCTACGTGATTTCCGTCCTGCATTTTTTGCACGTAGTCGCCGGGCTACCTTTCCTGTTTGTTTTCATATATCAGGCCCGTGTTCACATGCGCGAACCGGTAAGTGTACTGGTCTATTTCAGCGATCCGGATAAACGATTGAACCTGCGCCTGCTTAGTATGTACTGGCACTTCCTGGATGCGATGTGGATCTACCTGGTGATCTTTTTCCTCGTCTATCAGTTGGCTTTCTAGCCGGTAACGTACCTTCCGGATAAAATAACTCCGACTATGAAGATCGCCCTTCTCGGTTACGGCCGCATGGGAAAAACCATTGATGAACTCGCCCTGGCTGCCGGCCACGAAGTTGTTTTGCGCAGCAGCAGACCCGCCGAAGACCGGGCACAACTAATTCAGGCCGACGTAGCCATTGAGTTCAGCCGACCCGAATACGCCCTGGAAAACATTGAACTGTGCCTGCAAGCGGGTATCCCCGTCGTTTGTGGTACCACCGGCTGGCTGACCAAGGGGGTAACGGGGAACGAATCGTTCGGTCCGGTTCAGGACTGGGTAAATAAACATCAGTCCGCTTTCTTTTATGCTTCCAATTTTTCCATTGGTGTAAACTTGTTTTTCAAGCTCAATCAATATTTGGCGAAAATGATGGCCGACTTGCCGGATTATGCCGCTGAGCTCAGGGAGATTCACCACATCCATAAACTGGATGCGCCTAGCGGAACGGCCATTACTTTGGCGGAGGACCTGGTCAGTAGTCATCCGAAACTGTCGGACTGGCAACTGGTGGAAGAGCGCTGGCCGAAGGAGCAGATAGATAAGGACTTCAAAGTAGCAAAGCGAAATGAAAACAGTTTGCCGATCGCTGCCGAACGAGCGGGCGAAACTCCCGGCACCCACCGGATTACTTACCGCAGCGAAGTAGATACCATCTACATTGAACACGAAGCCCACGGCAGAACGGGTTTCGCCAAGGGGGCACTAGCCGCAGCGGAATGGTTGGTCGGCAAGCAGGGAGTTTTTGGTATGAAAGACCTTTTACAATTCTGAAGCCCCTGATCGGGCCCGGTTATAAGACTTCTCCTCCACCAGTTGGATATTGTTACCACAGGTATCGTTGAACACTGCAATGATTACGGTGCCTGCGTCCGTTGGCGGCATACTAAACTCAACACCAAGCTTGGTTAAGCGGTCAAACTCATCCTGAACGCTGTCGACGTAGAATTGGGTGTACGGCATTCCTGCTTTCATCAACTCATCCTGGAAAACTTTGGACGGTGGAAAATGAAGGGGAGCTGGCTCTAGCAATAGCTCAGGCCCATCCTGGTCATATCGGGAAACGACCGTGAGCCATCGATTTTCTCCACCCAGGGGAATGTCATTTTTTTTAATGAACCCCAGAACATCAGTGTAAAACGCTAATGCCTTGTGTTGATCTCTGACTGGAATACTGACTATCTTTATTTTCATAACTCAATTGATACAGTTTCACTATCTCATTCCTAAAGATATTATGAATGCTTCAGTATCCAATGACTCCTCATGAGATAGTGCGAAAATGCACCTCAATTAACATTCTCTGAGAAGTAGTTGTTACAGCGATTCACCTTGTCTTGATGATTGCTCCCACTTCCCTACCTTTACCCAATAATACCACATCACACCCATGCGTCAATTCCTCATTATCCTTCTGGTTCTCGGTTTGAGTCCACTGGCCGCACAATTGCCGGTCACCAAAGTATTTTCCTTCGAGCTGGAACGCCGGGACACCGCTTTTACCTTCAGCAACCCGCAGTACCTGACGGCCTTTAACCCCAATGGTTACAATAATCAACCTAGCTTCGTTGATGATGACGTCATGCTCATGGCCGTTCAGTATCCGGAAATGCCACAGCCGGATATCTTCTCTTTTGATCTCAGCGCCAGGACCCAGACCCGCGTTACCCGTACCCGCAGTGGAGAATACAGTCCCAAGCCGATCGGTGACGGTAGCCGGTTCAGTGCCGTTCGCCAGGAATATCTGGGACGGGACACCGTATTGCGCGTCTGGGAATTTCCCACCAACCGGGTAGACAATGGCCGACCGGTTTTTAAATACCTGAACGGTACGGGCTATTACAGCTGGCTCAACAGTCATCAGCTAGCACTCTTCCTTACCGGCTCGCCCAGCCAGTTGGTACTCGGCGACGTGACAACCGACAAAACCGTGCCCCTGGCCGAAAATCCGGGCCGTAGCTTCGATCGCCTGCCCAACGGTAATTTGATCTACGTACAAAAAAGTAACGCCACCGGCGCGCCCTGGCTGCTCATGGAAAAGAGCCTGTACAAGCTCAACCAACCCGCCCGTACCCTGGTGGAGACGTTGCCCGGATCCGAAGATTTTATCGTCCTCAACGACGGCACTGTCCTGATGGCCAATGGTAGTAAGATCTATCATTTCGACCCTATCCGTGATCGGAATTGGCGGGAGATCGTGGACTTGCGCTTCTACGGTATCCGGAAACTGAGTCGCCTGGCTTACAACGGCCGCGACCGCATCGCCGTGGTGACCGAATAAAATTGCCAACCAGCTTGATTCACAATAATGGACCACAAGCAGCTATTTACGTTCACGCAATTTCGGCTCGGCCTGTTGATTTGCTTTAGTCTCATTGGTTTGACCAAACAGTCGGTTCTCGGCCAATCAGTCACCTTTTCTGAACGCACCGCTGCCGCTGGAATTGGCCCGCAACGCAGTGAAGGCATCGCCGTGGGAGATTACGATGGAGACGGCTTTCCGGATGTCTACGTCACCTTTGCTTTTGGCCCCAACCAATTGTTGCGTAACGATGGTAATGGCGGCTTCACCGACGTAGCTGCCGAATCAGGTCTCGCCCTCACTGAATTCGATAACACATCGACCTCGGCCTGGGGCGATTTTGACAACGATGGCAAGTTGGACCTGTACATTGGTTGCAAACAACTGCCCGACCGGTTATTTAAGAATAACGGCGACGGTACTTTCTCGAACTACGGTATTCCGGCGGGCATCGGCCAGATCGGGTGGCCTAAATCCATCAACTTGGCCGATTTCAATAATGACGGCTGGCTCGATATCTATGTCAGTAATTTCAATTTTGAGAATGTCCTCTTACTCAATGATGGCGACGGTTCATTTACGGACCACACCGCCGCCAGTCAGGCCTTGGATAATGGCACCAGCATGGGCGTTCTTTGCTTCGATTATGGGCAGGACGGCGACCAGGACCTGCTGCTCATCAAAGACGCCAACCAACCCACCAGACTTTATGAAAATGATGGCAACGGCGTTTTCACGGAGATCGCGGCGGCGGCAAATATCGCCTCCGAAAGTTTTGGTATGGGAGTGGATGCGGCGGACGTAAACAAAGATGGCTGGCTGGATATCTACGTGACCAACCTTTACGGCAACTTCCTCTTCATGGCTCAGCCAGATGGCACTTTCCTGGAAACCAGTGTTGACGCTGGTGTGAACGACTTTGGAATGGGCTGGGGCTGTAGCTTCCTGGACCTGGAAAACGATGGATTGCCAGACTTGTACGTGGCCAACGAATACAGTTTCTCACCCTACGAAAACAAGCTTTATCGGAACAATGGCGATGGCACCTTCGCCGATATCCTCAACACCGAAGCCGTTACAAATGAATACAGCAGCTGGGGCTGTATGGCCATCGATCAGGACATGGATGGTCGTCAGGACTTACTTAGTGCTAACCGGGGATTAGGGGAAAGCTTACAGTTTTTTCGCAACGAAACGTCCGAGAGCGGCAGTTACCTGAAACTTCGGCTCAGCGGCCTGGAGAGTAACAGTATGGGTATCGGTGCGGCGGTACGCCTGGTCGACGATCAGGGCGAAATCCACTACGCCGAGGTAACGGCCGGCTCGGGCTGGGAAAGCCAGAAGAGCAACGTTCTGCACTTCGGTTTGGGGGCGGCAACCAGCCTGGTGGAAGCCAGTGTCCGTTGGCCGTCCGGTCTGGTACAGGATATCAGCGACATAGCTTTGAACACCGCCTGGACCGTTACGGAGGGTGAAGGTTTTGAGGTGGGGGTGGCTGACAAAGTAGCAAGCACTACCTACGGTCCGAATCAATCGCTTCCCGAAGAACTGATCATCGCTCCCAACCCATGGAAATCCGGCTCTGGACTCGATATCAACACTGCTACTTTGCCAACCATAAAAACTGCATTGTTTATTCATACGATGGATGGTAAGGCGATTTACAGAACTAGTTTGGACCCCTACGAATTACGATCCGGATCGGTAGCCATATCGGCCTCCGTTCGTGCAAAACTTCCGGTGGGTGTATACACCCTGAGCCTGAAAAATGCGGACGGAATAAGGAGCAGGAGAATCGTGATTCAGTAACCTTGCTCACTGCCAGGGGCGGAGATGTAAATACAGCTAAGTTTTTTTACCTAAAAAGCGCATCTTTGCGCCAGCTTTTAACCTAACCAATATAAGCTTACCACCATGATTATCGGATGTCCTAAGGAAATCAAAAACAATGAAAACCGCGTAGGCCTGACGCCCGCCGGAGTAATTGAGTTGCGCAAGCGCGGCCACGAAGTCTACGTTCAGAAAACCGCCGGCTACGGTAGTGGTTACAGCGACGAAGAGTACGTAGATGCCGGTGCCACCATGCTGGATACCATTGAAGAGGTCTACGCCAAATCCAAAATGATCGTCAAAGTAAAGGAGCCGATCGAGCAGGAATACGATCTGGTACAGGACAATCAATTGTTGTTCACCTACTTCCACTTCGCTGCATCCGAGCCGCTGACCCGTGCGATGATCAAGAGTAACGCCGTTTGCCTGACCTACGAAACCGTGGAACTGCCGGACCGCAGTCTGCCGCTACTGGTGCCGATGAGTGAAGTAGCCGGCCGGATGTCCGTACAAGAAGGTGCCAAGTACCTGGAAAAGCCAATGGGTGGTAAAGGTATCCTTTTGGGTGGAGTACCCGGTACGCGCCGCGCCAAAGTGATCATTCTCGGCGGTGGGGTAGTGGGCACCCAGGCTGCTTTTATGGCCGCCGGCCTGGGAGCCGACGTGACGATCATGGACATTAACCTGAATCGCCTGCGTTTCCTGGAGGAGATCATGCCCGCTAACGTTACCACTCTCTATAGCAACGAATACAACATCCGCCTGAAACTGCCCGATGCCGACCTGATCATTGGTGCCGTACTGATCCCAGGAGCAAAGGCCCCCAGCCTGATTACCCGTGATATGCTCAAGGAAATGCAGCCCGGCACCGTATTGGTGGATGTGGCCGTGGACCAGGGGGGCTGTATCGAAACCTGCCAGCCAACCACTCACGAGGACCCGACTTACGTTATTGACGACGTCATTCACTACTGCGTGGCCAATATGCCCGGCGCGGTGCCCTTTACCAGTACCGTAGCGTTGACCAATGCTACCTTGCCCTACGTGATCCAGATTGCAAACCGTGGCTGGCGCGATGCCTGTGCCTCCGATCCGGGACTGGCCAAAGGCCTCAATATCGTGAATGGAAAAGTAGTTTACGCCGGAGTGGCCGAAGCATTTGACCTGCCATTGGAAAAGATCGCGTAGCTAACGCAAGTCTATAGGAAGGGCAGGTTCGTCGGAAACTGACGGAGCTGCTCTTTTTATTTTAAGACATTTGACTGCCGCTAAATTTGAAATAGAAAACTAGTTTTATGAAAAACCTTATCTTATTTGCCGTGTGCTTTTTAGGCACGGCGGCGCTTTCCGCACAGGAATACAGCGATTTGCCAGAATCCAATCTAGACCGGGAGGTCCTGAAGGGACAAATGTACTTTTTAGCCAGCGACTACCTGGCCGGCCGCCGGACGGGTAGCGTAGGTAACGAGATCGCCGCAGAATACATTGCCAGTCAACTGGAGGGCTTCGGTTACGAACCCCTGAACGGGGATAGTTACTTTCAGGAAGTGCCCATGCAGAGTATTGCCGCCCCGGATAACTACGGGCTGGCCATCAACGGTATCAGCTTCACCCCCGGTGAGAACCTGTTGCAAATGCGGGGAACTGCCCCGGTAAACATCAAGAAGGCCAATGTCGTATTCGCCGGTCACGGGTGGGTAGACGCAGAAACGGGCCACGATGACTACAAAGACCTCGACGTGAAAGGCAAAATCGTCGTGACCTTTTCGGGGCTGCCGGAAGATATGTCGCAAAGTGCCATTTTCCGGGGCATTCAGGAAAAAGCGGGCTTGGCGGCCGAACGCGGGGCCGTTGCCCTTTATGAGGTCTACCGCTTACCGTTCCCATTTAAAGCTTTTGTGAACTACTTCGGCGGTGAGCGCCTGGGTCTGGCCCCAGATGAAGAGCAACCTTCCTCACCGATCCCCTACGGTTTCCTGAAAGCCGAAGATAATTTCATTCCTCAGCTGCGTACGGCCAAGAAGCCTCGTGGTATGGTAATGAGTACCGGTATGAAAGTAAAGAAGGTGATGAGCCGCAACGTCGGTGGCGTTCTGGAAGGCAGTAACCCCGAACTGAAAGATGAGTACATATTGCTGACCGCTCACTTCGACCACGTTGGCGTTGGTGCTCAGGGTGGTGGTGCTTACACGCCCGAGGATAGCATCTTCAACGGTGCACGCGATAATGCGTTCGGTACGATCAGCCTGCTGAGTGCGGCCAAAAGCTTTGCCCAGGAAAAACCGGAGCGGAGTATTATTATCCTGGCCGTTACCGGAGAGGAACTTGGTCTGCTGGGTAGCCAGTACTACGCCGAGCATCCGATCATTCCGTTGGATGAGGTAGTTTATAACTTTAATACCGACGGTGCCGGCTATAGCGACGTTACCGCTATTTCAATCTTTGGTATGGGGCGTACGGGGGTAGACGACCAAATTAATGCCGGAGCAGCCGCCATTGGCGTGGAAGTAGTCGGAGATCCCGCACCAGAACAAGGACTTTACGACCGTTCTGACAACGTTTCTTTCGCTGCTAAGGGGGTACCTGCTCTCACCTTCAGTCCCGGATTCCGTGAGTTTGATGATACGATGATGAAGTATTACCATCAGGTAACTGATAATCCGAATACCATTGACTACGATTATCTGCTCAAGTATTGCCAGAGCTTCACCTACATCGCCCGTCTGATTGCCAACATGGAAGGTCGCCCGTTTTGGGCGGAAGGCGACAAATACGAAGAAGCTGGAAAAATGCTATATAACCGGAAGTAACTAGTGGATCATCCAGCAAATATCGTTACGCCAAACCTTGCTCTCGTGGCCCTATCCATCCTGAAAAAAGTCTTCACGTAGCTATGGCTATGCTTAACTTTTTTCAGATCGGCTAGAGCCAAGATAACGACGGCTTACATAACGTTATTTACCGGCTGCTCCACTAGCCGGCCGTTAGCCGCAGTGCTGCCCAACTGCTTAGAAACAGTACTGGCAGAATGCCAGCGCTCCACCAAAGAAATTTGGTGGAGCGTTGTCGTAGTACGATAACGGTAATGACGAGCCCAGCCAGACCGCCAATAAGCATGTAATACACAATAATTGCACCTGCTGCCAGCATTTGTCCTTTTGCCGCCGGTCGACCTAAAATGGCACCGATGAGACTACCACTGGTGAATGCTGATAGGAAGCTGATGCTTTTGGCAAGAATCCTGCCCCAGTTTATATCGCGGAAGTCAATTTTCATTTCTTTCTGGCTTGTGTAAGATATGATATACGCTAAAGTTCACTGAGTGACAAGGTGTCAAAAGCTTTCTTTAGCTCATCTACACTTTCCAGATAACTGCCTTCAATCTGTACGATACTCTGATCGTAGATAACGCTCAGGCTGCCTTTGCCATTGGCGGTATCAAAGGTACGCACGGCCTTTTTGCCGCCTATCTTAATTGTTTTAGTCGAACGGGTTCCTTCTTCCGAGTCCACGGTGAAAGAATTGACCATGCCCATCGCGGTCAGGTTGCCGCCCATGCCGTCAGATATGGTGATGGTTATGCTTTTTCTGCTATTGTCGCTCTGGTAACGGGCATTTGCCGTTGCTATCTGGAAGCCGGCCATACCGCTAGCATTAGACGCAATCTTCTGACGCCGCATCCCCAGTACCGTTTCAGGTAACATTGCCTTGAGGATAGCCGGCTCGTGGACCGCTCGTTCGTTTTTCTTTTGAATTTCTCCGTATTGCTCGGTGGCTGCTTCTATCATGTCTGAATACGAAGCGGGAGTATTGGCGTCTTCGGAAGCGTCTTTGCCACCACATGCGGTAAGCAATGAGTAGCCAATCAATAGTAGGAGAAGTAAGTTTTTACAGGAAGGCATATCGATGATGGGTTATTAGGATTCGGTTTCAAAATTCCTTCCGATGGGATCGGCCGGCAATCCCCCATCTGCGGTATATTTATACCAGACGGTCTCTAATAGCCTTAACCACTGCTTCGGCCCGGCTATGGACATGGAGTTTCTGATAGATATTTTTGATGTGGCTACGTACGGTATGTCCAGAGATAAACAGATGCTCGGCCACCATGCGGTAACTCTCCCCGGCACAGAGTAATCGCAGTATTTCGCGTTCTCTCGTCGTTAGCGGGTTTTTCGGGCCTAGGTGAAAAGTAGACACTACCCGGCGAGCAATACTCGGGCTCATCGGTGCTCCTCCGGCAGCGGCTTCTTCCAGGGCGGCGATCAGGCGGGCGGGGGCAATGCCCTTGATCAGGTAACCGATCGCTCCGGCACAAAGTGCCCGGAAAACGGAGTCTGAGTCCTCGTGAACGGTGAGCATCACCACCCGTGCCTGTGGTTCGAGTTCACGTACTCTGCGCAAGGTCTCGATTCCATCGATTCCGGGACCCAGGTCGATATCCATCAGGTAAATGGCGTCTTTCCGGATGGGAAGATCTTTCAGCAAGTCCTCCCCATTGGCGTAAGTAGCCGGGCAATTGAAGCCCGCCGCTTCGTTCAAGACTTCCTGTAGCAAATCCCGGATGCGCGGATCGTCTTCGAGGACTATCAATGGTACTACTTCCCTGGACTGGTGCTGGCTCATACCTCTAAATTAATGACTTACCTTTCAGTTGTCTATCCCTCAAAAGGGGGATATTAGCAGTAGACTTATCTCGACGCGAAAGCCTTGTTCGCCGGAGATGAACAGGTCGGCCCCTATTTTCTCCGCCCTGGCTCGCATATTCTTGATGCCCATGCCAGTATTATGCTCCGTCAGCATCGCGCTGCCGGAGCCATCGTCCGTCCAGCTGATTTTCAATAAATTTCCTTGATGGCTAAATCTTAATTCAAGTTCTTTTGCTCCTGCGGCGTGGCGCAAACTATTGTTCATAGCTTCCTTAAAGAGCAGCATCAGATGTCGTCTGGTATTGGTAGCTAATTCCAATTTATTGAGTTCCGGCCTGAGGGGAATAAAGGAAAAGCAAGCGGAGTGATGAGCGAACAGTTCCTGACCAAATTGTTTGAGTCGCAGCGCCAGTTCTTCAACGGAGTCGTTATCGGGGTCTAGGGCCCAAATGAAATCCCGCATTCCTTCGCGGATAATTTGTACGTTCTGATTGATCTCAGTAACCAGCGGGCGCGCCTCCTCTGTCTTTTGTCCGGCCAGTTTACGATCCAGAACATTGGTAAGTAGACTGAGTCGGCTCAGGTGATTGCCGGCTTCGTCGTGAAAATCCCGGGCACTCCTGCGGCGCAGTTCTTCTCTTTCCTCCAGCCTGGCCGCGACCAGTCTTTGCTGTTGACGATTGCGAAAGTGAACCCCCCCAAGCACCAGAGCTGCCAGAGATAAAGCGAATAAACTTTTGGCCCACCACCGCTGGTACCAGGGTGCCTTCAGGTAAATGGTGAGCTGGCGGATATCGTCGGAATAGCGTTCAAGCTCATCCTCCATCCTCAGTTCCAGTAGGTACTCACCAGACGGAAGTTTGGGAAAAGACAGGTAGCGACGGTCATCCAGAACACTCCATTCATCCTGGATGCCGGCCATGCGATAAGCAAATGTAGGCTCATTGAAGGGTCGAAATCGAGAGGCGGCGAAAGAGATGCCGATCAAGTCCTGGCCAGGTGGAAGATCGACTCGGGTAAGCTCATTGATGTCGTCGGGCAGTCGGTAAGGACGTAGCTCATTAGTCGCAGAAGCTTGTCCGGGATTGACGGATTCATCAAAGAGCTGGAAGTCGGTTAGCAAGATTCGCGCAAAATCGGCCTGTGTGTTCGTGAGTTCCGGATGGACGATATTCAATCCCAAACGCTGACTTAGCGCCATGCGGCCATCGGGCAGAACCGACCAACCGAATTGAGCATTTTGGGTGCTTAACAAACCACTTCTACGGCTTATCTGACGACCAACCATTAACTCGCCCTCCACATTCAGGTCCATTTCCACGAATATCCCACCAAAGGCCATCCAAAGTGTACCCGCCCGGTCTGCAAAACTCCCGTAGCAGAAAGAATGTGCCAGTCCGTCTTCCAAACCGAAGGTGCGAAAAGTACCGTCCTCCAGATAAACACTCGGAGCTTCCGGGTTGGCGATCCAGATCCTACCCGCCTGGTCTTCGTTGATGTGCAGGATCAGGTCGCTGGGCAGAGAGCCGGGGTCATCTTCCTGGAAACGAAAGCGTTGAAAACCGCGCTCCGGATCGTTCAGGTCTTTCAGACAAATGCCTCCGCCCCTCGTTCCCACCCAAAGCCGGTTGCGGCTGTCTACCAGCACCGTTAGTAAGTTGGAGCTACTTAAAGAACTCGTGTTTTTTGGATCGTGCTCGAATAACTCTGTACTACCGGTTTCCGGCGTATAACTGACCAGGCCTTTCGAAGTGGCCAGCCAGTAACGACCACCCTTGTCTCGCGCAAATTGGTAAACGGACCTTGTCTTCAAGTCATGTCCACCCCAGTCCAGTTCACGAAAAACGGGCTGAGCCGGGTTTGAAATATCGAGTAAGTTGGCCCCCCTGCCACGATAACCGACCCAAAAGGTGTGTGGGTATGGGCCCGGATCGACGTTGATCACCCACTCGCTACGCATACCCGGGGTGTTGTTCGGGGTGAGGCAATTTGCGTTTCCGGTATTCAAATCGATCAAAGAAATGCCTGCTTCGGTGCCGATTATCAATACGCTCAGGATAGAATCTACGGCAGAACCCTTGGTCACTTTGGAGCACAAAGCCTGCTCACCTACATCAGTATAATGCTCGACGTGGGTTGGTCGCAAATCCAGTCTGCTCACTCCCTGGCGCGTACCGATGAGCAGCATGTCGTCATCGGAAAAAGCTAAGTCGTAGATCGTGTTGTTGGTCAGTGATTGCTCCTCTCCTTCTATTTTTGTGAATAGTTCGACCAGAGGAGTAGAGTTATCGCTTAGGGTGATTTTCATTAAACCGCGCCCGGTTCCCAGGTACCAGTCATCGGAGGAAGATTTACTGATAACGACATTGACCAAATCTCCCGTAAGTCCTTCGGGATAGGGGAGTGTTGCCAGCCGAGTAAACGATCCTCCATCAATATGCTGATAGAAGCCTAGAGAGTCTTCTTGTATCACCAGCATTTTGCCGTCCGGGCGCATCCGCCATTTGTAAATGGTCGACTGGAAGGCCTTGATGGGAGCGAGTTGCTGATCAATCTTGCCGAATGAGAAAGTTCCCGCATTCGTCGTTATCCAGTTCTGGCCATTTTCGAGGCTAAGGGCATCGTAAACCTCTTCAATGCCAACGGTTTGCTGGTTGGCCAACAGGCTGCTATCCCCCAGGTGAAAAGCTAATTGAAAAGGGTCGAAGCAACGGAGTAGCCCATCGGTCGTTACCCAGAAAAGTCCGTCTTTTCCCGGCCAGATCCTGCCAATACCCTGGCGAGTAGCAGTTCCCTTTAATTGAGCCGAAGGACTGAAGTTGTGGAAGTGCTCAAGGCGATAATCGAAGTAGGAAATTCCCCGTTGATGAGCGATCCAGAGCCGGCCACTATCATCTTCGTAGAGGTCGTTAATGTAGTCATTGGTCAAAGAAGTCGTATCTCCCCGGGCGTGGCCGAAATACTCGACCCCATCGCCATCGAACCGTCGCAAACTGCTTTGTCCACCCAACCACAGATAACCTTTCGCATCCAGGAGGATCGAGTTGACGGTGCCATAATCCAAGGGGTGGCCGTCTGCGTAGCGATAGACCCGCTCCTGACCATTCATTGAGCCAGGCAATCCGAAAAAGAGCAAGGGGAGAAGCGCAATTCGGCCAAGTTTCCAAAGGGGGTTCATCAGCTAAATATACTAATTCAAGCCAATGCCCTGAAATTTAAACTGCCTGGGCCCCTGTAAAACAAAGCGTTCTGCCAAAGGGCTCCAACCCATTCTAAAGCCAAATTTTCCTTCTACTTCTTCTGCCCCGAAAACTGATCCTCCTTATGCCGGAACAGTACGTTGAAACTGGTCAGACTACCATATATTCTCGTGATGTACTGTTGCAGGTTGACCTTCTCTTCGTCCGTCAGTTTGCTGGCATTTATTCGTTGTTCCATCACCCGCAGCCGGTCACGTACCATTACGATCTTATGGAAGAAAGTATCAATAGGCATCTCTTTACTGGCCAGGCCTTCTTCGCCGGGTTGGAGAATCAGGGTGCCTCCGTCCCAGCGGTGACCCAGGTCCACGACTTCGCCCAGAGCATTATAGCTACGTAATATTTTTACCAGAGCCTTCTCAGCAGCATTGAAACTCACCTCGTCTTCGGTAGCGATGGCTTCAATAACCTCCCAGCCCGTATAATCCTTTCCCACGCTTTTCAGCCCGTGGATCATAAAGACCACATCGTAGGCAATGGCATGAATTTTAATGATTACCCCATCGCCAAAGGCCGGATGGCGTACGCGGCTTCCTACGCCGAGGGTGGTGTTTTCGTTGTCCATTTTCAATTGATTTCGGAGGGCTAAAATAGTAATGATTTTGGCTTCAAAGTAGCCATGTTGGAAGAGAGGATTGGATGAATGAATGTCTGGGTGAAGGGATCGGCCGTATCAGCTAGTCTGCGACACGTGGGTTGCATCCAATTATCCATTCACCTAACCAATCAATCATCTCTACAGTTTGTAAAATCAAAGCCACGATCTCCCAACCATTCTCCTAAACCGATGAAATGAAATACCTTCGCCCCATGAAGCTGAAAAACGATCTCTTCCTCCGTGCCGCCCGTGGCGAGGCTACCGAACGACCACCCGTATGGCTGATGCGTCAGGCCGGACGAATTTTGCCCCAGTATCGGGCGCTGCGTGCCAGTCTGAGTGGTTTCAAGGAATTGGTGTCAACCCCTGACCTGGCCGCCGAGGTCACCGTTCAGCCCATTGACGAGTTGGACGTTGATGCCGCCATCATCTTCAGTGATATTCTGGTCATTCCAGAGGCGCTCGGCCTGGATTACAATATGGTGGAAAAGGTAGGCCCCCGCTTTCCCGAGACGATCAAGTCCGCCGCCGACGTGGATAAATTACGCCCCGCTGCTGCTGCTCACCAGGAATTGGGTTACGTATATGATGCCCTGACCGCCACCAAGAAATTGTTAGACAACCGTGTTCCCCTGATCGGATTTGCCGGCGCGCCGTGGACTATTTTCGCTTATATGGTAGAAGGAGGCGGTAGCAAAACCTTTAGTAAGGCCCGTCGGATGCTTTACCAGGAACCCGTAATGGCTCACCGGCTGCTCCAAAAAATCGCGGAGGCTACGGCCGGTTATTTGAAGCAAAAAGTTGCCCACGGTGCCGATCTGATCCAGTTGTTCGACAGCTGGGCCGGTGTTTTGCCACCCGCACTTTACCAGGAATTTAGCTTACCCTATATTAACCTGATCATTCAAGAACTAAGCGGAGAAGTACCGGTTACTGTCTTCGCAAAGGACGCTCACCACGCCATTGCCCCCTTGAGCAAAACCAGTGCTTCGGTCATCGGACTGGATTGGTGTGCGGACCCCAATGAAGTCCGTCAATTAGTTGGCAATGAACGGGTTTTGCAGGGCAATCTGGATCCTTGTCAGCTCTACGCGAAGCCCGAAGAGGTCGCTGCGGCCACCCGCGCCATGTTAGAGCGCTTCGGTAGTCACCACATTGCAAATCTGGGCCACGGGGTTTACCCGGATACCCCGCTGGAAGGAGTGAAGGCTTTCGTTGGAGCGGTAAAGAATTTCAACTATTGAAATAGCGATAGCCCCTTCAACCAGCGGGCATAAGCTTCTTCGTATTCTGCCGAGTGTTGAGTCGGCTCGATACGCTCCACAATCTGCTGGCGGGCCATCGCGGTTTTCAGCTCATCGACCAGTCCAGCTCCGGCGGCTCCGGCCATGGCAGCACCTACTGCTCCGGTCGTATTGTGAACCTCGATGGTCGCTCCGGAGAGGGTAGCGATGGTATTGGCAAAGATCTTGCTTTGGAAAAGGTTGTCGTTACCTACGCGGATCATACTGAGGTCCATCCCCAATTCACCTTTCATTATCCGCATACCGTAGACGAAGGCAAAAGCAATACCTTCAATGCCCGCGCGAATCAGGTCTCCCTGCTCGTGGCGATTGAGGTCCAGGTGCAAAAGATGTGCACCGATTTGCTGGTTGCCGAACATTCTTTCCGTTCCATTTCCAAAGGGGATAAAGCTCAGTCCATTTGCCCCCACTGCTACTTTGTCAGCCAAAACCTCCATCTCCCCGTAGCTCAGGGATTTGCCGCCGATGTTTTGTCGGATCCAGCGGTGCAAAATACCGGCTCCGTTGATGCAGAGCAGAACTCCGATCCTGGGCTCGGCAGTAGTATGATTGACGTGGGCGAAACTGTTTACGCGCTGTTCCGGATCGGAAACCAGCCGGTCGGTGACGCCATAAACCACCCCGCTGGTACCCGCAGTGGCCGCTACTTCACCCGGGGCAAGAGCGTTGAGAGAAAGGGCGTTATTGGGTTGGTCGCCGGCGCGATATCCGATAATTATGCCCGCTGGTAAACCGCTGGCTGCGGCTCCGTCGGCGCTAACCGTTGCCTGTTTACCCACCGCCGGAACGAGAGTAGGTAACAACTCTTGGTCTAGCTCGAGATCATCCATGACTAAACTCGCTGGTGTCTCGGCCTTAAAATCCCAGAGTACGCCCTCGGAAAGACCGGTAGCCGTCGTGGTGGCCTCTCCGCTGAGCTTCAAAGCCAGATAATCGCCGGGCAGCATGGCGTAGCGGGCACGGGCGTAATTGTCCGGTTCGTTTTCCTGCACCCACTTAAGTTTAGCTGCCGTAAAATTGCCAGGGCTGTTGAGGCAGTGTGTCAGGCAGCGTTCGGGGCCGATGCGTTGAAAACTAGCCTCTCCCAGTTCTACTGCCCGGGAGTCGCACCAAATGATGGAAGGCCTGACAACTTCGTGCTGGTCATCCACCAGGACCAGGCCGTGCATCTGGTAGCTGATGCCGACGCTTTGAATCTGATCGGGGGAAATGTTGTTCTCCTCAATAATCCGTTTGGTGGCGGCGCAGGCATATCCCCACCAGCTTTCGGGGTCTTGCTCGGCCCAACCAGCCTGGGGTGCGTCCATGCTCATCTCGGTGGCCGGTTCTTGAATCCTGGCAATCACTTTGCCGTTGTTCACTTCAACGAGTGCTGCTTTAATACTGGAGGAGCCGAGATCGTAACCGATTGCGTACATGGGGGGGAGTATAAGATTAGTAGAGTAAGCATTGGGCTGCCAAAGTAGCAAGGCTTTTAGCAGAACCGGTTACTTAGGGTTAAAAGTAAACCGGTAGGCCAGCGAAATCACCGGGTTGGCGAAAATACTGAGTTGGTAACTGCCCAAGGGGCTGCCGCTGAAAAGTGCATTTGCCAGGCCGGGACCGGTGTTCTTGGGTCCAAAGTAAATATTTTCGGCATTGTTACGTCCGTAAACGTTGTAAATGGTCATTATCCAATCACCGGTCCATTTGCGCTTTTCCCGCTTGAAATTGTGGATCGTCCAACTAAAATCAAGTCGGTGGTAAGTAGGAAGCCGATCGTTATTGCGCTCGAAAAAGAGCGGAATGGGCAATTCATTGATCTCAATGAAACCATTGGGAACGGTATAGGGACGGTTACTGCGCAGTACGAAGTTGAAGCCCAATTCGTGCGTTCTCCCTTTGTTCAGGGTCAGGTTGGCGTTCAGGACGTGGGGTTGGTCATAATAACCGGGATATTCGTTCCCCTCGTTCACGCTGGTGGAAAAGGAAGGCCCTTTTACCAGATTGAAAGCCCGGGAATAAGTGTAGTTGATCTTGCCGGTGAGTTTGCCACTAATTTTTTCCACGCTGAGTTCAATACCGTATGCCCTTGATTTTCCCTGAAGTAATTGCGTTTCCACGTCGGTTTCCAGAAAGAGATCGGCTCCTGGTTTATACTCCAGGATGTTGTTGACCCTACGGTAGTAAGTCTCGGCAGTGGCGCGGTATCTGCCGGGAGAAAGTACCCCGGCCCAGCCCAGTGATAATAACCGCCCCGTCTGAGGTAAGATGTTGTTGTCCGCCACTTTAAATCGGCTGGTGGGCAGTGGAGTCGTAGCGTTGAAAGCTTGTTGCAGATATTGGCGCGACTCGGCGTAAGCCAGCTTAAGGCTATTGCGCTCATTT
Source organism: Lewinellaceae bacterium SD302 (assembly GCA_002591745.1). Lineage (GTDB taxonomy): Bacteria > Bacteroidota > Bacteroidia > Chitinophagales > Saprospiraceae > Neolewinella. The sequence goes on from PDLQ01000022.1 coordinate 63,925, forward strand.
AGCTGGTAGCTGATGCCCAGGCGTGGTTCCAGGCCACCATAATCCTGCAGGATGCCACTTTCTTCAGTGTTGCTCACCAGGTTACCGCTGCTCAGTTCTTCCCCTGGCTGGTAGACACGTTGCTCACTCGGGCCTAGTTGAGCATAGTGGGCGTAACGCAGGCCGGTTTGCACGTTCAGTCGATCGCCAAATTGCCAGCGTATTTCTACGAAGGCTGCGGCTTCTGCCCCCCGCTCTACGGGAAGGGTAAGTGGGTTTATGGTGCTGGAGCCAGCGGGGTCCAGTTCCCCTGGCTCAATGCTGTAGAGCAGGGCTTCCAGGCCGTACTTCAAGCGGTGTTTGCCGATCTCCCGACTGATCCGACTCTTCAGTCCTTGCTGGCGAACCCTGGATCGGTAGTTTACGGTAACGGGACTTTGTACCTCGGGAAACAGCAACTCGGGTTGGTAGTTAGCGTTGATCAGCCGGGTGCGCCAATCTCCCTTACCATCTGGTCTCAGGCGTAGCCATTCCAGGCTACCGTTCAAAGTCTGATAGCGGTATTGATTGCTGGAGCTGTTTATGTTCGCCAGACTGTTGATCAGTTCCAATTGATAAAAATCGTAGGAATAAAATCCGGAGAGCGTGAAGATCGAGGTTTCGCTGGCTTGGTAACGCAGTTTAAGCGTACCATCGGCGAAGCGGCTCTTGGTTCTTTTCAGTCTCTCTACAAAGGAAAACAGGAAATCATTCAGCCCAACTCGGCTACCCGCCAGTAATTTCAGCTTTTTGTTCTTGGTCAGCGGTGTTTCAACCGTCAGGTAACTGGACACGAGGCCGATACCACCGCTAAGTTTCAATTGATCGGAAGTAGGGTTACGACTGCGTACGTCGATCACCGAGGCAATTCGCCCACCGTATTCAGCCGGAATGTTGGCCCGGAACAGATCGACGGAACCCACTGCATCCGGTGTAAATACGGAGAAAAGACCAAAAACGTGGGTCGGGGTAAAAACGGGCGCGCCGTCCAGTAACGTCAGGTTTTGATCGATGGTGCCCCCACGTACGCTTACGCCGTTGCTGGCTTCGCCGGCTGCATTTACGCCACTGACGAGTTGCAAACCTTTTAACACATCCACCTCCCCGAGTACCGCAGGGAGACGTTTCAGTTCTCCCGACCCGATGGATTGCACGCCCATTTCCGGATTAGCCAGTATCTCCCGGTCACTTTCGCCCGTAACTAAAATGGTTTCCAACCTGGCGTTATCGCCCTCCAGGATGACGTCTATTTTCAAATCCCGTTCCAGGTAAATGCTTTTTTCCTGAGTCTGGTAACCCAGGTAGCTGATTTTATAGTTCAACCGACCTTCCGTCAGCTGGAAATAAGCTTTACCCTTTTCGTCCGTCGTTTGGCCCTGCCCACCTGGTAACAGCAAAATGTTTACAAATTCCAGTGGCTCGTTACTGAGCTGATCCACTACGAAAAACGATACAGTGAATTCCTCCTGAGCGAGCAGTTGTTGCTGCAACCCGAGGCTGCCGGCAATCAGTAAGTATATAGAGATTACTATTCTGGCCATCCTGCTGGTTTTTCGGTGCTACGGTTCGGGCCTTCACAGGGGTGTACGTAAGGTGCGGCCGGTGGTGGAGGAATGTCGTAATTTAGATCACCATCAAAGGGTAGGGGAGATCCTTGCACGGTGTCACGGTCAAAAAATACTTTCGCTTCAGACTCCGCTGCGACGGCAAAATAGCCTAATACGCCCCCGGCTTCCTGGTCGACGGCGCTCATATTGCCCGCTAGGCTGGCCGGCAGAGTAGCGTTAAGCCCACCACTACCCAGCGATTGCTCCCTGAGTACCCTGGCGTATTCGTGTGCTCCCGCACTGATTTTCTCCAGTTTCCCAATGATGAGGATTTTGCCATGCCAGTCGTAATTGACCTGCCCGAGCTTAAAGCCCTCTACCCGGTTACCGTCACTGAATTCGTCGGTGAAAAGCCGGAAATTCTGGTAAACGGTTTTTTCCCAGCAATTGGTGTCGCAGGCGTAATCAAAACGCGGTGTGTTTCTGCCAAGGGGGGTACTTACACACTCTTCTAAGAATGGGTTGTATTGACTGAAATTACAGGATAAACAAACATCGAGTCTTTCCCAGCTGATGTAGGAGAGTCGATAAAAATTGCGCTCTTCCGGGTCGTCCTGAAAACTCCCACTCAATTCAAATGCGGGTACGAAACGGTTCAATTCGTCACTAAAAAAGGACTCCTGGACGAAGCGGGAATCGAATTCTTCCAGGTCCGTTGAAGCAGGCATCGTCTCCGGAGTGGATTCGTAAACTTCGCCATCGGTCGTAGTCAGACTGACGTAGTAGGTTTCTCCCGGACTGGACTCGAAAGATGCCGGTGGGACGTACTCTCTTTTTTCAGCAAGGTAGATCCATTCCGTTTGGTTACCGCTTCCGTCAATGATCACTACCTGACCCAGCGGTACTTCTTCCAGACTGTATTGAATGCCATTCAGTACGCCGGTAGAGGCCCGCAAGTAACTATTACCCGCTATACTGGACAATTTGCCGTCAATCAAAAGGAAACCATCCCTGAATTTATAGACTGGTTTTACCGCTTCAACACAGCCGGCTGAGCTTAGTACGATGACTGTAATTGCAGTAAGAATGGATAAAAGCCATCCAGGGGTTTGGAGAATTTTTTTTCGGTGGACTAACAAAGTAGCAAGGTTTACTGGGGGAATTAAAGCTAATAATTATTCGTTGAGCTGAGGCTGTCAGTTGTTTTAGAACTCCCAACCTTCCGGGCGGTCCGGACTACGGTTCGGCCCTTCGCAGGGATGTTCGTAGGGAAACTGAGGAAATGGCGGTATGTCGTAATTAATGTCATTGTCAAAAGGCAAAGGAAAACCATCAATGGTGTCCCGATTGAGGATGAATCGCTGCTCGGAGCTGGCCCCAACGCTAAAGTAGCCCAGTGAAAGTCCCTGACCATCGATTATGGGGTCAACATTTCCATCCAGACTGGCGGGTAAGGTAGCGTTGAGGCCATTGCTGTTTATCCCTTGATCTGCCAGCACTTTCGTATAATTGTAAGCAGCGGCCGAGATACGTTCCAACTCTGAGATCATCAGGATTCGACCGGAATAATCGAAGTCGATCTGCCCCGCAAATAGCCCCTCGATCGAATTGCCATTGCTGAATTCGTCGCTGTAAAGGTTGATGTCTGGGTAGCGTTCAAGTTGCCAGCATCCACCGTTACAGGCATAGTCGAAGCGGGGAACGTCATCTCCCCGACCTCCGGGCACACATTCTCCGACCCAAATGTCAAAAAAGCCATAATAACAGGAGAGGCAGATAGCGACGGATTCCCAGCTGCTGTAATTTAAGCGGTAGAAATCCTGGGTAGCAGCCGGTTCCTCAAAATCAATATAAAGCTCAAAGGCGGGTACAAAGCGATCCAATTCTTCACTGAAATACGACTCCTGAGCAAAACGTACGTCTAGTCGGCTCATTTCCACCACTTCCGGCATTACTTCCGGTTTGGACTCATAAGTAAAACCCTCTTCGTCCGTCAACCGAATGAAATACTCCTCACCCGTCACGGGGTTAAAACCCGTCGGAGGATAATAACGCAACCGCTCCGGGTCATAGTCCCAACTCGTTGTTTCACCGCCCTTACTGACCAAAGTAACTTCCTGAGCCATGATGTCTTGTAAAACATACTGGCGCCCCACTAACTCAGCGCGTTTTAAGTCCAGATAGCTGTTTTCACTGAGATTAGACAGGCGACCGTCCACCAGTAAAAAACCTTCCCGGAAGCGGTACTCCGGTTCAACGGCTTCCGCGCAGCTTGCCAAAATTAGCAGCAGCAAGCACGTTGAAGCAGTCGACAAAATTCTCATTACGGATCGTTGAGGCTAGGGTGAAGGTAATGATCAGAACTGGATATCAGTTAGCCGACGCTGGGAACTGGATGAAGCTATTCCGGTCAATGACTTTCCCGTTGATGCCAGTGGGTTCTATTTCAGTCTGAGAATCGGACGTAGTCTGCGCTAATACTACTCCCTCACTTCCAGGATTATCGACTGTAAATCCTCGTCACGACTGCTGCTGCCGACCATCAGGATAAACCGGCCGGCTTCTACCACCCATTCCATCCGTTTGTTGAAAAATGACAGCATTTCCCGCTCAATCGGAAAGCTCACGGTTTTACTTTCGCCCGGTGCCAAAGTGATTTTTTGAAAACCCTTCAATTCTTTCACCGGCCGGGTAACTGAACTGACATCATCGCGGATGTACAGTTGTACCACTTCCTGTCCAGTTCGCTCACCGGTATTGGTTAATTGTACTTTCAAGGTCAGGTTGTCGTCCGAGCCCATTATGGTATCACTCAGGATGGGAGTGCCGTAGGTAAATGTCGTATAACTCAGGCCCTGACCGAAGCTGTATAGCGGACTGACCTCATCAAAAAGGTAGCCGCGCCTGGCGGTCGGTTTATGGTTGTAATAAGCTGGAAGGTGACCGGCGCTTCGTGGCATACTAATCGGAAGCCGTCCACTGGCGTCGGTTTCTCCAAACAACACATTGGCTACGGCCTGTCCGGTCTCCTGCCCCTGGTACCAGCATTGGAACAGGGCGTTGGAATTTTCTGCAAAGGTCTTCACGTTCAACGGCCGCCCACCGTAAACGAGGGTTATCGTCGGTTTGTCCAGTGCGGCAATGGCGTCGGAAAGCTCATTTTGCAAGCCCACCGGTTCCAGGCTGGTTCGGTCACCCAGATGTCCTTCGGACCATGCTTCGCGGCTGGTCAGTTCGTTACCCCCAAGGGCAAGAATCACTACGTCAGCACTTTTAGCGACCAGTACGGCGGCAGCGATCGCTTCCCGATCTTCTGCTTCCGGAGTCGCTTCTACGGGGTCCAGGTACCAACTACCGGGGCGGGTCACCTGCGGGCCAGGGGCGTAAAGTACTTTGCCGCCCCTGGCGGAGATGTAATTTTCCAGACCTTCTCTGACAGTTACGAAGTGAGCTGGTTGATCGCTGTATCCGCCCAGAAGTACCCGGTCGGCGTTGGGGCCGATGATGGCGTAAGTTTTTCCTTCTGGCGGGGCCAGGGGCAAGATGCTATCGTTCTCCAGCAGTACCATGCCCTCCTCCGCCGCTTGCAGGGCCAGTGCATCGTCTTCGGGTGTATTCATTGCTACTTTGTCAGCCACCACAAAAGGATTCTCAAATAAGCCCAACCTGAATTTTTGGCTTAGGATTCGGCTCACGGCCCGGTCCAGTACGGTTTCGCTCAGGTCCCCGTTTTCTATGGCTGCCACCAGTTTTGGGAAGGCTTCCGGATCGGGGAGTTCAATATCGATGCCGCTGGTGAGCGCGGTGATTGCGGCCGCTTCCAGGTCTTCGGCTACCCGGTGGCGGGTCACCAGTTCTCTGATCCCGTAGTAGTCTGAAACGACGACTCCATCGAATCCCCATTTGTAGCGCAGCAGATCGTTAAACATCCAGTCGTTAGCGTGGCTGGGAATACCGTTCACTTCATTATAGCTGGCCATGATATTGGCGACACCGGCCTCTTCCACGACCCGCCGAAAAGGGTAGAGGAAGACCTCGTGTAGAGTCCGTTCGCTGACGTGGGCCGTGGCAATGTTGTTGCCCCCCTCGGGCTGACCGTGTCCGGTCATGTGTTTGAGGGTAGCCAATACCTTGTCAGGGCCATAGCCATTCTCTTCTCCCTGTAAACCCTGGACCGCTGCGATGCCCATTTCAGCGCTCAGGAAAGGGTCTTCCCCAAAAGTTTCTTCCACCCGCCCCCAACGAGGTTCCCGGCAGACGTCCACCACTGGAGAAAGGACCAGATGTGCTCCCCGACTGCGGGTCTGTCGCGCAGCAATGGCGTAGAGTTGACGGGCCAATCGGGGATTCCAGCTACTGGCCAACCCGATCGGCTGGTTCCAGGAGGTTGCGTCCCGGGCGGCCAGTCCGTGTAGGCTTTCTTCGTGCATAATGGCCGGAATACCTAGCCGGGTTTCTTCCCGCAGCCATTTTTGTACCGCGTTGCAGTATTCGACTTGCTGGCGAGCGGTGAAACCTGGTTCGGGGGCGCCCAATTCACTCGGTCGGGTGATGTGACCGATCCCATAGGGCATCACTTGCCGGGCCAGGCTGGTGTCAAATACCATGCTGTCATTAAACATCCGTTTCTTTTCACTCCAGAGAGCGGTAAGCTGGGCTACTTTTTCCTCCGTCGTCATTCTACTGAGCAGGTCGCTCAGGCGGTCTTCCAGGGATGTACGGTCATCCAGGTAGAGAGCAAGGCTACTTTTGGCTTGCTCGACTCTCTCAACTTTGGCCTCGGTGGGAGCCGTTTTTTCCTTTTCCTCGGCACAGCCATACAGAAGTAGGAAGCTGATTATCGTGACTGCAAAGTAGCAATGTCTTAATTCCATGAACGAGGTTTTGTCAACCAGCCGTTAAAGATTAGCGATTAGAGAATCCTGATTGGCGAATCTTGATCTTGCAAAATACGCGTAAGCTCGGATAGCTACCTCCTGGTCGCACTAAAAAAATGTTCAGAGCGACCAGGAGGTAGCTAGCCAAGGGCAACTACCGTACCACCCAACCATTGGCAAATCCATCCGGTGCACTGACGAACACAAGCTTGCCCGTTTCATCTTCGGCCATTAGGATCATACCTTGGCTGACGACACCCCGCATCTTGCGTGGGGCCAGGTTGGTGACCATCACTACGCGTTGGCCTACTACTTCTTCGGGCTGATAATGCTGAGCAATCCCACTGACCACGGTACGGGTCTCATTACCCAGGTCGACGGTCAGTTCCAGCAGTTTGTCCGCTTTTTTGACGGCCTTGGCTTCCGTGATGGTCGCCGTGCGGAGATCCAGTTTGCTAAAATCTTCAAAAGTGATTTCCGGCTTTGGGTCGGGACGTTCATTATCCGCTGGTCCGGTAGGGGGAGTATTTTCCTTAGCCGCAGACGCTGCTACCGCGTCCGCCTTCGTCGGGCCGGGCAGGCTATTGTTAGTCAAAACCTCAGTTCCGCCACTTGCTTCTTTGGCCATGATTGCCTTGAGCTTATTCTGCTGGGCCTGCACGATCTTTAGACGACTGTCGTCCTTACGATCGTTGATCTTGGGGAAAAGGACGGTGGCTTTACCAACAGTATGCCCCTCGCCAATGAGGCTGTCTCCGGCGATCAGGAAATTGAGCGCGTCGTGCCAGTCGCCGTTTTTGAGCGCGGGTAGTTGCAGCAACTCGCGCAAGCGGGTGGAGGTGAAAGGCAGGAATGGTGCGGCGGCGATGCTAAGGGCGGCGGTCACTTCCAGACCAGTGCGCAATATCTCGGCGATGCGGGGGTCTTCGGGATTTTCCTTGAAAATGCTCCAGGGCGCGCTGTCTTGTAAGAAGGTATTTCCCCAGCTGGTAAGTTCCACGAAATCCAGGGCAGCCTGTTTGAAACTGTAGCGCTGAATGTTTTCACCGATACCCTGAAAAAGGGCGTGCCAATCCCGGTTGAGGTCGCCACTGACGGCCGGTACTTGCCCCCCGAAATACTTGTGGGTAAGCACGATGACGCGATTGACGAAATTCCCCAGTTTGTCGGCCAGTTCCTTGTCGTGGAAGTCAATGAATTCGTCCCAGCTGAAGTCGGCATCCTTTTGCTCCGGCAAGTTGCGGATGAGCGACCAGCGCAGGGCGTCCTCCTTGTTCGGAAAGTCCTTGAAAGCTTCCAGATATTCGTGTTGCTCGATGCCCCAGCCGCGGGATTTGCTGAATTTCTGCCCCTCGAAATTGAGAAACTGATTAGCCGGTACGTTTTTGGGCAAATTGTAGCCCCCGTGGGCTTTCAGCATGGCCGGGAAGATAATGCAGTGGAAGACGATGTTGTCCTTGCCGATGAAGTGAACCAGCTCAGTTTCTGGGTCTTTCCAGTAGGTTTTCCAGTCTTTGTCGTTGCGTTCGGCCCAATCTTTGGTGCTGCTGATGTAGCCGATGGGGGCATCGAACCAGACGTAAAGAACCTTCCCTTCACCGCCTTCTACGGGAACGGGAATACCCCAGTCCAGATCGCGGGTAATGGCGCGGGGGCGTAGGCCGTCGTCCAGCCAACTGAGACACTGACCGTTGACGTGTTTTTTCCAGTCTTTGGGGTCGTGGAGTTGTTTGCCGTCTACCTCACCGGTCTTGATCCAGTGTTTGAGCCATTCGTTGTGCTGTTCCAGTTTGAAGTACCAGTGCTTGGTTTCTTTCAACTCCGGTTTATTGCCACTCAGGGTAGAGACGGGGTCGATCAATTCGGTAGGGGAGAGGTCGCTGCCACAGTTTTCGCACTGGTCACCGTAGGCAGAGTCGTAGCCGCACTTCGGGCAGGTCCCTTTGATGTAGCGATCGGCAAGAAACTGATCGAATTCGTCGTCGTAATACTGCTCCTGGCTGCGTACCTCGAACTGGTCGCCCTGCTCGTGTAAATGCAGAAAGAATTCCTGACTGGTGGTGTGGTGCGACAAAGCACTGGTACGGTGATAGTTGTCGAAGCTGATGCCCAGTCGCTCGAAGGTGTCCTTATTAAGATTGTGGTATTTGTCGATGATGTCGCGGGGCGAAATACCTTCTTTCTTCGCCCGGATGGTGATGGCGGCACCATGCTCGTCGGACCCACAGACCCATACGACGTCTTTGCCCAACAGCCGTTGGTAGCGCACGAAAATATCGGCGGGCAGGTAAGCCCCGGCCAGGTGGCCGAGGTGGAGCGGGCCGTTAGCGTAGGGCAGGGCGGAGGTGACGAGATAACGTTGGGCCATGGGAGGTTGAAACTTTGGTGGCGAAGGTAAAGGTTTGAAAGGATATTAAAGTTTCGTGGAAATAGAAAAAGGGGATTTACGGATGATCTCCGTAAATCCCCTCGGGAATGATATTTACTTCGGGCTTTGGTTATTGATTATCGTTGCAGGGCAACGCGTTTAGTGAGCAATTGCTGACCATTCTCTACCCGAATAAGATAGATGCCGTTCGGTAGAATGACATCAGGTCGCCATTGGTAGGTAGAATTTTCATTCGCAGAGGCACTGTGAATAACTTTACCCGTCATGTCCATAACGCTAACATTCGTGGAGGGGTCGGAGGAACCGTTCCATTTTATGTTGAATAGTTCCGTACCTGGGTTGGGGTATACATTGAGTACATCGTGGCCGTTGCCAGCGGTAGGTCTTAGTTTTACAGGATCTGGTTCTGGGTCCGGACCTATTTTACAAGCTGGCGCAAGTGCATCATAGCAAACAGAAGAAGACCACTGCCCTAGCGAGCCGTCTTTACAAATTGATCTGACTTTCCAGCAGTAACAACTACTTAAACTGCTTGGCCTTGGAATGCTGTTTGTTTGCGTCGTGAGTGAGAAGGCTGGAAACGAGTTGCCGGAGCATAAACCCCACGGTCCGGAGGAACCATTGTAGCTGAAGCGTACCTCGTAGCCACTAACGTTGTTCAGGGCTGTCCAATTAAGCACATTTCCTACCCCAGATACGTATTCGCAGTCCAGTCCGGTGGGTGCATCTTTGGAACAAGGTGGTTCAGCAATTGGCAATTCACAATTTTCAATTACACCACAGTAGTCGCAGTTTCCTCCCTGGAAATTCTTGCCGCAATTAGAGCAATGGTTCTGGCCGTAACAAATCTCTTCTCCGCAAACCTCCAGTTGATGGATAATTGTGTAATAGACACCTTCTGGAACGATAATCGGGAACTCATTCGTCTGGTATTCACCGTACAATGAGAATGGACCGTTAGGCTCGCTGCTGGTGTAAACGATCCAGTTACGGGTATGCGGGGCATCGTACGTTTGATAACCCACTACGTCTAAAGACTGATTATTGCCGGGTGCCGGATCAGGATCGATGGAGAAAGCAGCACTGGGGTTGGCGGGGCAGGGGTCACATTCTTCTACCTGGAAATTATCGAGTAACCAATAAGTAGTGTAACTGCTGACACCCAACTTACTTTGGCTAGCATAAAATACTAATTGATCGTTGGATGAATTTGCTGTAAAGCTGAAAGATTGTAAGGTCCAATTATCAGTTTCAAAATTTGACTCCTGATAAACCTGAGGAGAATTAGATGCAAAAATGAGGTCATCACAAATTTCGTCTCCTCCTGGAGTTCCTGAATTTGTCAGGTTTCTGGTATAGCGAATTGATACGTCAATCGGCAATGTGGGCATTGATTGTGGATTACCTTCATGAGCGGTCTTTGCGTAAAAGAACACCTCGTATTCCCGACCAGGCACTAAGTTAAGGTTAACGGCAATTGCAGAGTTCAGGCAGTTTGTTGGTCCAGAAGCATTCTGGCTGGTTGCACTGACACCGGCAAAATTGGTTCCTTCATAAGCGGAAACACCCATATAATTAGCTAAAAAGTTACCATTAACCAGCATATTAGGTTTTCCGTGGGGAGCGATCCAGCCGGTAACACAGCCGTCGTTAAAAGCCCGGTTGTCTTGGTTTTGACAACTAGCCGAAGAGTAATCTTCAAAATCATCGTTGGGGAAAGTGAATGAGTCACATTCACTTTGTGCGAACGCACAAAGGGGTAGCAGACACAGGAGTGCCAGCATCTTAAATAATCTCATGGAGAAAGCGTTTTGTAAAGTGTTAATATGTAAAATTGGTGAGAGAGCCTTAACTAAATATCATTCGCTACAATAATAGGGGCTATCATCTTAAGAACCAATTTGTCAACGTATAAAATATTGTATTTCTTTATATTAGACAAATTGTAAATATGTGCTATTTGAAAAGTGCCTAATTCAAGTAATCCGCAATCTTCCGGTCGTCACTCAGCCTCGGTACCTTGTTCTGCCCACCCAGTTTTCCCTGACTGCGCATGTAATTCCGGAAACTGTCAATCGGCAAGGCTCGGAGAACTAATGGCCGTAAAATCTTCCCGTCGATGAGATCGGCGTAATAGCTGTTCTGATTCACCATCGCTACATCCAACTCGGCCGCAAATATATCTGGATCAGCAGGCGGGTTAACAAACTCCACGAACCATTCGTGGTAGGGTAGTCCACCTTCGGGTGGCGATACCTGGGGCGCTACGGTAAACTCCACTACTTCCACGCCGTGGCGAGCAGCTACTTCATTCATAGCCGCTTCTACCTCCTTGCCGATCACGTGCTCTCCGAAGGCGGATATGAAATGCTTGATCCTTCCGGTTACTTTGATCCGGTAAGGGTTCAGACTGACAAATTCCACCGTATCGCCGATGTTATAGCCCCAGAGTCCGGCATTGGAATTCAGGATGATGGCGTAGTTGACGCCGGTTTTTACTTCAGCCAGCGTAAGCCGATCCGGCTTTTCATCGAAGACCCCGGTTGCCGGCACGAACTCAAAGAAAATACCCGAAGAGGTGTTCAGCAGCAGGCCGGGTTCAGTCTGGCTGTCCTGGTAAGCAATAAAACCCTCACTGGCGGGATAGACCTCCACACTGGGCAGCCGCTTGCCCACGAGCCGTTCCAGACTGGCGCGGTAGGGTTCGAAATTTACGCCACCGTAGACGAAAATTTCAAAATTGGGCAAAGCCTCCATTACCGCGTTTTTACCGGTACGGGCTAGTAGTCGTTCGTAGTACATCTGTACCCAGGGTGGGATACCCGAAATCAGCCGCAAATCGGCTCCGATGGTTTCATCGACGATCCGCTCTACCTTTTCTTCCCAGTCATCGATGCAATTCACCGCGTAGCTGGGCATTTGGCTGCCTTTCAACCAGGCCGGAACGAGGTGGTTGGAAATACCGGAAAGCCGGCCGGTGGGAATACCGTTGGTATCGTCCATTTCCGGGCTGCCACTCAAAAAGATCTGTTTACCGTCGATCCAGCTGGCGTGCCCCGTTTCGGCCACGTAACAAAATAGTGCATCGCGGGCCGAGTTGAAATGATTTGGGATACTGTCCTTGGTAATGGGAATGTACTTCGCCCCGGAAGTGGTTCCACTGGTCTTGGCGAAATAGGCCGGGCGGCCCGGCCAGAGCACGTCGCTTTCGCCCGCTTTGACGGCATCGAAGTAGTTACGCAGGCCTTCGTAATCACGCAATGGTACCCGCTCCGCGAAATCGCGATGGGAACGAATACCGATAAAATCGTGATCCTGGCCAAAACGAGTATTCCTGGCCTTGTCGATCAGGTTCTCGAAGATCTTTTCCTGCTCGCTAACCGCTCTGGCGGCTCTGGCGTGGACGCGGCGGGCAATGAATTTGGCAATGGGGCGGAGGAGGGTGGATTTCCAGGTCATTAGTTAGGCACTCGAATCTCATAAGTTTTCTTACTCACTGTCAGCTTCCCGTTGATCAGCCAGGGGTTGTATAGTTTGAGCTGGCGGTAGCTGATGCCTTGCTCTTTGGCGAAATCAGACAAGTCGGGAATACTCTCGGTCACTTCAATGCTGCGGTAGTTGTCCAGGGGCGGGTAGAAATCATTTTTGTCGAGATAAAAACCGAAGGCGCGGGGCGTCTCGATGATGTTCTTCATCGCCACCAGCCGGAAGAGGTAGCGCATGGTCTCATCGTTCACGTTCAGGTCTTCGTAGCGCTCGGCCTGCTGCTCGCGCAAATACTTGCGCATATTGCCCTCACCCATATTATAGGCTGCTACGGCGAACTGCCAGCTACCGAATTGATCCTTATAGTTGCGCAGGTGTTGCGCCGCGGCACGGGTGGCTTTTTCTACGTGGTATCGTTCCTCTACTTCATCGTTGATCTCCAGGCCAAAACTTCGGCCTACCGACGGCATGAACTGCCACAGACCCCGGGCACCGGCCGGGCTCACCACGTTCAGCAAATCACTTTCGGTAACGGCGATGTACTTCAAATCATCCGGCAGACCTTCTTCGGCCAGAATGCGCTCAATTAAGGGGAAGTAACGGGCCGTCCGCTTGATGATCAGCAGGGTGTTGCTGTGGAAATAACTGTTGCGCAAGAACTCTCTTTCCAGCCGCTCACGAACATCGAAATTATCCATATCCAGCGATTCGCCGGCAAAAGCGTAGGCGGACTTCAACTTGGGACTCTTAACCAACTGAGGTAGTTGTTTGTCGTCAGCATCAAAAGTATCTTTGGCTAACAAAGTAGCAGAGTCTTCTCCCGGCGAGGCCAGATTGCTGGACAACAGAAGCAAGGTGGCGGCAAAACCGCAAGCGATCAGTATTCCGTAAAGAGCGTTACGCATTGGATGAATTTAGGGGTGAAGATACGGTGGGTATAATAGATTCGAAGTGTTGAGTACAACCATTAATCTGACCGGTATATCTTTAACGTATGCAGTACCACCAAATTATCCAGGCTATATTTCTAGTCTCCATTGCAAACCTGGGGCTGAACGCACAGCTACTTACTTCTCCGGATACGATACCCTTCGTACTCACCGAACATAATAACCTGGCCGTCGAGGCGGTGTTAAACCAGCGGGATACCCTCACTTTAATGCTTCATACCGCAGCCGGAGACGCCAGCCTGATCCGGGAAGTCACTCCCGATCTAGCCAGTATCGAGTGGGCCAGAACCGATAGCAGCAGTAGCTGGGGTGGGCGAGGGACCTCCCGCTTTAGTCCTTGTAATCATTTAGAGGTCGGTTCCGTAGCAAGAGACAGTTTACCACTTTGGGAAAACACCAATTCAGGGCCAGGCACGGCGGGTAAATTCGGCCTGAATTTTTTCCAGACGGCTTTAGTGGAGATCAATTATAGTCGACGGGAGATCGTACTTCACCATCATCGCCCCGCTGAATTAAAGCAAATGGACAGTCTAAGCTTCCGTAGCCAGGGTGAAATGATGTTCTTACCGGCCACCAGCACGATCGGCGAGCAGAATTATCCTCATGAGTTTTTAATCCACTCCGGCTATCGTGATGGCTTACTTTACGATGATGATTTCGCAGCTAAGAGCGGAGTTAATGACCAACTCGAAATTTTGGAGGAGCAGGAACTCAGAGACGCCCAGAATAACGTGCTGATCACCAAAAAAGCCAAGCTCCCCGGCCTGAAGATCGGCCATCAAACACTGTCCAACGTTTCCGTAGGCTTTTTCTCCGGAGCCATCGGCCGCCAGAAAATGAGCGTTCTGGGCGGTGAGATATTACGCCAGTTCAACTGGGTGTTCGATTTGGACAACGAGGTGGTTTACTTTGAGCAGTTAGCGGCTAAGGGCTAAGAAATAACTGCGGTGACGCAAAATTCATCACTCAAACTGGTTGATTAGCCGATTCGGTATCCTTTTTCGTCCAACTCCGCCTGCCCCAGTACGACGAGGGTTTCCAAGAGTCCGGCGGCTTCTTCGCGGCGTTTCTTGGTCAGTTTCGGTTTGAAAGCCAAGGCGATGCTGTCCAGCGGCAAAGGATCGTCAGCGGCGAGCAGGATGTCCTTGAGTACGGTAGCCCGCTCGGCCAGGGTCTTGGGCCATTTTTTGGCTTCGGCCACTACGACCACGGGAGCCGCCGCGGTGTCCAGCTCCATTTCCGACTGTACGCCCCGCACTTCGTCCGGCGCCTGGTATTCGGGCCGCAGCCAGCGCACCAGTCCCCGGGCTTCCTCGGCGGCCCGTTCGGCGTTGAGGTCCACCAGCCGTTGCAGTATCTCCTGTTCTTCCAGGTCGGCGGGCCAGCCGTAGGCCTCGGCTACGGCGGCGTCCAGCTCGTCGTGGATTTCGCGGAGGATGCCCACCAGGCCCTGGTCGTAGATGGTCTTTTCCTTGTTATTCAACGGCTCTTCGGCCCGCAACTTTTCCAGGACGTTGTACATACCCGTCATCGTTAGTTTGGGGTGCTGGGCCTGTTGGGTCTTGCGGTGAGCGTCGAGGCGTTCGGCTAGTTGGCGGATTTTTTGTTTTTGGGGGTCGGTTGCTTCTGGGAAGGGGAAGGTTTCGAAGCAGCGGGAAGCATTATATCTTGGAGTTGGACCTAAAACCGCACCATTAGCAAGTGCCCAGTCTACATGAATAGCACTAGACAATATTCCAGTAATATAGTAGCTTTCACTCGCAATCATTACAAGCCCTTGATCAGGAAGGATAGACATATCTAACATTGTAAAGAAACGATGCTTTGCCGTCATTGGAGTTACAATATAGTTTTTTAGACTCCTAAGAGCTGGACGAAAAGTAGCTCTTGGTTCTCCTAGAATCCACCAAAAATCTCGATACTGTTTTCTATTATTTTGATCTCTTTCTGGCTTTACTGTTATCAGTAAATGATTGTACACCTCTGGATATCGGTTGGCTACCTCCTCAGAACTTAGCCCCAATAAATCAATGACCATCACATTTCGGGGCCGGTCCGTTAAGTCTCTTCCATTGAAGTAAAGTTTAATGTGGTCATCTAAACCAGGCAAAACTTCTAAGCCAAATTTTAACGCTCTGTTTCTATCAATGATAAATCCTCCGCCGTGAAGTTTTAGTCCCATTGACGCCATTCTTTCGTTTGATTTTAATTTAATGGCTTCAGCAACATTCGCACCAATAGTTAAATCTGCAGATATTTTGCCTCGGATAGGCTTTAACTTAACAGTTGCGAAGTCATCCAGAAATTTTTCCTCCTCTATCGACTGTAAAATTCCCTCAGCATTATCAAATTCCCCCACCGTCATCGCAATCCGAACCGCAGCCCCATCCACACTGTCGACCCAAGGATGATCCGGAATGGCGAACACCAAACTCAACGGCTTTTTCTGATTCATGTGGTGCTGGATCACCCGCCGGTTAAAGGTTTGTTTGATGGAGTTGGTGGTGATGAAGCCGAAGCGTTCGGTTTTGCCGGCGCGCAGTAGTTCGGCGGCTTTGTCCCACCAGTACATGACGAAATCGGCGGAAGCGGGAACGTTTTTGTAGGCTTTGCGGATGGCTTCGGTGTAGCCGTCGCCCAATGCTTCGCGCATTCGGCTGGTGCCAATAAACGGCGGATTCCCCACGATAAAGTCCGCCTCCGGCCACTCGGCTGCTTTGGCCCCTTGTAGTTCGTAGATCGGCACCTGGGCGGCCTCGTCGGGTACCGGTTCGCCGGTGACGGGGTGGGTTTTGTAGGTTTGCCCGTCCCAGCGGGTGAGGGGTTGGCCGCCGTCATCCAACTTTGCTACTTTGTTAGTCCAGGTCAGTACCGCGTCTCTGTTCTCAATGTTGTGGTAGTCGCGTAAGACCGGGTCTCCGATGTCGCTCAGGTCGCCGGTGCTGCGCAGGTGCCACTGCAAGTAACCGATCCAGAGGACGAGTTCGGCGATTCTGGCGGCGCGGGGGTTGAGCTCGATGCCCAGCATATTTTCCGGCGTGATGGTGGCCCCGGTGAGGCCGATGCTGATCTGCCCCTGGCCGAGGTCGCGCAGCAGGTTACGTACTTCCCCTTCCAGCCGTTTGAGCAGTTCGAGGGTGACGTAGAGGAAGTTGGCCGAGCCGCAGGCGGGGTCCAGTACGCGTAGATCGGCCAGCCGCTGGAGGAAGGTTTCGACCTCGGCGACGGCCTTGTCGTCCTTACCGTCGTTGACCAGGCTGAGGGCGGCGGCCTGTACGGCTTCCCATTCTTTGCGCAGGGGTTCCAGGATGGTAGGCTGCACCAGCCGCTCCACGTAGGCGCGGGGGGTGTAGTGGGCACCGAGTTTGTGGCGTTCGCGGGGGTCCAGGGCGCGTTCCAGCAGGGTGCCGAAGATGGCCGGTTCCACTTCGCGCCAGTCGCTTTCGGCGGCTTCCACGAGCAGCTGGATCTGGTCTTCGTTGAGTTCCACGGCCGTGGTGTCGGCAAAGAGGCCCCCGTTGAAGCGGCGAATCTGGGCATCGAGGGCCAGGGAGTAGCCGCCGGTATTCATCTTATCCCACAGTTCGGTGACCTTGGGCAGGAAAGCCAGGGGTTTGCGGCGGCAATCTTCCAAGAGGCGGGTAAAGGAGTGGTCTTCCAGCAGCCCGACATCTTCGGCGAACATAGTAAACAGGCAGCGCATGAGGAAGCCGGCGACGGTTTCGGTATCGTACTTGCCCTCCAGGCTCTTGGCGAGTTTGGCGAGGCGGTCGGCGATCTTCTTGGTGACTTTGGCGCTGCGGCGGGCGGGGTCCAGGCTCAACGGGTCGGTCCAGATGAGGCGCAGGCGTTCGCGGATGTCTTCGTCTTCCAGGTCCGCCAGGTGAATGCGGTAGTTGTTGGGGTCGGGGAAAGGCTGGTAGTGGCCACCGGCGCGGCTCCAGTCGGCGTAAACGGCAATGGAGTGGCCGACGTCGGCGACCATGATGAAGGGTGGGCGGCCGCCGCCGGCGATCTCATCTCCGGCCAGTAATCGGGCGTAGTTCTCGGCCTGGCGGCGGGCTTTTTCCATGGCCGTATCCCAACTTCTGGTGCCCCGTTTGCCGTGGCCCGTCTTACGGGCGCGTTGGCGAGCTTGCCCGACGGATGAAAGGGCCTTTTCTTCGGTTGCGGGCCCGGCTCCTTGCTTATTTTCCAGGATGAAGTGGCCGCGCTTGTAACAGTCGATCTTCTTAACGTTTCCATTGCGGCCCACTACGCTCTTTTCGAAGACGTAGGTGTTCTGGCTGTCGTCGGGCCGGGTGGGATCGGGTTTGGCGACACCGATGAGGTCGCAAAGGTCATTGGTGAAGGATTGAGCGTTGGAAGACTCGGCGGCCCCGGAGGCGGACCATTTTTGGAGGAAGGTAGAGAGGGAGAGCATGATGTTCGGGTGGCGCTTTGGGGGTTAATATACAATTCAAATCGGGAGAAATTTAAGGAGAACATCCAATTATTATCAACGATTATTATAGCCTTAGACAAAAATTTACTTCTCAAGTTGAATTTGCCTAAATTGTCACCACACCAGCCTCAGGCTATTACAAAACCCTATTATGAAAACAGGAATGATTTATTTGCTTTTGATGATCACCTTTTGTTCTCTTCAATCTCAGTCATGTGAAGAGTTGATGCAAACGGTTAAGAACAGCGGATACGGGCAAACCTTTAACAGCAATATTACCAGTAACGCTATTTCCAAAGTAACTTTTTACGATGTGTCCGTAAATTATCAGACCCTCTACTTTGCAATCGTATGCTTCAAGAAGGAATATGGTTTTGGCTGTAACGAATACCTATACCAAGTAGCATTTAACACGCGATCCCAATACTCCTTTTCCTACATGAATAGCGCTGGGAAAGCATTCTGGAACTACATTCACCCGCACCGTGATAACCTGGGGTGTGCACCAGATATTAATTAAGGGGATTTTTTAGCTATACCAGTATGTAAAATTTAATGATTTTGAATAAGCAAGTCTACGTAGTACGTGCCGGCCGCCATGGAGAGCGAGAAGCAGCTGCCCTAGAATCAGAAGTAGCGACCATCGGCTTCACTAGTATAGGTAACCTCCTGGAATTCTCATCACGTGATGAAATTAAAGCACACTTTGCGACTGAATTTCCTGATAAAAGCTCCGTAGCTATTGGTAACTGGGCCGGTCAAGTTTGGCGATTTAGTCGTGAGATTGAAATTGGGGCTACGATAATCTTGCCTAGTAAGATGCAGTCTACCATCCACGTAGGAAGGGTTACGGGTAAGTATTATTATTCGGATGACCCAAAAATGTCTCACTGCCTACCAGTCGAATGGAAAGCTGAAATCCCCCGTACCGAATTTGATAAGGATCTGCTCTATTCATTTGGCACTTTGCTGACCGTTGCATCCGTAAAACGGGAAGACGCAGCGAAAAGGATTTGGCGTACGGTGACGGGTAAGCCTATTTCTGCTTCAACAACTAATGTATCCAAAAAAGGACAAAAGGACGAATCCATTGAACCGGACGAAATGGACCTGGTCCAACAAGCGGAGGATGATATTGTAAGATACCTTAACCGTACGTTGGATGGTCATGACTTTGCAGACTTGGTTACGGAGTTACTAGAGGTGCAGGGCTACGTTAGCCAGTCCAGCACCCCTGGAGCTGACGGTGGAGTCGATATTTTAGCTGGATCAGGACCACTTGGGTTTCAGGAGCCCCGAATTTGTGCTCAGGTGAAGTTTACCTCTCAAACAATTGACGTAAAAGTTTTACGCGAGCTTCAGGGGGTAATGCGACGGACTAAGGCAGAGCATGGTCTTTTAGTTTCCTGGGGAGGCTTTAAGCAATCTGTTTTGAAAGAGGCTAGAGATGAACATTTTTATATACGACTTTGGTCCCAGCAAGATGTTCTTGTGCAGATTTACCGGCATTATGGTCAATTAAGTGAAGAGTGGAGAGCTAGAATACCTCTAAGGCGAATCTGGGCATTGGTGCCCGAAGATGAAAGCTAGTAGCGTAACATATGATTACCTGTAAACGCAAAAAGCCCCTTCCGAAGAAGAGGCTTTTGTCTCCCGGAGTACTCCGGGAGACGGGCCGATACTTTTATTCAGTTAAATGGCAGGTCCGTTTTTTATCGTCCAACCGGACATTGTTAAACGCAAAAAGCCCCTTCCGAAGAAGAGGCTTTTGTGCGGTCTGGACGGGACTCGAACCCGCGACCTCCGGCGTGACAGGCCGGCATTCTAACCAACTGAACTACCAGACCGTAGCTACAATTTCGGGTCATTCACACGCCCCTTATTGCGTTAGCGATGGCAAATATACAGGCACTGGGTTCATTCCTGCAAGGCTTTGGAAAATCTTTTTGCAAATAAATTTTATCAACTGATTTAATCGATTGATTTTCAGCTTGGTTAGAGGAAAGCCAAAAAGTGAATTATTTTCATTTCCCCAAACATTGCTACTTTAGCTGCATTGATCGTCGCCTGATGGTGACGATCGTGCCCTGATTGTGCACTGCTATTTTATCTTCGGTGATCGTCCCATCGGTCCTCGGAGTTGCCAGCCAAAACTACCATCATATGTTCCGCTTATTCTACCTTCTGGTTGCTACTCTTTTGATGACCACCCTGACCAATCCACTCATGGCCCAAAAAGTCAAACCGATCTATCACCTCGTTATTCGGGGCTACGACTGGGGCCCGGCCGTGAATAAAGTGATCCTGCCGTTGAATGGAAATACCGAAGGGGCGGACAAGAAGAAGTACAAAGTGGAAGTTAGTCGGGCTTTCAACGATGAAAAGGAAACCGGAGAAAGAAAGGTCATCGGGCGTTACTTTTCCGACGAGGCCGGCAATCGTAAAGCCGACGGTGATCACCTGACCCTGACGCTGAGCGTGGGCCCCAATGAGCCCCTGGCCAACCCTTTCCAGTATCTACGGGGACGCAACCGCTTCATCGACTACCAAGTGGTCGTTACCGACGGTACGGGTGGCCGCTGGACGGAAGAAGACCAGCGCCTTTTCCCCGATCTGGAACCCTTTGAGCTGGACGGAAAATACGAAGATGCCAACGGCGGCATCATGAAGTACGCTTACGCCAAACCGCTTTATTCACAGGCCAGGCAGCCTTTGCTCATCTGGCTGCACGGTGGTGGTGAAGGTGGCACTGATCCTCGTGTTCCGTTGTTGGCCAATCGGGCGGCCAATTATGCTTCTCCTGAGATTCAGACCCACTTCGGCGGAGCTTATGTACTGGTCCCCCAGGCAGCCGGAGCCTGGATGCACAACGCCAGCGGCGTATCTACCTGGGGAAAAGAGAATGACGTTTACAACGAAGCTCTGATGGCCCTGATCCGTGAGTTTGTAGCCCAGCATCCGGACGTGGACAAAAGCCGAATCTACGTTGGCGGCTGTTCAAACGGAGGCTACATGAGCGTAAAATTGATGCTGCTGTATCC
Source organism: Lewinellaceae bacterium SD302 (assembly GCA_002591745.1). GTDB lineage: Bacteria > Bacteroidota > Bacteroidia > Chitinophagales > Saprospiraceae > Neolewinella. The sequence goes on from PDLQ01000022.1 coordinate 84,677, forward strand.
CGATTACTTCGCCGCCGGATTTCCCAGTGCCCTGGCTTATCGATCCGAATACCTCAGCGACGAGGACATCGTAACACTTGCCCAAACACCCAGCTGGTACATCCATTCCAAGGACGACCCGGTTACCCCCGCCGATGCGACTGTAGTGCCGGTCTACGAACGACTGATGGCGACCGGTGCCACGAATCAGCACTTGTCATTATTCGAGCACGTTGTTGACCTCAGCGGCTTTTACGGCGGCGATGCATTTCACTACAACGGCCACTTCAGCTGGGTTTACTCCCATACGAACCAGTGTTTCCTGGATTACGACGGCCAGCCCGTACGGATAGCGGGCCAGCCGGTTTCTTTGATGGAGTGGTTGGCGGCCCAGCGACGGTAAATTACCAGCTGAACTCATATCTATCTAGAGACTTCAGTAAGGAACAACTAAGATCGTATCTACCCGGAGAGCAGATTTTAGATACGCCCGTAATCGCTCCTCCTCTTCCAGGGCACGGCTCTCTGACAATGCCGACTTTCGACGCACCAGTACCTGGGGAAAAGAATTGCGCAGCGTATCCGGGGTACTTAACTGGGCCCTGGAGATACTAAAGCTTTGCAAATCCGGGAAAGCGAGTCGCAACTGTTCGTCGAAGCGCTGAAATTCCAGGCTGTCGAGCCGGTAAACATCCAATTCGGCCTGTAATTTGTCGGCGGCGGCTTTTTCTTCTTCCTGAAATGCAATAAGATCGGCAATTTTCTTCTCCATATTGTCCAGGGCCGAGAGCTGGTACTGAACACGGTCTAGTCGTCGCAGATTGATATTGTTGTCAGGAATCGCGATGATCGGTGTATTGATAACGTTGTAGGGCTTACCGGCTAGTTTTTGTTGGTAGAATTCCAGCGAATCTCCATTCAATTCCCGGTTCAGTAACTCCATAACCAGCACGTTACTGTCTTTTTTGATCTGGATGTATTTATACTCCAGACAACTGGTGTCGAAGTTATCCGTTACGAACTCACGGATGCCGCGTTTGATCTTAAAATCCTGAATCACTTCCCGCATGATGAAGTAGCTAGGCACCAGGATCAACGCGGCAAATGCAGCAACCAACAGCTGTGAGCGGCGGGCCTCCCGCTCGTTCACGTAGGTCCGATAGGGAAAGCGCATGATCCGGATCATCAGGTAAGCCGTACAGGCAATGATGCTGGAGTTGAGAAAAAACAGGTAAAAGGCGCGTACCGCAATTCCCCAGTCACCCGATGCAATGCCGTAACCGCTCACGCAGAGGGGGGGCATCAAAGCCGTAGCGATGGCAACTCCAGGAATGGCACTGGTCTTATCGGACCGGCTAACGGAGATGATTCCGGCCAGCCCCCCGAATACGGCCACCAGTCCATCCAGTACGTTGGGCTTGGTCCGTCCGGCAATTTCGGAGGTGAATTCTTTGAGGGGGGTGATCCAGAAGTACAGCGTACTGGTGATCAGTGAGATGGCAATGGCAATCAAAAAATGGCGAAATGCAATGGCCAGCGCCTCTCGGTCATTAGTGGCAACGCCCAGGCCCAGGCCCAGAATCGGATTCATGAGCGGAGAGATCAACATCGCGCCGATGATTACGGCCCCGGAGTTCAGGTTCAATCCCAGCGAAGCGATCATAATGGAGCAAACGAGCATCCAGGCGTTGCTACCACGCATCAGTTTGCCTTTCTTGATGCTCTCCACGGTACCCGCCCGGTCCATACCTTCCCGCAGGTTGATGAAATCATCGAACCATTCACGGAAACCGGAAAGGAAGTAAGTCAGAAATGTTGGTTTGGGCTCTTCCATGGTTGAAGTTGGAAGTTAAAGATTAGAAGTTGGACGTCAGCGGTTGAATATTATGCCGGTAAGATGGCCGTCTAATTTCCAATCTCCAACAGTCCACGACGTAGTCGGGACGTTCTGTTTTCTATTTTGACTAACAAAGTAGCAAGGTAGATGAAAAAACCAAGACTTGGAGGCTCGTCCTAAACCAACTTTCCATCCACCATCTCTAACCGGCGGTCACTCATTTTGGCCAGGTCTTCGTTGTGGGTGACGATGATGAAGGACTGCTGAAAATCGTCCCGCAGCTTGAAGAGTAATTCGTGGAGATCACGAGAGGATGCAGAATCAAGATTGCCGCTGGGCTCGTCGGCAAAAACGATGGCGGGCTCGTTCATGAGTGCTCGGGCTACGGCCACCCGTTGTTGTTCTCCACCACTGAGTTGATTGGGTTTGTGGTCTTCTCGCTCGCTGAGGCCCAGGTAGTCCAGTAGTTCCTTGGCTCGAATCTTTACCTCTGCCTCCCGTTTTCCGCTGATCAGGGCGGGGATGAAGACATTTTCCAGGGCATTGAACTCCGGAAGCAGGTGGTGGAACTGGAATACGAAACCGATCTCCCGATTTCGGAAGGCCGCCAGTTTTCGGTCGTTTTTACTGAATACTGCTTCTCCTTTTACGAGGAGTTCACCGGAGTCCGGTCGGTCCAGCGTCCCCAGGATATGCAGTAAAGTAGATTTTCCGGCACCGGACTTCCCCACGATTGAGACAACCTCGCCCGGTTTTACGTGCAGATCAACTCCTTTGAGTACCTGCAGCTGGCCGTAGGATTTGTGAATATTATTCGCCTGGATCATAGGGCGCTAAGGTAAATGATAAATTGACACTGTGATTAATCATCATTAATCATTCTCGGGCTCTACTTTTACTGGAATTCGGCTACTCTCAGCCTCGAAGGTGGCCAGACCGTCACTTACTTTCTGAAAAACTTCCTCTACCCATTCCGGCTCCGAACGAATGAGCCACATCAGGCTGTCGAATTCTTCGGAAGCATATCCGTGGCGTTCCAGCACCCGGTCCTCCATTTCCTTCTGCATACTGTCGCGGATCGTTACGGCCAGTTCGCCAGCCAATCCACCAGCGAGGTGTAGGTCACTAATGGCCGCAGCCAGGCGATCTACGTCTACGGGTGCGGGTGGAAGTTGCTTGGGAGCACAGGCGGTGAGGGAGGACAGGAGTAGAAGTAATAGAATACGAAGCATAAATGTTATGGTTTACAATGGGGCGAGGACCTCCGGGCCGAGGTACTCGTAAGAGCAGCCACGTCCGACTGCGTGAGGCCGGGTAAACTCAATGCGGCACTCGGACCGGAGGTCCTCGACCCATTGTCCCTACTAAAGCTTTCCATGTTAACGTCTAAGCCATCAACATTGCTACTTTGTCAGCCATAAAAAGCTAGAATTTCTACACAAACATCTTCGGGTAATAGAAAGCCACTCGTTTGGCCCGATCCGTAGTAAAATCTCGCCAGTTATCAATCTCAGAGGTGAGACCGACGATACCACAGGTGGGAACGTTTTCGATATAACTTCCCTGAATGGCGTTAGCGAAGTCGGTAAAGCCGGGGTTGTGGCCAAAAAGGACCACAGTTGAGGCCTCTTCGGGTAATGCTTTGATGACCCGGGTGATCTCACGAATGGAGGCGTGGTAAAGTTCCGGGGTTTTGATGAGGTCGGATTTGGCTAAACCGTAAGCCCTGGTGAACTTTCTGGCGGTCCGGCGGGCGCGCTTGGCGGTTGAGCTGACGAAAAGGTCCGGCGTTACGCCCTTGCCGCGTAGAACCGTAGCCATGATCGGGGCATCGCGTTTGCCGCGGTCGTTTAATGGGCGGTCGTGATCGGCCAGTTCCAGGTTGGACCAGCTGCTTTTTGCGTGGCGTACGAGATAGATGGTCTTCATGTTGGGCAAGTTAAGCTTAGGTTACGTTTTTTGGGACTTCCCGTAGTGAAACCGGGCCAAATTGTTCTATAATTCACACTAATGCGTTCCACTTAACGCGAAATTAATACAGAGCCGAACTACTTATCCTATTTTTGCCCACACTTAAGTGCCAAGCCAGGATGAGTAAATCGAAAATATTAATCGTCGACGACGAGCCAGACATCATCGAATTTCTGGAGTACAATCTCAGGAAAGAGGAGTTTGAAGTCTACTCCGCCCCCAACGGAGAAAAAGGGCTGGAACTGGCCAGGGAGGTCGATCCGGACCTGATCATTCTGGATATCATGATGCCAATTATGGATGGGGTGGAAGTTTGCCGCCAACTGCGGATGCAGGAGCAGTTTAAGCACACCATCATTACCTTTCTGACCGCCAGGGAAGAAGATTACAGCCAGATTGCAGCCCTGGATACCGGTGGTGATGACTACATCACCAAACCGATCCGACCCCGTGTACTTATCTCCCGGATTAAAGCCCTGTTGCGGCGGCACAAACCGAAAAGTACCGAAGAAGAAAAACTTCGCATCGAGATCGGGGATCTGGTAATCGACCTGGAAAAAGTATTGGTGGTCCGTGGTGAAGAGACTTTTGAACTGGCCAAGAAGGAATTTGACCTGTTGACCTTGCTCGCTTCCAAACCCGGCAAAGTTTTTAGTCGCGACGAAATTTTTAACCGGGTATGGGGCTCTGACGTGATCGTGGGCAACCGCACTATCGACGTACACATCCGCAAACTACGCGAGAAATTGGGCGATCACTACATCAAAACAGTGAAGGGGATCGGTTATAAGTTTGAATTTTAAAGATGCTCAAGAACAGTACTCCCCGTGAGATCGCGCTCCTGGCTTCTCTCCTTATTTCATGTGGCTCCCTGGCCCTGATGAGTCTCTTTTATGTGTTCTTCAGACCTGAATTCAACTATGGTTACATCATTCTGGCGACCTTATTGAATTTCCTGCTTTGTTTTGTCGTCATTCTTACCTACCTGCGTAAGTATATCTATCGTAAGATCAAGCTGATCTACAAGACCATCCACCGCCATAAAGTAAGTACCGACGTAAAGTCATCGGGTGTAGATATCGACCAGCCCATCATTGAGGATGTGGAAAAAGAGGTAGAAGACTGGGCCAAAGAGCAGCAAAACGAAATCGAACGCTACAAGAGTTTCGCTGAATACCGCCGCCGCTACGTGGGTGACATTAGTCACGAACTGAAAACACCCATCTTCAATATTCAGGGCTATCTTCATACCCTGTTAGACGGTGGTCTGGAAGATCAGGAAATTGCCCGGCCCTTCCTGAAAAAAGCAGCGAAGAACACCGAGCGATTGCAGACTATTGTCGATGACCTCAGTGCCATCAGTCGCCTGGAGACCGGAGACATGATCCTCGACGAAGAGTACTTCGACATTAAAGAACTGGCTAACGAGGTGATCGACGACATGGAAATGAAGGCCCGCCAACACCAGGTAGAACTCCTGTTCAAGGAGGGAGCTTCTACGGGCTTCAATGTTTACGCCGACCGGGAAACCATCCGTCAGGTACTTACTAACCTGATCAACAACTCGATCAATTATGGTAAGTCCGGTGGCATCACCAAGCTTGGTTTTTACGATATGGATACCTACATTCTGGTGGAAGTGGCCGATAACGGCATCGGTATCTCCGAAAAACACCTTCCCCACCTCTTCGACCGTTTTTACCGGGTAGACAAAAGCCGCAGCCGCGAAAGGGGCGGAAGCGGCTTGGGACTGGCCATCGTTAAACATATCATGGAGGCTCACCAGCAGAGTATAAACGTACGGTCTACGGCGGGGCTGGGATCCACCTTTGGCTTTACTTTGAAAAAGGCATAAATAAAAAAGCCCCTCAGCAATGCTGAGGGGCTTTTTTATTATTTCACTTCGAACAACTCAACGTCGAAGATCAAAGCTGAGTAAGGAGCGATCTTCGCTCCGCTGCCCCGCTCGCCGTAGGCCAGGTCGTAGGGGATGAAGAAGCGATACTTTGCGCCTTCCTGCATGAGTTGCAGACCTTCGGTCCAGCCGGAAATTACGCGATTCAGGGGGAATTCGATGGTTTCGCCGCGATCTACGGAGCTGTCGAATACGGTGCCGTCGATCAGGGTGCCGTGGTAGTGCACCTTTACGGTTTGGGTAGCCGTAGGGCTCTTGCCGTTGCCGGGCTTGAGGATCTCGTACTGGAGTCCGGAGTCGGTCACCTGTACTCCTTCGCGCTTGGCGTTTTCGGCCAGGAAAGCTTCACCTTCTCCTTTAGCGGCAGCACCTTTTTTAGCAGCCGCTGCCTGGAAGTGTTGTTGCACCATAGCGTTGGCTTGCTGGGCATCGATAGTCTCTTTGCCAGCTAATGCATCGGCAAAGCCCTTCGACAGCGCCTCGCTATCGACTTCGCTCATACCTTGTTGTTTCAAATTCTGGGCAAAAAGAACGCCCAGTGAGTAGCTTACAGAATCCATTTGGTTGGTTTGCGCACTCAGGCCCAGCGTTAAAAAGCCGGCCAGTAGTGCAAATGCGATGTATTTCATCGTCAGGGTGATTAAAAAAGAGTTAACAATGTTCGTGGGTAACGGTTGAATGGCTTGCCGAAGTACTTTAGTACACGGGAAGGATTGCAGGAAAAGAGGGCGGTCTATCCTCTTTATTCTTCCTCATCCATATCTTCCGGGTGACGAAAGAAACTGAAAATCGTCTTTCCGTACTTCCTCACCTCGAAACAACGCGGGTCTTTGTCAAATTTGTGGTGGGGGTTGTGCTCCAAAACGAACAGACCGCCCGGCGCGAGGAATTTTTGATCGAATATGATGTCCGGTATCTCAGGAATATTGGGTAGCGGGTAGGGAGGGCCGGCAAAGATGTAGTCGTAAGGCTGGGCCGGAGGTCGTTTTAGAAAGCGGAAAACGTCACTACGTACAATGCGGAGTTGATCTTCGATGTCCAGTTTAGCGGCTGTTCTCTTGACGAAGGCTACGGCAGGAGGATGTTTATCTACGTAGGTGACATCCTGGCAACCGCGACTGATAAACTCGTAGTCGTGGCTACCGGTACCTCCAAAGATATCCAGCACGCGCAGGCTGGCGATGTCCAGCCGATTTTCCAGAATGTTAAAGAGACCTTCTTTTGCGTAGTCGGTCGTGGGGCGAGTAGGCCACTTGTCTGCTGGGGGAGTGAAGCGGCGGCCCTTGAATTTTCCTCCAATGATGCGCATACTGAAATAGATCTAAAACTGACAGATGAGGTCGTGATACAAGTGGGGTGGTAGCTGACTAAGCAGTACGCCGGGAATACCTTTGCTTAGATCGGCTCCGATAAATCTAATGTCTTCCACAAAACGGTAAAGCTGGCGATAGACCTCGGATTGAACGACGATCTCACCACATAGGTAAAGCGGGACGCGGTCCAGCCCCCAGCCACATTGCTGGAAGGCAAGAGAAACGTAATAGAGAGCATCCTGTGCGGTAGAGAAGGCAAATACGTTGAAAAAGATCACTTTTCCGGCATCAATGCCGGCCAGTACCATTTGACCATCGCGTATACCCGCGTAGATGGCCCGGTGGCCGACACCACGATTTTGCTCCTGCCAGTTTTGTAACAACCCTTTGGCGTAATGCTGGCTGCTAACGGGGGCAAAGCGACGAGTAACACCATCCACCCGATCCTGACCGACGGCGTAAACGAGTTGAGCCCCCATGGCGGGCAGTGCGGTATTAAAGCAGCGATCCTGTAAGCCGATAGTGGTTAACTGCCCCAGGTATTCGGCAGCACGACCCTCCTGGTAGAGTCGGCCGGGAACCAGGGTTGCACGGTGAGTGATCCAGCCAACCTGGACATTTTTGATCAGGCTGGGCCGCAGCACCTCGTCTTCCTGTACGACTTTCTGCATCCGCTGATTCCATTCACCAATGTTGCTGACTTGCAGGCTCAGAGAACGGTAAACTAAGAGCCGCAGACTTCGCTTCTCTCTGACGATATACGTAAAACTGCCCATCCCCAGGAGGATGGACAGTTCGTACTGTTCGGAATTCGAGCGATCGAACTCCAATTCTTTGATATCGTATTTTTCTACTCCCAATTACCGCTGAGGTTGGGCTTGTTGAGATCACCGAATTTGATGACCGCGTTCGGATTGTACTTGCGGTCGTACTGGGCGAAGCGCGCATCAGCGTAATCACCCATGAAATTTTTTCGCTGGGTGCCTACTTGCACAACCGGTACGTTGGTGGACTGGTATTCCACTTCCTTGGCGTCTATATCAAACTTGACCTTATTATCGGTGAAAGGCACGTAAGGCAGGTCCTGCAGGTCAATGCCCAGGGAGCGGACCGAATCAATGGCTGAGCGGTAAGTAGTATCGTAGGTGATCTCACCGGTGAAATTCGGATCATCGGGGTCACCGATCACTCTGACGAGGGCAAAGCTTTCGTTGGTCAGCACCTCGGAAAGGGTATCGAAGGTAGGAGCGAAGGCACCAGTGATGTCGCGGTACATTTCCTGAGCCTTACGAATGGTCTCCAGTTTCGTTTCCACTACAGTTTCCCGATCTTCGCGGAAGTCGGCAAAGGCGATGGGTTCCTCAATACTCTTGTAGAGAAGGAAGGCCAGGCCGAAAGCCAGCACTAAAAAGAGGAGGTTGAAAATTTGACGTATTTTCATCGTATGACTTTAGATTTGTGCAATAATAAAACATTTCTAACAACTTAGACGCTATCTGGCTTGTATTTGGTGGGACGAAAGCAGGATAAAACCGGCTTTTGCTCGATAAATTTTCCACAAAACCTTGTTATTCAGAATCAAGAGCTGGTTCGGAAATTTGTTCCTCGTCCAAATTTGGCTCTATTTGGCCGATACTTTAAGTTCTGGAATAGTCAATTATCCCGTTAGCCTCCGATTACCAACGCTCATCTGAACCATAAACTGCTCGATTTTGAACAGACTCGGAAATACCGAACCAGCTCTTAGCCAAGCACCGACCATCCTGGCCATTGAGTCCAGTTGTGACGATACTTCCGCCTCCATCGTCCAAAATGGCCGGGTGTTGAGCAATGTGACTGCCGGCCAGAAAGTACACGCCGAGTACGGTGGGGTGGTGCCGGAGCACGCCAGCCGAGCCCACCAGCGCAATATTGTACCCACCGTAGCCGTAGCCCTGAAGAGAGCTGAAATCACCGCCGAAGAGATCGATGCCGTGGCCTTTACCCGCGGGCCGGGCCTCATCGGTTCCTTAATGGTGGGCGTCAGTTTTGCCAAAGCCTTCGCCCTGGCCAGGGATTTGCCGCTGATTGAGGTCGACCACATGCAGGCCCACGTGCTGGCACACTTTGCCGAAGACCCTAAGCCGGTCTTTCCGTTTCTCTGTCTGGTCGTTTCCGGCGGACATACGCAACTGGTGGTAGTGAAGAGTGCACTCGAGCACGAGATCATCGGGAAAACTATCGACGACGCTGCGGGTGAAGCTTTTGATAAAACCGGAAAGATGCTTGGCCTGGAATATCCAGCCGGTCCCCGGATCGATAGACTGGCCAAGGAAGGAAAACCAGAATTGCGATTTGCCCGCCCGAAAATGGATGGGTTAGACTTCAGTTTTTCAGGATTGAAGACCAGTGTACTTTATACGCTGCGGAAAGAGATCGCCAGGGAGGAAAATTACCTGCAAGAAAATTTGGCAGATATCTGTGCCTCCGTTCAGACTGCCATTGTAGATACGCTGGTACACAAGGTGAAGTTGGCCGTGGCCCAAACCGGGATCAAGCAGATCGCCGTAGCGGGTGGGGTAGCGGCTAATTCCGGGTTACGTGCCGCCCTCAACCGGGAGGCGGGAAAAAACGACTGGACAGTCTACGTTCCACGCATTGAATACTGTACGGATAATGCTGCAATGATCGGGGTGACGGCTACTTTTAAGTACCGTGAAGGATTATTCGTGGGGCAGGAAGTGGCGCCGGCGGCGCGCTTTTAGATCGTCATTACCAAAGCCTCAAGCGAACGACTTGCTCTTCACTTCCTTCTTTGAAGCAAAATTTAACTTCTTCGAAACGCGGTAAACGCAGTCTCGTTTTTGGCTCTCCACTAAAGGCCCAGGGTTCGGCGGGAAGGCCGAAAAAATTTCGGTTCAGTTCGCCGTCGTCATCCTCATCGTGGAAAATGGCCAAGGCGTATTCATTTCCGTAATCAAGTGCGGTTATCGGAATGGTCAGGCTGCCAATACTATCCACTTTTGCCTCCACCAGCCTTGCTTTATCACGGTCCAGAAAATCCGCTTCGGAAAGATAAATGCCTACCCAGATCCGTCCACCGGATTCTTGAATATTAGTTACGGTCAGATTCAGGTCACCCATGCGGTTAGTATCCGGGGTGGCGAAGTTGAGGAGAATGCTGATAAGGCTACTGGCTAACATACTACAAATAACGACGAGTGAAAAGAAAAGGTGTCGCAACCTACTTCCCGAAAAGACGTTCACGGACATTTAAGCCGATCATAAACTCGAAAAGCCCTGACCTATCAAAGTCAGGGCTTTTCGAATTTATGATCGACAGACTTTAGTTCGAGGTGCCACCGTATTCAAATCGGGTATCCGCCTCGGTAAGTGGCTTGTCATTCCGTTCGTGCTGCTGGCCGTCCTGGACTTTACCGACGAAAAGAACGTGATCCCCTGAAGGCGTCAGGGTTTCTACCAGTTTACACTCGATGGTTGCCAGGCCACAATCCAGAATTGGTGCGCCGGTTTTCCCTTCGGTGTAGCTAATGCCATTCACCTTGTTGTTGGAGTAATCGACGTCGGTATCGTTGGCGAATTTTTTGACGAGTTTTTCATCCTGTTTTCCCAGTACGGTCAGGCTGAATGCACTGGAGCGACCGATGGTTTCATTCAGGTCACTGTCCTTCTGGATGGCGATGGTGATCATGGCCGGGTCGAAACTGCTCTGGATGGCCCAGCTAACGGTGCCGGCACTGAGCCAGTCTTCGTTGCGGGTCGTCAGTTCACTGCCGTCCTTGCGGGTGGCAACGATATAAAATCCGTAAGTCATGTTTCTGAGAGCCTGGTCAATTACCGGGCTGGTTTTAGCGCTGGTCATTATTATTATGTTTACTGAATGCACGGAGATGATTCCCCGTTGTTATTACGGAAATTGCAAGCGTTTTGTTCAGAATCATTGGACGCTCGTTCCTCGCTTTTGTGCGGCCGTTGGCCCTTTAAAAGCGCTGCGCGCTTTTAGACGCCTGCGGCTTTTGGTTGGCTTTGAATCGGAAACTAAACTTTAGTCTTTGATACCAGGCATCTCCAAAAAACCGCTTCAGCGATCGTCCTTTAGCTTTGTATCATTACTTATTCGAAAAGATCAAATGTATAATTTTTTGGCAGCTGCCTCGCAAGAGGTGGGCAGTTGTCGAAGAAATTATACATTCGAC
>PDLQ01000023.1 GCA_002591745.1 Lewinellaceae bacterium SD302
CGACTGAAACTCTGGTGGTATACGAAGCATGATCAAGATGTCAGATACCTTAATCTACTTCACATCAGAGTTTCTTTAAAATACTGGCCGGTTAGCAAACCGCTAAAGTCCAGCTTAGAGCTTGTTTGGGAATTGCTATGAACTGAAAAACAATGATTTATGGTTCTGACTATACCATAAAATTGTGAGCTTGGCGGGTCATGCGATCTATTTTTGGCGACGCCCCAGGTTCATAAATGCTTGTTTTTCAGGAAATAGAAATCCAAACAAGCTCTTATTTCGCAATAAGCATTGCTACTTTGTTAGCCATGATGACACAAATTCACTGTTCGTCCTTTGCCCTTCGAGTTGAAGCCAGGATAATTGAACATTCAGAATTTGCCGAACACCGGTATATTTCAATTGAGCAAAATCTACATTATAGATTTCTATCGCTTCGCCAAAGAAGCCTTAGTCACCCCCAAATCCTTCCGGGCCTCCTCCGGCTCCTGGGTGACCACCTCTTTCACCACCCGGACGGCATGGTCTCCCGGTAAAATGGGGTGGCCACTACGACTGGCCCAAACGTAAGTGAATTCCGCACCCAGAAAAATGATCTGACTGTTGTAGTAGGTCCAGACAAGTAAGGTGATCAATGCCCCGGCTGCGCCGTAGGTAGTACTGAAGTCGCTATTACCAATGTAGAGACCGATGAGAAATTTACCGATCATAAAAAGAAAGGAGGTAAAGAAGGCACCGACCCAAATGTCGCGCCATCTGGCCCTGGCATCCGGTAGAAAACGAAAAAGGCAGGCGAAGATGATGGCCGTTATGATTAGATCGAGCCCCAACGTAAAGGCCCGTAAAACCGCCGGCCCCAGCAAAGTAATAGCTTCGGCGATCTGCTCTACGAATCCTCCGACGATGGCGTTGACGACGAGAGTCACCAGTAGCATGAATCCCAATACGAGCACCATTCCAAAACTTAGTACCCGATTAAGCAGGAAAGATTTTATGGTGCTTTCGGGGCGATTTTCGATCTCCCAGATACGGTTGAGGCTGGTCTTCAGGGAATTGAACACTGTGGTAGCTGCGAATAACAATGTTCCGATCCCCAGGAGGGTTGCCCAGATACTATCGCCGGTGCGGTAAGCGCTTTCCACGATCCCCTGAAGCGTTTCGGCGGCGTCGGCTCCCAGCAGGCCATTCAATTGGTTGTATAATTGACCGGTCACCGCTTCACGTCCCATAAAAATACTAGCTGCCGAGATTATTACGACCAGCATGGGGCCAAAAGAAAATACGGTGTAGTAAGCCAAAGAAGCTCCCAAAGTAAAAGCATCGTCCTTACCATAGTTGGTAAAGAGTTCCTTAGAGAAACTGACGATACGCTGCATCCACCGGGGTAATTTCATGCTATTAACTTGTTGGTTATTGATTAAACCGTGGTGACCGCCTTCCGTGTTCGCCGCAGTTCCGTAATTTGCCGGTCCAACCCAAGTATATGCCCAACCGCCCCGATTTTTCCACCACTCTCGAATGGAGCGTAATGACCGACGCCCCTAAACGCCCCAAAGTCACGCCGGGTGCCCCGCCTTTCCGTCGTGGTCCCTACGGCAGCATGTATTCCGTGCGCCCCTGGACGATCCGCCAGTACGCAGGTTTCAGCACGGCTGAGGAAAGTAACGCCTTTTACCGTCGCAACCTGGCCGCCGGGCAAAAGGGGTTAAGCGTGGCCTTCGACCTGCCTACCCACCGGGGTTACGACAGCGACCACGAACGGGTGAAGGGAGATGTCGGCAAGGCCGGCGTGGCCATCGACTCCGTGGAAGACATGAAGTTGCTATTCGACCAGATCCCGCTGGACAAAATGTCGGTGAGCATGACCATGAACGGAGCCGTACTGCCCATTATGTCTTTCTATATCGTAGCGGCCGAGGAGCAGGGTGTGGCCCCGGATCAGTTGGCGGGTACCATCCAGAATGATATTCTTAAGGAGTTCATGGTGCGCAATACCTACATCTATCCGCCGGCTCCGAGCATGCGCATTATTGCCGACATCTTCGGTTATACAGCCAAAAATATGCCGCGTTTCAACAGCATCAGCATCAGCGGTTACCACATGCACGAGGCGGGTGCGCCGGCGGCAATGGAACTGGCCTATACCCTGGCGGATGGTTTGGCTTACATAGAAGCAGGCTTGGCTGCCGGACTGGCCATCGACGACTTTGCTCCGCGACTCTCCTTCTTCTGGGGGATTGGCATGAAACACTTTACCGAAATTGCCAAGTTGCGGGCCGGAAGGCAATTATGGGCCGAATTGGTCCAGCGCTTCGAGCCCAAAAACCGCAAAAGCCTGATGCTGCGCACCCACTGCCAGACCAGTGGTTATTCATTAACTGAACAAGACCCGTTCAACAACGTAGCCAGAACCTGTATCGAAGCCGCAGCGGCCGTATTCGGTGGCACCCAAAGTCTGCACACCAATGCCCTGGACGAGGCCATCGCCCTGCCTACGGACTTCAGCGCCAAGATCGCCCGTGACACCCAACTGTTCCTGCAAAAAGACACGGACATCACCAGGGCCATCGATCCCTGGGGAGGCAGTCATTACGTAGAAAAACTTACCGAGGAACTGATCAGCGAGGCACGTCAGTTGATGGAGGAGATCAAGGAAGCCGGCGGCATGTCTAAAGCCCTGGAAGCCGGTATTCCCAAACTCCGTATCGAAGAAGCCGCCGCCCGCAAACAAGCCCGGATCGATGCCGGTACGGAGCAGGTGGTGGGCGTCAACGTTTTTCAGACCAGCGAAGCCTCGGAAATGGAACTGCTGGAAGTGGACAACGAAAGCGTCCGCAAGGGGCAAATCGAACGGCTAAAAAAACTCCGAGCCGAACGGGATGAAACCGCCGTGCAAAAATCGCTGGCCGCCCTGACCGCAGGGGCTAACAGTGATGCCAACCTCCTGGAACTGGCCGTTACCGCCGCCCGCCAACGCGCCAGCCTGGGTGAGATCAGTGATGCACTGGAGGAGGTATTCGGCCGCTACCGAGCCAACAACAGAATCATCAGCGGCGTTTACGCGGGTGAGATGACGAATAAAGACCGACTGGAAGCCGTGCGCGCCCAGGCCGCCCGTTTTCAAGAACTGGATGGCCGCCGCCCGCGCATTATGATCGCCAAACTCGGTCAGGACGGCCACGACCGAGGCGCCAAGGTGATTGCCACCGGCTTCGCCGATCTCGGTTTTGACGTGGACGTTGGGCCACTTTTCCAGACGCCGGCCGAAGCCGCCCGTCAGGCGGTGGAAAACGATGTCCATCTACTGGGCATCTCCAGCCTGGCGGCGGGCCACAAAACCCTGGTGCCGGAAACCATCGCCGAACTAAAAAAGTACGGACGGGAGGACATGCTCGTGATCGTCGGCGGCGTCATACCTCCGGCAGATTACGAATTCCTCTACGACCGTGGGGTCGCCGGGGTGTTTGGGCCCGGGACGAATATCGCGAAGGCAGCGGAGGATATCCTGGGGATTATGCTGGCGGGTTACGGATAATTGATTTTCGGCCTGTAACATTGTCCATCTAAGCGCATAAAGAGGTGTTGTTAACCCAAGTAATAAATACCCCCGATGCGAATACTCGCTTTATTGTTCCTACTGACCGGTCTGCTGGCTTGCGGCGGCGAATCCGCCGCTTCCAAAACCGGAAACTACTTGAACGAAACGATGACCGAAGCCGAAGCCGCACTCGGCTACTCCGCTTCCAGTTTCGGCTGCCTGACTGAAGAAGGGCCGTCGCTTTGCACTTTTCTTGACGAGACCCTGATCCGTAAATACCTCGGTGACGACTACGAGGAAATGCCATACAAAGCAACTGAACGCGGGATGCTTTCCACTTGTAGCTACCAACGGGAAGACCAAGACCGAATGGTGACCGTAAAAGCCGGAACGATGAGCATGGAAGTGCCCGCCACGCTGACCATCAGCCTGAACGGTGTCCGGGAGATGAAGGGAGACGCCCTGTCTCGCTTCAAAAACGAATACCGTACCCTCACGGAAAAAGAGACCGAAAGAGTGCAAACGGAAATGAAAGCCGCCCTGGCGGAAAAAGTGAAGCGGGGCGAGATCACCGAAGAACAGGCCGAAATGGCCGGTTCATTTGGCGGTGCCATCGGCAAAGCCCGCTACGCGCCCGTGGACGGATTGGGCGACCACGCCGTTTGGGGCAACGCCCTGCCGGACCGGGAGCCGGAAAGTTCAGGTTCGCTCTACGTATTGAGTGGCAACACCACCTTCGCCGTCAACGTGGACCTGACCACTACCAAGGAAGAAGCCAGGGCCGCGGCCATTGAAATTGCGCGTTCGGTGATGGGGAAGTGTGATTAGCAAAAGACGACCTTCCTCCTCTGTTGGTCACAAAATTTTATCGGCCGTGGAAAAGTATATTTCACGGCCGATAATGTTGTTTAAAGCTTGATCCACTATATGATGGCACTGTTTTATTCCAGGTGCCGGGCGTTGATGTATTTGACCTGGCAACTGTCGTTGCTTAAAATAAGGTCATACTCCGCGAAGTCCACGTAGCGAATGATTCCAACGATAGAATCTTCCGCATAAACTCTACCCGTAAAATAAGGCATAGCTGAGACTCCGCTGATCATATAATTTGGATCTCCCGATAAAGGAAAAGCAATTCCATCAGTAGAATCTTGCACGGCGAATCTTCGGGCCCGACCTCTTTCCAGGAGCCGAATTGTTGTGTTATATCTATACACATAAGAAGTGTACTCTCCCAGATCGTTCAACCAAATACTATCTTCAATGGTGACGAGGTGCTCTAGTGCAACCACGCATCCTTCCATAGTTGAGTAGTATTGACCATCCATTATTTCTGAACAGATAAACTCACCGATTGGTAATTGTGGCGTGTCACAAATACAACTGTCCTGAGGCGTAAGCGTAAATCCGGGGAGGCAAATAACGGGTTGCTCTTCTTCGATTTCCGGGGTAATCGGTGTTTCCCGGCAGCCGTAGGCTAATAAGATAGCAATAAGGATAAGCCCGGACTTTTTAACAAGTTGATTCATTCTAGATGTTGAGCGTTAATGTATTTGACCTGACAGCTGTCGTCATCTACAATGAGATCATAATCCGTAATATCTACGTATCGTATTATTCCAATGATAGAGTCTTCAGCATAGATTTTACCAGTGAAATAGGGCATGGCAAAGTTTTCCTGGGAAATGTAATTGGATTCCGCCGCTACGGGAAACCCTATACCGTCGGCAGTCCCATCAATAGAAAATCTTTTTGCCTGCCTACGAGACATATTCATTAGTGAAGAATTGTACAAGTAGATATAACTCCATAATTGTCCAGCATTATCATTGGTCCAAACACTATCCCCAACTGCAATAACGTGCTCTAATTCAACTAAGCAACCTTGCATTGTAGCGTAATATTCATCATCCGCAATTTCCGTACAAATGAACTCTCCCACTGTTTGGCGCGGACTGTTACAAATACAACTGTCTTGTGGGGTAAGCGTGAAGCCCTGAAGACAAGTAACTGGTTGCTCCTCTTCTATCTCCGGGGTTATGGGTGTTTCCCGGCAGGCCAGGACGCAAAAGACGATCAGATTCACGAAAAACAGCTGGCTGATGTGTAATTTCATGTCGATATAATTTTTGTAGAGCGATAGTAAATTAGCAATTAATTGCCCACGACTACAAGCGGGATGTTTTATTAACCTGAGTTTAACGGTTCAAGTAATCTGATAGAGCTCTTCGGCTGAACGGACGTTGACGGTCTGGTTCGTCCGCCGAGTGGGTTTCAACATCTTACTGGTTGATTATCAAGAGATAGAAACACTATAAGAGGAATAATCTTTCGGCCGACGCCAGCCGCGTCTGACTCAGTCAAGCCGGATACACTCCTCCGTGGTGTTTCGATGGACGATTTTATCGGTCCTTCCCCATCACCCTTCGGTCAAAAGTTAACCCTGCTACTTTGCCAGTCAAAAAGATGCCAGTACCTTTGGCCCCATGCCACTAGATCAGGTAGACGTAGATAAATGGGAATACGACGATGCGGGGAAACCCGTACTCGCCCAGGAGACCGAAATGTCCTTTCTCGATCACCTGGAAGAACTGCGCTGGCACATCATCCGGGCGTTGATCGCCATTGCCGTATGCGGGGTGGTGCTGTTCATCTTCCGGGAGTGGTATTTCCGCCACATCCTCTTTGGCACCAACTACGACGACTTCCTTAGTTATCAGTGGTTTTGCCAGCTTTCTAACTGGTTGGGTACGGGAGACGCGCTGTGCATGACCGGGCCAAACGTTGCCATCCAGGCCACGGAGTTTGGTGAGCAGTTCATTACGGCCATCAAAATGTCGTTTGTGGGGGGATTCGTACTGGCCTTCCCTTACGTATTTTACCAGGTCTGGCTATTCATCCGGCCGGGGCTTTACGAGGAAGAGCAAAAGGCCACGCGGGGCGTGATCTTCGTCTGCTCCCTACTTTTTTTCATCGGTATCGCCTTTGGGTATTTCGTCATCGCGCCCTTCGGCACCAACTTTTTGATGGGCTTCCAGGTGGGCGGTGCCGTGAACCAGCCCAAGATGGGCTCCATGATCAATTATATGGTCATGTTTACCCTGCCCGCAGCCCTCATCTTCGAGTTGCCGGTATTGATCCATTTCCTGTCCCGTTTCGGGCTGGTTACGGCCCAGGCGATGCGGACCTACCGTCGCCATAGCCTAGTGGGCATTCTCGTCCTGGCCAGCGTCCTTACACCGCCGGACGTGGTAACCCAGGTACTGATTGCCATTCCGCTCTACTTGCTATACGAGATCAGTATTTTCATCGCCAAACGGGGAGAAAAGGCTTATCAGCAATCTCTGGAGTAAGTCATTCAACAATTCTGACTCAACATTTTGCTCACGTGATGTATATGTGTGATGATTAAGTGAGAGTGACAAGTGTTGAACCAGAATTGCCAAATGAATCTTGACTTCAAAGTAGCAGTGGTTTTCAGACCAGTCCGTTCCGCACCGCGTAAAGTACCAGCCCCGCAATATTTTTCGCCCCGATCTTATCCTGAAGATTCCGCCGGTGACCATCTACGGTCCGGACGCTGATGTAGAGTTTCTCGGCGATTTCCTTACTGGTCAATTCCTTGCAGATGAGGTCCAGCACTTCGAACTCGCGATCGCTGAGTTTCTGATGAATGAAGCCATTGGAAGGCAACTCCACTTTTTTGCGGCCACTTTTGAGCAGTGCCTTGGAGACGTAGTCCCGAAAGTAGATGCCGTTTTCGCAGACTTGGTGGATAGCCTTGCGCACGATCTTGGGGTGCTCATCTTTGAGCAAGAAGCCCGAAGCGCCGGCGTTCATCAGGTGAGCGATGAGGCGTTCGCTCTCGTGCATGGTGAGCATAATGACCTTGGTGTCGGGCGCGTCGATCTGGAGACGATCCAGGGTTTCCATCCCGTCCATAATGGGCATTTCCACGTCGAGTAGCACTACGTCAACCGGTTCGAAGCGGAGGCGTTCAAAGAATTGACGGCCGTGATCGGCTTCGAATACGACGTCGAAGGCGGGGTCCTCTGCCAGAATTAGTTTGAGGCCACCACGGAAAAGTTGCTGATCATCGACCAGCGCAATACGAATTTTACTTGCTTGTTCCATATCAAAAGCATTATGGGTTTTATAACTAAGGGAAAAGGGTAAAGGAGCTTATCTAACTAATAAATTGGGGTCTTTCGAAGGAAACTATAATTCAAGTCAGCTCTAATCTTCTTTCCAATGAGATATGGGAACGCTTACGTTTAATTTGAGGCCTTGGCCGGGAGCGCTGATAAATTCAAACTTGCCACCGACAAGGGTGACGCGGGTTTCGATATTCTTGAGCCCCAGCCCGGGCTTGAGGTCTTTGGTTTCAATACCAGTACCGTCGTCCTGGTAGGTGAATAATAGCTGATTGTCCCGACGGTGAAAGGCAACCAGGATGTTTTGGGCATTAGCGTGTTTGATCGTGTTGTTGATCATTTCCTGCAACACCCGGTAGAGCGCCAGTTCGGTCTTTTTCGGAACCCGGACGCTGGCGGGCAATTCGAGGGGGCCGCTTTCGGCTCCATTTTCCAGCACTGCTACTTTGCTAGTCACACTGATCTTTCCTCCCCGGTCGATCCGTTCACACAAATCCTCGGCGGCGGCGAAAAGCCCGAACTTTTGCAACTCCGGCGGAAAGAGATCGTGGGTGATCCGTCGGGCACTATTGAGGATGTTACCCAGGATATCCAGCGAGTCATTGCGGAGTTCAACGTTTTCCTTTCGTTGCTCATCCAGCGTGAGTTGACCGATAAAGAGTCTCACCGCGCTGAGCTTGCTACCGATCTCGTCGTGGAGGTCGGCGGCGATGCGGCTGCGCTCTTCTTCCTGCACGTCGATAGCGGCTTTGAGCAATTCTTTCTGGTGCTTTTTTTCTTCCTCCTGGCGCAACCGTTGTTGCTCCTGGATACGCCGTTGGTAGACGATGAAGAAGATCACCAGACTGACCGCCAGCACCAACATCCCGACGACTCCGCTCAGCAGCAAGGTCAGTGGAAGGTCAGTTGTGGGGGTGGTCGTTTGCGAATCCATAGGATGATGGTGAATAAAATGAGCGCTACGATAGAGAGAATGCTGTGAATGCCATACAGGGCGACTAGTAATTCAGGTTGTGAGATAAAGTAATTCGAGCCAAGGAAAACGAAAAAGCTTCCCGAGAAGTAGAGCAAAACGAAGGCACTGAACCAGAAAAGCGGATCGGTTTCCAGCTTCGTCAGTTCAGCCTTGCGCAGTAAGCTCAGCAGATAGCCGATGGCCACCGGCAAAAGCATGAAACTTTGCAACGCCCTGGCGTGAGGGTTGAGGCGAAAGATGCCGTCGTAAAAAACCGCATTTCCGGCTGCGAAAAGGATGAAGCCAGTGACCATTAGCCAGTACATCTTCCGGCCGACGGTCTCGTCTAAATAATCCCGGTAACAGCGGAGGACAAACCAGGTCTGCAGTGCGGTAAAAACGTGCAAGAGAGGTAGGTTCGTCCGACTACCGAAAATGTGAACCCAAATGTTATCGATTATGAATCTGCTTGCTAATATTTCCGTGCCCGCGTAAAGTATAACGAGCCAATACACCCGTTTTTGTACTAAACTGAGTTGGCCAAAACGAGCTACTCCGATCAGAAAAGGGATGATAGTTACCCATTTAACCAAATCGGATATGATAACGTAGCTCTCCTGGCTCATCGGCTCGTATTAGCCACCTGCCGGATAAGGCGGGGTGGGGTTGGAAAAATCAAAGTAAGCATTGGTTTTCTTTCCCAGCATCTGTCCACGCCCGCTGCCCGAAGCTACCTCTATGACCGGCCGGAAGGCCACCGGATGGCTAGCCACTACGAAGCTGCTGCCCAGGTGAATGGATACTTGGGGAGTATCGGATTTTACCGCGTCGAGCGCATTGTAAAACGCCTGACTTTCGTCCTTGCTGAATTTATAACTGACCACCCGTTGGTTGTTGTGGCTGGCGGTGAGGGTGAAAACATCGGCCAGGTCATTATGGTCTTCGGCGAGCCAGTTTTCCACAAAAAGGTAAGCACCGGCACCGGGGATTTCGTCTACGTTGCTATCCGTACTATGATCAATCTTGGGGTTGGGGTCCCAATCAGGAATAAAGGCATTTTCGTTGTCGAGTCCGCGTGAATTGGTGGAAGCTACCTGGATCAGGGGGTAGAAGAATGGTGTCTCGGGAATCATTTCCTGGTCACGATAGCCAGGTTTGAGGACCAGTCTGATGTAGAAGCGGAAATCGGTTCCAAAAGACTCGGTAGCCGTTAGCAGATCGGCAACGGTCGTACCACTGATGCGAAAGCTACTGATGCGTTCCGTCATTCCCTCGCTCTGGTCGAAAGCATAAAAAAGATCCGGAATGTCTTCGTTCAGGCAACGCTGCCAATTTTCCGCATAAGCAGCCACATCGCTTTCATCAATGGCGTGGCCATAATTATTAGTAGGCATAAGGAAAGTTTATGGGTTCGAAATACTATGGAGAATACCTACTTGATAGAGAGCTAATATCTTCTTGTGGTAGCGAATATAGCCAATTATTGAGCGCTTTAGTAGGAAATCTCCCGATTTGAACCCAAATAACCGATCCACCGGCACGCTGGCAAGAAAAACGCAGCGGTATAGGTAGTTATACCTATGGTAGCAGGTAGTTTCACCCAGAATATCGATACCTCCTCTATTTAGTTCAAGACGCGATACCCGGCGAGATAAAGCTCACAGATCAGGATTTCAATCGAAGGACATTGAAATGTGTATTGATGGCATCTCCCGGTTTCAGAGACAAGCACGGTGCCAGCTAAAGAGCCGTTAAGTAATCTAATCTCCGGGAACATCGGGATTGGGTTTGGTCTCACATAAAGTTCTCCTCTCTCCTGCCCAGCTTCCTGAAATTCATCCAACCCGTTAAATTCCCGGCATTCTACTATGCCTGCGATTGCTTATCTTTGCCGCCCAAATCTCCTTGTATGTTCGTCATTAATCCTTACCTCCGTTTCGCCCTCATCGCCCTCGGCTTCGTGCTGGGCATCGGTTTGTGGGTCACCTTCGGTTTTTGGTACGGTTTCATTTTCCTGCTGGCCGGCATTATTCTGCTCGTCAGCTATGTGTTACTCGGCACCGTCGGCCCCGCCGCCAAGGCCGTGCAGGTGCAGGACTTCGACAAAGCCGAAGAGCTTCTTAACCTCACCTGGAAGCCAGAATGGCTCTACAGCGCTAATAAGGCCTTCTACTACATGATGCGCGGCAACATCGCTCTGAGCCGCAAGGACATGAACGGTGGTGAAATGTGGCTTAAAAAGGCCGAGGAGGTCGACATCCCCACCCCCAACGAAAGAGCCGCGCTTTTCCTCCAACTCGCTCAGCTGGAAGCTAATCGCCAGCGCTGGACACCTGCCAAGAATTACTTAAAAAAGGCCAAGGAAACTAAAGTAACCCTCCCCCAGATCAAAGAACAGATCGCCATGGTCGATGCAGCCCTCAAAAACTCCGGCCAGGTCAAAGCCGCTCAGCGGATGGGGCGTCAGGGGCACGGGATGATGCAACGGGGAAGTAAGCGCCGTCGTCCGAAAAACCGATAGGGTTAGACGCTCGGCTTCGCCTCTTTTTGGACGTCGCAAGCTCCTTTTAGACGGCCTATGGCCTTTTGGACGCTTCGCTCTTTGACGATTGCTGAAGCGATCTTTTGGGTCCAGAAAATTGAAGCCATTTTTTAATGTCGGCCCTTCCAAAAGCTAGAAATGAGCGTCTAAAAGGAGCTTGCGACGTCCAAAAGGCCATAGGCCGTCCAAAAGGGCTTCGGCCGTCCAATATGCTTTACCTACACATCCCCTTCTGTAAACAGGCTTGCTCCTACTGCAACTTTCACTTCAGCACCTCCAGCCGGGGGCGGGATGAGCTCTTGCTGGCCCTGCACCAGGAAATTCGGCTGCGTAAAGAGGAAATTCAGCGGGCAGGAACGGAGACGATCTACCTCGGGGGCGGCACGCCTTCTTTACTGACGGAACGGGAACTGGCCGATATTTTTCGGGTACTGGCGGAGGTTTCTGATTTTGACTATCAAAGTAGCAAGGTCGGTAAAGAACACAGTAAAAACGCTAACGGACCAACCGACAAACGCGAGATCACCCTGGAAGCCAATCCGGACGACCTCACCGAAGCTACCGTAGAGATACTGGCGGCCAGCCCGGTCAACCGACTCAGCATTGGCTTACAATCTTTTCAGGAAAAGGACTTGCGTTATATGAACCGGGCCCACTCGGCCAAAGAATCGACCCTGGCTATGCAGCGGGTCTTAAAAGCCGGCTTTACTGACCTGAGCGTGGACCTGATCTACGGCTCCCCTACTACCAGTGACGCGGATTGGGACGACAACATCAGCCGGGTACTTGATTTTGGGGTCGGCCACGTTTCCGCCTACGCTTTAACGGTGGAGGAAAAGACGGCTCTGGCTCACCGCATTAAAACCGGCCAGTTGCCCGCTCCGGACGAAGATCGCTTTGCCCGCCAATTCGATCGACTCGTGGAGCGACTCACCCTGGCCGGTTTTGAACATTACGAGATCAGCAACTTTGCCAAGCCAGGTCAGTACAGTCGCCACAACACCGGTTACTGGCAGGGCAAACCTTACGTCGGGCTGGGACCTAGCGCCCATGGATTCAACGGCTTCGACCAACGTAACTGGAACATCGCCAACAACGCCCTCTATACCAGGTTGCTTACCGGAGCAACGTCCATTCCCGCTGGACTGACCGAAACGGAGCAGCTCTCCCCTACCGACCGCTACAACGAGTTTGTCATGACCGGCCTGAGGACCCAGTGGGGTGTTCGTCGCACGGACCTGGCAAGTAAGTTCGGTACTTCGCTGGCCGAATATTTTTCCACGACCGTCAGGGAGGAACAATTGCTTTGCTACTTTGACAGTCAAAAAATAGAATCCGAAGGGCGCTACCAGCTTAATCAATCGGGGAAAAGATTGGCAGATGGGATTGCGGCGGCTTTGTTTCGGTAATCCTTAAGCTATGAACATTCAGACAAACCCAGGTTCGAGGACCTCCGGTCTGAGTGTCGCTTTCGCCGCTCTAACGAGTACCTCGGACTGCGCGACTAATTATTGAATGCAACCATCAGAAAATTGAAACTACTCTACTGCCTACTCTTTCCAACGCTGCTTGCGGCCCAGTTCACGACCAAGGAAATCCCACTTTTATCCGGCGAAAAATGGTACGGGGGCCGCACGGCGGATGCTCACTTGATGCCTTTCGAAGCGGGTTATTCTGCGGATTTGCGACGCAGTGACGGTGGCTCAGTGCAGCCGATCTTGCTCAGCAACAAAGGGCGTTACGTTTATGCCGCCAAGCCTTTTCAACTGGCCCTCACGGATTCTACGCTGGAACTAACCACACGAACGCACGAAACCGTGAATATGGCACGCTCCGGCAAGACCCTGGCCTCGGCCCAGGAATTCGTGGGTCATTATTTACTGGAACGCAAGCGTGAATTTCCTGACTCCGCCTGGTTTTCAGGACCTGTCTACGTTCTGCGGCCACCCTATAGTCAAGAAAAATTACTGACGTTTGCAGCGGCCATTGTGGAAAAAAACCTGCCCCCCGGCCTCATTAGCATAGCGGATGGCTGGCAGGCAGGTCACGGCGACTGGAAATTCGATGCTGCCAATTTCCCTGCTCCCGCCGCAATGATTAACCGACTGCACGACTTGGGATTTCAACTGCAGCTTGCGGTTTCTCCGTTTATCAGCATTCCGGAGAAGCAGCGGTTAGATGAAATTAATTCCACTCCACCGCTTTTACTTAATCCTAACCGCCCTGCGGAAGCCAAGATTATTGAGCATGAAGGAAGGGAATTTCACCTTATTGATTTCAGTCACCCGGCGGGCAAAGCGTTTCTGAGAAACGCATTGGACAAACTGGTAGCGGAAGACGGGGTGGACGGTTTTCATTTCGCCCACGGTGATTTTGAGCATTTCGATTTTGTGATCAGTCACCGTAAAAATTTACCGGCCTGGTCACTCAGTAACCGTTACGCGGATTTGGCCCGGCTGGACCGACCAGACCGTATCTCGGCCGACTTCGGGCGCGGTGGCAAAGTGGTGGTACGTAGCTTACCCGTAACTCTGACGGACTGGGAGCAATTGCCCCGGCTCCTGGCCACTGTCTCCACCGTCGGGCTCTATGGGTTCCCGATCTTTTGCGTTCCAGCCATCGTCCGGTCGGATACATTCGACGCGGAACTGTACATTCGCCACGTCCAGCTACAGTCACTACTACCGATACTGACACTGAGCGAAGAAATCTTACTACTGGATAAAGACCAACTCGCCGCTATCCGGGGCGTGCTTAGCCGGCGAGCCGTTACTTCCAACTTATTTTCCATGCAACGGAGCGCAATTGTTGCTAATTTTCCTCCCGTATGCCTTCCTACGTATCATTATCCAACTGAGGGCATGGACGAAATCCGGAATATATATTTGCTAAACAGCAACATCATGTTCGCCCCCGTGCTACAGCAAGGCCGGAATAGCCGCAGGGTGAAATTTCCTCCCGGCTCCTGGAGACTTTTACCAACGGGAGATGTTTTCGAGGGGAGTAAGGAAACCGAGGTCGTCTTACCTCTGAGATCCGGAATGTTCTTCAGCAGAATGCAGGATAAATAGCTACCTTCCTGCTTGCTTAGCGCCCATTACTTCCATCTACTCGCTTAACAACTAACCATGTCCTCCACCCTTGGCCAATCCCGTCTACTTTCCCTGGATATGTTTCGTGGCCTAACGATTGCGGGCATGATATTGGTCAATGATCCGGGCAGCTGGTCCCACGTCTACGCCCCGTTGCGCCACGCCAGCTGGGACGGTTGCACGCCCACCGACCTGGTCTTTCCTTTTTTCGTATTCATTGTCGGCGTATCCATGTTCTTTTCGCTGGGGAAGTACGACCACCAGTTGAATGGAGAAGCATTGCGAAAGATCGGCAAGCGAACAGTCCTGATCTTCCTGATCGGGCTATTCCTCACCTGGTTTCCGTTCTATCAAAAGCCATTTTCGGAATACCGGATCATGAATGTACTACAGCGCATCGCACTGGCTTACGGGTTTGGTTCGGTGATTGCTTTACTGGTGCCGGCCAGGGCATTATGGTCGGTCATTGGGGGCATCCTGCTGTTTTACTGGGGTAGTATGTGGGCACTGGGTTCCATTGGCGATCCCTTTTCTTTGGAGGGCAACTTCGCCCGGTGGCTCGACCTGTCCATTATGGGGCCGGACCACCTTTACCAGGGCTACGGTATTCCCTTCGATCCGGAAGGTCTCTTCCACAGCATTCCGGCCGTAGCCACCGCCCTGCTTGGCTACCAAACCGGCCGACTGATCAAAAGCACGCCGGAGCGTACGGACCTCGTTCGCTATCTCTTAATTGCCGGCACATTGGCCTGCGGACTGGGCTTGTTCTGGGATTTAGGTTTCCCGATCAATAAACCGATCTGGAGCAGTAGTTACGTCGTCTATACTGCCGGACTGGCCGCCATCGTACTGGGGCTTTGCGTTCAATACTACGATGTGTACGGCGGCCGCATCGGCAGAACTTTCCTGGAAGTTTTCGGTACTAACGCCCTGTTCGCCTACGTACTCCACGGTTTTATCGCCAAAATCAGTTATTCTCTACTCAGCTGGGAAGATGCCGATGGTGGTAGTAGCCATCCGCTGAACTGGATTTACCAAAAAGTCTTCGCCGGCCTCTTCGGAGATGGAAATTTCGCTTCCCTGCTTTACGCGATCTGCTACGTTCTACTCTGCTGGGGGATAACTTATTTGCTCTATCGGAAGCGAATCTTTGTGAAGATATAGGGGGGAGTCGGAAGTCAATAGTCAGGAGTCGAAAGTCGGGAGTCAGTTAGTAGTAGGAATGGTTATACAATTAAAGTAACTACTGACTCCCGACTTTCGACTATCCGACTCCCGACTCCCAACCTACTCCTTATCCCGCGCAATCACTTCCGCCACTTGTCCGGCTTTCAGATTTTTACCGATGATCTCACGATCGGGATTCAAGAGATAAAGCTCCGGTGTGTGGTCAACGTAGTAAGTTTTGTAGATGGCTCGGTTAGTGGGGTCATAAACATTAGTAAATTCACTCATGCCGTATTCCTGAACGAATTTTTTCCAGGCCTTCTCCTCCGTATCGATGGCGATGGCGTACAGTCCTACTTCTCCATTCCGGCTTTTCACGAAGTCCCGCACTTTGGGCGTTTGCTCGATGCAGTGCTCGCAGGTAGGGTTGTAGAGGTAGACGATTAGATAAGGTGCCTGCTCGTCGTAGAGAGTTCGGGGGTTACCGTTGATATCATTGACCGTGATATTGGGGCCGGGCTGTCCTTTCAGACTTTGTGCCATTTCTCCGGCGCGTTGCTGGAGGCCGTAAATGGTCATACTATCACTCCAAAAAGCTAATTCGGGGGTGAAGTAATTCTGAATCATGTGTACGTAAACCGCCTCTCCATCCATCAAATTGGTTTTGCCGGGTTCGTACTTCAGGGTGATCCAGTTGGCGAAATAACGCAGATACTCGGGTTTGTCGATCACCCTTTGCAATAGATCATCGGCACTTTCCTTGACTGCGTCGGCATTCCGTGGCGTCAGTTCCTCCATGTAGCGCTTCAGCTTATTGAAAACTACCGGCGTCCGCAACAGCGCCGTATCGTTGAAATCGACGTTCGACCAAAAATCCTTGCGGTAGGCCGCTACCTGAGCCTCATTATCCGGACTGCCGTCGGGTAGCGTCAGGTCTTTACGGATTTCCGGATTTTGGCCGGCGCGTTTGAAGCGGGCGTAAAAATTATCCTGATTATTAGCGAACAGCTCTTCCAGGTATTGTTTGCGGCGGGCCAATAATTCGTCCAGTTCCTTTTGAGCCGCTTCCCGTTCGGGGGTATTCGCGGCCAGTCCGTTCAGTTTTTGATTGGCGGCTTTGATTTGAGGCTGCAGATTCACTTCAAAACGGCGGGTATCGTAAAACAGCTCGTTAGCCCGGCTACCATCCACGGCCATACTGTTGGGAATGTCGTCTTTTTTGGTAGTCAGGCTAAACTCCTGGTCACCGTCCATCATGAATTGCACGGCTGTTTTATCCGGATAATAGGCCAGGTATACTCCCCGTGAGTAAGGCTCGGCGCGACTAAACACGGCTACGTCGCCTTCCATAGTCGCAGTATCCTGAATGAATTGTTGGTCGCCAATGGAGGCAACTAGCAAAACGTCTCCCGTAATACTGGCGCCTTCTACTTTTACCCGGATTTCGGGCTGGGCGCTGGCATTGGCATCAGCAGAACTCTGAGCGCCGGAGTTGGAGCAGGCGATGAGTAGCAGCGTCAGGAAAAGGAATCCGAGTAATTTGGTTTGGACTGGCAAAGTAGCAATGTTTTTAGCGAGGTAAAGTAGCAGTATCTACATAGTGACAAAAATACTAATCTTCGGAGATAAGCATCTAATCCATTACTTAAATAGATCATTTTAGGAAGGCATGGAACGTAGACTCTTCAACTAACGATTATTGCTTCTTTAAAGACTCAAAGCGGCATGTACGAATGTTAAGCAAAATCAAGAATCAAATTTCGAGAACTGCTAATCGCCAATCTACCTCTCTTCAAACAATTACAAAAACTGGCCGGTACTAGCTACATGAAAACCTCAATCTTTTTTCCAGCAAACGCCCACGAAGGCTGCGTTTGGGTAGCGGCCCAACAACGTCTGTATTTTACAACCTTACCCGATTTAGATAACAACCGAGTGGCCCTCCGGCACCTCGATTTCGCCGGTCAGGAATTGCGATCGGAAGAGAACTGGTCTGAACTGATCAACATTGACCCAACGACCGTCTCCGTCGAAACTTTCCTGGGCAACATTAACATGGCCAATAGCTTTTGTCTGAGCGCGGACGGAGGGCATTTCCTAGTTTGCGAGCAAGGGGCAGAACGCCAATTATCCGTCCTCAGCAGGATTGACATCTTCACCAAAAAGCGAGAAGTACTGATCGACAACTACCTCGACCAGCCCTTCAATTCTTTAAATAAGGTCATCGTAAGTCGCCTTGGCCACTTGATCTTCACCGATCCGGATTACGGCTTCCGCCAGGGATTCCGCCCACCGCCCGAACTGGAACCCGCGCTTTACGTGAGGCCCACAGGACAAGATGAAATCTTTCAAGCAAACGAAGAATACTTCGAAATGCCCCACGGCATCGTCCTGAGCAGCGATGAAAGGTCCCTGTTCGTCACTGACACCAGCAGCGATGGCCAGCACGACGATGAAGTCGATCTGGATCGCTGTCAGGATGTATATCGTCTGCCGTTCGATCCTCAAAATGGCATCATCAAAGGAAAACCGAAACACTGTTTTCGCGTAGATCAGGGTGTGCCCGACGGGATGGTTTTCGTCAACAATCACTTACTGGTCTGCGCCGGCGATGGTATTTACATTGGTGATGAAAACGGCGAATTCCTGCGAAAAATAGAAATGAACAAAAGCCCGGTCAACCTGGACGCGGTCGGTCCACAAGGGGAGCACCTCTTCGTTACTGTGGATGATGGGGTGGTGTTTTTGCCGGACTGGATAGAGACCGGACTGGATAGAGAGATGACATTAAATTAGGCATCTTCCTATACTCTTCTACAAAGTTACTGCTGTCGTACTCTTCAGTTCACTCAATACGAAGGTGCTGTTTACATTTCCAATGTGCGGTAAGCTGGCCAGCTTTTTAGAAGCGAATTCGTAGTACCCATCCAGGTCGGGAACGATTACTTTCAGGTGAAAATCAGTGCCCCCACCCACTGCGTAGGCTTCCAATACTTCGGGTAAGGCCGTAATAGCCGTTTTAAGGGTGTTGAAAAATTCGATCTTTTGCTGCTCCAGGCGCAGGGTGACGAAAACGAGAATTCCAGCCTGTACTTGCCGCTTATTTACCAGCGCGACGTATCGCTCAATTCGCCCTTCCGTTTCCAGCCGACGGATACGTTCGTAGACCGGTGTTTTGGTCAGTTTCAGGCGATTAGCTAGCTCCTGTATCGGCATTTTAGCGTCTCGCTGCAGTAAATTCAGCAAGCGACGATCAATAGCATCCAGGGGGCGGGGCGGAATATTTCCTTTACCCTTATTCATCTTTGAGGAGTTTCAGTTATTATGACTTCAAAGTAGCAATATTTCAGTTTTAATTCCCGCAATAACCCGAAAACACTACATCAATTATCTATACATCCTACATTTGCTATACAGTTTTAGTGAGAATTTAGTGGTGGGGCGAAAAACAGATTTGCGTTTTTCGCCCTCCTTTTTGACAGGTCGCCGAGCTTTGAATTTTTGATTTCACCCACCAACCTTGCTACTTTGCCAGCCATGAAAAGCAACTACCACCTCGCACAGATCAATATCGCTGAACTCAAAGCCCCGATTGACGACCCGCTGGTTGCCGAATTCCGGGAATCCATCGATTTCGTGAACGAGACCAGTCGCAGAAGTCCCGGTTTCGTCTGGCTATACCAGGCCGAAGATGGCCAATCTTCTTCCTACGAAGAGCCCCATTTCCCCAATCCACTGATCGTAGTCAATTACTCCCTTTGGGAAGACTACATTTCCCTGCATCACTTCGTGTACAATACGGTGCACAGCTATTTTTTAAAAAACCGTAAACGCTGGATGAGCGCAATGGACCGACCACACGCGGCCATGTGGTGGGTAAAAGCCGGGGAGATCCCGACGATCAAACAGGCCATTGAAAAATTAAAGCAACTGGAGCAGCATGGCCCCGGACCCGAAGTTTTCAACCTGCGCCAACGTTTTAATGCGGATGGAAGTCCCGTTAAGTAAGCGGCGACAAAAGGCAGCTTTTCTAAAGCCCCTAACTCTTTAGCCAAGTTCAGATAGAGGTGCTCAGTGCCGGAAACCGGACTCGGGCTTACGACAATTAAACAGCTGGCTATCTTGATTTACCCCAAGGCTAAGAGTCTGGCAAAATGGTTAGATTTGAAGGTGATTTTTTATAGAATTTCATAACCAACTAATTGCAATGGCTACTTACGCATCCATCTTCGAGCCCGGCGTAACCGATACACTCGTTGGCCGAATCAACCAACTGACCGCCACTACCCAGCCCGAGTGGGGTAAAATGAACGTCGGACAAATGTTGGCCCACTGCAATGTGGCTTACGACATGGAAACTGGTGAGTTGGCGGTAAAAAACAATTTTCTGACCCGCTGGATGCTGAAGACTTTCGTAAAAAAAGGGGTCGTCAACGACGTTCCCTATCCCAAAAACGGGCGTACTGCCCCCATCTTCGTCATCACCGATGAGCGGGATTTCACGGCCGAGCAACGTAAGCTAATCAATCACCTCCGACGGGTAGCTGCTCAGGGAGCCGATTACTACGAGGGCAAGGAAAATGTCTCTTTCGGCCCCATGACTGCCAAGGAGTGGAGCAATATGTACCATAAACACCTGGATCATCACCTGACGCAATTTGGCGTATAATTAAATAGCCAACAAAAGTGCGTATCTTGGCCAAACAAAATACTCGGCCATGATCCGTACCCTCCTCAAACTCGGCGTTTTCTTGGTAATTGCCGTGCTCGGTTACAATTATTTCCTCGGTGATGAGGCCGAAAAAGCCCAGAGCCGTGAGATCGTGGGCAAAGCCGCCGACCTGGGCAAGGATGCCTGGAATCTGCTGCGTGCCGAAAAAGAAAAAATGGACGAGGGCAAATACGACGGTGCCCTGGACAAACTCAAAGGCCTCTACGGCGAATTGCGGGAGACGGCGGGAAACCTGAAGGATAGTGACGCTCTGGAGCAGATAAGCAAGCTGGAAGAAAAGCGAAAAGAACTCAGCGAAAAACTGGAAAACGCTACCGCCGCCGAAAAAGAGGCTACCGCCCGCGAAGTGGAAGAGTTGACTGAGGAAACGGAAGAAGTGATGAAAAAGCTTGAAAAAGGTAACTAAACCCCAAGCGCTGCGCAAGATCATCCACATCGACATGGATGCCTTTTTTGCTTCCGTAGAGCAGCGGGACAATCCGAAATTACGGGGTAAGCCCGTGGCCGTGGGGGGTGGTAGTATGCGAGGTGTAGTGGCTGCGGCCAGTTACGAAGCCCGCGTTTTCGGAGTGCGCTCAGCCATGCCGAGCGTGACGGCCAAGCGACTCTGCCCCAACCTGATCTTTGTAAAGGGGCGTTTTCCGGCCTACCGGGAAGTCTCCGAGCAAATTCGCTCCATCTTCCTTAGTTACACTGACTTGGTACAACCCCTCAGCCTCGACGAGGCTTACCTCGACGTGACCGAGCACAAGCGCGGCCCGGCCTCAGCTACCTTGATCGCCAAAGCTATCCGCCAGGAAATTTTTGCAACCACCCAACTGACCGCCTCGGCCGGCGTGAGTTTCAACAAATTCCTGGCCAAGGTAGCCAGCGACATCAATAAGCCCAACGGTATGAAAGTGATCATGCCCGAGGAAGCCCTGGACTTCCTGGCGAAACTGCCGGTGGAAAAATTTCACGGCATCGGCAAAAAAACTGCCGCCCGGATGCACAAAATGGGCTTTCGCACCGGGGGAGATCTACGGGAACTCAGTGAAGTTGAATTGGCCAGTCGCTTCGGCAAGGCCGGCCGGCACTACTACCGCATTGTGCGTGCCGAAGACCATCGGCTCGTAGACCCTAACCGCGTACGCAAAAGCGTGGGCGCCGAACGAACCTTCAGCGAAAATCTGACCGAAGTAAAGGAAATGAAGGAAAAACTGGATTTTCTGGCCGAACGCATCTACGGCTATATGGTCGATAAGAACAACTTCGGTCGTACCGTTACCCTGAAGATGAAGGACCCCGATTTTCAAATCAACACCCGTTCGCGCAGTTTCGGGGGGGAAGTCCGTGAATTGACAAGACTTCAGGAGATTGCCCACCAATTGCTGGATGAGAACGTAGCGGAGATGCCGGTCGTGAGATTGCTGGGTATAAGCGTTTCCAATCTGGAAAAGGAGCACGAAGGAGAAGGGGTGCAGTTGCTGTTACCTTTCCCAGAGGATGCAAAATAAAAAAGCCTTGAACGAATACGTTCAAGGCTTTTAAGAGTGTGATTCCTCTGGGGCTCGAACCCAGGACCCCCTCATTAAAAGTGAGGTGCTCTAGCCAACTGAGCTAAGGAATCATCGGTTGGCTTTTCAATAAAGCGATGCAAATGTACGGCCAAAACGTCTAACCTCGCAAGTTTTAGGAATAAAATTTTGTCTCAATATCCCTTGTAGCAGATTAACCCAAAAAGCAACCCGAAGGTTCCGCAAAAATGGCCTGACACCAAATTTTATCTGGTGAATAGTTATTCACAGTCATGCCCCGTCTGAACAATCATGGGGTTAGACCAGAAAGTGGCGTAGGCATTCGTGGTGGTAAGGTTAACGTAGAGTACCTGACAACGCATGGTATAGTCTCCACTGAAGACCAATTTAAAGGATCGGGCCGAGCTATTCGTCTGGTAAGCCCAATCTCCATTTTCGTGGGTAATGAGCCAATAGTATTCAATCCGGGTATTGGGGGCCGGGGTAAGTGGAGGCATATTCACCACATCGATAATGACGGTATTGGCTTCATCATCGTAACCGGGGCAGAGTTCATCGTTGTAACCTGAGCGTAACTCCAAGCTTAATTGAGCACTCAGGGCGCCCATAAAGCCGCAGCAAATAAAGGAAACCAACAGCAAGTATTTCATAAAGTTGTTCATGGTGTGGCGGGGTAATGGCATTAAATATTAGTGGCAGCAAATGCTACACACTGTAAGAATGTTATGCTCGATGTCAATCCCGGTAAAATGTCCTCCCATTCATCCAAAAAACGCAAATCTGGGATATGGGTGGTAGTAGATATACTCAATACAGTTACGTAAAGGTAGGGCCAATGGTTCCTTTTTCGCAAGGAACGGTAGCACTTTACCCATAACTGGTAAACGTAAGACGCCGTTTGAGAGTGTTAGTCACTCCCAAACGGCGTCTAAATATATAAAAAACAGCTAATACTACCCGTTTACAGCCTTGATGCCGGGCAATTCCTTGCCTTCCAGCAATTCCAGCATGGCTCCACCACCGGTAGAAACGAAGCTCACCTCTTCGGCCAGTCCAGCCTGATTAATAGCAGAAACGGAATCGCCCCCCCCGATGAGGGTGTAGGCCCCATTGTCCCTGGTTGCCGCGGCAACGGCCTCGGCAATGGCGTTGGTACCAATAGCAAAATTACTCATCTCAAAAACCCCCATCGGGCCGTTCCAGAGAATTGATTTGCTCTCGGCAATCACGCCTTTAAACAGTTCGATCGTTTCCGGACCAATATCCAGGCCTTCCCATTCGTCGCCGATCTCTCCGGATGCTACGATTTCAGAAACGGTATCATTACTGAACTCCTTACCTACTTTGGTATCGACGGGCAATACGATACGTACGCCCTTTACTTCGGCTTTCTTCAGTAGCTCGAGAGCCAGTTCCTGCTTATCGGCCTCCACGAGGCTATTGCCCACTTTTCCACCCTGGGCCAGACTAAAGGTGTAGGCCATTGCGCCACCCACCAGCACATTATCAGCCAGGTCCAGTAGTTTTTCAAGCAGTTGAATTTTATCACTCACTTTGGCACCGCCAACGATTGCGGTTACCGGGCGGGCCGGGTCGTGCAGTAGTTTCTTAGCTCCTTCGAGCTCAGCTTCCATTAGTTTGCCAAAAGCCTTTTTATCCGTTGTAAAGAAAGAAGCTACGGTAGCCGTAGACGCATGCTCGCGGTGAGCGGTGCCAAAGGCATCGTTCACGTAAACTTCGCCCAATGCAGCCATTTTCTCAGCCAGATCACGGTCACCTTTTTCTTCCCCGGCATAAAAGCGGGTGTTTTCCAGCAACAATACCTGGCCCGGTTCAATGGCTTCCACTGCTTCTTTGGCAGTTTCGCCAATCGTGTCTTCCACGAAGGCGACCTGACAACCAATGAGTTCTTCCAGGTGATTCACTACTGGTTTCAGGCTAAACGACTGTCGATCGATACTACCATCTTCCAGTTTTTTCTTCTGAGGCCGCCCCAGATGACTCATCAGAATTACGGAAGCGCCGTTCTCCAACAGGTATTTGATGGTCGGTACGGCGCCACGCAGGCGGGTATCGTCAGTTACTTTTTGTTCTTGGTCCAGTGGCACGTTAAAATCTACGCGCACCAGTACTTTTTTGTCCTTTACGTCCAGTTGTTCGAGTTGCATGGGGTCGTGGGTTGGGGTTGTTTCTTTCGGGAGCTATGTTATTGGATTGGTGGGCATTGCTACTTTGAAGCCAAAACGATGCCAGAAATCAGACGCTAGTCACTAGATTTCCAAGTGAGACACGCTAAAGCGGCAGTCTAACAGCAGCGAAGTGGTCTTCTGACTTCAAAGTAGCAATGCTAAAAACACCACCTACATGGTAGCCAGTTTGACACAAAGGTCGGCCAGACGAGCACTGTAACCAGCTTCATTGTCATACCAACTGACGACTTTCACCAGTTTGCCCATTACTTTGGTCTGGTCGGCGTCGAAGATACTGGAGTGCTTGTCACCTACGATGTCACTACTTACTAGCGGCTCGTCCAGGTAGTAAAGGATGCCTTTCATTGGTCCGTCAGCAGCTTTTTTGAACAGGCTGAGTACCTCTTCCAGGGTAGTTTCCTGTTTGACCAATACGGTCAGGTCCGTCAGGGAACCGGTAGGTACGGGCACCCGCATGGCACCGCCGTCGAGCTTACCGTTGAGGTGAGGTAAGACCAATCCGACGGCCTTGGCGGCACCGGTGGAAGTTGGGATGATGTTCACTGCGGCGGCACGGGCGCGACGGAGATCCTTGTGAGGAGCATCCTGGATACGCTGGTCGCTGGTGTAGGCGTGAACGGTGGTAATCGTACCTTTTTCGACGCCGAGGGCATCGTCCAGTACCTTAACCATCGGTGCCAGACAGTTGGTTGTACAACTGGCGTTGGAAACTACTTCGGCACTGCCGTCGAGGATGTTATCATTTACACCCAGCACAACGGTCTTGATGTCACCTTTGCCACCGGGGGCGGAGATGATCACCTTCTTGGCGCCCGCACTGATGTGCTGACGAGCCTTGTCTTCGTCACGGAAAAAACCGGTACACTCAAGCACCACATCGATATTGTGGTCTGCCCAGGGCAGTTGGCTGGGGTCACGCTGAGCCAGGCAGGTGATCTTTTTACCATTGATGTAAAGAGATTCATCGTCGGAACTTACTTCTCCGTCAAAGCGGCCGTGCACACTGTCGTACTTGAGCAGGTGAGCCAGCGTGGCGTTATCTGTGAGGTCGTTAATGGCCACTACTTCCACGCCATCCATTTGAATGAGGTTGCGGAAAGTGAGGCGTCCGATGCGGCCGAAGCCGTTGATGGCAATTCGCTTAGCCATAAGCATTTGGTATTTTAAGGTAAAACTAATCTTTACTAAAAGAGGCGTGAAGGTAAGCATAACGGTCAAAACCAGCGTTAAACCATCGGTACACCTAAGTTAACAACAGCTAGTGGGGACACACGTTGTGCATGCCTGGCATATTTTTGCAAAAAAATCTGCCGTGGCATTTGCACTTTTCAAATTGGTGCGCGTATATTTGCATCGCCTTACGAAACAGGTGCGGTTGAAAGCAACCACATGGCCCGTTCGTCTAGGGGTTAGGACGCCAGGTTTTCATCCTGGTAACACGGGTTCGATTCCCGTACGGGCTACTAAAGGTCATCGCATTTGCGGTGACCTTTTTTTGTTGGACCTCTCCCCTAACCCCTCTCCTCCGGGGAGGGCAGGTGGAGAGGTCTACCCCAATAAATTTTTCAGTTTTCTCCGCAGCGCCTCCGTATGGTCGAGGTCTTCACTGCCGCTGGCCCGATGAGTGAGCTCGCTGATGGTATCCAGCTGCGTCTTCTCGCGTTCAATCCGGTCTTTCATCTCTTCCATATCCGCTACGTCCACGTAATTGGCCGTGCGCCAACGTTCCAGATCGGCTTCTCCGTTGATAAGTTCCTGGTGCAACTTGCGGGTCTCAAGTAGTGCTTTGAGTTGCTGTTCTGACTCTTCGAAGAAAATGGCTTTCGCCAGGCGCAAGCCGAGTTCCTGGTCCAGGGCACTTAATATTTTCTCTGCCTTTTTCCGGGCCGATGGCTCGGGGCTCTTACTTTTCTCCAATTGATCAGATAATCGACGGTGACGATTACGAATAGCCTCCGCTTCGGTACGGTAGACATCGGACTTGTGCCGGCAAGCGGCAATTTCATTTTCAATCCTCGCCAGTGTGTCGTCTCGGGAAACCGGGGACGTTTTTTTCGACAGCGCACGATAAAGTCCGTAGCCCAAAACCCCAACGATCGTCACCAGGGCAAAAAGAATCAGACTCCCCCACAACGCCGGCACGAAACGCAGCAACAGCAAGACAAGCACCGCTATAATGGCGATCCGAATCAACTGACTTTCCCGACGGTCTGCTTTCATGCCTGAATATAATTGGGTTAAAAATTTTCAATAATATCTAAACCGTATTTAAACAGAGGCGTTAGGCGACTATATTAAAATACCAAGTCCGAAAACGGGCATAAACCACCCCGTTTTCGGTCCTTTGGCCCGGGCCAAAGGCAAGATGAATGTTTTTTGTTTGTTTATATATACGGTGTTCTCATCTTTATGGGAACACCTTTTTATATAACAACCCAAAGTCGCTTAAGATGTGCACCCAGCGTTAATCAATAATCTTTTTTCCGCCGAACTATCCTCTGCACAAACATCTTTGCGTATAATAGCGATTAGTATACATACCCCCTCATCCAGCTATCTATGTTAACAGCCGTTGTACTCTGTTTTATTCTAGGTTATATCGTAATCGTTTTTGAGCATCCCCTCCGACTCGATAAAACCGTTCCCGCATTACTTATGGGCGCCATCTGTTGGGCCCTCATTTCAGTCGGTTTTCACAAGGGCTGGATCAGCGTAATTGACACCCACGATCACATCTACAACCTTTTCACCGGCGAGCACTTAGCCGTAGGCGAAGACGGTGTTGACCACCCCAACGCCAACGAAGGATTTACGAACACTCTCCTTCACCATCTGGGTAAAACGGCCGAGATCCTGATCTTCCTGATCGGCGCCATGACCATTGTTGAGATCGTCGACCTTCACCGGGGATTCGACATTCTCAAGGGATGGGTAAAAACCCGCTCAAAGAAAAAACTGCTGTGGATCGTTGGTATCCTCGGCTTCATTTTATCCGCCATCATCGACAACCTTACGGCCACGATCGTATTGGTTACGCTGCTTCGCAAACTGATTCCGGACCGCGAACAACGCCTTTGGTACGTAGCCCTGATCGTGGTGGCCGCCAACGCCGGCGGAGCCTGGTCACCCATTGGTGATGTAACAACCACTATGCTGTGGATTGGTAAACGGGTAACCACAATGGGACTGGTGGAATACCTGATCCTTCCTTCACTGGTCTGTTTCGTGGTGCCCTTCCTGGTGGCTACATTCCTTAAGCCGTTCCAGGGGGAGATTGCCTTGCCGGAGCAGGGAGAGGTAAAGGACGAGCGACTGCTCTCCAGTAAAACCATGCTTTTCCTCGGATTGGGAATGATCGTTTTCGTCCCGATCTTCAAGACCATTACCCACCTTCCACCCTACGTAGGTATGATGCTCAGCCTGGGCGTCGTCTGGCTGGTATCGGAATACATTCACCCAGAAGAAGACTTCAAAGAAGAACGTAAGGCCGCCTATTCAGCTCATAAAGCTCTATCGAGGATCGAGATGTCGTCTATCCTCTTCTTCCTCGGTATCCTGATGGCCGTAGCCGCCCTGGAGACAATCGTGGTCGGCGACGTGGGTGCCCTGCGCAGCGTAGCGGAGAAATTAGACTCCGTAGTACCCAACCAGGATGTAGTGATCATTATCCTCGGTTTCCTCTCCGCCATCATCGATAATGTCCCGCTGGTAGCCGCCAGTATGGGTATGTACGACCTCAAGACCTTCGCCGTAGACAGTAAACTCTGGCATTTCATTGCTTACAGTGCCGGTACCGGAGGTAGTATGCTCATCATCGGATCAGCTGCGGGAGTAGCGGCCATGGGCATGGAGCGAATCGATTTCATCTGGTACCTCAAAAAGATCGCCTGGCTGGCGCTCATCGGTTTTATTGCCGGCGCACTGGTCTTCCTGGTCTGGGAAAGTATATTGGGCAGTGCGATCTAGTGGCTTACTGATATTGATCCTCGCTTTAGCGGCTTGCACCGAAGAACCCGACCACCTCATCGGGAATTGGCGAGCCGTGGACATCAGTGAACAGGGCGACAGTATGCGGCTGGTCCCGGCGGAAGTGACTTTTAACTTCCTCGACAACAGCCGCTACCGCTATACCTCCACGCTACGCTACGAAGAGGCGGGCACCTACCGGTTACAGGATAATTACCTGGTGGCCCGCGATACCACCCGCCCCGGCTCTACTGACCGGATCGTGGAAGTCGAATTACTCAATGCCGATAGTTTAAGATTGAAAATGCGGGAGGCCGACAAAGAGCGACGATTGTTATTCCTTAAAGAGTAAGTATCTTGGCAAGTCTCAAGGTTTGCCTATGCTTCATCGTTTTCTCTTTCCATTTTTCGCATTACTTTTTTGCTTTACCAGCGGATGGTTGACGGCTCAGGTCGTAGACATTCAGACTTATAGCGTTGGTGAAGACGGGCGCGTACAGCTTAGCATTGACTCCGACACCGACCATTATTACGTACTGAGGGTTCGTCATTCGGCCACAGGAAGCTTCGGGCCTCCGGTATCCATTACCCCCGGGCAGGAAGAAACGACCATTATCTCCGAAAGCCTGGCTGCCTACCCCGTCGAACACTATCAGGTAATGGCCTACCCCAAAGACAATCCCGCGGATTCCGACGGCGACGGGATTGATGACCTGAGCGAACTGGATCAGTGGCCCCACCTTAACCCACTCAACGCCGCCTTTGAAATTTCTCCGGCGGACGGCGTAATGACCCTGGACAGCTTCGCTACTTTTCAGCGCCTTTCACTCGTAGATGATCACGTTGCCTGGTCCGAATACCTGAACGGCAAGGGTTACCTCAAGTACATCATCACCGATTTTCATACGGACCGGCCGTTGATCTACTTTTTTGACACCAGGGTACACGATCTTCACGCTGATTTTGCCGCTGCCGTCGGCGTAGAAGGTCTCGGCGAACAGGTGAGGAAAGGGCAAATTATTTTTCACCCGACCACCATTTCAGAAAACGGTACTTTAGGCACCTTCGCATTTACCTACAGCAATGGCCACGGCGATGAATTCACCACCGTGCAGCGTACCCACGAACTTCTGGCCGCTAATATTCCGTTTCTGCGCAACAATCTTTCCTACTTCGTTACCGAGCGCAGCGAAGACGAATATGAGCGCGACCAGGATCTATACGAATCCTCCAGGGTTGCGGTCCTGTTCGAAGCTGACGTGTTTGCCGAGATCGATTACTGGGGCCTCAACGCCGCCGAAGGTTACGGCTTCTTCCGTCAGATCGGGCCGGACGAACTGCCGGGGCCACGCGATATTTTGCTCTACGAATCTCTCCCCAACGACCTGCCCAGGGTGGCCGGCATAATGACCTCGGTGCTCCAGACGCCACTTTCTCACGTGAACCTGCGCGCCAAGCAGAACAACGTGCCAAATGCCTTCATCAGAAATCCTTTGGAGATTGATTCGATTGCCACGTTACTGAATGGCCCGGTATACTTCAAAGTAGCAGTGGATAGGTATGAGCTGAGAGCCGCCACTCTCGATGAGGTCAACAACTGGTTTGATGACCAACGACCGAC
The DNA here is from genome assembly GCA_002591745.1 of Lewinellaceae bacterium SD302. GTDB lineage: Bacteria > Bacteroidota > Bacteroidia > Chitinophagales > Saprospiraceae > Neolewinella. Next base: position 29,495 of record PDLQ01000023.1, read on the forward strand.
CGAGCCGCAGACACCTCCCCTGAACCTCAGCTACGAAGAGATTTTACCGCTGGACGAGCTTGAATTCGGGATGTTCGACGGTTTTGGAGCTAAGTGTACCAACGTAGCGACCATGCGTACTTTCGGTTTTCCGGAAGGGACGATTCCGGATGGTTTCGGGGTACCCTTTTATTTCTACCACGAGTTTATGCGCTTCAATGACTTTTTTGAGGAGGCCGCAACGATACTAGAAGACGCTGATTTTCGCAACAACCGCGCCGTACGTGAAGAAAGACTCAAGGCATTTCGCCGCCGCATCAAAGACGCCGAGATGCCGGACTGGATGTTGGACCGATTGGCTGAAATGCACGCTGCTTTCCCCGCAGGCACCTCGGTGCGTTGCCGATCGAGTACTAACAATGAAGATCTGCCGGGCTTCAACGGAGCGGGACTTTACGACTCCAAGACCCAGCATCCGGACGAGGGCCACATCTCCAAGTCCATCAAACAGGTTTACGCCAGTCTCTGGAACCTCCGGGCCTACGAGGAGAGAGAATATTTTCGCATCGATCATTTCGTAGCGGCTATGGGTGTGCTCTGTCACCCCAATTATTCAGACGAAAAAGTCAATGGCGTTGGCGTCAGTGCCGATCCACTTTACAATACCCAGCACACCTATTATCTGAATTCGCAACTCGGTGAGGACTTGATCACGAATCCTTCCAACAATTCACTGCCCGAAGAAATTTTACTGGACCGCAGTATCACCGGGGAAAACGGATATATTCTGGTCCAACGTTCCAGCCTGGCCCCAGCCGATGAAAAGGTGATGAGCGACGAATACCTGGGCCTGATGCGTGATTACCTCACCGTCATCCACGAAGAATTTGCCATCCTTTATTCTACCGAAGACGACCCCAATTTCGCTATGGACATCGAATACAAGGTTACCAGTGATGACCGGCTAAGCATCAAACAAGCTCGTCCCTGGGTAGCTTACGTCACTTCCCAGGCTCCGGAAACCGGAGGGGAAATCATTGAAGGGGGCCTCACTGTTTACCCTGTCCCCGCCAGTTCATCGATCACCGTTAACAGTACGAGTCCCGAACTGCAACAACTATTGATAACCGACGTGAACGGACGGTTTTTACGTCAAATTTCCGTTAGTGACAACGAATCACTTCGTCAGGAAATTAATATTTCGGGCCTTCCGATCGGGACCTACTTCGTTGTCGCTATTACTACGGAAGGTAAAGTACTGGCTGCGAAAAAAATGATCAAACAGTAACGGTATTAGGTGCTTCGTCCGAAGAAACCGGATTCGTACTGAATCTTTAACATGGCTACTTTGTTAGTCAAAAAAGGCACTGGATTTTAGACGCTAGATACTGGATTCTCCAATCAGACGTGCGTTACATTAGCAGTTTAGCAGCGAAACGGTCTAGTATCTAATATCTAGTAGCGCAGCGGTTTTCTGACTTCAAAGTAGCAATGATCAATAAAGCTGAAACATTAGCGTTTTAGACGGACCTTCTTACCTTCACCCCACTTATGCAATTTCTTTATCCTTCCTTTCTCTGGGCGCTGGCCTTACTGGCCGTCCCGATCATCATTCACCTGTTCTATTTCCGCCGGTTTCGGAAGGTCTACTTCAGCAACGTCAAGTTTCTCAAGGAAGTAAAGGAAGAAACCAGTATGCGGAGCAGGCTTCGTAATCTGCTGGTACTTCTGGCACGCTGTCTGGCTCTGGCCGGCTTGGTCTTCGCCTTTGCCCAACCTTTTTTACCCGCTGAGAACCAGAATGTGCTCAGGGGCCGCAAGTCTGTGTCAGTTTACGTGGACAACAGTTTTAGTATGGGGGCGGAAAACGACCGCGCACCTTTGCTGGAGGTAGCCAAAGACCGTGCCCGGGAAGTGATCAACGCTTATGGGGTGGAAGATCGTTTTCAATTACTGACCAATGAATTTGCGGGCCGTCAACAACGGCTCCTGGGTAAGGAGGAAGTCTTGACGCTGATTGATGAGATCAAGGTCAGCCCCGCCTCCCGCAGTTTATCTCAGGCTCTGGATCGCCAGATCAATACTATGAATCAGGGCAGCGCCCCCAACCGCGTAGCTTACCAGATCTCTGATTTTCAACGCTCGGTGACTGACCTGAATGCCCCTGAAGACACCAGTTTACAACTTAACCTGCTTCCGTTACAGGCTGTCCGCGAAAGAAACGTAAGCATCGATTCAGCCTGGTTCGAAGCCCCCATTCCGCAACTAAACCAGAATAATTTACTGCTGGTAAGGGTTCGTAACCATAGCGATGAAGACCTGGACAACATCCGCCTGAGCCTCCGCTACGACGGACAGACCAAGCCGGAAGGTATTCTGAGCATCCCCGCTAACTCCTACGTTTTGGACAGTGTTTTCATCAACATATCCAAAGCCGGCGTTGGGAAAGCTGAACTTCAGATTACGGATTACCCTATCCAGTTCGATGATCGCTATTTCCTGACCTTCAACATCCTGGAAAAAGTAAAGGTATTGAACATCAACAATGGCAACCAGGACCGAAACTTAGCGGCTGCTCTACGTGGATTGAGTATTTTTGAAGCCGATTTCAGCAGCGACCGTCAACTAGATTACGGCAGCCTGGGCGAGCAGCAATTGATTATTCTCTCCCAACTACCGGAAGTGAGCAGTGGCCTGGCCGCCAGACTGACCGAATACGTCCGCAACGGCGGTAATCTGCTGGTATTCCCACCCCGCGCGGCCAATCTGAACAGCTACCGTAACTTCCTGAATAATTTTCCCGCCGATGAGTTAGGCACCTTTGACCAAAACGCCCGGGAGGTCGATTACATCAACACCTCGGAATTTGTTTTTAAAGATGTTTTCGATAATCGCCGCGCCGCTCTGCGCTTACCGACTACCCAGGGAAATTTTCCACTCAGCCGCTTCGGCAGCCGCCGCCAGGAAGCCTTACTGCGTTATCGAGATGGTAGCACCGCACTAGCAAAATATAATATAGATCAGGGTAACCTCTACCTTAGCGCCGCCCCGCTGGATAACGAACTGAGCAACCTATCGCTGAATGCGGAGGTCTTCATCCCCATGCTCTATAAAATGGCCATCAGTACCGGCAAACGCCGTCCGGTGGCCTACACCATCGGCAACGATGAAGTGATCGAAACACCTCGCCGCCAGGCTACCGCCGAGCTTGTCTATCGTCTGAGTGGTCCGGAAGGTGAATTTATACCCGGCCAGCGCATCATCGGTAATCGCATCTTTTTGAGCCTGGATAATCAGGTGCCAGCCGCCGGCTTCTACGATCTGCTGCTACAGGACGATGAAGCCAGCGACGCTTTTGCCTTTAATTACTCCCGCGACGAGAGCCAACTCGACTACTATAGTCCCGACGAGCTACAGGAGTTGGTCGGCCAGCGCGTAAACCTCATCGAGGCGGACAATGAAGCAGCCTTTGCGGCCCAGATCGAGACGGGCAGCCAGGGTACGCCGCTGTGGCGATACGGAATCTGGGCGGCCTTACTTTTTCTGCTGGTGGAAGTGCTCCTCCTGCGGTTCTGGAAAACTTAGAACTGGTTGATTTAGCGGATTGTAAGACTACTTTAACATTCAGAATGTACCCGAAGGCCGATCAATTGCGTCATAAGTATGGTTATCTTAGCGAAGCCCCCCATTAACTATTCGTTAACCGGTATTTTTGGCGGTCGGCGGCTAAATGGCTTATCTTTGTTATTGTAAATCATACAAATCTATTATGCAGCGTACTTTAATTCTTGCGCTTCTGATCATTGGACTGGGACTCAACCTCAGCGCTCAGGAGCTTAGCACCACCCCAACGATCTCCACCGAAGCGGTGGAAGGCGGTCCGGTAATGGAAGTTGAAGCTATGGAAGTCGATTTCGGCACCATCGAGCAAGACTCCGATCCTATCCGTGTTTTCCGTATCACCAATACCGGCGACGCCCCTCTATTGATTACAAATGCCCGCGGTTCCTGCGGTTGTACTACGCCACAGCGCGAGGATTGGAATACTCCAATCGGTATCGGTGAAACCCGTGAACTGCGGGTTCGTTACGACACCCACCGCGTAGGTCCTTTCCGCAAGCGCGTCACCCTGACGCACAACGCCAGCGAAGATCCTACCGTTCTGACCATCAAAGGTAAAGTGAATGCCAAGGCTGCTGCTCCGGAAGCTGTTCCGTCCAGCGAGCAGGGTCTGTTCAACGGCGGCGAGAAGTAGTTTTTCTCCTACGCCTCTATAAAAAGCCGATCGCCGTTAGCGATCGGCTTTTTTTGTGCCCGCGTAACAGGCGTATTATTCTGTCGTTCCTGGTAATAAAACAGCCCCCGCGCAAAGGCACGGGGGCTTCTAACCCAAACAAATAAACACAAATTCTATAGCTCTCTGATTGATTCCGCAGGTTATGGTTTTAAGCTGAGAATACTCAGCTTCCTTCCACGGATAATCAGAGGAGAAATGTCTTCACGCAAAGAGGCTAGTGGCTTCTTTGCGATGTTTAATGATATATAACTGAGAAGTTGTTACGGTAGAATTTAAAAAAGTGATCCATCGAGATATATCAATGATTGCTAAATACACTTTAGTTTGTTGCCGTTCATTCTAAAATTAGTACCGTTCCCCTAGAAAAACAAATATTCAGGAAACATTTAACACTCAAATAAAATGTTGCAACAACTGTTGTTTTGACACATTCCAAATAGCCCTGAAGGTCAATCACCGTTAGTTAATCTAAGGTAATCGGCAATAGTTTCTCTTAAAGCCAATCGATAGGGGCTTTCGGCCGGGAGACAATCGGACACCGTGGCAGAAACATTGCGCCGGCAGATTTCATAGGATGCAGCCAACCGATCTGCGAACACTTTGACAGTAGCCAAATCGCCGACCTGTCCACTCTCAAAAAGCAGCATCTCTTCCTTTTCCACCCCGATGCGATAAAATATGGCTTCTTCCGATTCAGCTAACTCCAACCAGCTAAGGTCGTTTAGCCAGTCGTCGACCAGTCGTAGTTTCCAGCCCACCGGTGCACCCTGAGCTTTCTTATGCACGTAGGCGGTACGGTGTTCTACGTGATCGTCTGTGCTGGAGTAGCGGGAGGCTCTGATGTTCTTGAAATAAATACGGTCGGGCGCAATGACCTGGCGTGAGCCAACGGGCGCATCCGGTGTTTTTTTCGGGGGTGGCGAGCAAGCTTCAAACAGGGCGAATAGTAAAGTAACGAAGACTAACGTTTTGAAGTGAGCCATGAAGTATTTTAAGTATTTTGCCAAAAAGAAAATAACCCGATGCGCTGGATATTGTTGGCCCTGGCGGCCCTAACTTTCGGAGGCTGGTGTTGGCTGGGTAGTACCGCCGGCCCCTTTGGTCTTCCCGTCCCTGCCCTGGGCGAGTTTTATCACCCCAGTCGTGGTCTATGGCGCAATGCTACCGCTGGGTTGACTGGCCCACCTGAGGGAAAAATCAGCATTGATCATCCGCTGGCCGAAGGTCGGGTTTTTTACGACGAGCGCAACGTGCCCCATATTTTCACTGATGACATTCACCAGGCCTTATTCCTGCAGGGCTACGTAACCGCCCGTGACCGCTTATGGCAGATGGACATCAGTACCCGCAGTACCGGGGGTGAGTTATCCGAAGTACTGGGAGAGCGTACCCTGGTTCGCGATCGACGTCAAATCCGCCACGGTTTCCGAGCCGCCGCCGAATTAGCGGTGGAAACCTGGAAAACCGATTTCCCCGAAGATTACGCCCTCGTAAAAGCCTACTGCGCCGGTGTCAATGCCTATATTGATCAGCTAGCCCCCGAAGACTACCCGGTAGAGTATAAATTACTCGACCAAAAACCCCGCAAGTGGTTACCCTACCACAGCGCCCTGATGCTAAAAGGGATGACCCAAAGCATGACGGATCGCAGCTCGGATGCCTCCTTTGCCCACGCGCTGGCAACATTGGGGCCGCAGAAATTTAAAGAACTCTACCCCCAGTGGAATCGTAAACAGACTCCGATCGTACCCAGTGGCACCAACTTCCAACTCCCCGCCGCTGAGCCAAGGCGTCGATCTCCACTGCCAAGCACTGCTACTTTGCCAGCCCAAAAGAATGACCTCTCCAACCAAGAAGAAAGTGTCATTGAACCAGACTTTTTCGACTACCGCTCTGGCAACGGCTCCAACAACTGGGCCATTGCCGGAAGCAAGAGTATCACCCGTCGCCCGATTTTGGCCGGTGACCCCCACCTCGGGCTGAGCCTGCCGAGTATCTGGTACGAGATCCAGCTGCATACTGGCGAGAGCAATTGTCGTGGCGTCAGTCTGCCCGGCCTCCCGATGATCGTGATCGGTTTTAACGAGAACATTGCCTGGAGCATGACCAACGGTAGTGAGGATGTAGTGGATTATTATCGCATGGCCTGGACTGACGAAAGTCATAGCAGCTATCGGATCGGGCAAAAAATTATAGAAGCCACCGTTCGCCGTGACACCCTCAAAGTTAAAGGTGAGGCCCCGGAAATCATCGAAACCACCTGGACCGAGCGTGGTCCAATTTCCGTAGTGGATGAGTCTTCCCCCTATTTCGGCCTGGCAAAGGACGCTATTTATCTTTACACCCAAACTGACCGGCCGGCCACCGAACTCACCACCATGCGGCAGATGATGCAGGCAAAAGACCATAGTGACTTCAAAGTAGCATTGCGGTCATACTCGGAGCCAATTATGAATTTTGCCTACGCCGACAAACACGGTGACATCGCCATCCAGGCAAATGGATTTTGGCCAAACCGGGGAAAATCGCCCGCCATAGACAGCAATGGCGTGGTAAACTACGCTGGCTTAACGATTTCCGATGGCAGCAAAGAACAGCCAAACTGGAATAATTATCTTCCCTATCAACATCTGCCTCAGGTTTTAAATCCCCAGCGTGGCTTTGTCTCCAGTGCCAACCAGGAACCGACTGATGACAAATTTCCTTACCTCTACTATGGCAGTTTTCCCGACTGGCGTGGCCGCTACATCAACCGACGGCTGGCCCAGGGAAAACGACTTGGCAACGAAGAAATGAAGGAACTTCAGCTGGATGCCCACAGCATGTTGGCCGAGGAAATGCTACCGCTGTTGCTGGCCAGAATTAATCGGCGACAACTGACCGACCAGGGACTACAGTGGTTCCAACTCCTGGCTGATTGGGATTATGCCTACGTCAAAGACAGCAAAGCTCCCGCTTTCTTCGAAGCCTGGCGCAAAAAATTCTACGAGTTGACCACCGACGAAATCAACCCCGAAGACGGCTTTCCCAGCTTTGCTTATTGGCGGCTGATCGAGCTATTACGCAGCCAGCCCCGTCACGAACTCTTTGATATCCAAGCCACCGCCAGTAAAGAAACTGCGGCCATTATCACCCAGCGTGCTTTTGACGAATTACTGGAGCAAGACGCCGAACAGCCCATCGGCAAATGGGTGGACGAGCGTGATAGTCAACTCCGGCACGTAGGCAGAATTCCCGGCTTCGGGGCGGGCATGCTCAATGCAGACGGCCACAACAGTACGCCTAATGCCCTGAACGGCAGCCACGGCCCGAGTTGGCGAATGGTTGTCGAACTGGGCGAGCGGCCACGCGCCTGGGGTGTATTCCCCGGAGGTGCATCCGGCAATCCGGCCAGCCCGAATTTCGTAAGAGGAGTGGAAGAGTGGTCGCGCGGTCGTTATTTCGATCTGCCGCTTTACACCAGCCCACGGGAAGCATCCGTTAAGGCCTACTCTACCCTAATTTTTGAATAGCCACCGCTGATGAATCGTTTCTTCTACCTAATCCTTCTTTTCGCCGCAGCCATCGGCAGTATTGCTTTCTCCCTACCCTGGTACGTGATCGGGTTACTGGCGATTGTAGCAGCCCTGCCTTTTCGTTTACGGCGGCGTTCGGGTTTCTGGTTTCCTTACATCGCTACCCTATTCGTTTACGGCACCTACCTCACTTACGTACAGATTCGTAATGAAGGCATTATGGCTGACCGCATGGGCGAACTATTCCAGGTCGGCTCCGGCTGGATCATGGTGATTATCGCAGCGGTTTGGGGGGCCTTTACAGCGGGGCTCGGGGGCTGGTTAGGGGTTTGTTTGCGGAAGGCGGTGATGGAGAAGTAGGACTTGGTACCGCTATGCTAACGTGCTTCGCTAAGCGAAGTGCCTTCGGCGACTTCATTTTTTGGCATCGCCCCAAAAAACGAAGCAAAAAAAGTCTAGGACTTACGCGCTGGCTTAACGCTCAAACCGCACCGAAAAGGCTAAAATGAATAAACTTGCCTAATGATTTTCGCTTCGTCAAGAGCGTTTAAGTTGACCGACGTTTTTTATCTCCGAAAAAAAGCTTTTAGACCGCTCAAACAGTATTCATTTCTTAACGCCTTTTCGGCACGTTTTGAGCTACCAGCGCTAATGTCCGGTCCTCCAAAAACTTAATCGTTAGTGGTTGTTCTTATCCGCCCTTTAGGTTCGGAGCTCAAGTCTGCCGCTTTGAGCAGTTCTCACGCTCGACGAAAGCATTAGTTCGGAGCACCCGTTTTGAATACTGTCTGAGCGAAGCGAGTTTAGCTGCGCTGATCGTCCTTCGTCCTCAGAGTTATTCAAAACTAGGGTTTTTTGCTACTTTTTTTGCCAATGCAAAAAAGTAGGGCAAGAGCGGCATTCAAGAGCAGAAAATCACTTTGAGCAGCTCTTTTTTGCGCCAAAATACTGATCCAAGGCACACGTTTAGGTGAGAAATTGCCAGTGCTTACCGCCTAAGCTTGGTTTAGCCGGTTGATGAGATTGCCGGTGCTTGCCGCATGGTAATCTCACCAACCAATATTTTTTGTTTCTTTAGGGGTCTAAACAAATACCACCAATGGATAATACTTTACCGAACAACGGTAACATTTTCGGGCACAAGCCCGGTTTGTTCGTACTCTTCTTCACCGAAATGTGGGAGCGCTTCAGTTACTACGGCATGCGAGTGCTACTCGTGGTCTTCCTCGTAGAAGTCGCTTTTGATGACCAATGGAGCCGGGCTGACGCTTTAGCTCTTTACGGTATCTATACCGGTTTCGTTTATTTTACCCCGATGATCGGTGGTATCCTGGCTGATAAGAAGTTAGGCTATCGTAAAGCGGTACTTCTCGGCGCGTTGATTATGACCCTCGGCCATGCCTCCATGGCTATGGAAACCGAGATGACCTTTTACCTCGGCTTGTTACTGTTGATCATTGGTAATGGTTTGTTCAAACCAAATATTTCATCCATTGTAGGTCAGCTCTACTCCAAGGAACCGGAACTAAAAGATGGTGCCTACACCATTTTCTACATGGGTATTAATGCGGGCGCTTTCCTGGGGATCGGCTTGTGTAGCTACTACGGCGAGCAGATCAGCTATTCCCTCGGCTTCGGTCTGGCGGGTATCTTCATGTTTGTTGGCTTGCTGCAATTTTACTTCTCACAGAACATTTTCGGCCGCATCGGCCTGGCTCCTTCTCACCCTGATTATCTCGATCCGGCTCAGGAAGCACCCGCAGACACCGCCGTGGCTACCCACTACGAAGATCAGGTGATCGACGAACACATGGCTGCGGGCGGAGCGGAGAACCTGACCAACAACGACCAGCAACGCGCCTACAAATGGGGCGGTATCGGACTGGCCATCGGCGCGGTTTTCTATTTCCTGATCTCTTACTTTGGGGCAGAGCAAGCTAACGCACTACAAACCTTCAGCCGGGAGCTAATGCCACCGATCATCATCGCATCTGTAATCGGCTTCATCGGTTGGATTGTTTCCGATCAGACGCTATCTAAAGTTGAAAAAGACCGTGTCTGGGTGATCGTTATCCTCAGTTTCTTCATTGTCTTCTTTTGGTGGGCCTTCGAGCAAGCCGGTGGTTCCATGACTATTTTTGCACTAGACTACACCGACCGTAGCCTCACCGGTTCAGAGGCCAATATGTTCCGCTGGGGTAACGCCATTCTGAACATCGTACCGATGGTGGTCCTTACCTGGGTGCTTTTCAAATTATTCCGGGTCACCTTCTCCCGTTTTTCTACCGGCAATACCCTCTTGGGCCTCGGCTTCGTAGGCGTTTGGGGCCTGATCGGCTACATGCTTTACCAGCAGTTTACTGCCGATAGCAATGAAGTACCAGCCGGTTGGTTCCAGATTTTCAACAGTCTGTTCATCATCTGTTTAGCCCCTACTTTCTCCAAGCTTTGGGCAAAAAATATACCGGCGCTGCGGAGTGGCCCGATCAAATTTGCGTTGGGTCTGACTTTGTTGGGTCTCGGTTTCGCCATTCTGGCCTTCGGTGCAATGAGTATTCCAGACGGAGCAAAGACTGCCAGCGTGAGTATGTTCTGGCTAATCGCAGCTTACCTCTTCCATACCCTGGGTGAGCTTTGTATCTCGCCGGTGGGACTCAGCTACGTGTCCAAGTTAGCTCCGCTGCGCTTGGTAGGTCTGATGTTCGGTGTCTTTTTCGTCGCCAACTTCATCGCCAACTTTGCCGGTGGTCTTACGGGCTCCTACATTGAGCCCATTGCCGAAGAGATTGGTCTCAGTGGTTTCTTCCTGATCTTCGCCGCCGTACCGATCGGTGCAGCCATCGTATTGGTTTTGATCAATCCATGGATGAAGAAAATGATGCACGGCATCGAATAGTGCCCGAGTAACATTCATAAAAATAACAAAGCGCGGATTTCCTCGGAAATCCGCGCTTTGTTATTTCAATACGATTAGATAGTACTAATCGGCGGGTGCCAATAAATCTAACAGGCGGGTGTTTTGGGCGGCGGGTTTACTGCCGTTCGGGAGCGGTACGCTGTCTGGGCCGGGACGGTACACCGTGTCGGTTAGGTAGACATAGCGGGGTTCAGAGGGCAGATAGCGGATTACGGTATCTACTTGATCGCGGTAAACCACTTTTTCCACCGTACGATCCAGGTAGATGGTGTCGGCCAATAAGACGGGGTCTGGAACCGGAGCTGAAACCAATTTATAGATGATTTTTTCTTTGGACTGCCAAAGTATCAGGGTAAGTGTTGTGGCGGCCAAAAATAAACTCGCAGCCAGAGACAGACGATATCTCCAATTCGCCTGAACAATCTTGGCACCACCACCGGCCGCCCTCGATGTTGTCGCTTCCGAATCAGCAGAAATTGACTGACGCTTTCGGTAAGCTTCACTTACGCCCACTGGTAAAACCATCGGTAGCGACGTGCTGGCTTCCGTAAGCGAAATTTCGGTGGCCAGTAGTTGGCAACCGGCGTAATCCGCCTCGGTGATCGATGCTTTTACTTCCTCCGGCAATTCCTCGTAGGGAGTATCGGGCAGGTAATCGAGGTAGTCCATGATCAATTAATTTTGGTGGTTTTGGCCAACATCTTTCTAAGCTTCCCTAGTCCGTAATGGATACGGGATTTTACCGTTCCCTCCGGTTTGCCGATCAATTCGGCGATCTCCAGGATAGACATGCCCCGTACAAAACGGAGTCGTAGGCAGAGTTGCTGTTCCTCGGGTAGCTTGGTCAGGGCGTGGGTCAGAGCGGTGCGGTCAATCATCACCTCTTCGGGGATTTCGGCAATGGAGCGGGTTTCCCGGTAGACATCTTCTCTACGCTGGCGGCGCTCCCTGCTCCGGTAAGTATTCTTCAATAAGTTGGCCGCAATGGTGAATAACAGACTGGACAAATTGTCCCTCGCCTCACCATTTTCTGCCGCCGTATATACTTTGCTCTCCAGTAACTGTAAGAATACCTGCTGCAGCAAGTCGCCAGCCAGCGCACGATCATGGTTACAACGTGGCAAAAAATAGGCCAGCAATTTTCTTTCGTAGCGTCCGTACAAACTCGCGAAGGCGGCTTCCTCCCCGGCTGCGGCACGTAGCAATAAGGCTCCGTCAGTCACGGCATTACTTTCCCGCGGGGCTGGTTTTGCCGCCGCAAGTCCGGTAGAAGTCGACTTTTGGGTGAATGAAAACACTGCTACTTTGTTAGTCAAAAATAGATACTGGATCGCTACGCTGTTAGATACCGGAGGCTAGACTTGCTGGCTGCTCTGCGGTATAATATCTAGTCCACGTACTCCATGACCAGGCGGAAACCCACTGCCGGATGGGGCGTAGTACGTTTCTGCCGTCGACCGATTTCCATATCCAGGGCGTGGTCGGCCCAACTCCCACCGACATCGACACCATCTTGGCTAGTCATTTCGGCGGCGTTTCCGCTGAGGTTATAGATGCCGTAGTCATTAGGAAAATAGGCATCTACGGGAACAGTGAGCAGACCGCCGTCACTGGCGAAATCACAGCCTGGTTCGGAAGAGGGGTTACGGAGCGCTTTTTCTTTGTCGACCATATCCCAAAGACTTTTCCCGTTAATCGGGTGTTCAATCAGGGAAGTATTGAAATTGGCCAAGAAACATCCCTTGGCGTTGGCTACAGATGGGCCGCCCCAGGGGTAAGGGCTATACTTGCGCCCTCCACGAGCGGCGTAGGCTATTTCATCAGCCGTGGGCAGTCGAAAACGAACGGTGACCTGGTCCTTGCGCTTAGGATCTTGATTATAAACTTCGGTGAGCCAGGTGGCGTAAAGTTCGGCTGCCCGGTGTGAGATACTGGTCACGGGGTGGTTGTGCAGTAATTCTACTCTTTCGCGGTAGAGGCTATTGATGCTGGGGTCGCGTTGACCTTCGGGTAAGAACTGGTTATAATCCGCCTCGGCAATGGCTACGGTATCCAGTAGATCGAAGTAACGTTGCCTGAGTAAATCCTCCAAAAAGAGTTGATAGTCCGCATTGGAGACTTCTGTTTCTTGGAGCCAGAATCCCGACAGTTTAATGGTTTTTATTCCCTCTTTTCTAATTGGAAACGTGGAGATAAAGTTGCCCTTTTCATCTAACTGATACTGATAATTTCCCGCTGGAATTTCACGAAAATTCTTAGCGATTTGCCTGGCCTTCAGGGCTACATTTTCCGAGGCGATATTATGTGGTGGCGGAGCCAGAAATTCTTCGATCCTATCTTCCAATCCACTACGATTGGCAATTCTTCTTACGGCTACTTCCAGCCTTTTGGCTTCGCCGGGATCCTGAATCTGGTAGTATTCCCGCAACTCCAACAGCGCCGGCAGGTAATTCTGATTGAGCTGATCGGCCACAGCCTGGCGCGGCCCCGTTCCCAAGGGAGCGAACAAATCATTTTGCCGCCACTGATCCCGGTAATTATGAACCAGGGGCAGGAGATTATTAAAAGAATCGGCGGCGTAGCGGAAGGTCAGGCCAGTCAGGTAGAGTTTGTGAGCTTGCTCGGCAACCAGGTTATCGTGGGCACCTACACCGAGATAAACCGGACGGGGACCGGCCGTGATAATTTCCAGTAGATCGGAATATAAAAGCTGATCTTCCGTAGGAGTTGCCAGATTCAATTCATTGACAATCCGCTTTCGGTAAGTCGGAAAATTGGCCAATAATGGCAAGTTTACCACACTGACATCGGGACGGACCTCATGAACCGCCTGCAAAAGCAAGGTGGCGTAGGTGTCGTTATCCCCGTGGGTAATCAGCACCCCATTTTTGCCGACGGATTGTAGTTGGTTGTAGCTCCATTCCATGACGCCACGAGGAAAGGGGTTGCGGGCGTCAATCTTCCGCATGAACTCTCGGTATTGAACCATATCACCTTCGATGAGGTAATAAGTTGCCAGACCAGGGTAGGATTCAACTTGGTCCGGAGCCGCGGCGTAAGCAGCTCTAAGATTGTCAAACCGCTGTTTTGAAGTCGTGGATTGACGGCAGCGCAGGTAGTGAAGCGCAAAATCATTTTCACCCAACACCTCTTCGGCCGCAAGATGAATAGCCGAAACATTGAAGGAAGGCTCGTAGCCATAAATATTCGCGAAGTGGGCCGCCAAGTAGTAATGGTACCAAGCCATGTCATCGCAGGTCGTCGGGTCTTCGGCGACCACTTTCCACTCTCTCGCTTGCTGGGCGTAATAATCAGCCTCGTGGTATTCATGAGTAATCGGCTGGATGTAACGCGGCGTAGCGGTCAGTACATTTAGGAGAGTGACTAAAATCAGCAAAAGAACGGGGCGCATTTCCTGTAGTTTTTGAGTATTAAACCGTGGGAAGTAAGGGGTTCAAAATTTTGAGAAAAAAAAACAGGAAGGCACAGGGTCTTTTACCTTTAAGTGCATTAAGGTTAAACTTGTGCTGCTTGGTGGCTTTGTGGTTTTCCCCTCCCACCCAACTATTCCTCCCGAATCCGCATTTCCTTAGCATGCCTACTCGTTCCACCTTTCTGATCTTTTACGTACTGCTCGGTCTGCAACTTACTTATGGGATCATGACCTGGTACCTGATTTACGTGCGTAGTGAATTCGGTCCCGGATTGGGTGATGGCGAACTGATCTACCTTCCCGCTCTACTCATTACCCTGAGTGCCGCTGCCGCCTGGTTCATTGACTCCTCCCGCGCCAAACAGGCTAAGCGCTACCAACTCACCGAAGCAGTCGGTTACCGTCGCTACCGCACTACCGTACTGCTGCGACTGGCCATCGTACAAGCCGCCAATCTGATGGCACTCACCCTGGCGCTTTCCGCCCGCCGGATGGATGTGATGAGCCTACTGGCGCCAGGCCTGTTGGTATTTATGTTTTTTCGGCCTAGTATCGGACAGTTTCGGGAGAGGTATGTTGGTTAGTCGAGAGTTGAGAGTCAGGAGTCGAGAGTTAGGAGTCAGGAGTTATTTAGTTAAAACCAACAACAGCCCCCTGTCTCCACGACTCCCGACTCCCGACTATTTGACTTCCGACTAAATCACTCCCGACTAGATCACTCCCCGAGTTTCAAGAACGCCTTAATCTGATCGTTCGGGACCGTCACGCTCAGGGTATAATGCAGGAGTTTCCAGCTTCCGTCAGTTTGTCTTTTTACGATTCCGGTGCCGCGGCAAGGGCCCATCCAAGTGTTGAGCAGCTCGTCCCAGTAAGCGATGTTTTCGTCAGGATTAACGAAGAGGTGACGTTCCCTGGCCGTGAAGTCCCAGGCTTTCCCCTTGTCAAAATAGGGCTTGGCGAAGGTGTAGAATTCTTTTTTGGTCCAGTGTTCACCTGCGTCGGTGCCAATGTAAATCGCCCCATCAGCCATGCTGCCGAAGAACTGTTCGGCGTCCGTTATAGCAGCGGCCCGATGCCAGGCGGTGGCGAAGGCATCGAGTGACTCTTCGGGGCTTTCGTCGGAATAGTCGGGACAGGGCTCAGGACTGCGATTATCAGTAATACGAATGATCTGCCAGCTATTTTCCTCTCCGGTTCTGGCCAGTTGAAAAGCGTTGGTACCGCAATGGGAGATTTTATCTTGGAAGTGAAAAACGTAGGGCGTCCAGACCGTAGCCAGGTCGTTATCAATGCGGACTTCAAAGTAGCAAAGTTCCTCACGCAGCTGATTCGGCTGGGCCCGCGATAAAGATTGAATAAAGGCTGGAATAGCTGTCTGGCGAAGTTTGGATTGTCCCTGCTCGTCCGTCATTACCGTCATCAGTTGGGCGGTAGGGTGAAAGAGATCGGACAAGCCGGTGGTATCGGCGGCCAGCATACCGGCAAAGAGTGCTTTGATGGGAGCCAATACCGCCGCCCGGTCATCCGGCAATGCTACTTTGTAGTCAAAAGAAATTTTATTTAAACCGACAAAGGCATTCTTCAGACTCGCACGTGCCTCGACAATTCTAGTGAAGTCCGGGATCGAAGTCGGACCAGAGGTCCCTGCCTCTGAAATTCCAGCCGAAAGTTCGAGTGAAAACAAAAGCAGCATAGCCACTACTAGATTTAAATAACGCATAAGCCCTTTATTTTCGAAGGTAATAAAATGAAACCGCCCGGCTTCCAGAGCGGAAACCAGGCGGTTCATATCTTAATAATCGTATGAACTAGAGATTGTAGAGAATCCCGGCAAAGAGGCCGAGACCATCGAAATCACTAATTACGTACTTGGCTTCACCGAATACGGAAATGTTGTCCGAGAGGCCCAGGTTGATACCTGCGCCGATGTTGAGTCCGGTTTCGGTTGAACTGGCACCGTCAATAACGATACCTCCAACGTTGATGTCATCGAATCCGACGCGGAAGAAGTTGATACCCGCCAACGCGTAGATCAGGGTGCCGTCTCCGTTATCGGAGAAAACGTAGTTGGCGTTGAGGTTAAACTCCGAGAAGTTTATCCCCTCTCCGGCGAGGTAGTAGGTGAATCCGGCCTGGCCGCGCCAGGTTTCGTTGAATCCGTACACACCGCGTACGTTGATGCCGAGTTCTTCGGCTTCGAGGTTGTAGCCCAAACCGCCTCCGAGGCTAAGTTGAGCAGAAGCAGTGAGGCCGAATCCGGCAAAGAGCAATAGGAATAAGGAATAGCGAAGTGCTTTCATAACAAAATGGGTTGTTTAGTGATTGATTCCGTAAAAACTAAAGGTGTTACGTTGCTAGTTGCCTTTCTGCAAAAAAAGTTGAAGAGGAAGTGCTATTCCTTCCCCTTCGTTGTTCATAAAGATCGTAAATTAATTCGAAACCGCGGCGTAAGCATCCACTATCCCCCAGCCGAAATTGCCATCGCGCGCCGGGTAGATGGAGGCAGCATTCTTCATCCTGTTCAATACCTGACTACGGCTCTGGCCAAGATTAGTACCCCAGACCAGGGCAGCGATTCCGGCGGTAGTGGCCGTGGCGGCACTGGAACCACCTACGTAGCTGGGCTGATTGCCACTCATGGCCAGAGTAAGGCTTGTACGATCTGAATTGCTGGCGCGTTGCATGACGGCAACGAAATCAACCTCACTGCCATCGTGGCAAGTGTTACAGCGTTGTAGGCTACTACCATCCCGTACACCGGTTACGGCTACGGTATTCCAACGGTTGGCCGGGAAAATAACGCCCCACCAACTGGTCCAGCTGAGACTGGTACCTGCGGCGGCGAAGATGAGCTTGCCTTTGTTGTAGGCGAAGTTGATACCGTCGTTTACCGTGCCGCTATAAAACACATCACCGATACTCATACTGATGATATTGACGTCGCTACGGTTACCGGCCAATACCAGGGCATCTTTCACGCCGTTCTTTTCGCGGCTGCTGTTTACTATTACGTCGCTAGTACCGCGTACGGAGATCAGGTCGGCCTGGTAGGCCACGCCGATGCTGCTGCCACCACTAACGCGGGGGGCCGTAGCCAGACCGGCCATTTGGGTGCCGTGCCCACACTGATCGTTGGGACCGTCCGGGCTAGCCCAGGGCCACCAGCTACTAACGTAAGTTCCATACTTATTGCGGTAGCGGCCGGTGCTGTTTCCACTACTAAAGGTACCGTTAAGGCGGCTCTGGCTTCCGGAGATGCCCGTGTCGATGATGCAGACCCCGACGTTATCGCCCCGGCTGACGTTCCAGGCCTGAGGGATATTCGCGTTGTAGAAATTCCAGGGAATCTTACTTCCCGGACTGACGTTGGTGTAATCGGCCGAAGAAATACCGTAGTCCGGATCGTTACTACAGCCGGAATCGGACCGCAGACTCACTTCCGCCGGCTCATAACCGCTGGGTTCCAGGTAGCGGACCTCGGGAAGTTCGCGCAGGATCTTTACCAATTCCGGGTGGTTGATCTTTACCTCCAGGATAGGCAGTACCCCGTCTTCGGGAGCAGCCAGCAGATCCTCTTCGGTCAGGGTTTCGCCGGTGAGTCGAGCAGTTTCCGAGATGATCCGCTCAATCAGGGCATTACGGGTGGCCAGCCAGGCTCCTTTGGTTACCTCGATCTCGTGAATACGGGTATCTACGTCGGCGAAGCCGGCGGGCTGATAACCCAGGGCAGCTTCCTGCTGGTTATGGGTCATGGCACTGTAGACCAGGAAGGGGTCGGCCTCATTCCAGTTGAAAACGGTATTGGTGCTAAAGAGGTGATCTTCTACGATAGCGTTAATTTCCGCCTTAGTCAGCACGTCGCGTTCCGGAGCGGCAGGCGTTTCGTTTTGTTGCTGGGCCAGATCATCGGCACAAGAAAAGTTGAGGGCGAGCAGGAACAGGCCCAGTGAAAAAAGTAAAATTCTTTGCATGATAGATAAAAGCTTGTGCCCGGGCGCTGGTAGAGTCGTTCAATTTTTGCGCATAGTTGCTCACAAGGAAAAGTATCCGGGCGGTTAGGTAATTTTTCGTCTACTAGATACGGAATTTCTGGCGTTTTGGAAATAAGAGATAAGATCGCCGTGGCCGCTGTGCTGTCCCGACTTTGGAAAATAGGAGCCAAGCCCGGTGCGTTCCGGGGGCACGTGGGTAGGCTGCGCTCTATTCCTACCTGAAGGTTAGACCGTACAGCGGTCAACTGTCACGCGGGCTCCTATTTCCAAAAGCGCAGCGCTCCTACCTCCTATTTCCAACAATGATTATTAACTTTACTGGATGAAGAATTTTACGCTCTATCTCTCTACAATCTTGGTTGCCCTTCTATTAGCAGCTTGCCAGAAAGCTGAAACCGTTTCAACAAGCCAGAAAACGGAGCATGCAAAAACCAGTCCCACCAGCTACTTCTACCAACAACGCACCTATCCAGACGGCCGCATGAATCGCAATGCCGTCCGCCAGGCCAGTGAAGCCTACGTGCTGGAGCAAAAGCTTAAAAATTCTACGGATAGTTGGTTGCCCATCGGGCCGACCGGCATCGGTGGGCGGATCAGCGCACTCGCCGTTCGCCAGACCCCCAATACGGAAACCATTTACGTCGGAGCCGCTTCCGGGGGTATTTTCCGCTCCAGTGACGGCGGCGGTAACTGGACGCCGATTTTTGATGAGCAACCCTCCCTGGCCATCGGGACCATTACCCTTGATCCACACGATGGCCAGACCATTTACGTCGGCACCGGTGAGATCAACGGTGGTGGAGGCTCCATCGCTTACGAAGGCACCGGGGTATATAAGTCTACCGATGGTGGCGACAATTGGACCAACATCGGCCTGCCCAACTCCGGCAGCATCGGCAAAATATCCGTTCACCCCACCGACCCCGACATCATTTACGTAGCCGCCATGGGGCAGTTCTACGCCGAAAGCGAAGACCGCGGCATCTACCGCACCATGGACGGCGGCGAAAACTGGGAACGTATTCTTTACCTCGGCCCCAACACCGGTGGGCTCACCGTATTGATCGACCCGGACAACCCACAAATCGTCTATGCCAGTACCTGGGAACGCTTCCGCCGCCCTACCGAACGTGCGTACGCCGGCGAAAACTCAGATCTGCACCGTAGCGAAGACGGTGGTGACACCTGGACGGAGATTACACCGGTGCAAGGCGTGCTCGGTAAGATCAGTCTGGCCATGTCACCGGCCAATAATCAACGGCTTTTCGCTTCCGTCACCAATCAGAATGACGGCCTTCAGGGTGTTTATACGTCAAGCGATGGCGGCAGCAATTGGACGGCCGCCGTCAACAATGTAAACAGCCTCAACCCCGTACCCTTCGAATGGTGGTTCAACGAAATTTTTCCTCACCCTACGGAAGAGACTGAATTTTACCGTTTAGGATTTAACGCTCACCGGGTGAACGCCGCCAATCAATCCGTTACCGGTGTCTTCCCGAACGTACACGTAGACCAACATGCCCTGTGGATCGACCCGATGAATCCCCAACGTCTCTACCTGGGCAATGATGGCGGTCTTTTCTTCTCCACCAACGCGGGCCAGAGCTATGAGCATATCAACAATCTGCCGATCACCCAGGTCTATAATCTGGACGTGGACCCCAACGACGAAACCGTCCGCTTCATCGGCAGTCAGGATAACGGCAGCTGGGGAGAGAATTATTCCACCTTCCCCGGCTACCGGTTTTACAACGGTGGTGATGGTTTCCGCCCCGTCATCTTGCCGGATAACCTCAATCAGGTTTTGCTGGAGTCTCAGCGTGGAGACGTACGCCGCCTTGCTCCCAATGGACAAGTTACCAACCTGATCGAGCCAAACGACGATTACAATTGGAATACGCCCATTACCTTCGACCCGAACGACCCCAGCCGCGTCTTTATCGCCGGCACTCGCGTCTACCGCAGTGACAATTACGGCATTGGCTTGGCAGCCGTCAGTCCCTCATTGATCGGTGAAAACCCGCCGACCGGCAATCTCGAATTCAACACCATTTACTCCCTGGCCGTCACCAATACCGGAGGCGTCTGGGCCGGGCTAGACAATGGCCGCGTCTGGTTCAGCGCCGATGGAGAAACCAACTGGACGGACGTTTCCGCAGACTTGCCCCAGCGGTGGGTCAGCAGTATTCTACCCCACCCTAGCCTACCGGAAACAGCTTTTGTCACTTTTAGTGGATTTCGCTGGGATGACCAGACCGCCCACGTTTACCGCACCGACGACAATGGACAAAGCTGGACCAGTCTGGAAGGCAACCTGCCCGACATCCCGGTCAATGAGATCGAGATTGACCCGCTGAACGACGAACTTTATCTGGCCACCGACGTCGGTGTCTATCGCAGCCTGGACGATGGCCAGACCTGGAGTGTGCTGGCCAATGGCTTGCCAGCCCTGGTCGTTTCTGACCTGGAAATCCACGAGGAAAGTCGTAAGCTCTTTGCCAGCACTTATGGCCGTTCTCTTTTTGAAATCGACCTGACCGCCATCAGTAACAATCGTACTACGAATCGCAATGAACTGACCTTTATACTAACTCCCAACCCGGCCGGAGATTTGGCCATTTTGGAAACTGAACTGCCGGCCACTGGTGATTACAGCATCAAGCTATATTCCGCCGTGGGGCAACTCGTCCGTCAGTACCAGCAACGAAATATGGCCGCTGGCCGGCAGCGAATAGAGCTGAATTTAGCGGGCCTTCCCGCCGGACCTTACCTCATTGAGCTACGCGGCGTAAAAGGAAGCCGAGGAATCAGTCGGTTGATCAAGTCCTGATTGCCCGGTGATTGTTTTATTTCGTCTATCAACAGAAGATCGATCGGTCCGGTAACTTTGGTTAAAAACTCCGAGGAGCAACTTATATAAAAAGTCGTTCTTTTGACTACCAAAGTAGCAATGCTGGTTAATACCAGGATGGATTCATGGCTAAGCGAACCAATATGAATAAACATACTTATCTCGCTCTTGGCGATAGTTATACCATTGGCGAAAGCGTAGATGAAGCTGATCGCTGGCCGGTCATGCTCGCCGGTAAGATGACGAAAAACGGCCAGCCCGTTGCTTCGCCTACCATTATCGCGACCACCGGCTGGAAGACTTTCGAGTTGCAAGCCGCCATCCGGGAGCGAGCAGAAGAATTGGATGAGCAATATGGTTTGGTTTCCCTGCTCATCGGCGTCAACAATCAGTACCGTAAGCTTCCACTGGAGCAGTACCGCAAAGAATTTACTGACTTACTGCAATACGCCATCAGCAAATGCGCTACTGGCGCTCAAGGGACCTTTGTTGTTTCCATTCCTGATTACGCCGCTACGCCATTTGGCATCAAAGAAGAACGGCCGGAGATCAGTAAAGAAATCGACCTTTACAATGAAATTGCCCAAGGCATTTGTGAAAAATACGGTGTTTCATTTATCGACATTACGCCCGTTTCCCGCCAGTCCGATCCCGCGCTGGTTGCCGAAGACGGCCTGCACCCGAGCGGAGAGCAATATCGCCAGTGGGTAGAGGTGATTGAACCCGTGGTAAATGGAGTCCGCCGCTCTCCGAGCGACTAGAATCACGATCATGACCAGCCACTCGGAGAGCGGCATATCCCATTTTTCAGCACTGCTATTAGTGGTCTGAAGCATCAAGCCTATTCAACCTGACTCGCAGGCATGACCATACTGACGACTGCCTGATCGCTTTACAGATATAAAGCAGTCTTCAGCCTATCTCCCTGATTAAGTGTACTTACGGCGTGGCCGCTCTAACGAGTATGTGACCCGTGAGTTCTTCCCCCAAGGGGAGCTTTCGATAGTCGGCTACTCTCTTGCTGCTGGAATTTCGCCGCTCCGTCTTAGCTGGCAGGCTGCTGAAATTCAAGCGATATTTCCCCGGAAACTTTGCTACTTTGCTAGCCATAACCCACAAGCCAATGGCAGCCATCAGCGTATTCGATATTTTCAAGGTAGGCGTCGGCCCTTCAAGTTCTCATACACTGGGCCCCTGGAAGGCGGCAACGGATTTTACCGGCACCCTGGCCGAATTATCTTTTGATCGGATCAAGGTGGACCTCTACGGCTCACTGTCCAAGACCGGACGAGGACACTGTACCGACCTGGCCGTTCAACTCGGACTGAACGGTTATGCGCCGGAAATCATCGATACTGACCTGATACCGATGATCATCCAAAATATTGCGGACGAACAGCTGCTGGTCGTTAAAGGATTACGAATTGTTTTCGACCCTGTCCGCGACGTCATTTTCCACCCCCACTCAGACCCGAACCACCCGAACACCCTGGCCTTTACAGCCTATTTGGATGGATTGCCGGTACACTCGGAAACTTACTATTCGTTAGGCGGCGGCTTCATCCAGCGGGCCGGGGAGGAGGATGAAGAGATTGGTCAGGATAAAAGTCTGCCTTACCCGATCGAACTGGCCGAAGAGCTTTTCACCTACACCCAATCCCAGAACTGCCACATCAGTGATATCGTACTGGCCAACGAGCGAAAGTTACAGTCTCTGGCCGACGTTAAAAGCGAACTTTCCACCATTTACCAAACCATGCTGGCCTGTGTTTACCGGGGCTGCACAACGGACGGAATTTTGCCCGGCGGGCTGAATGTAAAACGCAGGGCCAAAAAATTGTGTAACGAACTACTGGGTGACGTTCCTTTCCGGGATCTGGAAGAATGGATGGACCTGATCGAGGAACAAAAGCCCGATTTTAACCGCGTGAGTCGTTGGGTAAGTTGTTTTGCCCTGGCGGTCAATGAAGAAAATGCAGCACTGGGTCGGGTAGTCACTTCACCCACCAATGGGGCCGCCGGGGTGATTCCCGCCGTGATGCTGTACGCCTACTTTTTTGCCGGCCATAACACTACGGCCGAGATGCATCGCTTTTTGCTGACGGCCGGAGAGATCGGGTCCATTTTCAAGAAAGGTGCCACCATTTCCGCGGCCGTTGGAGGCTGCCAGGCTGAGATCGGGGTATCCAGTGCTATGGCCGCCGCCGGTCTTACGGAGGTTATGGGCGGTACCCCGGCCCAGAGTCTGATGGCCGCCGAGATCGCCATGGAGCATCATTTAGGGCTGACCTGCGACCCGATCGGTGGGCTGGTGCAAATCCCCTGTATCGAGCGTAATGCCATGGGGGCGATCAAAGCGATAACCGCCGCCCAGCTGGCCCTTTCCGGTGACCCTAAATCCGCCCTGGTCAACCTCGACGTAGTGGTGAAAACGATGTGGGATACGGCCCAGGCAATGAATTCGAAGTATAAGGAGACTTCGGAAGGAGGGCTGGCAATTAATTTGACGGTGGTTTATCCGGAGTGCTGAGTTTGGCGAACAAACGTAATGGTCCCCAGTTGATTATATTTGCCACAGAACGCCCCGCAAAATGATCAACTACCATACTAACGGCGACTGGTTCGGCGATATCCGCCACCTGTTTACCTCCTATACGATGACCAAGATCGTTCGTGCGACCATATTGATGGGCATCTACACTTTGGCGATGGCAGCTGCGGTGGAGCATTTCGAGATCATGAGCCTGATGTCGATCGACCCTACCTTTTTCTCCTTGATCGGGGTTGTTCTATCCATCTTCCTGGTTTTCCGGACCAACACCGCCTACGACCGTTGGTGGGAAGCCCGTAAGCAGTGGGGAGCGTTGGTCAACAACTGCCGCAACATGGCTATTTACGTGGATTCTATGTGGCCGGAGAACGACCAGGGGATCCGTCGTTTCATGGCTAAGCACATCAGCAACTTCTGCCTGGCCCTTGCCGAACACCTCCGCGACGGTGCCAAACTCGATAAGTTGATCTACATGCACGAGGAAGAGCATGCCTACTATGAGACCAAGAACCACATTCCCAATTTTATCGCCTTGCGCATTTTTCAACGCATGGCCGATGCCCACCGCCAGGGGCACATCAATGAAGGCGACTACATCAATATCAAGGCCCAGCACCAATCGCTGTTAGACATTCTCGGCGCCTGCGAGCGGATCAAAAAGACACCGATCCCCTTCAGTTATGCCGTGTACCTCAAACTCTTCATCACCGCATACGCTCTCCTGATGCCCATCGGACTGATCCAGGTCTTCGGCTGGCTGACCGTACCACTGGTGATGATCATTTTCTTTGCCCTTACCGGTATCGAAATGATGGGGCAGGAGATTGAGGACCCCTTCGGTCTCGACTGTAACGACCTGCCCACCGGCGATATCGCCCACACCATCAAACGCAACGTATTTGAAATTCTGGAAGACCGGATGACGGATGCGCCACGGGAGGCGGAACTGTATGAGAAGGTTTTTTAGAATTCATCTGTAACTTGGGCCTAACCCCCAACCCCTTTCCTCCGAAGAAGCCAAATCAATTACTATGTCCATCCACAAACAAACAAAAGCCAAGAAAGTCACCACCCACGTTCTCCAGGCTATGAAGTCACGGGGCGAAAAGATCGCCATGCTCACGGCCTATGACTATTCCATGGCCCGCATCCTTGATGCCGGCGGGGTGGACGTATTGCTGGTCGGAGATTCAGCCAGTAACGTCATGGCGGGTTTTGAAACTACCCTGCCCATCACCCTGGACCACATGATCTACCACGCTGCATCGGTAGTGCGGGCCGTTGATCGGGCGCTAGTAGTTGTAGACCTGCCCTTTGGTTCTTACCAGGGCGATAGTAAACTGGCCCTCAAGAGCAGTATCCGCATTATGAAGGAAAGCGGTGGCCATGCCGTGAAACTGGAAGGCGGTCAGGAGATAGGTGAAAGTATCCGGCGAATCCTCAAAGCAGGAATTCCCGTGATGGGTCACCTGGGCCTCACGCCCCAGTCGATCTACAAATTTGGCACCTATACCGTGCGCGCCAAGGAAGAAGCCGAAGCCGAGAAACTTATTGAAGACGCCCTCTACCTACAGGAATGTGGCTGCTTTAGTATCGTCCTGGAGAAAATTCCGGCAGAACTGGCGAAAAAGGTTAGTGAGCAACTCGTCATCCCCACCATCGGTATCGGCGGCGGAGGCGACTGTGACGGGCAAGTGCTGGTCACCCACGACATGCTCGGCATCACCAAAGATTTCCACCCTCGTTTTCTGCGCCGCTACGTAGAACTCTTCGAAGTCATCCAAAATGCAACGGAGGCCTACATTAGCGATGTGAAGTCAGGTGATTTCCCGAATGATCAGGAGCAGTACTGAGAAATAGGAAATAAGAGCGCTGCGCTTTTGGAAATAGGAGCTCATATGAC
The DNA here is from genome assembly GCA_002591745.1 of Lewinellaceae bacterium SD302. Taxonomy (GTDB): domain Bacteria; phylum Bacteroidota; class Bacteroidia; order Chitinophagales; family Saprospiraceae; genus Neolewinella. The sequence continues at coordinate 54,933 of PDLQ01000023.1, forward strand.
AGTAAACCACTGCGCCGTCTGACCTTTTGCAGGAATGGAGCGCAGCGTGTACACGTCCATGGAACGTAGCGCTTAGCTCTTATTTTTCAAAGCCGGGGCAGTGCAGCGCCCAACGGCGATCCTATTTCCTTTCGGGGCTTCAATGTAGCAGGCTTAAATAGTAGCCAGGTACTCGTGCACCAGCTTGATCGCCATGGCCCCCTCCCCCACAGCTGAGGCTACCCGATTCATTGCTCCGGAGCGGACGTCACCTGCAGCGAAGATGCCCGGCTGGCAGCTTTCCAACAAATAAGGAGTACGTTCCAGTCGCCAGCTTTTACGGCTTTCCGAGTTGGCCAGTAAGTCTCGGCCGGTTACGACGAAGCCGCGATCATCGCGCATGATTTGTCCGCTATCGAGCCACTCGGTCCGGGGGCGGGCGCCGATGAAGATGAACAGCGCGTCGACCTCTTCTTCGAAAGTGCTGTCGTCTTCGGTATTTTTGATGACCAGGCGACGCAAGCGTTCGTCTTCTCCACAGGCCTTGACTATTTCCCGATGGCCGATCACCTCGATATTGTCGATGGCATCGATCTGATCGATGAGGTAGGAGGACATGCTGGAAGTCAGGTCGGGACGACGGATAAGGATGCTAACTTTTTCAGCGAACTTGGACAGGTAAACGGCCCCCTGGCCCGCACTGTTGCCACCGCCGACAACGAAGACCTTTTTGTTTCGGCAGGCATTGGCTTCCGTCATGGCTGCGCCGTAGTAAATGCCGGCGCCCGTATAATTATCAACCCCTTCGGCCGGCAAGTGACGGTATTCCACCCCGGTGGTAACGATGAGGGCTTTCGTTTTTACGGTACTGTCGTCGTCCAGGGTCAGTACTTTGTATTGGTCCTGTATATCTACGCTCACCACTTCCCGCGGATTGACCATCTCTACGCCGAAACGCAGGGTTTGCGCCATTGCCCGGCGAGTTAGTTCCGCCCCGGACAGGCCGCTGGGAAAGCCCAGATAATTTTCAATCCGGGAACTCGTACCGGCCTGGCCACCAGGAGCCCGTTTTTCAATAAGCAATGTCTTGAGACCTTCGGAACCACCGTAAACCGCTGCGGCCATACCCGCCGGCCCGGCTCCGATGATGACCACGTCGTATAAATCCTCACTGGCCTGAATGGACATACCGAGTTGTTTGGCCAACTGATCGGCATCCGGGTTACGGAGTACTTCGCCGTCTTCCAAAATTACGGTGGGGTAATCGATGGTCTGCAGGCTGTGGACATCGGTCAATTCCTGCCCTTTATCACTTTGCACATCCAGCCAGCGGTAGGGCATCAGGTTACCGCTCAGCCAGTCTTTGATCTCATGAGACTTGGGTGAATATTGGTAACCGATCACTTTGATGCCCCGAAATTCCGGCCGGTAGCCCAGCTGCCAGTCTTCGAGCAATTCATCGAGGACCGGATAGAGTTTTTGCTCGGGCGGATCCCAAGGCTTGAGCAGGTAATAATCCAGCTGAACGTCATTGATGGCCTTGATGGCGGCACCGGTGTCGCTGTAAGCCGTTAACAGCGCGCGCTTGGCCCTGGGGAAAAACACCTTGGCCTTTTCCAGAAAATCAACGCCCAGCATTTCGGGCATTCGCTGATCGGACAGCAGCAACGCGATCGTCTCTCCCTTTTTCTTTAATTCTTCTACGGCCTCGATGGCTTGCTCAGCACTATCAGTACTGATGATGCGATAGTCATCTTTATATTGATTGCGTAGGTCTCGCTTAAGTGAACGCAACACTTGCGGATCATCGTCGACGCTCAGAATAATGGGTTTGCTTGCTTTGGCCATGGGTCTTAAAGTTCTTGGTGGATGGGAAAACAGGCACGGAAACAGGTACGGCCGGGAGTGGATTCAGCCTGGATGGTGCCGTTGTGCCGCTCAATGACCCGTTTGACAATGTCGAGCCCCATACCAGTGCCCTCACCGATTCCTTTGGTGGTAAAGAAGGGTTCGAAAATACGGGACTGGATATCTTTGGGGATACCGGAGCCATTGTCTTCGATCTCCACGCATACGCAATCCCGTTCCTGGAAAGTCCGGAGAGTAAGTTTGGGGTCTTTTTCCGGCATGGCATCCAGAGCGTTGACGATCAGGTTCGTCCAGACTTGGTTAAGCTCACCCGCCAGGGCCATGATCTTTGGTACTTTGAAGTCCAAATCCTTTTCCAGACTTACGTTACCCTTTTTAAACCTGAACTTGAGCATGGTGAGCGTAGATTTCAGGCCGGCATTCACGTCTACCTTATCCATCGATGGCTCTTCGTCCATGTGGCTATAGGTTTTGATGGACTTTACCAGGTCACCGATCCGACAACTGGCGGTGTGGATTTCGCTGACGATCCGCTCGGTATCCAGATTCGTGGCCAGCCACCAGAGGACGGTACCTACGGATTCAGGGGGAATAAAGGAGGCTACCTCTTCCAACTGTTCTTCACCGAATTCGAATTCGACCAGCGTATCGGCCAGGTCTTCACTGCGCTCTACATTGTGATCGTCTAACCAGTCGATCAAATCGTCTTTCAGCGCTTCTTCTTCAAGGAGACTCAACTCACTCTTATCATAACTTTCCAGGGCCTTCACCAGGATGGAGGCGATCCGGTCCGCGTCTTCGGGCGTCACGCGCATGGTAATAACCTTGCGAAAGCGTTCTGCCGTTTGCCCGAGGTGGTTCCTGAGTTCCTGGCTGGACCGCACCATGGCCGAAGCCGGGTTATTTAACTCGTGGGCCAGGCCGGCCGACATCTTACCGAGCGCCATCAGCTTTTCGTCCATCAATTGCATCTGCTGAAAATCCCGTACTCGGCTGGTCATCACCGCCACCAGTGCCTGGGTCAAGGAATAGCTTTCTCTGATCATTTCGACAAAGTGATCGCGGTGCAATTCCAGCAATGTACATTCCTTAAGGACTACACTATCTGCCCCGGATTCAGTCATTCGACTAAACGGCAATACGCCAGTAACCTGCCCCTCTCCCCAGATACCGAGTTCCCGTTTGCGTCCTTTGCGTTCGTAGCGGAGCACGTACTTCCCCTTCATGATCACTTGCAAATGATCGACGGTATCGCCCTCCCGGAAGATGTACTCGCCTTTGGGGATGACGCGGCAGGTGGACCGCCTGACCAGCCATTCCAGCGGCTCGGGTTCGACGTTGGCGAACACCTCGAAACTGGCCAATTTGGCTACTAATTCGGAAGTCGAAGGTGTTTTGGACATATGGGTTGTGTTGGCGGAGATGTAACGTCGGTAATAAGGTGAGGGTTTTGAAAAGGCGCACTTCCCCCTTACACCAGGTCAATTCGCCGCAAACTATGTACCTCCAGAGTATCCAGGTCCAGGGCCACCAAATAACCTAAGTTCCGTGCCTGAAAAGCACAGCCCGCATCGATACAAATGGCCGGCACTGTGTCCACGTTGTTTACGTCCCGGCGGGTTTCTAGATAAGACTGAGGCGTATGACCGTGTACGATCACCCGATCGCCCAACCAAAGCCGGTCGATGTCCTCGATCCAATAACGGATCCAGCGCATCTCCTTAGTGTCTTCCAGTGGGTTTTCTACGGCGAAGTTGAGTCCGGCGTGCACCAGAATGTAACCCGGTATTTCCAGGTAATCAGCCAGATTCATCATCCATCGGATGTGCTGGTCGGAATAGCCGTGCCTGTGATAAGCCTGCCGCTGGTAAGCATCAATCGTCATCTCCTCGTGGTTACCCTTAAGGCACTGCACGTTGTAACCACGCTGCTGTAGGTCCATGATTTGCCCGATCACCCCTACGCTATCCGGCCCCCGGTCCACATAATCACCGAGCAGATAAAGTTCGTCAGATTTCTGGAGTTTTAGCCTGGCTAGCAAAGTAGCAAAGGTTTTGGAGCAACCGTGGATGTCTGAGATGGCGTATCGGGGCATATCCGCTACTTCTGCCGAAAAAAGATCGACATCGGCACACCCTTGAAATCAAAGTGTTCCCGCAGCTTATTCTCTAAAAAGAGCTTGTAGCTATCACGGATGTGCTTGGGGTTATTACAGAAGAAAGCGAAAGCTGGATAAGCGATCGGCAATTGGGTCACGTACTTGATCTTAACGTAGCGGCCACGCTGGCTGGGCGGTGGATTGCGCTCCATGACCTCCTGCATCACATCATTAAGTTTGCTGGTAGGTATACGACGGCTGCGGTTGGCGTAGACCTCGAGGGCGACGTCAACGGCTTTCATAATTCGCTGCTTTTCGGTTGCGCTCACGAAAATGACCGGCACATCCGTAAATGGAGCAAAGCGGCGGCGGACTTCCAGTTCCATATCGCGGGCCGTATTGGTTTCCTTCTCGACCAAATCCCACTTATTCATTACAATAACAATGCCCTTATTGCGCTTCTGGGCCAGGCGGAAGATGGACAGGTCCTGGGCCTCCACGCCCATGGTGGCGTCGATCATCAGTACGCAAACGTCGCTTTCGTCGATGGCCTTGATGGCCCGCATAACGGAGTAGAACTCCAGGTTTTCGTGCACCTTAGCTTTCTTACGCATTCCGGCGGTATCAATGAGGATGAACTCCTTATCGAATTTCTTGTAGTGGGTGTTGATGCTATCGCGGGTGGTGCCGGCCACATCAGTTACGATGTTTCGCTCTTCGCCCAGCAAAGCGTTGATGAGACTACTCTTACCGGCGTTGGGTTGGCCGACGATGGCCAGGTGAGGCAATTCAGGACGTTCAGGTTCTTCAGCGTCCAGGTATTCCACGGCGGCATCCAGTACTTCGCCGGTACCAGATCCGGTGGCGGAACTGAGGAAGAAAGTTTGCTCGAAGCCCAGGCTCCAGAATTCGTTGGCTTCCAGCATTCTAGTACTGTTGTCCACTTTATTCACGGCCAGAATTACGGGTTTGTCCGTTTTCCGCAGCATCTGAGCCACTTGTTCATCCAGATCGGTCAGGCCGGTAGCTACGTCGACCATAAAGATGATCAGGGTAGCTTCTTCGATGGCGATCTCCACCTGAGTGCGAATGGCGGCTTCGAAGACGTCGTTGCTGTCGCGCACGAAACCACCGGTATCTACCACGGTGAATTCTTTGCCATTCCAGTGGCTTTGGCCGTACTGGCGGTCGCGGGTTACGCCGCTCTGGTCATCAACGATGCTTTGGCGCTCTCCGATGAGGCGGTTGAAGAGGGTGGATTTGCCGACGTTTGGACGACCGACGATGGCGATGAGGTTCATAATTTATTTTTTCTGCTCTGACGTGCTGCTGTCGCTTTAACTTGCCGTTCTGGCAGCCAATTTGGATGGCTACTTTAACAGCCGCTTTTACATGCCGCCCTTACTCTACTTTTTCCATTGATGAAAAAGTAGCAAAAAATCTAGTCCAAAATAAACTCGCTTCGCTCAGACAGTATTTTGGACGACTGCTTCGATCTGATACTTTTATGCGAAATGAGAACTACTCAAAGCGGCGTGCTCTCTTAGAGGGGTGCAAAAGTACGGGTAATCTTGGAAAGAGAGAGCTTATCCGTTTAATGGTATAGATTCATTATTCCATTCTTGGCTATCAAAGTAGCAGTTTGAGGAGTTTGCGACGATCAGTAAAGCTAATGCTAATGAATACACGGATGTTCACTGCTTTCGAGACATCCAGCATTGCTACTTTGTTAGCCATCCTAAAAAAGGATTGAAGGAGCCTGGATTTACCCGCTTAGAGCTTAGAGCTTGTTCGATCACAAGTTGAGGCTGAGAACGGAAAATATACATGGAATAAAGCCGTAAAATAATTATCGGTTACCGTAACGGATGCATTTGGCTCGGCATGAAACGATGTATCCTTAAATGCAACTTCCTTATGTTCCGCTGTTTACTACTTATTTTTTCGCTCACTTTTGTTCTCGGTCTCACGGGGCAGGTTGGCGTGAATAACCCGAATCCGTCCCAGGCGCTCGACGTGGGCGGAAAAATCCAAATTTCCGATGACGCGGCCACCCCGGAAGAAGGAACCATTCGCTGGAATAATTCCAACGACGACTTCGAGGGCTACGACGGTGACGACTGGAAAAGTTTGACCGAAAGCAGTGATGTTTCTCCCACCGCCCGACCCGCAGCTATCTATCACTTTGGGTTGGACAACAACAGTACCTGGGCCTTTTTTGAACAAGGAGCTTCCTGGCCGGCCGCAGATGTCCCGACCGACGATGGAGAACCTTTGTCTCCGAACCAGTTTTTCGTTGTCGAAAAAGTAACTTTCACGCCCACCACGAAAAACACTGATAGTACGGACTCTTACTACTACGGTATTGCCCGCTCGATCGTCAGCGGCGCAAACTTCAATCCTCAACTTTACTACCGTTCAAATGCCGGTAACGGAACGCTGGAGATCACAGGAGGGGGTAAGGCTCCCCTGCTCGTTGTCAACCCCGGTAGAACGTTACGGGTTTGGAACTCTTCCACTTCACCGGGAGACGTGCGGGTGGTGGTCTTCGGGGTTTTTGTGGATGATGTAAACGACTATTTCGGCCTATAGCAAAGCAGGTACATCCAGTTTTCAGCCTCCCTCTACTCATCCTCCAGTTCTGGATGGACGGCAGTGGCAAAACAAAAGCGCAGCGGATAACCTCCCGCTGCGCTTTTTGCTTAGTGAATCTTGTGCTTCTTAGTGCACATGTGGTCTTTTACTACCCCTTCACTTCTTCCCGAATTTTATTCAGGGCGCTACCGGCACGCACCCAGTCGATCTGGGCGGCGTTGTAGGTGTGGGCCACTTCGAATTCGTCGTTGGTACCGTCGTGGTGGTCCAGTTTGATGGTCAGGTTTTTACCCGGGGCCATCTGATCGAAGTCCTTGATGGTGACGATGTCGTCTTGACGTACTTTGTCATAATCAGCTTTGTCCACAAAGGTCAGGGCCAGCATACCTTGCTTTTTCAGGTTCGTTTCGTGAATCCGTGCGAAAGACTTCACGATCACCGCGTTGACGCCCAGGAAGCGAGGCTCCATGGCCGCATGCTCCCGCGAAGAACCCTCACCGAGGTTTTCCTCACCGAAGACTACGGTCCCGATGCCTTTAGCCTGGTAGGCTTTGGCCGAGTCCGGTACTGCCACGTAGTCGTTGTTGACGTAGTTGAGTACGGAATTCGCTTTTTCATTGAAGAAATTGACCGCACCAGTGTAGCAGTTCTCGGAAATGTTCTCCAGGTGACCACGGTACTTCAGCCAGGGGCCGGCCATGGAGATGTGGTCCGTGGTACACTTGCCTTTCACTTTGATGAGGACGCGCATATCGGTCAGGTCATCCTGGGTGATCGGTTCGAAGGGTGTCAGCAATTGCAGACGGTCCGATTCGGGTGCTACCACTACGCTCACACCACTACCGTCAGCGGCCGGGGCGTTGTAGCCTCGGTCTTCTACGGCAAATCCGTTTGGTGGCAGTTCAAAGCCGGTTGGTTCGTCAAGCATGACTTCCTCGCCTTTGTCGTTGGTCAGAGTGTCGGTGACGGGGTTGAAGTCCAGCCGGCCGGCAATCGCAACGGCAGCTACCATTTCCGGGGAAGCTACGAAAGCGTGGGTGTTCGGGTTACCGTCTGCCCGCTTAGAGAAGTTCCGGTTGAACGAGTGGATGATGCTGTTCTTCGGCGCATTCATCGGGTCGTTGTAACGCGCCCACTGGCCGATACAGGGGCCACAGGCATTGGTGAAAATCTTGGCGTTCAAATCCTCAAAGATCTTAATGATCCCATCGCGCTCAGTAGTAAAACGCACTTGTTCGGAACCTGGGTTAATCCCGAATTCCGCTTTAGTGGTCAATCCCTTATCAACGGCCTGCTTGGCGATAGAGGCGGCCCGTGAGAGATCTTCGTAGCTGGAGTTGGTACAGGAACCGATCAGGCCCCATTCTACGTCCAGCGGCCAGTCGTTGGCGGTAGCTTTTTCCGTCATTTCCTTACCGGCTTCCGTAGAAAGGTCCGGCGTGAATGGTCCGTTGATCAATGGCTTGAGTTCAGAGAGATTAATCTCGATCACCTGGTCGAAGTACTTCTCTGGTTCGGCGTAGCATTCGGCGTCGGCCGTCAGGTGCTCGCTCACTGCACGGGCGGCATCGGCTACGTCTTCGCGGCCGGTGGCGCGCAGGTAGCGGTCCATGCTGTCGTCGTACCCAAAAGTGGAGGTCGTCGCGCCGATCTCGGCACCCATGTTACAGATGGTACCTTTACCGGTACAGCTCAGATTCTTGGCTCCTTCGCCAAAGTATTCCACGATAGCTCCGGTTCCACCTTTAACGGTCAGAATATCGGCTACTTTTAGAATGACGTCCTTCGGGGCGGACCAACCGGAAAGCTTACCGGTCAGTTTAACACCGATCAGCTTGGGATTTTTTAGCTCCCAGGCCATACCGGCCATTACGTCAACGGCGTCGGCACCGCCAACACCAATGGCAATCATGCCTAGTCCACCGGCATTAACCGTGTGGCTGTCGGTACCGATCATCATTCCACCCGGGAAGGCGTAATTTTCCAATACTACCTGGTGGATAATACCGGCACCCGGCTTCCAGAAACCGATTCCGTACTTGTTGGAGACGGATTCCAGGAAATTAAAAACCTCGTTGCTCGTATTGATAGCGTGCTGCAAATCCGCATCCGCACCAATCTTGGCCTGAATTAAGTGATCACAGTGTACGGTAGATGGAACAGCTACCTTATCGCGGCCGGCCATCATAAATTGCAGCAGGGCCATCTGAGCGGTAGCGTCCTGCATAGCCACGCGGTCCGGGGCAAACATCACGTAATCCTTACCACGGCCGTAGTTGGCCAGCGGGCTCTCTTCGTGCAGGTGAGCGTAAAGAATCTTTTCGGTCAGGGTCAGGGGGCGACCCAGAAAATTGCGGGCCCGCTCTACTTTGGCGGGCAATTCGGCGTACACCTGTTTGATCAGGTCGATATCGAAAGCCATATATCTTGCTATTTTAAGCTAATGTTATTGTGTTCGTTACAGTCGCTACTTATAACACATAAGGACTGAAAAAGTCCACAAATGTAAGGATTTATTGTGGTTGCAAAGTAGCAGTGCTTGTGTGCCGCATGGCGAATTCCCCTCCGTAAACTTCGGGCAAGTCGCCAAGTCGCTGAGGGACGCTCTCGTAGAGCGGATCAAACACCAAGCAAAATGTTTTATATTTCAAATAATTTTAAACATTTTTGTTTTGTAAAATCGCCCGTCAAACCATTAACTTCGTCCTCCATTAATCAGCATGATGCCCGCAGCAGTTTCGGTTCTGGATCAATCGGTCGCTTACCTAAAGGGAGTCGGCCCGGCTAAGGCGGAATTATTAGCCAAGGAACTGGCGATCTTTTCGATCGGTGACCTGCTGTATCACTATCCTTTCCGTTACGTAGACCGCACCCAGTTCCACCGCATTAGTGACTTGATGCCAGACAGCGGGCAGGTACAGGTAAAGGGTACCCTCCGGCACCTCAGCGTGAAGGGTGACGGCCGTAAAAAACGATTGGTCGGCCGGCTCCGCGACGAAGATGGCGCAGCCCTCGAACTCGTCTGGTTTACCGGCGTCACTTACCTGGAAAAAGTCCTTAACGTCGGTGTCGAGTACGTCGCTTTCGGCAAAATTCAGGAGTTCGGTGGTCGCTTATCCATCTCTCACCCGGATATGGAAGACGTCAGTAAACGGGAACTCAGCGTCCAGTCCAGCTTCGACCCCGTTTACGCCAGCACTGAAAAACTGAATCGCAAGGGACTGGATGCCAAAGGCCGCCGCAAACTCATCAAAGCAGTTTTTGAGAAAATCAGCGCACGCGACTTGCCGGAGATGCTGCCGGACTACATCCTGCAAAAGATGAAATTGGCCGGACACGCCGCCTCCGTCCGCGCCATTCACCTGCCGCGTAACCAGGCTGAATTAAATGCCGCCCGCAAACGACTCAAATTCGAAGAGTTATTCTTGTTACAGCTCCGTTTGCTGCAACTCAAGGTCGGTCGTAAGGGTAATGTAAAAGGATTCGCTTTTGAGAAAATCGGCCCGATCTTCAATCGCTTTTACGAAGAAAAAATTCCTTTCGAACTCACCGGTGCCCAAAAACGGGTCCTCCGCGAAATCCGTCGGGATCTCGGCCTGGGCGTACAGATGAATCGACTCCTGCAGGGAGACGTCGGTAGCGGTAAAACTATGGTCGGCCTGATGTCCATGCTCATGGCCATCGACAACGGGTACCAGGCTTGCATGATGGCCCCCACCGAAATTCTGGCCTACCAGCATTTTGAATCGATTACCGAGTATGTGGAAGGGCTGGGCGTTAACGTAGAATTTCTCTCCGGCAGTGTCAAAGGCAAAGCTCGTCGGCAATTGCTGGAACGTCTGGCCGCCGGGGAGATTCAAATTCTGATCGGTACCCACGCCCTGATCGAACCCTGGGTCGAATTTCCAAAACTGGGACTGGTCATTATCGACGAGCAGCACCGTTTCGGCGTAAAACAACGGGCCAAGCTCTGGAAAAAAAGCGAGCCTTTTCCGCCTCACGTTCTGGTAATGACGGCTACCCCCATTCCGCGTACGCTGGCCATGACCACCTACGGCGATCTCGACGTTAGCGTTATCGACGAACTTCCGCCCGGCCGCAAACCCGTTACTACCGTCCACTTTACCGAGCACCGACGCGAGCGAGTCTTTGGTATGATCCGCGAAGAACTGGCCAAAGGCCGTCAGGCGTACGTAGTGTATCCCCTCATTGAGGAAAACGAAGAATTAGATCTCCTGGCATTGGAGCAAGGGTACGAAGAAATGCTCCACAAGTTTCCCCAGCCGGAGCATCAGATCAGTATCGTCCATGGTAAAATGAAGCCGGCCGATAAGGATTTCGAGATGCAACGTTTTAAACGCGGAGAGACCAACATCATGGTAGCGACCACCGTCATCGAAGTCGGGGTCAATGTGCCCAACGCTACCGTAATGGTCATCGTCCACACCGAACGCTTTGGCCTCAGTCAGCTTCACCAGCTCAGAGGTCGGGTAGGCCGGGGAGCCGATCAATCTTTCTGTATCCTCCTCAGCTCCGTAAAACTCAGCGCCGATGGCCGCCAGCGGATCAAAACTATGGTCGATACCACCGACGGTTTCAAGATCGCCGAAGCCGACCTCCGGCTCCGTGGCCCGGGCATGATCGACGGTACCCAACAAAGCGGCCTCCTGCAAATGAAGATCGCCGACGTTGTAAAGGATCAGGAGATACTGCGCGTCGCCAGAGAGATTGCCACCCGTGTAATTGAGGACGACCCACAATTGCAAAAGCCGCACCACCAGATATTAGGTGCCCATCTGCGTAAGCATTTTCAGGCAATTAAAGGCTGGGGGTTGATCAGTTGAATTCGTTCTGACTTCAAAGTAGCAAGGTTTGTGGAGGACCTTATCAGTACGCTCGACGCAGGAGGCCGGCCGAAAGTGTCTTTAATATTCTGGATTTTAAATTCCAGATTTTACCAAAGCAGCCTGTACGGGTGTTTTGTAAAAATCTGAAATCCTAAATAGCCGAACCAGTCTTCAGCCTACCTTCTTCTAAGTCGTCGTGTGTACCAATACACAATATGGCCTTCATTAACACAGCTACTTTGAAGTCCAAAAACCTGACAATACAACTCATATATCCTAAGATCACGAAGCAAAAACAAGCTTGGGTCAATCACCTCCAGCGAATTTTCGCTAAAATTCTTGTCAATCCGCAAATCTGCCTTTAAATTTGCTGAGCGAAAATTCGCTAGATGTCTTAAAACAGTCCGATTATGTCTGATACACTCGCCCCCGTCAAAGCCCTCAGTGGTGGAGAATTTCTGATTGCCGATTACGCCAACCAGCAAACTTTCACGCCCGAGATGTTCAACGAAGAACAGCGTATGGTACGCGATATGGTTGAAGATTTCATCGAGGCTGAGATCCTGACGAGGCTGGATGACATTGACAAGCAAAAGGACAACATCGCCGTTAAGTTGCTTGACCAAATGGCCGAACTCGGCTTACTGGGTAGTCATATGCCCGAAGAGTACGGTGGTATGGCCATGGACACCAATACCAACACGCTCATCTGCGACGTGATGGGTGGTTCCAGCGGCTCTTTCACCGTAAGTTACGCGGCCCATACCGGCATTGGTATGCTGCCGATCCTGTATTTCGGTACCGAAGCACAGAAGGAAAAATACCTGCCCCGCCTCATCAGTGGTGAATTGAAAGCAGCCTACTGTCTCACCGAACCGGCCTCCGGTTCCGACGCCCTGGGAGCCAAGAGCCGGGCCGATCTCAGTGAAGATGGCAGTCACTACGTACTGAATGGCCAAAAAATGTGGATCTCCAACGGCGGATTTGCCGACGTATTCATCGTTTTTGCCCAGATCGACGGTGACAAATTCACCGGTTTCATTGTTCCCCGCGACAGCGAAGGACTTACCCTGGGGGCCGAAGAGGATAAACTCGGTATCAAAGGCAGTTCTACCCGGCAAGTATTTTTTGAGAACGTAAAAGTACCGACCGATCACCTGCTGGGTGAGATCGGCCGTGGTCACATCATTGCCTTCAGCGTTTTGAATACCGGTCGTTTCAAATTACACGCCCTCAGCATCGGTGGTTGTAAGCGCAGCCTTACCAGCGGCATCAAGTACGCCAATGAGCGCGTACAGTTCAAGCAACCGATTAGCAATTTCGGGGCTATCAAGTACAAGATCGGCCAGGCGGCCATCCGTATTTTTGCCGGCGAAGCAGCGCTCTACCGGGTCAGTGACATGATCCAGAAGATGAATAAACAGTTGATGGCCAACGGCACGAGTTTCGCCGACGCCAAACGCGAAGCCGCCGAAGAATACGCCATTGAGTGTGCCTTGCTCAAGTTTCTGGGTTCCGAAACCCTGGATTACGTCGTTGACGAAGTACTGCAAATCCACGGTGGAATGGGTTACAGCGAAGAAGGTACGGCTGCCCGCGCCTACCGCGACGCCCGTATCAACCGCATCTATGAAGGCACCAACGAGATCAATCGCCTCCTCAGCGTAGACATGCTCCTGAAGCGTGCCATGAAAGGTAAACTCGACATCGTCGGACCAGCCTGGGCTGTTCAGAAAGAACTGGCCGGCATGCCCAGCATGGAGCCCGTTTCCGGAGAGTATGGCCACGAGATCAAGGCCGTTGGCGAATTCAAAAAGCTTATCCTCATGGTAGCCGGTGCCGCCGCCAAGAGTCAGATGGAAGGCCAGATCGACCTTAAGCAGGAGCAAGAGATACTGATGAATGTCTCTGACATGCTCGCCGGGCTACTCGAATCCGAAAGTTTGCTGATGCGGGTCGCTCAACTCCGGGAAACCGGCACCGGCGCTCACCCCCAGGATGTCTACGACGCTATCCTACGCACTTACTTCCACGACTTTAACGCCACCATTGGTAAACTGGCTACCGATGCCGTTGCCGGCTTCGCCGAGGGCGATCTGTTACGCACTTTCAGCATGGGTATCAAGCGTTTCACGAAGTACCCGATTCAAAACAGCAAAAAATTGCGCCGCGTAGTAGCCGACTATCTTATTGAAAAGGATGCTTACGTCCTATAGTGCACCGCACCGTGAAGCGTCTGATTTTCATGGTGCGCCAGCACTTCCAAGAATTTTCTGGACTGTGTAACTGACCCCGGGGGCCGTTTGGCGCTCGGGGTCTTTTTTGTAGCTCCTAGTAAAGGATTTACATTGTTTTGGCCGCTCTGACGAGTACCTCGGACCGTCCCGATTCATATCGGGATCGCCCCCGGGTTCCTACTTGACAACTTTACGGCCGATGAACCACATCCTATTGCCGCGTTTCAATGGACGAGCCAGGCTGATTACCCGAATAAATCGGATTGATCAAGGCCGCCAATATAACCGTTACCACGCAACCGATCAGGTTTAGCCAGAGGTAGGCCAGGTCGATGATGCCATACTGGTTAAGTACAAAAGTTGCGATGATGAGGATTTCGGTGACGATGGCAGCGATCAACACCGCCCGGCCGCCGATCTTTTTGAACAGGAAAGCAACCACGAAAATGCCTAAGATGACGCCGTAAAACAACGAACCGATGATATTGACAGCCTGGATCAGGTTGTCGAACAGGTCAGCGAAGAAGGCGAAAGTCAAGGCGATGCCGCCCCAGAGGATGGTCAGCCATTTGGAAGCGCTCAGGTAATGAGCGTCGTCTTCGTCTTTCTTGTAGAGTCGGCGATAAAGATCGACCATACTGGTGGTAGCCAGGGCACTAAGCTCCGAACTGGTGCTGGACATAGCCGCCGAAAAAATGACCGCCAGCAGTATTCCGATGAGGCCAATGGGTAAGTAATTAACGATGAAGGTAATGAATACGTAATCCTTGTCTACCGTCTTAGCATCCGGATCAACGGATTCGATAATCGCGTCTACATTACCACGAATTTCCTTGTCGCGCAGGTCAATAGCCTGCAATCGGCCCTGTAGTTCATCAACGCCGTTCTGCTCGGTCTCGGGACGTTTGAGCTCGGTGGCCATTTCCTGGATGACGTTTTCCCGTTCGGTCATCAAGCCGGCGTAGGTATCTTCCAGGGCGGCCAGATCAGGCGCTCTTTCGGAAGCTCTGACAGTCTCCAGATTAGCTGAATTAAAGTGAACCGGCGGGCGATTGAACAAGAAAAAGACGTAAACCAGTACCCCTACGAAGAGTACCATGAACTGCATGGGCACTTTGAAAATACCGTTAAAGAGCAAGCCCAGCCGACTTTCCGTCAAGCTTTTCCCACTCAGATAACGCTGGACCTGACTCTGGTCAGTACCGAAATAACTTAGAAATAGAAAGACCCCGCCAATAAGGCCGGACCAGATGTTATAGCGATCCCTAAGATCGAAATTCCAGTCTACGACCTCCAGCTTACCAGTTTTACCAGCCAGGTTGAGGGCGTCTGAAAAGCCAATGTCCGGCGGCAACTTATAGATCACGACTACCGCTGCGGCGGCCATGCCGATCAGAATCACGATCATTTGCTGTTTCTGGGTTACCGAAACGGCTTTAGAACCACCAACCACCGTATAGAAGATCACGACGATTCCAATGAGCAGAACCGTAAGCCCCAATGACCAACCCAGAATTTTACTTAAAATAATGGCCGGGGCATAAATTGTAATACCCGCTGCCAAACCACGCTGAATGAGAAACAGGATAGCCGTGAGTACGCGCACACGCACATCGAAGCGCCCCTCCAGGTACTCGTAAGCCGTATAAACATTGAGCCGATAGTAAATCGGCAGTACAAAAATGCACAGGATGACCATGGCAATAGGCAAGCCGAAGTAGAACTGGGCAAAACCCATTCCGTCTTCGAAAGCCTGGCCGGGCGTGCTCAGAAAAGTGATGGCACTGGCCTGAGTAGCCATGACGGACAGGCCGATTGTCCACCATTTCAGGTCTCGCTCACCCCGCAGGTAAGCGTCAGCAGTATGAATATTACGGGTTTTGTATACGCCGTAGATGACAATGGCGGCCAAAGTGCCGCCCATGATGAGCCAATCGATTAAATGCATGGGGATAGATCAGGCGTAAGCTTCGCCGAAACGAACGAACAGGTAAATAATGAAGACGTGCAGGGCGAGAACAAAAAGATAGACGTTGCGCCAATTGCCAAGGACCGGTGGCTGATCCGACTGTTCCTCCGGTGGAGTTGATGGGGTGGTTTGCATGGGGGTGGTTGAGCTAAATACCCTCCAAAGGTAAGTAAGCGAGCCTAATTCCCGGCAAGCCCGCATAAAACCCTAAATTTGCAGTTCGTCCCTTTGTAGCTTTCATCCCATGAACATTCGATTAACCACGATCCTCACGATCGTTACCTGCTTTGCCGTATCGGTACTATCTGCCCAAAGACAAGCCAATCACTGGCACTTCGGCGATTCAATATCCATAAATTTCACCAGTGGAAGTCCTCAGCTAGACCCTCCATCCGGCATGACGACCCTTGAGGGTAGCGCGGCCCAGTCAGACGAACAGGGCAATTTACTTTTCTATACCAACGGCGGCGGATACCCGGCAGCTTTTGATGAAAATACCGGCTTCATCTGGAACCGCGACCACGAGATCATGTACGATATGGAGGGGATCGAAGGTGGCAACAACAACGCTGCACAATCTGCGATCGTCTTCCCGGTTCCCGGGGAAGAAAATAACCGCTATTATCTCTTCACCATGGAGGAAACGGATTACCTGCTGGGTGGCAGCCCCCCGGATCAGCCATTGGGCCGTGGACTTAGCTACTTTATCGTAGATATGAACCTCAACGGTGGACTCGGAGGAGTTGAAATAGCTGACGAGCGTGTTTTCGTCCCCGCCTACGAGGGGCTCACTGCTATTGCCATGCGTGGTTCAACCGAGGGTTACTGGGTTATTACCCATAATCTTGGGTTGAACTGGGTAGTTGTTCCCGTTACCGCCTCTGGAGTGGGCGAGCCCATTATTTATCCTCTCGCCATCGGTGAACTGGTGGAAGGCATCATCAAGGGAAGTCCGGATGGCAATTGGTTACTGAATGAAAAGCGCCTGTTTTCCTTTGATCCGGTTACGGGCATTCCGGCCAATTCATCATCTTTCTCGTTTGGTGATATTAGTGACCTATCTTCCTCTTTTACGCCAGACAGTCGGTTCCTGTTTTCCATCCGTTCCGGCCCGGCCGGACAAGCCCTCACCCGTTTCGACCTTACCGCCGCCGACATCGAGGCCTCGGCCGCTATCCTGGCCATCATTGAGCCGGAAACTTTCGTCTTTCAAATGGAAATAGGCCCCAATGGATCACTCTACTTTTTAGAAAGCAAGCCCATCGACGGATTTTACACACTCTCCGAAATCAGTTGCCCCAGTACGGATGCGCCAACACTGAATCGGCAAATCCTGGAGTTTCCCGACGTGGAAGACCCTTTCACCGGCCTGCCCAACTATCCACCGGACATCTTTCAAAGCTTAGCCAGCCAGGAAGATACCCTGGTCGTATTCAATGACACCGTCACAATTTGTCCACAGGAAGATGCCATCTTCCTGGCCCTCGATCTGGGTGATACTTACAGCTGGTCAACCGGTAGTTCCGATAGCCTGATCCAGGTAACTATGGCGGGCAATTACAGCGTTACCATCACTGGCGGCTGCCAAGTGACCGTCGAAAATTTTGTACTCGATGTGCGTAACGACACTATTCGCATCATCAACGACAGTTTTCTAGTCTGCCCGCAAACCGAAGTACAATTGATTCCACAGACCGAAGCCACCGGATATCAATGGTCTAATGGCAGCACGGCTCCTTTTATCGAAGTCAGCGTTCCCGGCGATTATCACGTTACCATCACCGGTGATTGCGAGCCTAAAGTCGAGTCTTATTACATCGCAAATTTACCGGAAATAACCGGTGATATTGTCTTCCTGTCGGATACCAGCTTACTATGCGCCGGGCAGGATTCTATCGTACTCACCTATGCTGCCAGTGAAGTACCTGAATCGATAAATTGGATCGTTACTGAAATCGGCACGAACCTGGAAGACGCTTTCAACACCGACACCATCACCCTGCCGGTCAGCGAATTTGGCCAGAACATTGAACTGAATCTTTTGGGGGAATGTGGCTTTGTCCGTCGTTTCTACACCTACGTCCCTGCTCCTGGCCTTGATCCTCAAATTGAGATCAGCGTCGAAGCACCGGAACGACTTTGCCCGGGCGATGAAATAGCGCTTACGGTAGTTGGGGTGACTAACGAAGTAGCAGTGTTTTGGGAGGACGGCAGCAATGGTAGCTTCCGGACGATCGGATCAGCCGACTCCAGTATCAATTACTTCGCCACCATTGTCAATAATTGTAATGACAGCCTCCGACTCGACGTCGAATTGGACTACAGTGACTGCCCCATCGAGTGCGAGGCCGCCATCCCTGAATTGATCACACCAAATAATGATGGTATCAACGATATTTTTCGCTTGTTCTCCAATTGCCTCGATCAGGTCGAGGAATTCCAACTACTTATTTTTAATCGCTGGGGGCAGCCCGTTTTCGATTCAACGAACCCGCTACAAGGCTGGGACGGTGAACTGAATGGCGAGCCGCAAGCGATGGACGTTTATCTATACCGGATCAGGTACAAATTTCGGGATGAAATGAATGGAAGAGAGCAAGATGGGCAGTTTTCGCTCGTGCGATAACCAAGTAGTCGGACAGAATTTATCCAACATTTCCAACTGGCAGACTTTGGTCACGGAAAAGGCGGAAAACACAGGCAATGCCGTAGTGTTCGTGAAACTTCCCAACTTTGCCCGACTACTTATTAAACCGCCTGACCTTTACCCTTATCCCTCAATTGAACAGATTGCTCTACCTGCTCATCCAGCAAGTGATTCGCGTATTTACTGGGCGTCATGCCTTCGTGGTCGCGAAATACTTTGTAAAAGGTACTCTTGTTCTTGAAACCACAGCGTTGGGCAACACCGTAATAGGTATGCTCACGATGCTCACCCCGGTGGATGTACTTCTTGACTTCCTCAACTCGAAATGCATTGATATAGGTCAGGAAATTGATGCCGCCAAAATGATTGATCACCTGGCTAAGGTATTTGGTGTTGGTGTCCATCCGGATAGCCAGCTTGCGGAGGGTCAGATTGGGGTCCAGGTAAGCCTTTTCCTCTTTCATGATCAACTGGATATCTTCGAAAAGACGAATCTCATCCAGACCACGTAAACTACTGGTACGGTATTTGACCTCCAGATTCATCATCGGAATGTCGCTATCATCGGTTATCTTGTCCCCGTCGATCTCGAATGCGAGGTAATTAACGAGTTCTTTAACGGAATTGTAAATCGGGTGAACCACCAGTTTACAAATGTAAGGATCACCGTTTTTACGATAATTCGTAATTGCGTCTTTGAACGACTCCCCACTGGACAAGCCTTTACGGATACGCTGGACAGCTTCTGGCTCTGTTTTAGGACCTTGCAGGATCGCGCCGGGAGATTTCCCGACAACTTCCTGATACTTATAACCGGTGATGGATTCGAAATCATGATTAACCCACAGGATTCGGCGTTCAGCATCCGTTAGAATTACGGCTACTTGATACATACTTAGTTTGTTTACGCCATTGACCTGCACGAAAATATTCGCTAGGGTTTGAAAACAGACACGGAGAAAACCACGCGACTAATGATCAAAACCAAATTAGAGAATAGCCTCGCCGATTTCAAATGATTACAGGAATCACTATCCAGGCAAGCCGATTGACTGGTAAAATTGATGAATGCGTCGGTTGCCGATAGAAAAGAGCAATTCTTCCTAACACAAATCAATAAAAGCGAAAAAAAGGGTATGAAAACAGGCATGGGAAAATCAAGCCGCAACCTTGCCAAAACCTCCTTTACCCTTGCGGGGATCAAGGGGGCTTACCCTGTGGCAAAATTACTTCGCGATCATAACAAAGGTAAGGAAATTTATTGTAAAGGGCCGGGAGCATTAGCTCTTGCGCTAAATTTGGCTAGCGCCACCGCTCGGGTGGGTGAGAAAGTTCTTTTCGTTTCACCATCCAACTTGCGGGAGCCCCTAAGGAGCATTCTGAACAAATTAAATGGTACATATTCAAGAATAGAGACCTCCGGTAACGCGAATCGTCAAAGATGGCTAAACCATGCGACCACCAAGATTTTCTCAACCCAAATTGCCGCTGAGACCGCTGGCCTGTACCTCGCCGCCGCCCGCCACCCGGAATCGGAACTATTGGATCGTCAATTGGCGCTCGGGGAATTGGAATTCAGCGCCGAGGCTTACCTGAACTACCGCGAGCAGATTCGGTTGACCCAAAAACTCTACCTCCGGGTCGGCTACCTGGCCCCTGCTTTTCAGGAACTCAACGCCGGCATCTTTCGTCATCAGGAATTAGAGGACGCACGGGATTTCATCCATGGAAAACTAAACGACTTCATCCAAAAAGCAGAAGCACTTGGCGCAGAGATGGCAGCAGCGACCAATTCTTTCCTGCGTTCACGACGGTCAGCAATGGCTCGCCAGGAAAGAGAACTGCGTGGCTTTCTGGAAAACTGGGAGTCGGCCATCACACAATGGAATACTGACGCAAGATCCGGCCACGGTAGCAGAAAACACAAAAAGTCCAGGGCCGAACAAGTATTGTCCACTCACCGGCAAATTCAGCAGGCATTTAACCAGCATCCTCCCTTTGGCTTCGAGTGGCCGCCGGTAAAGACAAAACTGACCCCAACCCTTAGTGAAACGACTTACCAACAATTCAAAACTGCCCTGAACGAGTGGTTAGAAGGGCAGCGACAACAACTAAGGGAAGAACAGATCGCTCTAAACGCCGCGACCGACCCGAACGGACGTCATAAATGGGACGACTTTTCCAACCGCCTCAACGAATTATTGGAACACATTAATAATTCAGGTCTGTTACAGCGCCCTGTCTCGGGATCGGCCAATACGATTAGCCGGCAGCAAAAGGTCGTGGAGCAGCTTCTGGAAAAGTTTCGGGTTCTTCAACAACTTCTTCCCGAACTGCCGGCTTTCTTCCGCTGGCAACGGCACTGGTTTAGCCTGGCGGCCGAATTACGCAGGATAGTAAGCCCATTACTGGTATTTCCTGATGCCTCCTGGCCAGATGCCTTTGCCGCCTGGTATTTCGAGAATGGCCTGACTGAAAAAAGCGGAAGACCACCCTTCTCGTTACCGTCCGTCCCATCAGCCGCTCTAAAGTCTTCTACCGCTTCCCTAGATAACGCGATAACGTTCGCAACACCACAAAATTTACCAAATGAAAATTTTGAACTGGTAATAAATCTTACGGGCGAGCAACTTGATCTTGCCTCACCAGCGATTACCTTACTGCTCTACCCTCCCCAAAACCAGAATGGGCGAGCCGATCTGTTAACGAAAGAACCAGTTATTCCGGTTCATTACGTTTCAAGTTACGGAAGTTATTTACCTGGTCAAGCCTTCGTTCAATCATGGACCTCGTCACGATTTCCAGACTGGTCAACCAAGCTTTACCCCAAATCCCTGGCCAAGGCAAGTGAACTGCAACGTGATTTTTTCGGGCAAGTATCTACTGGCCTGGAGCAAATATTAGAACAAGCGCATTACGCACTCTTTGTGCAGGAAAGTCCGGAAACCGAGCCCGTGGCCTGGGCGCCCGAGCATTTCTTGACCGAGCGATTCCACGCAGCCCAACTGATCATTCCCGGTCTTATAGCGGCCAAACCAGAAATGACGCAGATACTA
This sequence comes from Lewinellaceae bacterium SD302, assembly GCA_002591745.1. GTDB lineage: Bacteria > Bacteroidota > Bacteroidia > Chitinophagales > Saprospiraceae > Neolewinella. Next base: position 76,230 of record PDLQ01000023.1, read on the forward strand.
CCCAAAATCTGGGCGACTGCTGAAAAAATTTCCTTCCTCACCAACGCTAGCTCCGATGACTTGACAGAAGCCTTGCTCTCCGACGGATTCAACGCCGCTTTCGCCCTGGCGGCAAGCCTTCGGGCCATCGAGTCTATCGAAGACCGTGACGAAACTGGCTGGCTGGCCATCGCTGCGGAATGCAGAAAAAGGCAGATAGCACCCTTACAACAAGCCAGTCCTTTGATTCGGGAACTGGTGCCGCGTCTGGCGCCCAGATTAACTGGTACCCACCTGAGTGCCCACGTGGGTTGGCGCGATCTCTTCCTTCCCCTGGTCATTCAATTATCGGACGGCAAAAAATGGGTCGTACTACCCGACGACCTCATCCCCGGCGCAGACACCACTGGCGTAGAATCGGATCGGCGACGAGAACTGGAAGCTGCCGGATTCAACCTCACCCATATCCTAACGGAGGATATCCTGACTGACGTAGAAGCAGCGCTGGATCGCCTGGCGTCCAGGGTTCTCAAGCGAGCAACTGAATAAGGCATCTCATCAGCCAAGACTGGCCAACACCATATTCAGAATGCCCCGATCGTATTTTTGATCCATTTTATGATATAGATCATTCATACTTATTTCCGGTTCCAGCTCGATGGCCGCTCTTACTCTTCGTAAAGTTTCGGCTTCAAGCACATCTGCAGCGTCCACTTCCTTTTCTTTGACCCAAAAGGACAGGTGGGTATAGATTGTACTTTCCTTCAGCCCCCGTGCCAAAGCAATTTCCCGGACATCCCGGCCAGTCTGGTAAAGCTGAAGCGTCTGGTAACGGGTATCGACCTTACCGAGCCCTTTTTCGCTGCCGCCAGAGCCGACCAGGTCAGCAGCCTGAGGGTTTTCCTCCAGATATTTTTTCACGATACCGATGATGGCCGCACCATAATCCTGGTAACGTTTTTTGCCGAACTTGGGCACGGCCAACAGGCTCTTTTTCTTGGTCGGCAGTACTTGGGTAATACTCAGCATAGTCGGGTTCGTCATAACCTGATAAGCCCTCAAACCAAGTGCTTTACTCGTTTTGATTCTCCAGTTGAGTAAACGGATGTAGAGTTCCCGGTTCTTGAGGTTTTGGGGTACGGCGGATTTTTTATCCGTCACTTCCTGTTTATTGAGATTTTCGAAATCGATGACGGCATCGGCTTTCGTCTTGAGGTAAAGCAGTGGATCAAAACCGTCTTCCAGCCCCTCAAACAGTTTACGCTTCACGAAAAGCCGTTGTTGCAACTGCCGTTGCCGGTCTTCCACCATCTGCCTCACGGCCTGATTATCCGACATGATGGAAAACTCGGCCAGGGCTGGTAATATAGAGCCACGAATGGCGTCGGCAAAGAAAGGAGCCGCTCCGTCTAGTCGTTCTTTTAATTGAGGGTTTTCAGCCGGTAGCGGAGCCTGACGCAAATACTGCCCGAGATGCGGCAGGAAACGGTTACCATAGTTGACCACTTCGTTGTCTATTTTTTGCAGGATCTCATTGTAGGCAGCTACCGCCTCGCCCTGGATGGCAGACTGCTGTTCGATCAACGTTCTTTGCAGGTAGAGTGCCATACTTTCGACCCCCGAGAAATTAAACAGCTCCCGGAGACAGTTGCTCTGAAATTCGTGTTTATCCGCCCGCAGATCTTCGTCGGTAGGGGCGTTGGCCTCGGCTCTTTCGGTGTAGTTACTGACTACCCGATCCGTTCGCACGCTGGATCCGGATATCTGACTCCGAAGTACGATGCCTGCAAAACTCTTGCAGCGACTCAGCGCTACGTACACCTGACCGTGAGCGAAAGCGGCAGCTGCGTCGATAATCACCCGGTCAAAGGTCAGCCCCTGGCTTTTATGGATAGTAATAGCCCAGGCCAGTCGTAGTGGATGCTGGGTGTAGGTACCCAGGCTTTTTTCTTCGATTTCCCTGGTCTTGGGGTCCAGTACGAATTTTCGATTCTCCCAGCTGACGGGCTCAACAAAAATATCCGGCTCATCGGGGCAGGCAACACGAATGATCGTACCGTCGACTTCCTTAATGACGCCGATCTTACCGTTGTAAAACTGTCGGTCCGGATAGCTGTCATTGCGGTTAAACATGACCTGGCTACCGACCTTGAAGGTCAGGTGGGGATCATTGGGATACATCGATGACGGAAAATCGCCGTTAATTTCAGCGGAGAAGGTGTATTCGTCGGCCTTCAATTCCCCCAGGCGTCGCTGATTGATCTCGTCGGCAGCGGCGTTGTGAGAACTAAGGGTGATGTAATGATCGTCCTCAGCCGGCGCGAAGTCTTTGACATAACGAGCATTCAACTGCTCCAGCACCGCCGCATCAATACGGTTGTGGCGCACCTTGTTGAGTAACTTGATAAAAGTATCGTCACTCTGGCGGTAGATCTTTTTCAGCTGGATCGTAGTGGGCGCGGCCTTACGCAAAGCGATACTACTAAAGAAATAGGCCGTATCGTAGTGTGGAGCCATATCACGCCAATCATCGGGCCTTACTACGGGTGGCAGTTGATAAAGATCACCGATCATCAGCAGTTGTAAACCACCGAAGGGAAGTTTACTCGCCCGATAACGACGCAGGACGCTGTCGATGGCATCCAGAATATCCGCCCTCACCATGCTGATCTCGTCGATGATCAAAAGGTCGAGGCTACGGAACAAGTCGATCTTTTGGCCGGAGAACCGGCGCTTGGGCATTTCGGCGGCTATCCGCTCGGGGGTCAGTACGCCGAAGGGTAGCTGGAAGAGGCTGTGGATAGTTACTCCTTTGGCGTTAATGGCTGCCACGCCAGTTGGGGCCACGACCACCTTGCGCTTAGGAACTTCTTTTCTGACGCGTTGCAGAAAGGTCGTTTTGCCCGTGCCGGCCTTACCCGTCAGGAACAAGTGGCGCTGGGTTTGGCTCAGATATTCGAAGGCCAGGTCTAATTCAGGGTTGGTTTCCAGGGTCGGCATCGGTGTAAAGATAAGGTTGCCCATTCAATTTCGATTTGAAGCAAAGCAAAGGGAGTTCCTTCACTTTAATCGTCAATTAAACGTTTACTTGCGCTTTTAAACGTTTAAAAACGGGTGAAAAGCCCTTATCATTTACTGAACCCACCTGGCTAACCACTAAAAAACAATGCCAAAAGATACTGGTAACCGGAAATTTCCGATTCGGTTTGCGCAAATTATAACTGCAAGTATTTTCAAAAGAAGAAGACATTGAACCCTGAACTCGCAGCGTCGGCTCACCATAAGCAGTGCTACTTTGCCAGCCCAAATACAGCCAAATGTTTCCTAGCTATGTTGAGTCACGAAAAATAATCCAGCAATCAACTTCTTCCTTTTTGCCTACTTTGTCGGGTAATCACCGCTGCTTATGAACCTTAATATTTCTCGTCAGTTCCTGCTACGCTTTTCGTTCTTGTTCGTCATTCTTATGAATGGCCTGGTATTGAGTGCCCAGCAAACACCGGACCGGGCGGTAGTTTTTAAAGGCGACACGCTGTACTATGTTCAAGGCGGGATCGGGACTTTCACCCCCGAACTAAGGGCCGAACGGGTGATGAGTAAGCTGAATAAGCTGGCCAAATTACCCCTGAACGAATTCGACAATCTTCGACTGGTTGCGGATGACGGAGGAACGAATATTGTTTACGAGGGCGAAGTGATCGCCAGCGTCACCGAGGCCGACGCGAGGATGGAGGGCGTTAGCAGCACCGTACTGGCCGAGCGACACCTCAGCACGGTAAAGACTGCTTTGATCAACGATTTCAGCAACAATTCGTTCGCCGAGCTGGCCCAGGACCTGCTGTTCTTTCTCCTTTCGATCCTGGTTCTTTACTTTATTTTCAGAGGGATCAATTGGTTATTCGATCGCCTCAGGAGCAGACTTCAGCTGATCAATTCCAACGTGATCTTTCGTCATCAGAAAATAATTACGCTGTTCAACCTCATTAGTCCCGAAGCCGAACGCGGCATCTGGTTGTTTACCTTGCGGATGCTCCGCTTTACCGCTTTCGGGGTAGTATTTTATCTTTTCCTCCCCTTCTTATTCAGTCATCTTTCTTTTACCAGGGGGTTTGGCGAGCGACTCTTCGGCTACCTCATCACGCCGGTGAAATTCGTCTTCGGGGGGCTGATCGGCTATCTGCCGAAATTCCTGTTCATTGTCGTCATTTGCGTAGCGGTACATTATTTGCTCAAGGCGATCTCTTTCGTAGCTCACGAGATTAAACACGAGAGGTTCCACATTGGCGGATTTTACCCGGACTGGGCAGTTCCTACGGCCAATATCTTTAAAACGATGATCATCATATTTACCCTGGTGATCGTTTTCCCCTATCTGCCGGGAGCGGGTTCGGATGCCTTTCAGGGGGTTTCTGTCTTCGTCGGGCTTTTGCTCTCTCTGGGCTCGGCCGGAGTGATCAGCAACGTGATCTCTGGTGTGATCCTGACCTATATGCGGCCCTTCCAGGTAGGCGACCGCGTCAAGATCGCCGATACCGTCGGAGACGTACTGAGTAAGAACCTGCTGGTAACAAAGATCAAAACTCTCAAGAACGAGGAAAGCAGCCTGCCCAACTCTCTTTTGCTGAGCGGCGGCATCATCAACTACACAAGAATGGCGGCCAAGGAGGGTCTCATTCTGCACACTACGGTCACCATCGGGTACGATGTTCCCTGGCAGCAGGTCCACGAGCTTTTGCTGAACGCGGCGGCCAACACCGAACATTTGAAGAAGGAGCCGGTGCCATTCATTTTGCAAAAATCACTGGACGACTGGTACGTTGCCTACGAGCTCAATGCCTACACTGGCGCCAGTCACCAATCTCCCCGTATTTACTCTCAGCTACACGCTAACATCCAGAATGAATTCAATCGTGCCGGCGTAGAGATCATGTCTCCTCACTATCGGGCTAATCGTGACGGAAATGCGTCCACCGTCATCCCACCGAGCTAATTTGCCGCCAGGAAGGAGTTGAAAAACCGGTGATTCGTACTCACCTCCTCCCCCACCCAATCGGGTAAGTTCACTGTTTGAGCCGAACTTTCAAGTTCCACTTCCGCCAGCACCAGCCCCGAGTGATCGCCGTGGAAAACGTCTACTTCCCAGACAAGTTCTCCGTAATGTACCAGGTGACGGGTTTTATGGATGATCTTTCCTTCACAAAGCGTCAGCATGGCCAGGGCATCATCTTTCGGAATGTCGTATTCGAATTCTGGCCGAACGATGCCTACGCTTTTCCCTTTGATGGTCAGCTTCCCCTTTTCTCTTTTGATACGTACCCTGACCGTTCTCGCAGGCTCCAGATTTAGATACCCCTGTCGGAGTTCAAAACTGTCGCTAACGGCGGCACGCCAATTATCGTTGGTAACCAGGAATTTCCTTTCAATTTCTAGAGGCATATATTTTTTGGCTTCAAAGTAGCAAGGTTATCTGTGAACTAACTCTATAGGGCCTGTGATGATCACTTCAGGGAAGGTAGCAAGGCTCTTAGAAATAAAAAGAACATTAATTTGAAGTCCGCTCCAAATCGATGCCAGCAGAATTCGGAATGCTGTTTTCTTTTTCCTATTATGCAATTGTATTCTTATTCACATGAAAAAACTTACCGATGTCCAATTGCTACGTCATATTCTATAGCAGTGATAACTACAGTAGCCAAAGCAAACGATTTGACGACCCCATCGAAGTCCCGGATGCCAGCGATTATTACTACGATACCGACAGTGATAAAAAGCTAAGCGATTCGATCGATTCGCTAAAGACAGGTAGTCAGGGCTGGCTAACCGTATTCTCGAAAGAGAACTACAAAGGGGGGCTAGCCAAATTCTACCCCAATGACAATACCCCCAAGTTGGATGATATTTATCGCTTCGATTCAAACGACAAGGGGATCGGCGACACCATCGAAAGCTTTATCCTCTACGACAGTTGCCCCAACTATTTCGATATCGACGACCCGGTGATGACGGGTCAGACCTGGGTTAAACTTTACGGCGACGAAAATTACGCAGGCAGCGGATGTAATAATTACCTGCACGGTGCAGGCAATATTCCGGACAACTATTTTATCAACTTGGACAGTAGTAAGTCCGTAGCCATGTTCTTCGGGGTAAAATCCATTATTACCGGACCCCGAACCTGGCTGGAAATTTATAATGCACTCGATTACGGAGGAGACAAAACCTGTATCGGGCCGGGCCTTTTCATCGAGGATTTCGACTTATTCAGTTCCAGCAGTAAGCGTTACAGCATAAAGGTATATGACAGCGAGCCGAGCGGCTGGGTCAATTCCTACGAGGAACCGAGTATCGTGATTGAGATGATGCAATACTCGACTACTTCGAAAATCGAATCGGTCGTTAACGATCTCATCGGTATGATCCCCGAAGTGGGTGACGTCATCGACACCCTGATGGATATTTTGTGGCCGTTGGGTCCTGATGGCTCGGAGGTATGGCACGACTTGCAATACTATATCGCTTCCGTAACGCAGGAGCTAATGGATGAGATCGCAATTAAGGATCTCAACAACAGGCTAGCGGGCATCCACAACTTACTCACCTATATTCAACAGTTGAATCCCAGTGAGGATCGATTGAACGATATGAAAAACCTGCACGACACGATTATTAACGAACGCTCTAATTTCCTGGGTGGAAATAACCGCACCTTTCCGGAAACGCAGATCGCTTACCAGGTAGCCTTCAGCACCATCGACCTGTTTACCGGCTGGGCCCTGGCCTACAAATACGAAGAGCTTCGCGGAGAACCGTGCCCCGCCGACAACGAACAGGTTTATATCTCAGCCCTCGACGGTGACGTTGCTATGTACACACGGATTATTCTGGGCGACGGCACCGATGAGTACCCTGGAAGTGTTGAGGCTGCAGTGGCTTGGCGCATCAGCCCTGAAATGATCTACAATCAGGGAGATGCCGTTTATGACGCCTACAATGGATTCGTTTATAGCGGAGTCACGGTAGAGGAAGCCCGTAATCAGGTCGCCGAAGAGTACCGCAAAAAACTGAATCTCTACATAGCTCCCGTGGAATTGTACCAGTACCTTTCTTCCGAAAACATCAGCCAGGGCATTCGCCCCGTTCCCGTAGTGGAGCAATTTACTACGTCAATGGGAGATCCTAATGCTCAGGGGGCCAGTGGTACTTCTCAGGATGATCTAAACGGCAACACCATTACGGGAGTGGAAATATATACTGATAGTGCCAATCAATACGTGGTCGGCATTCAGTTCTTTTACAGTGCTCAAGCCAGTGGAGTGCATGGACAGACTACCTCGACCAGTGTACGCGCTGATTTTGAAGAAGGAGAATTCATCGTCGGATTTTACGGGCGATCGGGTAGCTGGTTAGATCAATTATTCATCAGAACGAATACTGGCAGGGATTTCGGCGTTGGTGGCCCGGGCGGAAAACCTTTCTACGTCGCTACTCCCCAGGGAGTCGATGCAGTGCTGATGAGCATCGAGGTAAATACCTGTTATTCAAGCTACCTATCCGCACTTATCCTGAACTTCGATATTCACACCTACGAATAGAGCTACCTGAACCTTATCATAAAGGGAAAGGAGGGTGCCTAACCGTAAACCCGCCCGGCTAGGCACCAGGTCGGACGGGGCAAGCAAGGCTGATTTAATACCCAGAGTATCGGACCAAATGCCTGATGTGACTGAGTACTGCAATGGATCCGGAAGGTGAAATTTAAAAGCAATGGAAGGTCATGAGATAATCCATACCTTAGTCCTGAACTCGCCCATCCCATGAAAACCACCGCCGAAGCCATCATCTTCGCTATCAACGCTGCCATTCGCCTGGGGCGCAACACTCAACAGGCCTACGCCAAGAGTCTGAAATCCAGTGCCATTACCCTACCCCTGCCCCGGATCGTAGTGGCCGGCAGCAAACCGACCCTGGCTCGAAGCTTTTTCGGCGACTGGAATGTATTAACCGGCGGTGCCCAATTCGTCGGTGAGATCAGAGAACTACGTGACCTCCACGCCCGAGCCCGAGACCTGGCCACCACCCGTCCGCTCACTGACCAGGAATGGAAAGTCTATTCCGACTACTACGAGTTGCTCAAGGGTACCTTAGAAGCCGGCGTCAACGGCCAGCTTCCCAGTGATTCGGTAAATGTGGATGAACTTACTGCCCTGCTAAGAATTCGTCAGTGGGAACGCGGAAAAGAAGCCGGCACCAAACCGTTGCAAATCGTCTCCGGCACCCTGGTAGAGATCGGGATCGACTATTTCAATCAGGTACCGGGTGCGCTGAACCGCGAATCCTCCCTGGGAAAGGTAATGACTCATTTTCTGGCGGCGATTGATGAAATCCCTTTTTCGGACAAACCCCGCATGCGCCGTCACGCGCCCCGCATCGTCCCCCAGCTTTTTATCGCCGCCGCTGAATCCGTAGCCGCCCTGAGTGGAGAACTGCGGGCCGACCCTAAGATCCAAGACTTCATCCGCGCCGCCAGCAAAGGAATTGCTCAGGATCTGTTCGAACGCATGGAGGGTATGTCGCCAGAGCAGGAAGAAAAGGCCATTAAATGGAGCCGCTTATTACTCCGCAGCGCCGTAGCCAACGCCGCCGGCTACGTTTTTGAGGGACCGGAGCGTTTGTTCGACGTCAACAACGGAGCTAATGCCCTGATCAGTAGAACGGGGAGCGTATTACTGGACGCGATCCTCAGAGACCCCGACAGCCTGGATCTGGCGGCCGGTTTCAGTAGTCAGTCACTGGATAAACTGTTCTCCACCACTTTTGAAGTCATCGCCCAGCATCCTAAACTGATCGACGGCCGCGACGGTTTTGAGCAAATTGTCGTAGGTGTCAGCGGTGCCATGGCTCAGTCGGCTTTTAGCAGTCCCGAATACTTACCGGAGTTGGTGAGGCTGATCTTGCTCCACTCCGCCACCAATCTCCCGGAGATATGGCGCGACCGCGGACAAGGCGTGGAGAATCTACTCCTTTTCGCTACCCAGCAAATCCTCTTTGCCCTCACCGAACCGACGCCGGATGGCTGGCGTCCGGACCTCAGCCGCGCGGAATTACTGACCATCGTCAACACACTCCTGGAAAAAACTGCCGAGAATCCCGAGTGGATTACCACGGAGATTGATGGTAGTCCGCTCTTGCGCGAAGTCATCCGTATAATCTTACGACGCCTGGCCGCTGCGCCAAGAGAATTGCGCCTTAGCTCACCAGTATTACTTGGCCTGATCGATGCGGTTATCATCGCCGTCAGTCGCGACCCCGAGCTGCTGGAAACCATTAACTGGACCAACGACGCGGAGGAAAGTATTGTCCTGGAAACTGCCCTGGGCTTGATCATTGATGCCACGCTGCGCCGTGCAACAACTACTTCACTGGCCCGTTTGGAAGAACTTAACTTCCTGCTCGACTTTGCCTTTCGTGCCATTTTGCGTCCTCACTCGGGCCCGGAAGGCATTTTGGTTCTTGAACTACTGGTAGAGGCAGACCTGATGCCGCGCTTCGGTCGCCGCTTCGATGAACCGAGCCTGAAGGAATTGATCGAGATCGCTTTGCTGGTGCTATACACCTATCCAGAACTGGTCACTCGTAATTACGCCTTGGCGGTGATCGTACGCCAGCTCGCAGGCAGCCTGGAAGTGGATGACCTCAGCGGGCCTTACTGGCTGGCTGATTTGCTGCGCCTCACCCTCCGTATAACTGCTCACCGCGCCGACCTCATCGTCCTATCCGACCAGAGTGAGCCGCGCTACCTGGCCTCCATCGCCCTGGCCGATGCCCTGAACACCCTGGCCGGCGACCAGCAGATTGGTCCCTGGCAACCCGACCTAAGCGGTGAGCGTATGCTCATCATTATCGAAAAGCTCCTGGATCGCTTGGTGGAACATCCGGATTGGCTACTTGGCCTACAAGGAGACGATAGCCTTTGGCATTCTATCTGGCAGGCCGTGATGAATAGCCTGGCCAAGCTGCCCTCCGGTGCCCGACTGGCGCCTGAACTACTGGAACTCATTATCTGGAATAGCCTACGTGCTGCCGCTGATAATCCCGAAATCCTGGAAGCCATACACTGGGGAGACGGTGACGATGAAGCAGAACGAAGCATTCTGAACCGGATGCTCGATTTGATTATCACATTTGCCTACCCCGAAGATTTCAGCGGCCCGGAGCGAACGGTGATTCTCGAAGACTTAATCCGTTTCACTTTCGCCATTATCCTGAATCAGCATCCGGACCGGCGAGGTTTATTGCTGCTCGAATTGCTACTTATCAGCTACGAGTATCAACACGATCGTCCCTTCGACCGCGAGCAGGCCGAGCACCTGGTCGACGTCGGCCTTGAAGTACTGGCCGCCCACCCCGAGCTGGTGAGCGACGAAGTGATCTGGCAGGAAATGATCCACGATCTGGCCAACTCCCTGCGTTCCGCCCAATTACCGATCGAGCACCTGTTGCCCGAAATCATCCGCCTGAGTCTGCGGATCGCTTCCGGTAATTTGACACAACTAATGGATATCCGCCGCGGCAGCCCGCGCATCCTGTTCGCTCTGGCCATTGAGCAGACCTTACGGGCCATTACCCGCCCGGAAGGCCGTGGCAAACCCTGGCGCCCCCGCTACAACGATCAGGACCTGCTGGCTACCCTGGAGATCGTTCTCGTTGAGGTCAGCGCCCATCCCGAATGGGTAGACGACAAATTTGTGGAATTGACGCTCAATGCTATCCTGGACGGAATTCAGGCAGCGGCACTGAAGCGACCTTTTCCGCTTTCTACCGTTTTGCTTTTCATTCGCGAGGGTATGCGGGCCGTCAGTTTCCGTCGCCGTTTTGTGATCGATTTCGTCGATCAGCAGGGGGGTGAACAGAAACTGCTGCTCGAATATGCCGTGGAAGGCCTGGTCGTTAGCGTCCACGGACCGGACGTAGGGCAAAACGCCCAGTGGACCTTATCCCAGACCGAGGTATTTGAAGCGATTGCCCTGGCTTACTTCGTCCAGCTTGCTCAGGGCCCGGCTGATGAAGGTCTGATCGAGCAACTCAAAACCGCCATTGGAGAATCCGTAGATGATCTGGAGAACAACCTTGCCTGGACGGTGGAACAATTGATCGGTCATTTGGAAGCGGTCTAAAAACACAAGAGTGCCCAGAAGTACAACGGGACACGAGTTTCGGTTAATGGTCAGAAAATCCCATACCCCCTTGTTTCCCTGAGTGTACTTTATAGTTTCATCTAAAATCTCATTCTTTGCAAATTTCCCTCGCCCAAATTACCCCCATCTGGCTCAACAAAGCCGCCACACTGGAGAAGGTTACCTCCTACGTCGATCAGGCCGCCGACGAGGGTTCCCGATTAGTCGTTTTTGGCGAAGCCATATTGCCCGGTTATCCTTATTGGCTAGACGCAACCCGGGCTTCCAAATTCAATGATGAGCGGCAAAAGGAACTCTACGCCCATTACCTGCGGGAGGCGATAGTTTTGACTGACAACTCCGAGGAGGTACGACGATCAGCGAGCCTTCTCAATAGTGACTATCAAAGTAGCAAAGCTGGCGGCGAAGCTAAAGTAGCAGTGTCTGATTTAGCCGGACTGTGCGCCCTGGCCAAACGACGATCGATTGCTATCGTACTGGGCTGTATTGAACGGGCGCTGGATCGGGGCGGACACAGTTGCTACTGTAGCTTGGTGTACATCGACGGCAATGGCAGCATTCAAAATGTACACCGAAAACTGCAGCCCACCTACGAGGAACGACTCTGCTGGGCACCCGGTGACGGTCACGGACTACGGACCTTCCCGCTCCACGGATTTCAGTTCGGGGCGCTCAACTGCTGGGAAAACTGGATGCCCTTGCCCCGTGCCGCACTGTACGGGCAAGGAGAGAATCTTCATCTGGCCCTCTGGCCCGGCTGCAAACGCAATACTGAGATACTGACCCGTTTTCTGGCCCGCGAAGGACGTTCCTATTGCGTATCCGTCAGCGGCCTGATGCGCCGCTCGGATGTTCCCAAAGAGATTCCCCACTATGAACACATTATCGAACATTTTCCGGACAGCCCTTCCGATGGCGGCAGTTGTGTTGCCAATCCGGATGGTAGTTGGTTACTGGAACCCCAGGTTGGAGAAGAAGGACTTTACACCGTAGAGCTGGAACTGGAATACGTACAACGTGAACGACAGAACTTTGACCCGGCGGGCCATTATTCCCGGCCCGACGTGACGAAACTGACGGTAGATCGAAGACGGCAGAGCACAGTGGAGTATTTGGACTGAGTGTTCACCCTAATCGAGATATTTCTTACACTAATGTCCGGAGATTCAATCTTGGATGTATTCTTAGATCGATTTTTCCCGTTGAACCCGCTAAAACCAGCTGATGACTTCCATTCGACCTTACCTACTTGCCGAAACCAATTGGAAGGCAGTAAAAAACACTGATTACGAAGTAGCCATTCTTCCCTGGGCAGCTACCGAGGCCCATAATTTTCACCTGCCATACGCAACTGATATTATCGAAGCAGACGGCATTGCTGGTGAAGCGGCGCGCAAAGCATGGGAAGCGGGTGCAAAAGTCATCTTATTCCCCACTATTCCCTTTGGGGTCAACACCGGGCAAACCGATATTAAGCTGGATATGAACCTTATGCCCAGCACCCAGCTTGCTATCCTGCGCGACCTCATTATGGTACTTGATCGCCAGGGGATCAAGAAGTTGATTATTTTTAACAGTCACGGAGGAAACAATTTTCGAACCATGTTACGAGAACTGGGCGTGGAATTCCCCGAAATGCTCCTGATTGAGACTAATTGGTTCAAATCTATCGACCGGGATAAACACGTAGAAGAGGGTGGCGATCACGCTGATGAAGTGGAGACGAGTTTGGTGCTCCATTTACGACCGGAATTGGTTCTACCGCTTTCGGAGGCCGGGGACGGAAAGGAAAGACTGCCGCGCATAAAAGCTTTCAAAGAAGCCTGGGCCTGGCGGGAACGCCCCTGGTCCACCATCACTAAAAGTACCGGTACCGGTGACCCCAGGAAAGCCACGGCTGATAAGGGAGCCAGACTATTTGAGGAACTGACGGAGCGGTTCGCCCGCTTTTTTGTCGATGTGGCCAAGATAGACCCGGACGATTTCTACATTTAGGAACCAGATCCCCGGCTGAATAACGAGAAATTACGAGTTGATTAACTTGTGTCGGCTGGAGTGATCTTTGTGCCTGTATTTACTCATTCTCAATACCTCCGTCACCCGGTGGTTCCGAAACCCATTTCCGATGCAACCAAAACTCCACATTTTAGTCCTGCTTGCGCTTTGGCTGTTCCTGGCCAACGGCTGTACTACCGCCCGCTATGCCAAAGCCAGAAAGTCTTTCAATTACGGTACTGAGTTGCGTAACCAGGAAGAAGCCGGGGTGAATTTTACCGGTTCTGGTACTGACCTGTCTACACTTTACGAATTTGACGAGAATGAAGTACCCGCCGGTAACGCCGAGGCGCAATTTACCAAAGCCCGCCAGGAACTAACCAAAGCCCTGCTACAAAAGCGTAAACTTCGGGCCAGTGGGCTTCTCGCCAATGCATTCGTATTGTTGGCCCTCACTGAGTTCCAACTGGGCAATACCGAGGAGGCCAAAGCGCAGGCGATGAATGCCCGAACCATCTTCGACGAAAATGGAGCTAATGCCACCAACGACGGCGGTCGAGACCTGGCCCTGTCCTACGCAATCGACCCCATGGTGACCATCAACGAACTCTACGACAGCATCCTGATCCTGACCCGATTGCCGATAGTAATGGATGGTGATAGCAACGCCACTACCCTGGCGATTGCCGACTTCTATGCCCGCCGTATCAGCAGCGAAGCAAACAACAGTTTAGAAGGGGCTTTACGCGCTACGGACTTTGCGATCAGCAAGGTTAACAATACCCGCGAAACCATCCAGTATCTCCGAAATTACGAGATGGCTGCGCTGCTGAATAATCGCCGGCTACTGGATAAATTCCTGGTCGCCGGACAGCAGAGCGGCACCTTTCGCAGGGTCGGCGACGTACTCATGGATCAATTTCTCTTTGTAGAAAACCGGCTGGATGAACTGGTGGAAGATTACCGCTTGAAGTTGCTCGAGGTTTCACCGCTGGGGGAAAACGATCCTTATTATCGCTTCTGGAAGGGGGAGGTGTTTTAGTCTGGAGCAATGGAAGTCTGACGGACTTACGTGTCATACATCCATTAGACCAACATCCATAAACGCTGCTACTTTGTTAGTCCGAAAGATCGCTTACAACAGTACACAAGTTGCCATCGTTAGTACATAAGACCCCGCCAGGAACGTCAATTCCGTAAAACCAACCGACTTATGATTCACTTAGGCATCGTTGAAGACGAACCCATTATGCTGGCCAGTATTTCCGAGTGTTTTGAACCGGCTCGTGACGTGGCGGTTGAGATCAGCGCCGGAAGTATGGAAACCTTCCTCGAAGACTACGGCAGCAACTCGAAAATCAATACGATTTTACTGGACATCAACCTGCCCGGCATGTCAGGGATTTCCGGGATCAAACATCTGCGGCGCGTTAATCCGGAACTGGATATCATCATGCTGACCAACTCGGACGACAGCGATAATATTTTCCGTGCACTGGTGGAAGGCGCCGTAGGCTACATCAGCAAAAAGCGGGTTAACCCGAATATCCTGCGCGATGCCGTCTATACCGTACACCGCGGCGGTAGCTACATGAGTCCTAGTATCGCCCGGCAGGTGGTTGCTCATTACAATCAACAGAACCGCCGTAAGGTACGCGCCAACCCCGAAAGCCAACTGACTCCCCGGCAGTACGAAATCGTTCAGGGACTGGTGGATAACCTTTCTTACAAGGAGATTGCCCAGCGGCTGGACATTGGACTGGAAACGGTGCGGGATCACATCAAAAATATTTACCGGAAATTGCAGGTGAATTCCAAAACGGAGGTGATCCGGAAAAAGCTGGACGGAGAGATCTAATTGTGTGGCCTGGTGGCCTAGAATGACTCTTTTAAAAACGAATTCCTGCTTAACAAGTCTGTATACTTGTCAAAAATAAAATACATATTCTTGCTGCTGCTCTGGCTGCCTTTGCTACTAGTCGGCCAGCGGTACGCCTTTGATTTTGAATCCATCAGCGAAGGGTTAAGTGACCGGCAAATCACCGAGCTTTACCTGGGGGAAGAGGGCTTCCTTTGGGTAGGTACGCGCGACGGACTTAACCGTTTTGACGGATACAATTTTTTGCCCTTTGACCAGGGGCCTTTTTCGGAGGCCGGGCTGAGCCTGGGAAACATCGACCGGGTCGGGCGCGATCTGGAAGGAAACATGGTGATCTTCTACCAGAATTTCAATGGCTATTTTGATCGTTTCGATCCGGGCGACTTTAGTATCGAGCAGGTGGAGTTGAATCCCGCAACGGGGGTGACCGGATTTCCCCGGGCGCTGGCTACCGACGAGTTCGGGCGAGTCTTCGTACTGACAGTGAGTAAAAAAGAAAGCATTCTCTACGAATATACGACCGCTGGTTTCGTAGCCATCACCAGTTTGCCGGACGAGCGAGAAACGATCTCGCCCGCTGCGGAACTGCTGCCCTTGCGCAACGGGCAGTTTTTGATTTTCGACTCCGATTTCGGTATGCGGCTCTTATCCGCTACCGGAGAACTGATTGAAACCGTGGACCTTAAGATACTCGATTCGGCTCCTTTGTTCGGTGGCGGAAATTTCGAGCGACTCGAGTTCTTACGGGAAGGGGCCGATGGGCGAGTATATTTTTCCTTTTACGGCCACCGCGGTGTCTACCGTTACCGGCCGGGCATGGAAAACACACCCGGCTACGTCCCCGAACTACCCACCAACCTCTATTATAGTCAGGCGGAACAGGACCAACTCGGACAATTACTTTTTTTTGCCAGGCCCAGCAGCGACGAAAGCGAACAGAGCAAGCGCTTTTTCCTACACACCCTGGATGGCCGTTTTGAAAATTACGACGAGCTGGTGCGGGGCGGCAGTCGTATCCAGTGCGCAGCCGGCAGTGATTTTCGGGAAAAGATCTACCTGGGGATGTACGACGGTTTACGCATAGTAACGAAGCGCCGCGAAGCGCTCCGCAACTATTTAGCCGTGGAACAGGAGGAAGAGTACTTCCAGCAACTGGTGCGGGGAATCGTTGAGGACCATCAGGGAACGGTCTATTTCACAGAACAAAATGGACAACTGTACCGCATAGATCCGGAGTTGGACTTGACGGATAGTCTCTACCTTCATCTGCCATCCGAGGATGGTGATTTGCTGGAAATAAAGGGCGTCCACCAACTCATTTACGACAAAGAAGGTCACGCCATCTGGGGCTGTGGCCAAAGCCTGGGTGGGGATAATAATGGCGTCCTGTACCGTTACGACATTCGGGATTGCACGACTCAGGCCTTTTACTACCCCAACGGAGCTTTCAACTGCTTTACCCGCTCCGAAGAGGGCATCTTTTACCTTGGCGCGAGCCGTAATTTGGGTTCCGGTCAATTGGTGACCTTCGACCCGTCCACGGAAATTTTTCTGCCACTGGTTTCACCGCAAGGCCGGTCCTACCTGAGCCAGGAAACGCCGATGTGCCTGACCTTGAGTCAGGGAAATAAACGTCTGTTCGTCGGTACCGATGGAAAGGGGATGTTATTTGTCGAGCTCAAGACCGGTAAAGTTCACCAGTACCGCCCTACCCCCTGGAAGGAAGAAGAGGTGATGTTCAATGATTACACCGTCTACGTTATTCACGAAAACCCGGATAGCTCGCTCTACGTGGGTACCCGCGGCGGCTTACATCACTTTGATCCTAAGCGAGAGGAGTTGCGACATTACGGCCGTGGCGAGGGCCTGTCCAGTAACATTGTCTCTGCCATTGTGCCGGACGGTCACGAAGGCTTTTGGATCAGCACCTACAACGGACTCAATCATTTCCAACCGAATGGTAAGCCGCTATTCCAACGTTATTACCGTACCGACGGACTAAGCAACGACGAGTTCAACCGCCTCAGTGGGCTACGTACTGAAAACGGACGCTATTACTTTGGCGGCATTAACGGACTGACCACCTTCTATCCCCAGGAATTACAAAGCAGCGATCCTCCCCCTGATGTCTTGCTTTCCAAGATCGTGCTTTACGGAACCGAAGAAAGGATTTTACTCGCCGGACTGAACGATCGCCGAGAGATTACGGTGGAAGAAGACGAAAAGGGCATTGCTATCCATTTGGCTACACCAGCAACCGAATTGACTGAACGTACCCGATTCAGGGTCCGCCTGGAAGGATTGAACACAGACTGGGTAGATCTGGGCGATGAACACATTGTACGCTACAGCAACCTCAAATCCGGCAACTACCGATTTCACGCCCAGGCCACCGATGCTAACGGCAGTTATGCCCTTGAACAAGAACTGGTATTACCCATCAGGGTCTACCGCTATTTTTATGAGCAGGCCTGGTTCCTGGTACTTATCGCCTTGACGATCGTAGGCTTCATCATTGGTTTTTTGCAAAGTCGCTCCAGAGAACGTTTACGCAATGAACAACTCCGTACTCAACTCAGCAGCGACATCCACGACGAAGTAAGCGGGCTACTGGCCGGCATCACGATGCAAACCGAATTGCTCCAGTCCTATACCGAAGACGATCACTTGAAGACCAGGCTCAAGGGCGTCGGAGAAGCAGGTCGTAAAGCCATGAGCAAAATGAGCGACGTCATCTGGAGCATCGACAGCCGGCGCGATACCGTAGGCGACCTCCTCCAAAGAATGCAGGAACATGCGGATGATGTACTATTACCGCTGGAGATCAAGTACACTTTCCGGGCCGAGGGTTTCAACGAAAAAGATCGCCGGCTCACGGGCAGCAAGCGGCAGGATATCTACTTTATTTACAAGGAGGTAGTCAACAATATTGCCCGCCACAGCAATGCCACCAAAGTCAATGTCTACCTGGGCCTTACCGGCAATGAATTTGAAATGATCATCCGCGATAACGGAGAGGCCACCAATGGCTTCGACGCCCGCAAATCCGCCAAGACAGGCCAGGGCCTCGCCAATTTACGTATGCGCGCTAAACGCCTCGACGCTGAACTGACGGTCAACAAGCGCGGTGACCAGGCCATGCACCTACGGATGCGGAAAGTATAAAGATAGGTACGAGGTATCGGTACCAGGTACCCCGCACCTGATACCCGACACCCGATACCCTGTACTTCTTCGTTGTGTCTTCAAAGTAGCCATGTTGATGGATAAGCAAGTAACTCCCCAGCAATATAGACCATCAAAAATGACATATATCATCGGCCGGCCAAAAACTCATCATCGTTTTGAGCAGTGCGGGCCCGCATTTTTGTGGTGTACAAAAAAACAACCTACACCATGGAATTTTTCACTTTATCCATCGACAAGATCGTTTTCCGTTACTTCCTGATGATGGCAGCCGTTATCGTCGGCGTGTTCACTGGTCAGTTTTGGTTAGCAGCTTTGGGCCTCCCCATTTTTCTGAGTGCCATTCTGGGACTGAGCTTTACCTCCTCCAAGAAAGCGAAAAAATCCGCTGCGCTGCGTACGGTGAAAAATAATGATCGCAACCTGAGCAAGGCGGCATAATGAGATTTCCACTCAGATCAAAGTGATTTAGCTGGACTTTAGCGGTTTGCTAACCGGCCAGTATTTTAAAGAAACTCTGATGTGAAGTAGATTAAGGTATCTGACATCTTGATCATGCTTCGTATACCACCAGAGTTTCAGTCGG
>PDLQ01000024.1 GCA_002591745.1 Lewinellaceae bacterium SD302
TTTCAACATCGACTTCAGAACACGAAGTTGATTATTTAAAAGCCAAAGTTCAGCACTTGCAGTATTTGCTGAGGAGAGCGGCGGCATGAAACAATCAATCACCGCTAAAGTCAAGCTAATTTGACTAGTAAACCCACGGACCGCAGGGAGGATCAGCGAAGCTGGCGATCACCACATTTAAAATAGCCACGCTTATGAAAATTGACAAAACCAGGAACATCGATCAACTCTACGATGAACTCCCCGAACCGGAACGGACGACGGCCAGCATTCTGCGGGAACTCGTCTTCGAAACCATTGAGGTCAAAAAAGAAAAACTCTCCTGGGGAGCCCCCTTTTATTACGGCTACTCCCCTATCTGCCACATCTGGCCGGGTAGTATTCCCTGGGGCGGCCTCAAAGAAGGTGTGGCCCTGGGTTTCTGGCGCGGCAAGGAATTCGCGGACACTGCTTACTTCGATCATGACGGATTGAAGCAACTCTCGCGCAAGGTCTACCTTACACCGAAAGACATAGATATAACCGTTGTGCAGTCCTTACTATTGGAAGGCGAACGACTAGACCGAGCGCATTATCTGCGGAAAAAGTAGCACTACTAATGTGTTCGACAACGCATCAGAAAAATTTAAGCGCATCGTATTGTACATGTGTAAACCTGGTCCTGCTTGCCACTTATACCTAGCGAAACAATGTCTCCAGCCGTGGAATCGCCTCCGGCAATGCAAAAACGATCACCTTGTCATTAAGCTCCATCTGAAAACTTCCGTCGGGGATCATACTTTGCTCGCCCCTGATGACGCCCCCCACCAGGGCCGTATCCGGAAAATGCAAGTCCTTGAGCGGCTTGCGCGTTAATTGATTGTTCTTGGTGATGGCGTATTCGATTACCTCGGCCTCTACTCCGTGTAAGCTGGTAATGGCCTCTACCCTGCCCTTGCGCACGAAACGGAAAATATTATTGGCCGCAATCAGCTTCTTATTGATTAGCGTATCCACCCCGATGTTCTGGCTGATGTGGACGTATTCCTTATTTTCTACCTGAGCGATAGTCTTGAATACGCCGTGGTTTTCCGCAGTCAGGCAAGAAATTATATTGGTTTCGCTATTTTCGGTCAGGGCAATAAAAGCATCCATATTGTTCAGCCCCTCTTCCTCCAGAAGATCGAAATTGGTATAATCGCCGTGAATGACCAAAGTGTTCTGCAGCTTCGCGGAGAGTTTCTTGCAGCGATTTTTATTCTTTTCCACTAACGTCAGGCGGTATTTGTCTTGCAGGCGCCTGGCGGTGGCCATGGCCAGATCGCTGCCCCCCAGGATCATAATCCGCTTTACGTCGATCTTCTGAGCGCCGATGATCTCCTCCAGGTCCTTGGTACGATCCGGCCGGGTGATGAAGTAAACGTGGTCGTGACGACGGATCACTGTATCTCCGCGTGGGATGATCGTCTTGTGACCCCGCAGGATACAGATCGGACGAAGGTCTACTTCCGATTCAAATTTATCGATATCCATT
This sequence comes from Lewinellaceae bacterium SD302, assembly GCA_002591745.1. Taxonomy (GTDB): domain Bacteria; phylum Bacteroidota; class Bacteroidia; order Chitinophagales; family Saprospiraceae; genus Neolewinella. The sequence goes on from PDLQ01000024.1 coordinate 1,514, forward strand.
AACCGAATATTCTCCAGCGGAGTATTGTTTTCAATGGTTACGCCTACTAGTGACAGCTTGCCTTCCTCAAATTCAAAGACGTCAGTAAAGGAACACTGCTTAATCAGTCGCTCAATTTCGTTGGCAGCCAGTTGTCGGGGGCTGATGAGGTGGTCGATCCCCAGGGAACAGATCGTTCCGTTGTTCTCTTCACAGTAATAATCTTCGCTATTCACCCGGGCGATTACCTTCTGAGCACCCAGCTTTTTGGCCAGGATGGCCGTCATCAGGTTGGTTTTTTCGCTGGTGGTCACAGCAAGGACCAAATCCGACTCTCCTACCCTGGCCTTGTGTAATATACCGATGCTGGCGGCGTCACCCTGCATGGTTAGTACGTCCAGATGGCTACCGGCGTATTCCAGCACTTCCTGATCGTTGTCGATCAGTGTAATGTCTTGGTTTTCGGTGGCCAGCAACTCGGCCAGGTGAAAACCAACGTCGCCGGCTCCGGCAATGATGATGCGCATAATTCGGTGAATTTCGCCGCGAAGATAAGGCGCGGACGGATTGTAAAAACAACCAGTTGCCTGCTTTGGTTCTGCGAGCTGGTTTTGAGCAGCAACTCCGGGGCTGAGGGGCGATCATCGCCAATCAAGACAGTCATATTTAACTCTCCGGCGGAAACGGACCACCAGGCCAGGTTCGTCCGCCAAGTCAATCTTCAGGCCTTGCTACTTTGTCAGCCCCCCAACCACAACATCCACTATCTATCGGCGTTGAAACCAGTAACCCTATGATTTATGGCACCCACTACTCCTTATAAAGTTCTCGCCGTTTGCCTCGGCAACATTTGCCGCAGCCCACTGGCCGAAGGCTTGATCCAACGCAAAGCCGACGAGGCGGGCCTCAACTGGCAAGTCGCCTCAGCGGGGACCGGTAACTGGCACGTGGGTAATCCACCCGACCCCCGCAGCCGTGCCGTCGCCAAAGAGAATGGATTGGACATCAGCCATCAACGCGCACAAACCGTTACTTCCACCCTTTTGGAAGAATACGACCTGATTCTGGCTATGGACCGCCAGAATCTGACCGACTTGAAGTCCCGGGCCACTGAACAACAAGCCCGGAAGATCAAGCTTCTTCTGGACTATACTGAGCTGAGTAAGACCCACGGCCCGGACGTTTTCGACCCCTACTGGGACGATAGCGGATTTGAAGGGGTTTATCGGTTACTGGAGGAAGCAGCGGTTAAAGTCGTTGAAATAGGAAACAAGAAATAGGAGCACCTTTCGTCGCTGCGCTCCCGCGGCTTTTGGAAACAGGAGCCGGGTATTTTGTGTGCTTGGATGGATGCGCTACGCTCTTTTATCTCTGAATCTCGGTGACCGACCGTCACTCAGGCCCCTATTTCCAAAAGCGCCGCGCTCCTATCTCCTAATTTCCAAAAAGTAACCTTTACCTTCCTCCAAACGTTTCCACACCAAACCGCGCCACGTGAAAACCCACAAGATTCTCAACGACCCCGTTTACGGATTCGTCAAACTGCCCTACGGCATCCTGTTCGATTTAGTGGAGCACCCCTGGTTTCAGCGGTTGCGACGGATCAAACAGGTGAGTCTGACGCACTACGTTTACCCTGGCGCGCTCCATACTCGTTTTCACCACGCACTGGGGGCGTTGCACCTCATGCAAATGGCCCTTGAAACGCTGCGCGGTAAGGGTGTCGAGATCACCGACGAAGAATGTGAGGCCGCCCAGATCGCTATCCTATTGCACGACATCGGCCACGGTCCCTTCAGCCACACCCTTGAGCATACTTTGATGGAAGTGCATCACGAGGAGGTTAGTCTGTGGTTCATGGAGCAACTCAACGAGCAATTCGCCGGTAAGTTGAACATGGCCATCCGCATTTTTAAAAAGGAATACCCCAAGGCTTTCCTGGGGCAACTCGTGAGTGGCCAGCTGGATATGGACCGGATGGATTACCTGATGCGTGACAGCTACTTCACCGGTGTCAGCGAGGGGGTCATCGGCTATGATCGCATCATCAAAATGCTCAACGTCGTCGACGGGCAACTGGTGGTAGAAGAAAAAGGCATTTACTCCGTGGAGCGCTTCCTGACCAGCCGCCGCATCATGTACTGGCAGGTCTACCTCCACAAAACGGTGCTGGCCGCCGAACAAATGCTCATCAAAGTGTTGGAGCGCGCCCGCCAGCTCTGCCAGGAGGGCCGCGAAGTAGAGGCTCCCGTCAGCCTCGATTATTTTCTGCGCCACCGCGTCACCTCCGACGATTTCAAAAGCAACGCCGCCGAACAACTCCGCCGTTTCGCCCGCCTAGATGATATGGACATCGCCTCGGCCATCAAGCACTGGCAACTCAATCCGGACCCCATTCTGTCTTACCTCAGTTGGGGATTGGCCAACCGTAAACTATTTCGGCTGGAATTTAGCGGCGAGCCGTTTAGCATGGCTAACAAAGTAGCCGTGCGGGAAGCTCTGAAACAAAATAAAACGCTACCGAAAGGAGCCGACCAGCACTTTCTTCTGGAGGGCAAGGAAAGCAATAGCGCCTATACCCTAAGCAGTAAGGAAATTTTGGTACTGACCAAGAAAGGGGAAGTCGTACCGATGTCACAGATCAGTGATTTCGGTATTGAACCAAAGACCTTTACCAAGTATTTCCTGTGCTACCCCAAAAACCACCACCATGAACTTACCCATTGAATTCACGACTACTTTAAAACCGGATAAACTGACGATCTTTTACCGTAAAGCCCGAATGAAACAGACTTTGGTGTTGATGGCCACCATTATTCCAGTGACCCTGCTTGCTCTATACTTGTTCAACAGCCAGGAGGGTAGTGACTTTCCCTGGCAAGCTTATCTCCTTCCGGTAATCATGATTGCGGTACTCTGGCTGGCCATGAGCTATTTCATCACCGGTTTTCTGGTCAAAAAACAATTTGAGGCCAATCCTTCACTCGGCTCCGTGCGTGCTTACGTCCTGAACCTGGATACCATCAGCCACTTCAGTGAACTGGACAACGGGGAATTTAGCTGGAAGCTGGTTGCTGCCACCACGGTTTCCGACCAGCTAATCTCTATTACTATGAAAAACGGCTCTGCCCACCTTATCGATCCGGCCGACCTGGATACAGGTCAATTGAGAGATGCGAAAGCACTTTTGGTAGAGAAGGGCTTGTTGAAATAAATTACCAGGAACACTGCTACTTTGCTAGCCAAAACCTTAGATCACCCGACAAAATGTCACGATCTGCTCCTTGGCACTATCCTTGACGAAAAGGAAGCTATAGAGTCGTATCTTTGCGTCCCTGTACAGTTCACTGATAATTTGCGTGGTCCTAAGCCAGATTATCAGTGAAGATTCAATAAAAATCGCCGCTCCTCAAGAGTGCCACCATAATATATCTAAGTATGTTTTCCGCCCTCAAAAAATTATTTGGCTCCAAGCAAGACCGAGATTTGGAGAAGTATGAACCCGTGGTTGATAAGATTAATGAGGTTTACGCGACTCTTTCTGGCCTGAGCCACGATGAACTGAGGAATAAGACCATTGAATTTCGGGAGCGGATCGCCGAGTATTTATCCGACATCGACGCGGAGCGGGAAAATTTAAAAGCCGCCGCCGAAGCAGAAGAAGATCTGAATGAGAAGGAAATCATCTTTCAGGACCTGGATAAGCTAAAATTAGAACGCAACGAAGCACTGGAGGTGATTTTGAATGAATTGCTACCCGAAGCTTTTGCCGTTATGAAAGAAACGGCCCGCCGCTTTACTGAAAATGAGACCATTAGTGTAACGGCTACCCAACAGGACCGTGATCTGGCTGCTCATACCCGTAAAAACTACGTGACAATTGAAGGCGACCAGGCTGTCTACCGAAACAGCTGGACGGCTGCCGGGGGTGAGATTACCTGGGCGATGGTCCACTACGATGTACAGCTGATCGGTGGTATGGTATTGCACGACGGTAAGATTGCCGAGATGATGACCGGTGAGGGTAAGACCTTGGTGGCTACCCTTCCCGCCTACCTTAACGGACTGAGCGGACAAGGTGTACACGTCATTACCGTGAACGACTATCTGGCCCGACGGGACTGTGAATGGATCGGCCCGGTCATGGAATTCCTGCACCTGACCATCGACTGTCTGGACCACTATAAGCCTAATAGCCCGGAACGCCGCGCTGCGTATAAGTGTGATATTACCTACGGCACCAACAATGAATTCGGCTTTGATTACCTACGCGATAATATGGTGGGTAGTATCGATGATAAAGTGCAAGTACAACACCACTACGCGATGATCGACGAGGTGGACTCCGTACTGATTGACGAGGCCCGGACGCCCCTGATTATTTCCGGCCCGGTACCGAAGGGCTCCGAACTTCAGGAGTACGAAGAACTGAAGCATCCGATTGAGCAACTGCTGGAAGCCCAGCGTAAAGCGGCTAATAAGTTCCTGACCGAAGCCAAGAAACTCTGGAAAGAAGGTTACATTGGAGTAGAGGATGGCGAAGCCGGTTTTGCTTTGCTGCGCTCCTTCCGCGCCCTGCCCAAGAACCGCGCCCTGATCAAGTTTCTTTCCGAAGAAGGCGTTCGCGCCCTGCTGACCAAGACGGAGAATACCTTCATGGAACAGAACAATAAGCGGATGGACGAGATCGACGAAGAACTCTACTTCGTGATCGACGAAAAGAACCGTACCGTTGATCTGACCGAAAAAGGCAACGAGTTCCTGGCCAAATACAACTCCGACCCCAAGTTCTTCATCATGCGCGATGTGGCCACGGCCATGGCCGAAATCGACCTGCGTACCGAACTGAGCAAGGAAGAAAAGCAACTGGAAAAGAACAGGATCGCCCAGGACTTCGCAGTAAAATCACGTCGCCTCCACGCTATCCACCAGCTGGTAAAGGCCTATACGCTCTTCGAAAAAGAAGAAGAGTATGTTGTTATGGACGGGCAGGTAAAAATTGTGGACGAGCAGACCGGCCGGATGATGGACGGCCGCCGCTACAGTGATGGTCTTCACCAGGCCCTGGAAGCCAAAGAGAACGTGAAGGTGGGTGACATTACCCAGACCTACGCCACGATCACCCTTCAGAATTACTTCCGGATGTACCACAAATTAAGTGGCATGACCGGTACGGCCGAAACCGAGGCCGGTGAATTTTGGGAGATCTACAAATTGGATGTGGTGGTGATTCCTACCAATCGCCCTATCCAACGTGATGATAAGAACGACCGGGTCTACAAAACAGAACGGGAGAAAGTAAATGCCGTAATTGAGGAGGTCGTCCGACTGAGTAAGGCCGGCCGCCCTATCCTGGTGGGTACGACTACCGTAGAAATCAGTGAGCGCCTTAGCCGGATGCTGCGGATGGCGGGAATCGACCACAACGTGCTGAACGCCAAACAACACCAGCGGGAGGCCGAGATCGTTGCCGAAGCAGGTAAGCCAGGCAAGGTGACCATTGCCACCAACATGGCCGGCCGGGGTACCGACATCAAGCTCAGCCCGGAGGTATTGGAGGCTGGCGGTCTTGCCATCATCGGTACGGAACGGCACGATAGTCGGCGAGTCGACCGTCAGTTACGTGGTCGGGCCGGACGACAGGGGGACCCTGGTTCCAGCCAGTTCTACGTATCTCTGGAAGATAAGCTGATGCGCTACTTCAACAGCGAACGAACCATTAAGTGGATGGACCGCGCCGGACTGAAGGAAGGCGACGTGATCGAAGCCAGTATCGTGACGAAGAGTATCGAGAACGCTCAGAAAAAGGTGGAAGAAAACAACTTCGGCACCCGGAAACGCCTGTTGGAGTATGATGATGTCATGAACATCCAGCGGGAGGCCATCTATACCAAACGCAACAACGCCCTGAGTGGCGAGCGAATGAATGTAGACCTCAAGAACATGTTTGAGGGCCTGATCGAAAGCCTGGCTTTCGAAACCAAGCAGAATGGCGACTACGATACTTTCCGCCGCGCCAACGTACAGGTATTAGGTTTCGAGCCGGAGATTGACGAAGCCGAATTCGGCAGCAACGACGTCAACACTCTCGGCGCCAAGATCCTGGAGCAATTCCAGGCTTTCTATAATGACAAAATGGGTAAGCTTTCCGCTGTGTTGATGGAGCAAATTCGTCGGGTACACGAAGAACAGCCGGGGCGTTATCGCAGAATCCTGTTACCGTTCAGCGATGGGTCCAGTAACCCGATGGCGATTACGGCTGACATCAACCGGGCCATCGAATCCGACGGAGCGACCATCAAGTCTGACATCGAACAAGCCGTGGTACTAGCTACCATCGACGAGCGCTGGAAAGAGCACTTGCGCGAAATGGATGATCTGAAGACCTCGACTTACGCCGCCAGTTTCGAGCAAAAAGACCCGCTGGTGATTTATAAGATGGAAGCTTATAAGCTCTTCGAGCAGTTGATCATGAGTGTCAATGAAGCTACCACCGGTTACCTCGCCAAAGGCAACCTCGCCTTTCCCGAACGGAAGGAAGAACCCGTAATTCGTCAGGCTCCGAGCAAAGCAGCTAAGTCACCAAAATTAAGCACTAACCGGGCTGAGGCTACTCAGCAGGCGGCTCGGGCCGCCGGTCAGCGTGCCGGGCAGCGGCAGAAGGTGGAAACTTTTGTTCGCCAGGATAAAAAGATCGGGCGCAACGATCCTTGCCCTTGTGGTTCCGGTAAAAAATACAAGCAGTGCCACGGTAAGTAATCCCGACAAGAGACAGGAAAACTTTACCAAAGAAGCAGCGAATCAACTTCGTTGCTTCTTTTTTTTGGCTCGTGGTGGTATCTTGCATCCGTCCCGGGCTAAACCTCAGTCATGCACACTCCGGCCCGAGGAATACAATCACGTGATTTTTTAATGAGACGGAGTTTGTGCTCTTTGTAGATGGAAATAAACAAAACAATCGATCATACCGTCCTGAAGCCACAAACGAGTAGTACGGACGTTGAGAAGATATGCGTAGAAGCCAGACAGCACGAGTTTTGTGCCGTCTGTGTGCCACCTTACTTTGTTGGCCGCGCCAAACAATTTTTGCAGGGCAGCGATGTCCTGGTTGCTACGGTAATCGGATTTCCTTACGGATATGCGGGTACCATGGCCAAAGTTGAAGAGGTTAAAAGAGCCGTTGAAGAAGGGGCCGACGAACTGGACATCGTGATCAACCTCGGGGCACTAAAGTCCGGAGACTGGCCCCAGGTCAAATCGGATATCGAGCGGGTGGTCACGGCCATACGCTTGAAAGGAAAGGTTAGCAAAGTGATTATTGAAAGCAGTTTGCTTAGCCAGTCCGAACTGGCCCGGATGGTTCAGATATGTAATGAGATCAATCCTGATTTCGTTAAAACATCCACCGGAACCCAAGGTGGCGCCACTGAAGAAGTACTGCGCTACTTGCGGGCTAACCTGAAAGCCGGCATAAAAATCAAAGCCAGCGGCGGGATTCGAGATAATTCCACCGCCCGGGCCATGCTCTCTGCCGGGGCCGACCGGCTTGGAACCTCAAGTGGCGTGGCCCTGTTGTAAAATGTAAAATAGCCAAGATGAAAGGAATATTAAGTTGCCTGTTTTTATTCGGACTCTTCACTACGCAGGGACTCACCGGCCAATCGGCGATTTCCGTTAGTCCGGACGAAGATGTTGCCCGTTTGTTGAATGCTTTCATCCAGGTGAACACCGCCGAGACCAAGACTGAGGGTTGGCGCGTACAGGTTTTGGCCACTACCGACCGCCAGCGTTTGGAGTCAGTCCAGGCCCAGTTCAAACTGAACTACCCCAGTATTCCAGTAGATTGGGTACACACCAAACCCTACTACAAGTTACGGGCCGGAGCTTTCCAGACCAAGCAGGAAGCCGAACGCCTCAAGTACACTCTGGGGCGGCAATTCGACGGCGTCTACCTCGTTAAAGATGAGGTCAATGAATCCGAACTGCTTCGGATGTTCTAAAATTTCATAGATTGCTCGCCTCCTCCAATAAAAAGCTCGGTAACAAAGGAACCGATGTATTGACCTTTTCCCTGTACCTCGCTCTAGTGGGTATTGGTTGGGCAATGATCTACAGTACCGGAGCAGGGCTGGAATTTTACCCTAAAAGCCTGGCTCCTTTTCTGTTCACTACCGCAGTGGGCAAGCAGGCAATCTGGATCGGTATCTGCCTGGTAGTATTCATTGTGATCTTCTTTTTACTGGATCACAAGATATTTAAGCTACTGGCCTATCCAGCCTACGTGGTGACCATACTTGGCCTGGTTCTAGTATTGATATTGGGGGTCGAAATTAATGGTGCCACCTCCTGGTTTCGCTTTGCGGGCTTTACGATCCAACCCTCCGAACTAGCGAAATTCGGCACTTGCCTGGCCATGGCGGCCTACCTCAGTTCCTGGTCTAACAAAATGGACAATTTGCAGTCGGTGGCGATTGGTATCGGTATCTGGGTTTTACCCGCAGCGCTGATCCTGCTGCAACCTGACGCTGGTTCGGCCCTCGTCTTCGCCTCTTTCCTCATCGCGATGTACCGTGAGGGGCTTACGCCCTTATTATACCTGCTCGGTGCCTTTACCGCTGGCATGTTCATTTTGGGAATTCTGTTTCCGCCTTTCCTATTGATTGGGCTATTAAGCTGTATTGTCTTACTTATCTACAATTATAATCTCCCACGTGCCAGACTCGCAGTCTTCGGTGGCATAGTCCTTATTTTCGCAGGGGCCGTATGGGCATGGCTGGAGGGTCATCAATTACTCGTCCTACTATTTATGATCGGGTTGACCGCAACGACCAGCGCTTACTTCTTTCTAAGACAACGTGGTCAGCTGGCCAAAATTCTGCTCTTTGGCCTGATTATGGGCAGCGCCATTGCCTTTACTTCCAATTACCTGTTTAACAACGTCCTGAAGCCTCATCAGCAAGACCGGATAAACGCATGGCTACAACCCGAAAAACTGGACAAGCAAGGAGCGCTCTACAATCTCACCCAAAGCAAGCTAGCCATCTCCGCTGGCGGGCTGACCGGTAAGGGGCTAACCGAAGGCACCATGACTAAATTTGGTTACGTGCCTATGCAGCAAACCGATTTCATCTTTTGCGCGGTCGGCGAAGAACAGGGCTTTATCGGCACCACTGCCGTCATTACGCTTTTCTTGATTCTGTTGTGGCGCATCACCGTTATTGCTGAACGGCAGCGCTCCGTTTTCAATCGCGCTTATGCCTACGGTGTGGCCGGAATCCTTTTCGTGCATGTGATGGTCAACATCGGCATGACGATGGGGCTGCTACCAATAATCGGTATTCCTCTCCCCTTCATGTCCAAGGGCGGCTCCTCCCTTCTCGGCTTCACCGTAATGCTCGCCGTACTGTTAAAATTGGACAAGTCTAGGGCTGAAGTATAATAATTTTTATCATCTGAACAATACCGATTCTTAAGGTCCCGTTTTCCCTGCATATTCGAACATTGAGAGAGTAGTTTGAATCATTTACGCGGGATGAGGGCCACTGGCTTTTTATCCCGCTTTTTTGATATCTTGTCCGTACACAAATACTTCCAAATCACAATGGACTTAACGGACTTCCTCAAGGGTCAGATGCAACAATCGCTCTCGCCCACCCTCATCGAACAGATGTCTCGCCAGCTTGGCGATAATGTAACTCCCCAACAAACCCAACAAGCGGCGACCAGTACCATGAGCGTGCTGCTGAATGCCCTGGCCCGTAACGCCGCTACGCCAGCCGGTGCTGAATCCCTCAACAATGCCCTGGAAAAGGACAATCACGACAGCGTACTCGACGCCGTGTTGGGCGGCCTAGGTGGCGGTGGTGGCAATTCCGGCGGCGGTATCGACCTAGGTGGTCTCATTGGTGCACTCGCCGGCAGTGGTCAAAGCAGTAGTGGCGGTGGCATGGGCGGCATGCTCGGTGGCCTGGTAGGCAGTATGCTCGGTGGCAATAGCCGCGCGGCCAATGGTGCCGGCATCCTGAAGCATATCCTCGGTCGTCGTACTCAAGACACTGCCGAGCAGATCGGCCAGAACAGCGGCATCGGAACCGGCAACACCCTGAAGATGATGGCCATGCTGGCCCCGATCGTGATGGGGATGCTTGGCAAGACAAAAAAACAGGGCAACCTGAATGCCGATGGACTCGGTGGATTACTCGATGGGTTCTTACGTTCCAACGTTAGTCCACAGAAACCCGCCTCACAGACCAACATCGGCCTGGCCGGTCGTCTGCTCGATCGTGACGGAGACGGTAGTGCCATTGACGACATTGCCGGGATGCTCGGTGGTTTTCTGAGCGGCAGGTAAGCTGCCCCTTTTATTCCAACCCAAAAAAAGGGCGCAACCAATGGTTGCGCCCTTCCTATTTGCGAAAACTATTAGTCATTCCGACTAATAAAATCATTTTGCTTTTCCCGCGCACGTTCTCTTTCGCGTTCACGGATTTCGTCTTCCTTTAATCCGTCTTTAAGCTCTTTTTCGAGAGTGCCACGGGCAGTATTGAATTCGCGGATGCCCTTTCCGATGCCTTTCATCAGTTCAGGAATCTTCTTACCGCCGAACAGCAGCAGGATCGCAAAAAAAACGACCAGCATCTCCGGGCCGAGGAAGTTGAATAGCAAGATTGAATTCATAACGGTATGTTTTGGCCGCCAGAGCGGCGCACTCGGTTCAATGATAGTTTAGACCAATCGGCAAGCTGTGGGTTTACTCACGGACTCACCAAGTTTAAACGTTGGAAGGCGAAGATACGGTATATTCCATATCCGGTACGTCCCTTGGCTGTCATCTACCATTGACGGCGCAGTCCTATTTCCAGACCATAGTTATAGAGTCTTTGGGTTTCTTGTTCACTTTGATCTAATGTGGTAAAGTGATAACGAATAGTGGGTTGCGCGAAGAGCTGCATGCCCTCGTTAAGTTGGTAGTTCATTCCAAAGGCCAGCAAACCGACCAACTGAAATTTATTAAATTCAGGCACGTTTATGATAATTCCGGCAGCCTCGGCACGTGCAATTAAATCCACACTAGATCTTGTTTGTAGATGATAATGCGGTGAGAGGCCGAACTCTAGATAAGGTGCAAAGCGTTTGCCTCCCCCGAATTCCTGACGGAGTACAATCGGAAGCGAGAGAAATAAGTGATTGACGTCTACGGCTTCGGCACGTTCCAGTTCATAATCAGGAGCGGTAGTGGTGTATCTATCGTACGTCCCACCATAATTATTACCCGCTATTACGTCCCCCCAACCATTATTACCACCGTTGGTGATGTTATTAACGATAAGATAGTTGTAAGTATAAAATCGGTAACCTACACTGGCCGCTCTGATGCCCGTACGCAGCCAGGTCTTTGCTCCAAGGCGGTAATTATAGTTGAGACCCAACCTCCAGTTAAGTCTTGCTTCGTCGTCTTCGTTCCGTCGGTCGATGTATTGCTTCTGGTAAGTATTAGAACCTTCCTCGCTCAATGAACGGTAAGAGAATTCGAGGCCACCAACAAAGTCAATGGATTGGTTGTTCTGGCCGAAAACGAGTAGCGGAAGGCAGCACAGGCAGAAAGAGAATAACAAATTTTTCATAACGCTTTTGTTTTAGAGCTGATTTTTTAGAGAGTATCAGCTCTAAATATACGCATTATTTTTTAAGCCCAATTTCCCGCAAACGTTCGTCCAGGTACTCCCCGGCGGTGATAGACTCGTAGTGTTTTGGATTATCCGCTGTAACGGTTTTATCCAGTACGGACAGGTCCATTTCGCTCTTGGGGTGCAGGAAGAAAGGGATACTGAGACGCGGCTTATGCCATTCTTCCCGCGGTGGATTCACCACGCGGTGGGTTGTGGACTTGAGGTAATTGTTGGTCAGCCGCTGTAACATATCACCGACGTTGATCACGATCTCATCGTTTTCCGGCACCACTTCCTGCCATTCGTTATTCATGTCCAGCAGTTGCAAACCACCGGCACTCGCTCCGACCAGTAAGGTGATCAGGTTAATGTCCTCGTGCTGTTCAGCGCGAATGGCACTGTCCGGCTCCTTGGAGATCGGGGGGTAATGAATAGCCCGCAGAATGCTGTTGCCTGCTTCAATCTTCTCTTCGAAGTAGTTTTCGGGCAGTTCCAGGTGCAGGGCAATGGCGCGTAACAAGTTCCCGCCACTTTCCTCGAAGGCCCGGTACAACTGGCGACCGAGTTCCATAAATTCCGGCACGGCGTCTACGTCCGGATTATCAGGATAACGGTCCTTGTGAGGATGACCTGCGGCAACCTCCTGGCCGATCTGGAAGAACTCCTTCAAATCGGCTACCTCACTCTGTTTGGCGTGTTCCTTACCAAAGCTGGTATAGCCACGCTGGCCCGCCATTCCGGCCAGTTCGTACTGTCGTTTCTTACTTACATCCAGAGCAAAAAAGCGCTTGGCGGCGGTATAAAAGTCATCAATGAGCTGCTGTGAGATACCGTGGCCGGTAACGCCTACGAAACCAATTTCGTGAAAAGCCTTGCCGAGTTTATCTACGAAAGCTTTCCGCTGGCCGGCGTCTCCGTCAACGAAGGTGGAAAGATCAACTAAAGGGATAGTGCGCATGTCAATTTATTTACGATTTCAAATTTACGATTTCAAATTTTAACTCGTTAGATATACGTACCGATGGGCAAAATCGTACATCCTCAATCTTAAATCGTAAATATCTTTTGACTAACAAAGTAGCAATGTAAGGGTTTTGAGGTGAATGTTTTTTTGAGTGGTTCCCGGATAGCGACCTCCTGGTCGCTCTGGCAACGAACAGTATTAGAGCGACCGGGAGGTCGCTACCGGAATTAAAACAACGCCCGCGCCGCCACCAAAGTCTCCCGCCCCAGACAATCTATAAGCCTCCCTTGCTCGTCATACACCAGATCATCGCGGTATAAATCTACTTTACTTACGATTCGGCAGTTCAAAGCCGCCAGCGTCCAGCAAAGCGACTGCATGCAATTCTCTCCCCGCGGCGCGTGGGGCGTCAGGGTAATGGGTAAAACCGGCTTTCCAGCGGCTTCTCCGTCCCTCACTAACCATTCGAGGGCATTTTTGAGGGCTGCGGGCAAATTATGGGCATATTCGGGCGTGGCGATGATGATCGCGTCCGCCGCAGACACTGCTACTTTGAAGTCCCCCAAAATATTTGAACGGTCACGGTCAGGTACATCCGCGAACAGTGGCAACTGATGAATATCGTAAAAGACCACTTCATCTTCGGACCAGAGGTGGACCAGTGCATTCAGGAGTAGGCGGTTGCTGCTTTGGGGGCGGGCGGAACCGCAGAGGGTGAGAATCTTCATTGAAGTAAGTTAAGGGATTAGAAATAAGAGATAGGATCGGCTTTGGTCGCTGCGCTTCCTCGCCTTCAGGAAATAGGACCCGAGCGCGATGCGTTCCAGGGACAAGGGAACGCCAAGCTCTTTTCTATTCCTACCTTAAGCTCGGGCCGCAAAGCGGTCGACTGTCGTGTGAGCTCCTATTTCCAAGAGCGCAGCGCTCCTATCTCCTATTTCCAAAAGACAATAAACTCCGTCCAACTCCAAACGTTACAACTCCATGAAAAACATCACCCTCAACGACGGCAACAAAATGCCGCAACTCGGTCTCGGCGTCTGGCAAAGCGATAATGGCAGCGAAGTGATCAATGCCATTCACTGGGCCCTGGACGCCGGCTACCGCCACGTAGACACCGCCCGGATTTACAAAAACGAAGAAGGCGTCGGCGAAGCCCTCAAAAGCGCAGCCACGCCCCGTGACCAGGTTTTCCTGACCACCAAAATCTGGAACGATGACATCCGCCAGGGGAGAGCGGCCGCAGCACTGGATGAAAGTCTGGATCGCCTGCAAACCGACTACGTAGACCTTTTATTGCTGCACTGGCCGGTCGACGGCTACGAAGCCGCCTGGGAAGCCCTGGAACAGGCCCGCGAAGCCGGTAAGGTAAAGAGCATCGGCCTGAGCAATTTTATGCCCGAACACCTGAATGACATCCTGAAAAGCGGATCCGTCGTACCTGCCGTCAATCAGATCGAATACCATCCCTACCTGCACCAGCAGGACGTAGCCGATGCCTGCGCCGCACAGAATATTGCCCTCACCGCCTGGAGCCCCTTGATGCAGGGACATTTCAAAGACGAATCATTATTTAGTGAAATTGGCGAGCAGCACGGTAAATCTGCCGCCCAGGTCGTCCTTCGTTGGGATCTGCAGCGGGGTGTGATCACTATCCCCAAAAGTGTCCACGAAGGACGGATCAAAGAAAATTTTGATGTTTTCGACTTTGAATTGAGTTCCGACGAGATGGAGAAGATCAATGCACTGAATAAGGAGCACCGTTTTGGACCGGACCCGCGGGATTTTGATTTTTAATGATGCAATGAGCTAATGATGCAATGACGCAATGAGCCACTAGTCTAGATTGGCCATTAGCTCATTGTGTCATTAGCTCATTTGATCATTAACTCATTCAATCATTAACTCATTTGATCATTGTTTATACAACCCTTCCAATGATCCCAACCTCCTTATGGCGCAGCCGTGCCTAAAACTTAGGTAATGGACGGAATACTTCCACTCTTTATTTTTATTCGTATCTTTGCGCCCCTATGAAAATCAGTCACTTAGCTTTTGCTGTTTTCGCTTTGGTTTTACTGCTGTCCAGCGGCTGTCGTTCTGAGTTTGAACGCATCCGGACCAGCGGTGACCCGGCCCTGTTATTACAGAAAGCCGACCAGTATTACGATGCCGAGGAGTATCAGAAAGCGCAGACGCTTTACGAGTTGGTCATCGGCCCCTTCCGCGGAAAGGAAGAAGCGGAAATGATCACCTTTCGTTACGCCTACACTTACTTCTACACCGAACAGTATATCCTGGCGAGCTACTACTTCAAGAACTTCGCCAATACCTATGGTGGCAGTAACCTGCGGGAAGAAGCCGACTTCATGTCCGCTTACAGCAACTACGAGCTAAGCCCGATTTTCCGACTCGACCAATCTTACTCCGAAAAGGCCATTGAAGGCTTCGAGGAGTTTGCCAACCGCTACCCGAACAGTGAAAGGGTAAAGCAAAGTAACCTGCTGATTGACGAGATGCGGGCCAAAATGGAACTTAAGGAATACGAATCCGCAAAACTCTACCTGGACCGCAGGCGTTATCCTGCTGCGATCCGTAGTTTCGACAACCTGCTGATCGACTTCCCAGAAACCAAGCGGGCCGAGGAAATTCGTTACCTCATCACCAGGGCCGCCTACGAATCCGCCAAGGGTTCATTTTACGAACTACAGCGCGAACGCTACGAAGAAGCCATTAAACGAAGTGAGTTCTTCCTGCGTCGCTATCCGGAAAGTCCTTACCGTACCGAGGTGGAGAAATTCCTGGAACTTTCTAACAACCGATTAAACGAACTAAGCTAAGATGGCAGATATCAAAGCAAAAGCGCAAGGCCTGGACGCCAACGTGAGCGCCCGCGACCTTAACGAACTGGTGAAGGACACCGACAACGTCTACGAGACGCTTTCCATCATCAGCCGCCGCGCCCGCCAGCTGGCCGTAGACCTCAAGCACGAACTCGACCAGAAACTGGAAGAATTTGCCGAGGTTACCGAAGCGATCGAAGAAGTCGTGGAAAACAAAGAGCAGATCGAGATCTCCAAGTTCTACGAGCGTTTGCCCAATCCGGTAATCATCGCGATGCAGGAGTACAAGGATGGAGAGTTGTACCACCGGTATAACAATCGTCGGGACCTGGAGGATGAGGAGTAGCCGCGTAGCGGCGGCGTACTAGCTGAATAGCGCTATGCTTGCGTGCGCTTACGGCGTGCCTCCGGCGGCGGCAAAATAGCATATTTGATATGCCGCTTTAACCTGCCGCTCTTACCCTACTTTTTTCCATTGATGAAAAAAGTAGCAAAAAAATCTAGTTTTGAATAAACTCGCTTCGCTCAGACAGTATTCAAAACAGATGCTTCGAAATAATATGTTTCTCAAGCGGAGAGCTTGCTCAAAGCGACATGCTCAAAGCGACATGCTCGGGTTCCGCACCTAAGGACCGCCAAGAGTAGCGACTGACGATATAGTTCAAGGAGGGACCGGACATGAGCGCTGGCAGCTCAAAACGTACCGAAAAGGCGTTAAGAAAGAAGTACTGTTTGAGCGAACGAAAAGCTTTGTTTCGGAGATAAAAGCTCTGGTTAATATTAAAGTTATTGAAGAAGATAAAAAATGAAGCAGCCGGAGGCACGCCGTAGGCGCAAGTAAGCGCAGCGCTGATAGCAACGCTCGCTGCCGCAACAGGCACACTACATCGCGCCAAAAAAAGCCATCGCAATCAAAGCGCCATGACGCTACGCAACAAAAAAATTATCCTCGCCATCACCGGCAGTATCGCCGCCTACAAAGCCGCCCTCATTGTCCGCGGACTGATCAAGGCCGGCGCAGAGGTACAGGTGATTATGACCGCAGCGGCTACCGATTTCATCAGTCCCCTCACCTTATCTACGCTTTCCAAGCGACCAGTTTATAGTTCCGCTAGGGGCGAAGACGATTGGAACAACCACGTTGAGCTGGGCCTTTGGGCCGACGCCATGCTCATCGCTCCCATCACCGCCAACACCCTGGCCAAGTTGGCCAACGGCCACTGCGAAGATATGGTTGGCGCCGTTTACCTCAGCGCCCGCTGTCCCGTCTGGTTTGCCCCGGCCATGGACCTCGACATGTGGGCCCACCCCGCCACTCAGGCTAACGTTGCCAAACTCCAGTCATACGGCAACCACCTCATCGATGTGGCTGACGGCGAATTGGCCAGTGGGCTCTCCGGAGCCGGCAGACTGGCGGAGCCGGAGGAAATCATTGCGGTACTGGAAAGTCATTTCGGACACGAGACTGATTTGGCGGGTAAAAAAGTGCTCGTCACCGCCGGCCCCACCTACGAGGCCCTGGATCCCGTCCGTTTCATCGGCAACCACAGCAGCGGCACGATGGGAGTGGAGGTCGCCATGGCCGCCGCCCGCCGCGGAGCCGAGGTAGAATTGGTGCTGGGGCCTAGCCGCCTGAAACCGGTGCACCCAAAACTGAACGTCACCCATGTCATCAGCGCCCGGGAGATGTACGCCGTCTGCACGAATCGTTGGCCAGCTACGGATATTGCCGTCATGGCCGCCGCCGTCGCCGATTACCGCCCGGCCACGGTCGCCGAAGAGAAAATCAAGAAAAAAGGTGGAGCGGACGAATCTTTCTCCCTTGAGCTGGTCCGCAATCCCGACATTGCAGCTACGCTCGGTGCTGATAAGCGTAAAGGACAGTTACTTATTGGTTTTGCCATGGAAACCGAGAACGGCCCGGCTAATGCCCGCCGCAAACTGGTAGACAAAAATCTCGACGCCATTGTACTGAACTCTATCCGTGAAGAAGGTGCCGGTTTCGGGGAGGGGACTAACAAAGTAGCCATTATTACGGCAGACCGGGAGCGGAAATACTCCGTAAAGCCGAAGACTGCGGTAGCGAAGGACATCCTGGATGTGGTAGTTGAGTTGCAAGCCTAGAACTCATCGGACTCGTAAAGCCACCCTGAATTGATGTTAGGCTGAAGTGGAGAGACACTAAGCGACCGCACAATGCGTTAAATACTGTACAAGTAAAGTGCCGTATCTTCGCGGCCCAAATGAACTATTTTTTAGAGCTTGTTAGGACCTTCACTCATCGTCCAAAATCGGCTCTTTTCAGCCAAGATTTCACCCCGGAAATAGTCGTTTATCCCGATAAACTCCCATTCCCGACGCTCATTTTCATCGAAAATTAGCTCAATTTTGGCTAGATTCAGAAAATCATAACAAGCTCTTATGCGCCACTGCTTACTACTCCTCAGCGCCATTTTGATCTCTGCTACCAGCCTTTTCGGACAGAGTGAGATCGATTTCAACCTCAGAGTCAACATCCAGCAGATCCAGACCGTGGATCCCAAGATCCTGGAAACACTGGAAAAGGACCTGGTGCAGTTCCTCCAGGGCCGTGCCTGGACGGAAGATCGCTTCCTGCCCGAAGAACGAATCAATTGCAATATCGTGATGACGCTGGTGGAAGGAGAAAGCCCCAACTCTTTCAGTGCAGATATTGCCGTGCAGTCCAGCCGGCCGGTTTACAATTCCGGAGTGGAAACAGCGGTGTTCAATACCCTTGACTCCAAGGTGGATTTCTTCTACGAGCAATTTCAGGCCATTCAACTCAGCGAGAACAGCTTTACGGGCAACCTGGCTTCGGTACTGGGTTATTACGTTTATCTGGTACTGGGTTTTGACTACGATACTTTTTCGCCCCTCGGCGGACAACGCTACTTTGAAATGGCCCAGGAGATCATCAACCGTCTCCCGTCCGACGTAGCCGACAACAGTGGCTGGAAAGCTACCCCTACCCGCAATCGCTTTTGGCTACTGGAAAATATCCTCAGCCCCCGGGTACTGCCCCTGCGCCGCGCCCTTTATACCTATCACCGCGAGGGATTGGACCGGATGTACGAAGATCCTAACCTCGCCCGCGCCAACATTAGCCTGGCCCTGGACGACGTAAGAACCACCAACCAGAATTATCCCAACTCTCAGATCGTACAGGCTTTCGTGGATGCGAAGCGGGAAGAGATCATCGAAATCTTCAAAGGAGCTACCCCCGCCGAACAAAATGCCGTCATTCAGGTGATGAGTCAGATCGACCGTGCCAACGCAGGCAAATACCGGGACATTCGGAGCCGGGGAGGTAGTGGAGTTCGTCGCCCCGGCACCAATACCCGTACGCCTAGCCGGGCCAAGTCGCCCTCCAATGGTGGCTTCAACCGGGGTGGCAACGGAAGCACTACTACGAAGGGACGCAACGGAAAATAGATGCTGATTTTCAGCACGCGGATTGCCGTACGTGGAGGTATCCGGGACGCGGATGAACATCGTTTTTCGCGGATTTCAAACAACGGCTTCGCCGTGCCTGGGTATCTATATCCCTCTAGTAATAATAACTCGGGGATTTAACGAACTAGACGAATATGGCCAGTTTTTGCTCCGTCAGGTCACGCCGATGGGCGCGACCTGACGGAGCAAAACACCTCTTTCGCCTCTTTTCTGCGCCATCTGCGCTTATACCAACCTTGCTACGTTGTCAGTCAAAAAACTACGCCAGCAAGCTATAAATAGCCGTCAAGATCAGGATGATGGCTACGGCCGAGATATTGAAAGACATACTGGTTTTGAATAGTCCCCGATTGAGGTCAATGGCTTTGACGTTATCCTTCACGCCGTGGTTACCGAGCAATAAGCCGATGACCAGCACGGACAGCAGGAAAATAGCGTAGGTGAACCAGGCGGGGACGTCGGGAACCTCCTGGACGAAGAGGCGAATAGCCGTGGCAATACCC
The DNA here is from genome assembly GCA_002591745.1 of Lewinellaceae bacterium SD302. GTDB lineage: Bacteria > Bacteroidota > Bacteroidia > Chitinophagales > Saprospiraceae > Neolewinella. Next base: position 20,946 of record PDLQ01000024.1, read on the forward strand.
ACCGCAACAATTCCGATAGCCAGGCCAATTGCCAGTTTGCGATTCGTAATGCGCTGATCGGAGGTGGAAATACCAGTCTGATCGGTATCCGGAGTGAGATCCGGAGTTGTGTCACTCCCGGCGGTGAATTTACTGATCACGATCATCATCAATCCACTCAGTACGAAGATAAAAGCCATGCGATCCAGGAAGGGTAAGCCGGGTAGTATTTCTTTGAACAAAAAGGATAGCGGGATGGAAGAGAGCACCACGACCAGTGCCGCTTTGGAAGTGGAGCCACGCCAAAACATACCGAAGATGAAGACGGTAAAGACACCCGGGCTAATGAATCCGGTATATTCCTGAATGTACTGAAAGACCTGCCCCTCACCGCCAAGAATGACCGGAGCTACCAGAGCACCGATGACGAGCGCTGCCGCGGAAGCGACCTGACCGACCCGTACGAGATTACGCTCACTGCTGGCGGGATTGATGAATTTCTGATAAATATCCAGGGTGAAGATGGTGGAAGCACTATTGACCATGGAAGAGATAGACGAACCGATGGCCGCTACCAGGGCCGCGAAAGTGATGCCCCGTAATCCTTCGCCGACGTAATTGCTGAGTACCCACGGAAAAACCTGATCGGCTTTGGCTACATCCACGTCTACTCCCTTTTTGGTCAGGTAGAAAGCGGCGATTCCGGGCAGTACGGCGAAGAATGGAATAAAAACCTTCATGAAAGCAGCGAAAGCAACGCCTTTCTGAGCTTCGGGCAGATCCTTGGCGGCCAGGGCCCGCTGGATGATGTATTGATTGTTGCCCCAGTAGTAGGAATTAACGATCCACATACCGCCAAAGAGCAAAGCGAAACCGGGCAGCAGCTGAAAGGAGGATTTGGTCTCGCCAGAGAGGGTATCCACGTAAACATCGGTTGGCTCAAAGAGCATTTCGAAACGTTCGGGTACGACGGCCATCAACTCGGAGATGCCGGTTAATACGCTACCGTCACCCACAAAACTCAGGATACCCCAGGCTGCGGCGGTACCACCGACCATAAGCACGATAACCTGGAGAACATCCGTCCAGACCACCGCTTTGAGACCACCGAAAATCGAGAATGAGGCGGAATACAATACCAGGCCGATGATGCCGTAAGCCAACGGCACCCCCAGTAATTGCTCAATGGCCAAAGCCCCGAGATAGAGTACGGAGGCAATATTGATAAAAACGAATAGCGCGATCCAGAAAACCGACATGATAGTACGTACCGTGCCGTCGTAGCGTTCTTCCAGGAACTGTGGCATGGTGTAGATCCCTTTTTTGAGGAATACCGGCAATAGGAACTTGGCCACCAGAATGAGGGTAATCGCCGCCATCAGTTCGTAAGTGGCGATGGCCAGGCCGAGTTCGAAACCCGAACCGTTCATCCCGATGATCTGCTCGGCCGAGATATTGGAAGCGATGAGGGAGCCACCGACGGCCCACCAGGGCAGGGAGCGGCTGGCGAGAAAATAATCGCTGGCCGTGGTGTTCTTATCGCGGTTGGCGATCCAGACGCCGAAGCCGATAACGCCGATGATGTAAACCCCGAAAATGATGAGGTCGAGCTGACTGAGTTCCATAAGTGTGGGTGGTCAAATCCGTTTAAACGGGTTTGTATGTAAATTTGACTGGCAATATAACACGATTTCTTAAGCAAGGAAGCAGGAGAAGTGGAGTTGGTTACATTCGGGTCGCAGGCAAAGAAAACCGTTGGCTAAGGATAATAGAGATGAAAGAAATTGAAAATTACATTCAGACTTATTTCGGAATTGGCGGCAAAGACCTGTCGCCGATAGCGGGTTTCTTCGAATCTGAAAGCTTGAAAAGGGACGATTTTCTGTTGCGAACGGGCCAATACGCCAGGAGTATGAGTTTCGTCAGATCGGGCTGCTTGCGCATGTTTGCCCTCGACAAGCGGGGAGACAAAGAAATTACTCAGTGGATATCGACTACCGGCATGTTCACGACCGACCTGTCGAGTTTTGTATTTGCAGCCCCGGCGCGGTGGAACATTCAGGCCCTGACCGACTGTGAACTTTACACCATCTCAGCGGATAACTATCAGAAAATTGGTGAACTGGTCGATAATTGGGCGGAACTGGACAGGTTGTTTATTGCCAGGTGTTTCATCACCCTGGAGAACCGGGTGTTCGGTCAACTATCCATGAGCGCGGAAGAAAAGGTGATGGAACTACTGGAGGTCAATCCGGAGATATTTAACAAGGTCCAATTACAATACATTGCTTCTATGCTAGGCATGAGCCCCGAAACGCTGAGTCGGGTCAGAAGGAAATTGGCTTCTTGACATAGATCAAGAGCAGTACTGAATCCGCGAATCATCTTTGTGTGGTCAATCATTCACCACCAATAGAGCGACCGTCACAAAACGATTCGTCGATCCAGTAACACATCAGCTAATGGCTACTTTCGAGATCAAAACAGCAACGATCATATCCGCCACTCCCCGTAGGGTCTGGGAAATACTGACGGATTTTGAGAAGTACCCCGACTGGAACCCGTTCATCACGTCTCTGGAAGGAAATCCATCGGTAGGAAATACCGTCAAGATCCGTGCCGGCGGGATGAATTTTGAGCCGGAGATACTCGCCTGCGAAGTGAATCAAGAACTCCGCTGGATCGGCAAATTGCTCTTCAAAGGTCTCTTTGACGGCGAACACTCCTTTCTCATCACCGACAACGGTGACGGGACCGTGACCTTTCAGCAGAACGAGCGATTCACCGGTGCCCTCGTTGCCTTATTCAAAGGGAAATTGGGTACGGAGACCAGATCCGGCTTCGAGCAAATGAACCGGCGACTAAAAGAACTGGCGGAGAAAGGATAAAGTCCAAACTGCTATCTTTGAGGCACATTTAATGCCCCGATAGTTTTATGCAGGAAATCACCGACTACATCAACTCAACGCCTCTTTACGTACGCACGCTCATCCTGGCCGGACTGGCAATGCTGCTGGCCATCGTTATTCGAATAGTGATCTTCGGTATTTTACGGGCGACCAACCGACGGGTCGACAGTTTCACCATCGATACGATCGTCAAAAGAATGTCGGGGCCGGTCTTCTGGTTCGTGGCTACGGCGATGATCTCCATTTTCTGGGGTGGCTTACACCGGGAATTTCCTGACCACGTCGGACTCTGGGTAGCTACCAGGGTCGCCAATACGCTGCTCTACGTTTTTGCGGCACTGGTTTTGATCCGACTGACGGACGTAATCTCCGATACGATCCGACACCGTTTTAACGTCGACAATAAGAACAACCTCTCGGAGCGAAAAATTCTTACCCAACTACAGTACATCCGCAAGATCGTGATCATTGCCATCGTGATCGTTTCGGTAGCCTTTATCCTCTTGCAGTTTGACACCGTCAAAAATCTCGGTACCGGTCTGCTGACGGCCTCGGGGGTAACCGGTATCATCATCGGTCTGGCGGCTCAGAAATCGATCGCCAACCTCCTGGCCGGCTTTCAGATCGCTTTCACCCAACCAATCCGGCTGGACGATGCCCTGCTCATCAACGGAGAATTCGGCCGGGTGGAAGAGATCACCCTCACCTACGTAACCCTTAAACTCTGGGACGAACGGCGGATGGTCGTACCCCTCCAGTATTTCATCGATAACCCTTTCCAGAACTGGACGCGCAGCAGTTCTCAACTCGTAGGCACCGTTTTACTTTACACTGATTTTTCCGTCCCACTGGAAGAATTACGCGCCGAACTGGACCGTTTCCTGCCCACCCAGGAACTTTGGGACGAGCGGGTCAAAAACCTCCAGGTAACTGATTTGAGCGATCGGGTCATGACGGTACGAGTGCTCGTCAGTTCCATAGACAGCGGGTCCACGTTCACCCTTCGGTGTATCGTGCGGGAGCACCTGATCACTTTCATTCAGCAGAATTATCCGGAGAGTTTGCCGCGGACGCGGGTGGATTTGCCGGTTGAGGGAAATGGAGGGTTGGAGGAGAATTAAATCCCTTCCAGCTTACGTAGTAAAGCCTCTTTCTTATCCTGTACATCCACATTCTGCAATTGTTCGGGCATCGAACGCAAGAGTTCGGCCGCCACTTGTGGGCCATCCATTTTCAGTGCCAGCAGCGCGCGGTACCACATAATTTCCTCTCCCAGTGTTCCGCCTTCGTCGGGAGGCAATTGCTGTAGGTAATAGGTGGCTAATTCGTCCTGGCCCGTAGCCATCGCGGCATTGGCGGCGTACAAATAGGCGCGGGGAATTTGATTTTCATACTCATCCAGAAAAGCACGCCAGGCGGTAAGGGCGTAAGGATAATTACCCTCCAGGTGGTAGGCCAATGCTTGTTCGAGCAGCTCGTCCCCGTTGGGCTGGCGGATACTTACTACGGCCCTTTGAGCGGAAAAATCAGCCTGGGGAATGGGATCGAAAAATTCGGCGAAGAGGCGTTGGGGAGCCTGTTGGTCACGATAGCCGGACCAGGCAAAGACCAATAGTAGCACTATGGCGGCAGCGGCCAGGTACGGCCACCAGTTGAGGTTGATGGAAGGCTGAGCGGGTTCCTTTTTAGTTCTTGCTTTGGTCAGCGCACTTTGGGTCATCTTGCTAATATAGGTCAATTGATCGGGGCGAACACCGTATTCGACGAAGCCTTCTACCGCCGCGTCACACAAAGGACAGTCCAGCAAGTGCTGTTCCACCTTGTGCTGTTCAGCGCCACTCAGTTTCCCCTGAGCGTAGGCCGGCAATTTATCGCCGGGTGGGCATGATGTGACGTCGTTCATCATCGGTTTTCCTTACGGTACTGACGCAGTAACCACGTCCTGAGTTTTCTTTTCCCGTGTTGTAGTGCACTTTTAACGCGGGAAAGGGGCTCCCCGGTATCCGCCACGATCTCCCGGTAGGAAGCGCCTTCCAGAAAAAATTGGCGACTGGCTTCGGCTTGCAGTCCGTCCAGGGTTTGCAATCCTCGTTTCAACCAATCGCGGTCGTCTGGTTCTGGGATGGGTTTATTTTGGCTGGCAAAGTAGCCGTGTTTGAGTTTTAGTTCTCGGCTAAGTTCGCTGGCATAAGCAGATTCCTGTTTGCTCCGGCGAAAATAATCGACGGCCAGACCGTTTGCGATCAGGAACAACAGGGCGTTAATGCTTCCGGGCTGCGGCTCGCTCCTGATCTTTATTAGCAAGCGGTAGACAGTTTCCTGGTAAAGGTCACGGGCGGCTTCCTCGTTTCCCCGCATCAATTTAAGGCTGTAACCATACAGTGCTGTTTCGTAGCGGCTTAGTAAAAGCAGCAGGTGATCTTCCCGCCCGTCCTCGGCAAAGGCCCGTAGCAAATCCGCATCGGTAGGCGAAATCGATGACTGTTCAGGGTTGGATGAAGAATAAAGCGAGTGCAAGCAAAGCGGTTAAGACCCCAAAGATAAGTCAGTAGGCTCTTAGATCGGAATATTGTCCGAGTGAGATGATCTGCCAGTCGTTTAACACTCTTTCAACTTCAGCCGGATGAAGGGCTGCCATGGCGATCAGGGTAGCATCGTTGTTTTCACGCGGCAAGATATCCTGGTAGTATTCGGGGAAAGCACCTTCCTGATTAAGGGTGAGCATACGGCTGGCGTTGCTCCAGACTTCAAAACCCAGGCCGGCATCCTGACAAAGTTTCTCTAATTGCAACACCGACTTTTCGCTCGCGGTGTGTAAGAGACAGGAGAAGGTTTGGTAAGGCGAAAGTTTCAGGCTGTCCACGGCGTCATAAACGGGTACCCGGCGTTTGCCCACTACGTTATAGCCCTGTTCGCCCCGACGATCATACATCATCAGTTGCCGAAACCGCAATTTACTGCCCGGGTGCGGGATACTCATGATCCGGCAGCGGGCGGCGTCGAGTGGTTTCATCCAGAGGATCTCGAATCCATCTACTTTTTTGAGCCTCAAGCCTAGCGGTCGGGACGTATCGGCCTTGTCCAAACCGAACTTCGTCCATACGGAGTGGGCCACGCGCATTTTTTTCAGTCCAACGGCCGCCAGCCCCATCTGCCACCAGGCGTTGCGATCGTCAGTATCCAGACTGACGCACTTTTTCCAGTAGTGAAAAGCCGGCTTCCATTCTTTACGGTTGCTGTATATTTTTCCCAAGTAGCGATAAGGGTCAGCGAATTCGGGGTTCAGCCGGATGGTCTTTTTGTAAAGTTTAATGGCGTGGTACAGGTCTCCGCCTTCGTCGTAACGACGAGCCGTCTCAAAGACCGCGAAGTAATTCTCGGGAAGTTCCATCACGAAAGGATAATGGCGGGGTTGGGTACAAGTAACGCCTGAAGGGTATGGTTCGGTTTACGGAAAACACTTAAAACTACGCCCCTTGCTACTTTGTTAGTTTAACAAATCAAAAATAGTAAACTCCAATGTCATTCAACGAAATCATTAACTCTCCCACCCCTACTCTCCTGGATTTTCACGCCACCTGGTGTGGCCCTTGCCACTCCTTCGCGCCCATTCTGGACCAACTGAAGCAAGATATGGACGACCAGGTCCGCGTGCTGAAAATTGACGTAGACAAGAACCCCGCCATCTGTCAAAAATTGGGCGTACAAAGTATGCCAACGGTGATTCTCTACCAGAACGGTGAGATTAAATGGCGGGCTAGTGGCGTTCAGAGTCTGCCGGTTTTAAAGCAGCAGATCTCCGCCTTAAAATAGATTTCATGATCCAGCAAAGTGAATTTCAACTATCGGCCAAATCCAGGGGTTACCACTTGGTTACCAGAGAAATCAAGGGACAACTACCCGAACTTCCCGAGACCGGGTTACTGCATTTATTTATTCAGCACACCTCGGCGGCCATTACTATTAACGAGAACGCCGACCCGGACGTGCGTACGGATTTCGAGACTTTCGTCAACCACATCGTGCCGGAAAACATGCCCTTTTTAAAGCATACCCTGGAAGGGCCGGACGATATGCCTGCGCACATCAAAGCTGCTTTCATCGGCAATAGTCTGACCATTCCGATTACTAACCGGCGTTTGAATCTGGGAACCTGGCAGGGAATTTATTTGTGTGAGTTTCGGAATCGGGCTAATGGACGACGGTTGGTGGCTACGGTTTACGGCTAGCGATCAACCGGTCGCTCCAATCCTTTTTAGACCACGAATTTACGCAGATGACGCGGATTAAAGCGGATTTGCCGCTCCGGCGTAAACAGGTCGGGGATAGAACGGATTTGATGGATCTAAACGGATTCTGCTCCCGTAATGCAGGGCCCGTCGGCCCAGCCTGGCAAAGCTAAAAACCTCCCTCTGCATTCTTCCGCGTCTCTGCGCGAACCACTCTCAACGCTTTAATTACTTTAACACCATAATGCAAAGTCCCAACGACCTAAAAATCACCCTTGCCCGCAAGCAGATCGACCTGAAGCGGATATTGAAACTGCAAGCGAAAAATCTGCCGGATGCACTGTCTGATACGGAGATCGCGGAACAAGGATTCGTCTCGGCCTCTCATAGCCTTGCTACTTTGTCAGCCATGAACGAAACCGCGGCCAGCGTGATTGTAAAGGATGGGACCACCCTGGCCGGATATGCCCTGGCCATGACACGGAAATACAGTAAAAGTGTGCCGCTATTAGCACCCATTTTCGACTTTCAGGACAGGCTGATGTACCAAGGCAAGACGCTGGATGAGCACGGTTACATCGTTATGGGTCAGGTCTGCGTGGCAGAGGAATACCGTGGGCTGCGACTGGCAGACCGAATGTATCGTTATTTCAAGGGCTGCTACTCCATTCACTATCCTCTGTTAGTGACGGCCATTTCTACGAAAAACACCCGCTCTTTACGGGTACACGAACGCTGTGGCTTCACGGAATTAGGACAGTTCAAAGCACCCAACGGGCACGAGTGGGTAGTGGTGGTTTGGGATTGGCGGGATTAATCACATTGGCTATACCGTTTCTGGGTTCAGACCGCGGATCCCGCGGATTTTACCACGCTTGCCGTGGTAGTTGAAAAACGAAGCAGTCCATTTGGGTTCATCTTATTTAGACTGACATTCCATGATAAAGCACTCTCAAGCGCGGCATGGCGAAGCGTAAAAACCTTCCTCTGCAATCCTCAGTTCCCGTTACATAAAAACCTGTTATCCAAGAAAACCCCTATCTTTGCCCCGTGAAACTTCACAACTTCGCACGCCGGCTATCGCCCTTCCTGACGGTTTACCTCTTACTGGTAAGCCTGGGCCTGCCCTTGCACAAAATATACTGTGCCTGCCGCGGAGAGAGTGAAATCAGCTTATTTAGCCCGGAGCATGCCTGTGGTCATGATGCGGTTGTTTTGGCTGACAACTCCGAGGGCGAAGGACGATCAGCGCCAGCTACAGTAGCAGTGTTGGACAAAGAACAAGAGCCAGCACCGCCAGCGGTAACCGAAAAAGCCAGCTGTTGCAGTTCTAAGGAAAGCGCTTGCTTACAGACTGAAGTTAGTGGCGAAAACCACAGCTGCGGCGACAATGAAGAAACCATCCTGGCCAAGCTGACCACCGATTACCTGGTGAAGGAGCAGGATTATGCCCAGCTACTCACGGCTACGGCTTTGCCTATTCCCTCTTTACAGGACGAGTTGCCTGCTCTGGTCGTTGCTGAAAAAGCAACGCCGATTCGGGGACCAACCCCGCCTCCCTTACCCTACGGCCGCGAATTACTGCTGCGGCACCAGTTATTCCTCTGTTAGCGAGTCGTTACGATCACCTATTTCGTAACCGATTCTTTCGCTAACATCATTTTACTATGTCTACTTATTCGGGCCAGGCCCGGCGGCTATTTGCCGTACCCCTCTTCCGCCTATCATTGGCGGCTATTTGCATTTTACCCCTATCACTCTTTGCTCAGGAACATCCCCACGGAAAAGTACTGGATGACGCTGGCTATCCATTGATTGGCGCTACCGTCCGCTGGGTGGACGGGGAAGGAAGCGTAACGGATATTGACGGAGTCTTCAAGCTCGAAACAGCTCGACCGGAAGCAGGAGTTATTGCTTTTAGCTATATCGGCTTTGCTACTTTGTTAGTCAAAACAGACACCGTTGAATTCCCCCTGAGCGTCACCCTGATCGAAGACAGCCAGAACCTGGACGCCGTAGAAGTGACCGCCCGGGACAAGGGCAGTTTCGTTTCGACCCTGGCCGACCGCAACGTGGAATCACTGACCAGTACCGAGTTGCGCAAAGCTCCTTGTTGCAGCCTCGGCGAAAGCTTTGAAAATAGTCCGACGGTAGACCTCAGTTACGGGGATCCTTTGACTGGTCGTCGTGAAATACGCGTACTGGGGCTGAAGGGCAACTACACCCTGCTGACCATGGAAAAACGGCCGATGTTTACCGGCCTGGCCACGCCCTATGCCTTTGATATGATCCCGGGTACCTGGGTAAACGGTATTCAGATCGGCAAGGGCAGCGGCTCGGTGGCCAGTAGTGCTGCGGGACTGAACGGGCAGATCAATACAGAGTTGCAGAAGCCGATGGATGACAGTCCGCTGTTCATTAACCTCTTCGCCGGAACTCAGGGGCGGCTTGAAGCCAACGTACACCTGAATCGCCAGCTGAGCGAATCCTTGTACGGTGGTCTTTATCTCCACGGCAGCTTATTGGAGAACGACCACGACCATGATTTCGATCGATTCAAGGACATGCCTGATCGGCGAACCCGTTCGGCTCTCTTTCGCTTGTTCCGCGCCAACCCCAATGACAAGTGGGTGGGCCAGTGGAACCTCTACGTAAGTCGTGACCAACGCGAAGGCGGCCAGCAGGACGTTCACGACCACGGGCAGTCTACCCTGGCCCCCTACCTGATCAACCAGCTGAACGACCACGTGGAATTTTTCGGTAAGACTGGCTACTTCGGTTTTGCGAAACCTCATCAATCAATTGGCTTCATCTACAGTGGCAGCTACCACAAGCTGAACAACCTCTACGGCCGCGAGCAGCACCTGGGGGAACAACGCAGCGCCTACCTGAACGCCATGTACCAAACCCGCATCGTTAATGACGACCATCAGCTGGAACTAGGGTTGACGGGGCAGTTCGACAACATCCAGGAACAGTTGAGCGACCGTAGTTACGACCGCAACGAACGGACGATCGGCGCCAGCGGAGAATATACTTACAGCTGGGAACAGTTTGATCCGGAAGAACCATTCAGGGCCTTCACGGCTATCGCCAGTATGCGGGTAGACCACCACAACATCGCCGGGGTACAGGCTTCGCCACGGGCAAGTCTGAAATACAACCCCTCGGAGAAAACGGCTTTGCGTGTCTCCGCTGGTCGCGGCTGGCGATCGCCGAACGTATTGGTGGAAAACCTCAACTACCTGCCCACCAGCCGTACCATCCGTTTGCCGGACGCTACGATCGATGCGGCCAATCCCGGCTTCGTGGGTATTGAAAGCGCCTGGACCTATGGGCTTAACCTGACGCAAAATTTTACGCTCGGCGCACGCGAAGGCAGCATCGTGGTCGACTTCTTCCGCACCGATTTTCAAGACCAGATCGTGCTGGACGTGGAACAGGACAAGGACAACCTGTTTTTCTACCAATTGGATGGGCGGTCTTTTAGTAAAGGAGCCATGCTGAGTCTATCCTACGAGATTCTGCCAAAGATCGATTTGCGAGCCGCTTACAAATACACCGAGGTAAAAACGGAATACGCTACCAATGGTCTCCGCCAAACCCCGCTTACGCCCAAACACCGGGCGCTAGCCAGTCTGGATTACGACGGCAACCGTTTTCGCTTTAACCTGAATTACCAATGGACGGGCACCCAGCGTTTACCAGACCATGATTTTATTTCGGAAAGCATCGTTTTCCCCCACCCGCAAACCGCCCCTGAATTCGGACTGGTGAATACCCAACTGACCTACGTAGCCAACGCGAAATCCGAGTTCTACGCCGGTGTGGAAAATTTGACCAACGTTACTCAGCGCAACCCGATTATTGGCGATTGGGAACCTTTTGACGGTGATTACTTCGATGCCAGCCAGGTTTACCAACCGTTATTCGAGCGGAGGTTCTTTTTGGGGTGGCGGTTTTCTTTATAAGGAAGGAAGGTTGAAGAATTGAAATGACCAGAGGCAACGAATGAAGGAAGAAGTGAACCTTTTGCTTCTATCTTAAATCCTTCTGGCCTACACTTTTATCCTTCAGTTCTACTACCTTCAATCCTTTCTATCTAAACCAAACGACCAATGAAAAGACCATATCCTCTCATCTTCTGCCTCCTGGCCTGTTGTGCGCTATATGGACAATCCGACTGTACGAGGCTGACGCAGGAGATCAAGCCCGCAAAGTTCTGCAACAATACTGTTGCTCTGGAAGTGGAGGTCTTCAACGCGACCAGTAAGCAATTTGGTTTGAGCGACACTATTGCTTATCGCTGTAAGGACGGCATCAAGTACTATACCTTCAAGAACACCCCCTTGGTAGACTGGACGCCAAATGCAGACAATGACTTCGAGCTAAAAGCCAGTAGCGACAAGCAGTACGGCAACAACCTGAAAGCTACGATCGCTCTGGGTGAGGGTCAAGCCCAAGTGTACCTGCTCAGGCAAAGAGAAGGTAAGCCAGTGCTGATCAGCTATACTACACATAATGGTCTGTTCAGCGGATTCTATCAGGAAAAGAGCTGTGACGGGATCTTAATGACAACTGGTAGTTACCAAGTAATAGACACCCTGTTCACGATCAAAGAAAAAGGCTACGATCCCAATACTTACCAAGAAGTGATGCTGGAAAAGACCATTGAGCAACTAGCAGTCCGTAATGGAGTCTGGACCTTTTTCGACGCAACAGGAAAGCAAATCAACCGGGAAGCCTATCCCGGCGAGGTGAGCTTAAGTCCTGAGGCTGATTTTTGCGGTGATTTCCGCGGGGGAGCCCCGTTTAGAGGTAAGAACGTTGCCAGAGCTTTTCAGCAGTTCAACGATTTGACCTATCTACTGGATATTCCATTTTGGCTATCCTATGATGACGGTACGAAAGTACCCACCTACTACTTCAACGGCCGCCTCAGTGACCCGGCGCAAGTGAAGGTCGTCTCAAAATCAATGGAAACCATTACGATGAATGATGGATCGACGACCATTCAACTTACCGCTAACGTTGGTGCTTCGGGAGCGCTGGGCAAAGGTAAAAAACCTGCCAGAGCCTATCTGAAAGCCAACATTACTTATGCTGACGGTAGCGGAACTTTGATCATCCTAGATGGCACAGAAATCCGCCATTTTGAACTGCAAGACGGCCGGAAAGTAGGCGCTTACCGTAAGCAGGATTGCTCCGGCAATCTACTCTCCGAAGGCTCCTACTGCCAGCGGGACACCTTTTACCGAGACACCGTAGTAACCATGAATATGGAAATCTACGAAGAGCAGATTACGATCACCGACCATAACTCCATCACCAAACGAGTCGGTGTATGGAAATCTTATGATGCAAATGGCGTAGCCATTAAAGAACAAGATTACGGCGAGTGTGAAAGCTATTGAGCCGCCGACATACAAAAACCTCTTTAACTTCGTTATTAATCGGAGCCCTTGGGCTCCATCACAAACCAATTAATTATGCAACTGATAATCCTGTTTATTTCACTATTCTCTTTTGCCGCCACCCCGGTAGCTGACGCTAGCCTGGAAGAAGCGAAACTGGAAAAAGTAACCATCAAGACCTCCGCCGTTGGTGAGATGTGCAAAGTCACCATCGAAAAAGCGCTGTATGCCCTGGAAGGTGTAGAAAAAGCCGAACTGGATCTCGTCACCAAAAAGGTTAAGGTCAAGTACGACGCAGAAATGGTTGATGCCGCTACCCTGCGCCAGGCTATCTCCGCCGCCGGTTACGACGCCGATGACATCCCCGCCCGCCCACAGGCCAAAGAAGCCTTGCCAAAGTGCTGCAAAAAAGGCAAATCCTGTAAAGGCAAGGAGGGCGTTTAGCACCAAGGGTGAACTCGCCGTTATTGCACAACGTTTCGCAGAACAAATGAGAAATGGTGGGACCGTCATCTTAGATAGCTGACGGTCTCATCCTTTCTCATTTTTCTGTACGGGCGGGTGGCAACGCCCACCTTCGTTTTTGCTCCCGTTTTTGGCAGCTCGCCTTTCTGTTTTCTGTTACCTTTGCACTATGACACGCATTCGCGAATTTCTCTTCTCCGGCTTTTCCCATAATCAACGCAAGGCTATGATCTGGCTTTGGCGGGGTGTTGCCGCAGCTATCGTACTGGGTATCGGACTGTTTGTTCTGTTGGCCTTTGATGATCTTCCCTCGGTGGAAGAACTCGAAAATCCACAGAACAATGAGGCTACTCAAATTATGGGTGCAGATGGCACTTTGCTTGGCCGCTATTACACCGAAAACCGGGTAATGGTAGATTTTGCCGATCTGGGCATTGAACTTCCCCGGGCCCTGGTGGCCACCGAAGACGAACGCTACTTCGAACACAGTGGGATCGATTGGTACGCCCTGGGGCGGGCCATCGTGAAGACGGGGATTATGGGCGATAAGGCATCCGGTGGCGGCTCCACTATTACCCAACAGCTGGCCAAACTGCTGTTTACCGAAGGGGGTGAAGGCTCAAAAAATATTGCCAATCGTCTTACCCAAAAGATGAAAGAATGGATCATCGCCATCCGCCTGGAACGTAAGTACACCAAGCAGGAGATCATGGCGATGTATTTAAATCGCTACGACTTTATCAACGGAGCCCAGGGTATTCGGGCAGCATCCGAAAATTATTTTGGTAAGCGCCCCAAGGAACTCAACACCCAAGAAGCCGCCATGCTGGTGGGAATGCTAAAAAATGCCAGCCTGTACAATCCACTGAGTAACCCGGAAGGAGTGATCAATCGCCGCAATGTCGTCTTCGGCCAGATGCTACGTAATAACGTGATCAGTCAGGCCCGCTTCGACTCACTTAAGACTACGCCCCTGGGCGTTAGTTTCAGTCGCCAAAGTCACGACGACGGCCCGGCCCCTTATTTCCGCATGGTCCTGGCCGAGCAGCTCAAAGAAATTTTCGCTAAGCCCCAGTACCATAAAAAGGACGGGGAGCAATACGATATTTACCGCGATGGTCTGACGGTTTACACCACTATTGACCCGAACATGCAACGCCACGCCGAGGCCGCAGCGACCAAACACATGGCCAAAGTACAGGCCGATTTTTTCCGTCGCTGGAAAAACGAAAACCCCTGGGAATACGAGAGCCCGACCTCCGAAACCGAAACGCCGGTAGAGAGTCGCCAGCGCGCCCTCACCAAGGAAATTCGCAAAAGTGGCCGCTACCAGAAATTACGCAAGCGCATCCTGATTCCGGCCATCAAAGACATCGGCCAAAAACATGCGCTGCGTTTTAACGAGGATGATCGTGAAGTAGCCCGCATGATGCGCGAACTGGAAGAACCCGGTTATATAAACCGCCTGATCGGGCCCAACGGCATCAGCCGCGACCTGGCCCAGCAGTATAAGCAAGTAATGAAGTTGGATGCTTTCGACGGACTGAAAAATGCCTGGACAGAGTTACAAGCTACGGTAAAAAAAGAGTTTGATGAGCCCGTCAAAATGCGCATCTTCACTTACGACAACGACCGAATGGTTAAGGACACTGTTCTCTCACCAATGGACAGTATCTACTACATGGGTATGATCCTCCAGATCGGTTCGATGAGCGTGGAACCGACCACCGGTTTTGTCCGTACCTGGATCGGGGGAGTAGATTTCAAGCACTTCCAGTTCGACCACGTGACTACCCGGCGCCAGGTTGGCTCTACTTTCAAACCTTTCCTTTACGCCACCAGCATCAATCTGCGGGGCATCTCCCCTTGTTTCCAGGTACTGGACCAACCGATCACCATTAACCCCGGCGACGGCAGTTTCCGCCTCCAGAAATCCTGGACGCCCCGTAATGCTTCCGATAGCTACAGTGGCGAATTCCTCACGCTGATGGAAGGCCTCAAACAATCCAAGAACTCCGTTTCTGCCTTCCTCATGCAGGAACTGGAAAGTACGGAGCCAGTCCGTACCGTCGTCCAGAATATGGGTATCGACAAAAGTCTGGTACCGGACGCTCCCTCCATTGCCCTCGGTTCAGTAGACCTGACCGTAGAGCAAATGACCGGCGCCTATACCACCTTTGGCAACAACGGTATCTTCAACCGCCCGGTCTACTTACTGCGCGTGGAAGACCGTACCGGACAGACCATTTACGAATACGTGCCCGAACAGCGTCAGGCTTTATCCCCTCAGGCCAATTACACCATGGTTCACATGCTGCGCAACGCCAGTGTAGGTGCCCTCGGTGGCGTAAAAGGCCCCGTTGGCGGCAAGACGGGAACTACCAACGACCATACCGACGGCTGGTACATGGGTATTACCCCCGAACTGGTTGTGGGCACCTGGGTAGGCGGTAAGGACCGCTGGATTCGCTTCCGCAGCCTCCGCTACGGTAGTGGTGCTGCCCTGGCAAAACCGTTCTTCCGCGAGTTCGTCCGTACCGCCCAGGCCGACGAAAAAGTGGTCTGGAACACGAAAAAAGACTTCTACCGCCCCCGTGGCGACATTGGTATCGAACTGGACTGCGACAGCTACTACAGCGAAGGCGACGCCCTGGATGAAGACGACGAAAATTACGTGCCGAGGGATACTTTGAATATTGGTGGAGGGGCTGATTTTGGCAATTCGCCGGATTTCCGGTAGAAGAAATAGGAGATAGGATCGCTATGGGCGCTAGCGCTGCCCCGGCTCAGGGGAATAGGAGTCAAGTCTGATGCGTTCCAGGGACGTGCGTACGCTACATTCTTTCTCGCTCCAGATCAGGTCGCTAAGCGATCGACTATCACTTATGCCCCATGTCCAAAAGCGCAGCACTTCTAATCTCTTAGTTCCGTTTCAATTATCATTTCCGAAGAGCAACCAAAGTGAACGGGCGTATTTTGACTAACAAAGTAGCAATGCCTTTGGCCAATCGACACCAACCGCCTTATTTTGAAGCCATGAATTTTTTCGTTCCCTGTCGAGTATTTTTTGCCTTGCTGTTACTGATCACCGTACAGATCGCTTGTATCCCGCCGGGCCTGCAGGATGAAGAGGACAACACCCGAGTATCAATCGACCTCAAAGACCTGACGACTCGTAAACTGGCTGAATTTCAGGACCTGCGACTAACCGACAGTCTACTCCCTTACCTGGAGCATGAGAACGCCAGTTACCGTTATTTCGCCGCCAGTGCCTTTGGGAGTTATTCTGATGAGGAGGCAAGACTCCCGTTAGTCGCTCTACTGGACGATCCTCAGGACCTGGTGCGCAGCGCGGCCGCCTATGCCTTGGGTCAACAACTACCATCCAGTGAACGGCTGGGAGAGGAACTGATCGCCAACTTTCGGCTAGATAGCGCTAACCGCAGCCGGGAAAGTTTCTCTTACTTACTACAAGCCATCGGCAAACAAGCTTCCGAGCGGAGACTGGAGCAACTGGCTTCCGTAAAAAACTACGCCGACCGCGACACGAATCTGCTGGCCGGTACAGCCTGGTCAATTTTTTACTTCGCCCGTCGCGGCCTTCTGAACGAAGCAGGTACTGCCCGCGCCCTGGAGCTGTCTATTGGAGACCACGCCCAGGAGATTCGCTACCCTGCCCTGGCCTACCTGGCACGTTATGCCCCCGAACTAGACGGAGACCAGGTAGCGAAATTGAGTCCGATCCTCAGCGATGACCCCTCGGCAGATCTGCGGATGCTAGCCGCCCTGGCTGTAGCAAAATCTCCGAACCAGAATTCAGCGACTTTGATCGAGCAACAACTCGGCCGGGAAAAAGACTGGCGGGTAAGAAGTAATCTCCTGGGTGCGCTCAATCGTTTTGATTATACCGTCATCCGCAGGATCGTCCCCAATTATCTTGACGATCCTCACGAACTAGTTGCCCAGCGCGCGGCAGGGATCTTCGTGAATAACGGCTCTCCGGAAGATGCGACCTATTACTGGAAAATGGCGCGGGATTCTTCGCTGACCTGGTCGGTACGTTACAAGCTTTATCAGGCAGCCAACCAGCACCTGCCCGTTTACTTCTCTGATTATCGCGGCAGTATCAATTATCAACTGCAACAACGCTTCGCCCAAACCGAGGACGTCTATCAGAAAACGGCTATCCTGGAATCTCTGGCCGCTTTCCCCTGGAATTATCGAATTATTCAGGACTTGGGGCTCAACAGCAAATTAAAGCCGGTCAATACCGCTGCGGTCCGGGCCCTGGCCTCCATCAGCGGCCGTGATGATTTTGATGAATTCTTTCGTTCCAGTAACAGGAGGGTTCGCATCGAACTCGCCCAGGCTTTTCAACTGGCCATCGAGAGCGGAGACGCCGGCATGATTTACGAAGCCGCCCAGCCGCTCAGCCAGCCGGATAATCCCTACCTCCTGGCTTATCCCGACCTGAACTGGGCTAAAACTACCTTGAGCAATTTGCCCCTGCCAGAAATGGTAGAAAGCTATCGGGCCTTGCAAAATGCCATCAACCAATTGGAAGGCCGGCCGCAAATGACTGAATTCGCTCCACCGGAGTATTCTCGCCCAATCGACTGGGAAGCACTGACTGCCGCCGGTGATGCCCCCATCATAAGGATTCACACCAGCAAAGGGAAAGTTGACCTCGCACTCTGGCCCGAACTGGCCCCGAATACTGTCAGCAACCTGCTCCGGCTGGCCAAGGAAGAGTTCTTTAACGGCAAGCCTTTTCACCGGGTGGTTCCCAATTTCGTCGTCCAGGGCGGAGACCCCCGGGGTGACGGCTACGGATCAGTAGATTTCAGTATCCGCACGGAAACGCCGATGGTACACTGGGATCGTTCCGGCCTGATCGGCATGGCTTCGGCCGGCAGAGATACCGAGAGTATTCAGTTCTTCATTACCCATTCCGGCACGCCTCACCTGGATGGCAATTACACGGCTTTTGGAGCGGTGACGGAAGGTCAGGAAGTAGTGGATGCGCTCTTGGTCGGCGACCTGATCGAACGGGTGGAGATTCGCTAGGTGAGTGCAAACGGCACATACCGCCTCACGCTGTTTCTGGCGGCCGTCGTGCTCATCAGTGGAAACCTGTTGATCGACCGCTGGCCGACGACCCTGCATTACGGAGATTCAAATGGTTACTACCTGCACGTTACCTCGGCCCTGCTTTACGGAGATGTGGGTGATTATTCCGAGAGCATCAATGCGCTGAAGGAAATTAATCCAGGCGCTGACGATCCGCGAGAAGACACCTTTGGCATTCGCCAGACTCCCATTGGCCGTAAGTACATCAAATATACCGTGGGAGTGGCCATTCTCGAGGCTCCTTTCTTCCTCATTGCCCACTTATATGCCAAAAGTACGGACAAGTTCGAAGCTAACGGTTGGTCGCTCCCCTACATGGCAACCGTTGGTTTTGCGATCACCTTTTACGTGCTGACCGGATTGTGGCTTTTGATGATGACGTTGAAACGCTACTTTCCCCCACTGGTCGTAAGCCTTACGATTTTATCGTTGGTACTGGCAACCAACCTGTTTTACCAGAGCACCTACGTGATTATGTCGCACGGGTTTCTGTTTTTTCTACACAGCCTGTTGATCTATTTATCCGCCAAATTTTACGATAACCCGGGTGGTTGGCGGGCCCTGGGTATTGGACTGACTATAGGGATGATCGCCATGACCCGCGTACCGGAAGTGGTGGCCGTACTGGTCCCCTTATTATGGGGCGTTTCCACTCAAGCGGATTTAAGGGAGCGAATAAACTTCTTCAAAGAGAATGCACGCATGCTACTGCCCGCAATGATCGGTCTTTTAGTGGCATTCATCCCGCAGTTAGCCTACTGGTACTACGTGAGCGGGCAGTTGATTTTCAACCCTTATCAAGGGGAGGGTTTCAATTTTTTGCAGCCTAATATTTTCAAAGCATTTTTCCGCTTTAAAAACGGCTGGTTGATCTATGCTCCGATCATGGCACTAAGCCTGATCGGTTTGTATTTTTTGAGAAAGTGGAAAAATGCACCACTGTTCTCGATCCTGGCTTTTTTCATTCTGCACGTCTGGATTCATTTTTCCTATTACGTTTGGGCCTATTTCCCCGGCTTGGGTCAGCGCCCAATGGTAGATACTTACCCCCTGCTCAGTTTTGGGCTTGCGGCTTGCATTGCTACTTTGTTAGCCAAAAAAACAATAAAATGGATTCCCTGGGCCGCCCTGTTTATTTTCGGCAGCCTCAATCTTTTTCAAACCTGGCAGATGGATAAAGGCGTGATCTGGACGGAGCGCGGTAACGCAGCTTTCTACTGGGAGACCTTTGGAACGATGGAATCCACCATCAACTCTTTGCGCGCTTTCGATACCAGATCGCTACAGCCGGATCCGGAAGACCTCGGGCTGGATTCCCTCCTTCATTTTGAAGGTTTCGAGCAATCGGGTTACGCCACCCTGAGCACTGTTAACGTAAAGACCGGCCAATACGCTCTTTATGCGGAGAAAGATCACTACGCCCTTGCCGACTCTATTCCAATTGGTGATCTACCTTCGGGAGACTGGCTGAAAGTAAGCGGCCAATTTTATATCCCTAAAAAAGACCTCATTTATGACCGGGCCAGGACAATGCAGATGACCATCAATCTGTTCGATGAACGAATGAAGAAGCGATACGGAAGGTCCATCAATCCATCTTCCCACCTGGGGAACGATGATTTCAATATTTGGACCGCCGGAAAAGCCAGCCAGTGGGGAGAAGCCGCTTTCTATTTCCGCCTGCCCGGTTCGATCGGCCCTGGCTGGACCGCGCAAGTTTACCTGGACAATCCGCAGTTACAGCGTCTGGTCGTCGACGATTTCAGGCTAGAATGGGTGAAACGAAAATAAGATTTAACTATGAGCTTGTCGCAAGATGATTTAAAAAAGGCCATTCAGCAAAGTGCCGCCGACCGTCACGCAGCCATTGTGGCCGTCCGCCGTCACCTGCACGCCTATCCGGAACTTTCTTACGAGGAGTACGAGACCCAGAAGTACCTGGCCAGTCAGTTAAAAACAGCGGGGATCGCCTACCGTGAGATCGCCACCACCGGCTTGCTCGCCGAGGTCAAAGGAGAGGCCGGAGACGGACCAACCATCGCCCTGCGTGCCGATATGGACGCCCTGCCCATCCTGGAAGCCAACGAAGTTCCCTACTGCTCACGAAACGAAGGGATAATGCACGCCTGCGGCCACGATGTGCATAGCAGCAGCCTACTCGGTACCGCCCTGATCCTGAACGAAATGAAGACGCACCTGAGAGGAAGCGTACGTTTTCTTTTTCAACCCGGAGAAGAGAAAGCGCCGGGCGGAGCGACCTACATGATTCGGGACGGAGCCTTAAAAAATCCGCCACCCAAGGCTATTTTGGGCCAGCACGTTCACCCACCGTTGGCCGCCGGAAAAGTGGGCATGCGACCCGGTATCTACATGGCCAGTACGGATGAATTATTCCTGACCATTACTGGAAAGGGTGGCCACGGTGCCCTACCCCACAATACGGTGGATCCCATCGTGATCACAGCCCAGGTCATCACGGCACTGCAACAGTTGGTTTCCCGAAATGCCGACCCAACCACTCCCACCGTGCTCACTTTCGGGCAGATCAACAGCACTGGCGGGGCAACCAACATCATCCCTAACGAAGTGAAACTCAAGGGTACCCTGCGGACCCTCGACGAAGCCTGGCGTAAAGACTTGCATCAACGTATCGCAAATGTGGCCGCCGGCATCGCCAAAGCGCTCGGTGGAAAGGCGGAATTGAAAATCATCAACGGCTACCCTTTTCTTCGTAACGACGAGCAGTTGACCCGAGAGATATTCGCTTCCGCCGTCGATTATCTGGGGGAGGACAATGTAGTGGAGTTACCCATCAGAATGACCGGAGAAGATTTTGCCTATTACAGCCACGTCGTACCAGCTTGCTTTTACCGGCTCGGCGTAGGTAACGAAGCGCGGGGCATCAACAGTCCGGTACATACGGATACTTTTGATGTGGACGAAAAATCGCTTTTGGCAGGTAGTGGATTGATGGCGTGGTTGGCTACTGGAATGCTGAATGTTAGATCTTAGAGTTTGTCTGGATTTCTATTTCCTGACTTCAAAGTAGCAGGGCTTGTTGCCTGAATATCAGCCTGAAATGAACCCATCCGTACTTAGATTGTGTAGTAGGTAGAAACCATTCTCAAGGCAATTATGGGCGTAGACGTGTATTTAGCGGCTTACAAAGCTGACGTACCGGCACTGAAGCAGCTTGGCGACGATCAGCCGGGCTATACCCGCTTGCCGTGGGGAAAAGGATTTACCTATCGCTGCGCAGAAGGAAAAACCGTAAAAGACCCCGTAGAACTGGCGCGTCTGAAAGCCCTCGTTCTGCCTCCGGCCTGGACTGACGTGTGGATTTGTGCCGACCCTGACGGGTATTTGCAAGCAACGGGACGGGACGCCAGGGGGCGCAAGCAATATCGTTACCATCCGGACTGGACTGCCTATCAGCAAGCTTTAAAGTTCTCACGGATGAGTGATTTTGTACGCGCCCTCGTTCCTGCCAGAAAACAGATCAGCGAAATTCTGCACGACCGCAGTATGGGCTGGAATCGCCGGCGAGTTACCGCCCTGGCTATCGCGGTACTGGATGAAACCGGGATGCGGATTGGCAACAAAAACTATCAACGCCGTAACGGCACCACCGGACTGACCACAATCCGCCGTAAGCACCTGGAGATCGACGAAGAAGGTCTGCACTTCGACTACGTGGGGAAAAGCAATAAGAACAGAAGCGTAGAGATTGACGATCCCGAGCTGATTGAACTCGTCCGTAACCTGAGCGACCAGCCCGGCTACGAGGTATTCCGTTACCGCGGAAATGACGGAAAATTACACAGCATCGACAGCGCGGATGTGAACGAATTAATCCATGAACTCGTCGGGCCGGAACATTCCGCCAAGAGTTTCCGGACCTGGGCGGGCACCGCTGCGGCAATCGAGTTCTACCCGGATGCCCAGTTGGATCTAGAGCGTAATCCACGCAAACGGATAGACACCTGTCTGATAGAACGGGTAGCCGCCTTCCTGGGCAATACCACCTCCATTTGCCGGGAATATTATATACATCCACTGGTCTTATCAGCGGTGGATAAAGGGACCGTACCGACCTACGATAAAGCTGCTAGCGGGCTGACTGAAAACTTCCTGGAAGAACTGGATGAAGGTGAGGTCATTGCCTATTACTTGCTAAGAAGCTAGTACGGGCGTACCTTCGTTGATAATGACCATTTTCTTCATCGTTGTAGCCCTGGTTTTTTCCGCCCTGTTTAGTGGATCGGAGATCGCTTACGTATCCTCTAACAAGCTACGAGTAGAACTAAAGAAAAAGCGAAACACTTATCGCAGCCGCATTCTGGCCGGGTGGTTCGACCGCCCCGCCAACTTCATCAGTACCATGCTGGTGGGTAATAACGCGGCCCTCGTCGCTTTTTCTACCCTGATGACCGACGTATTGAACGTTTCCATGATTCCGGGACTGGGGCTGGAAAACGGTCTGTTGATCACCTTGGTAAATACCGTGGTGATTACTCTGATCGTATTGGTTTTCGGTGAATTCATTCCCAAGACACTATTCCGGCTTTTTTCGGATGACGCGCTCTACTTTTTAGCCGTTCCGCTACGCTGGTTACAATTAGCTCTCTACGTGCCGAGTATGATAATGACCGGAATCAGTAGTCGTTTGATGGGGCTTTTCTTTAAGCAACCCGCCGAAGCGCTGGACAATGTGCTGACCCGTTCAGATTTGGAAACTTTCGTCAACGAAGGCAGCTCCACGGGAGAAGAGAGTATCGACGTTGAACTGTTCGGCAAGGCATTAAACCTGCACGACGTCCGGATTCGGGATTGTATGATACCCCGCAAAGAGATTCAGAGCATTGATGTGAATGCACCGATCAGTGAGCTGGTGGAAAAGTTTCAGGAAACTCGTCTGTCTCGTCTGCTGGTCTACGATGGCGATATCGACAACCTGCTCGGCTACGTCCATCACCAGTCATTGCTGGAATATCCGAAACAGATCAATGACTGCATCATGGAAATCACCTACGTGCCCGAGGTGACCAAGGTGACCGATATGTTAAACGCTACGGTGACTAAAAGCGTCAGCATAGCTTGTGTGGTGGATGAGTTTGGTGGAGTATCGGGTATTGTAACCATGGAAGACCTGCTGGAACAAATCTTCGGCGAAATCGAAGACGAATACGACGATGATGACTACATCAACGTTAAAGAAAGCGAAGACAGCTACCGTTTCAGCGGTCGGCTGGAAATCAATTACCTCAAAGACGAATACAACCTCCGCTTCCCCGACGGTGACTACCAAACGCTGAGTGGCTACCTGGTCACCGTTGCCGAACGCGTACCCGAAGAAGGCGAAGTTCTGGAGATAGAGGGGTACCGTTTTGAGTTGTTAGAGGTGAGTAATACCCGAATTGAGGTACTGCGGCTGGTGGTGGTGGAATAGACGTCGCTTTGCTCCTTTTAGACGGTCTTCGGCCTTTTAGGACGCTTCGCTTTAGGCGCTCGTTCCTCGCTCTTAGGACTTGGCTTGAAATTGAAAAATTTTATCTTCGACTTCAGCTTCCCAAAAGATCGCTTCAGCAATCGTCTAAAAGGAGCTTGCGCCGTCTAAAAGCGCGAAGCGCGTCCAACTATGCTAAAAAAGGCCACCACCACCGACATCCCTACTATCCAATCCCTCGCCCACCGTACCTGGCCGGATACCTTCGGGGATATTCTCAGTCCCGATCAGATCGATTACATGCTGGAGATGATGTACTCCCCCGCAGCCATTCGCGAGCAGATGGAAAAGGGACACGTATTTCATCTAGTTTACGAAGCAGGACAACCACAGGGCTACCTGTCACACCAACTTGATTATTTACCGGGGACGACTAAAGTTCACAAAATTTACGTACTACCGGAGCAGCAGGGGAAAGGACTTGGCAAGCTCCTGATCCGGGCAGCTGAACGTTTTGCTAAGGAGGCAGGTCAACAAACACTCCGGCTGGACGTGAATTACCAAAACCAGGCGATCGGTTTCTACGAATACCTGGGTTTTGTGAAGATCGGACGCCATAATACGGATATCGGGAACGGTTATTTGATGGAGGATTTCATTATGGAGGCAAAGCTTTAATTTGCTGGTCTGACAGTTTAGTGGCGGATAGATCGTAGCGGGAATTTACCTTTGCGATACTGAATCAACCTTTTGCTGCATGCGTTTTTCATTGATCTTTTTTGTGTTGCTCTGTGTGGGCTGTTCCGAAGCAGGTATTACCCCCGAAACCGCCGAGGCATACCACCGCCACCACCCCCTGAGTGCTGATGGCTATTACATCATGGATTCGCTAACCTACCCAGGTAATCAACCCATAGACGAGAATGGCAAGTTGATGCCAGAACCGGTTCGCGACTGGACTTACGTCAATCAGGACGGAGACACGGTGACTAATAAAGATTTACTGGGCCAGGTGTACGTCGTGGATTTCTTTTTCACCTCATGCCCGACGATCTGCCCGACCGTAAAGGGCAACATGCTGCGTATCCACGAGAAATTCGGCCACCGCGATGACTTTAAAATGGTTTCTTTCACCATTGACCCCAAGCGAGACACGCCAGAGGCCATGAAAGAATACGTCACTAAACTCGGCGTGCCGAATACGGAAGACTGGTGGTACCTCCACGGTGACAAGCTGGAAACCTACGAGCTGGATGCCGATTACCTAAGCGTGGCCGAAGAGAATGCCAATGCTCCCGGTGGCTTCGACCACAGCGGCTATATTGTATTAGTGGACAAAAAAGGATTCGTGCGGGCCTATGCCAGTGGTTTACAGCCAGAAGAAGTGGATCATTTGATGGAGGACATTGAACTCTTACTGTAAGCGGATATATTTTGCCGTAGATGATGCCACGCCTCCTTTGGCGTGAATCACACTTATTGGTTTTGCCGTACTTGTCGCTTAGCCGTTAATCTCCCGCTTGATATTTTCCCGAGCTTTCACTCCGTACAGGTCGCGGAAGCAATCGGTGTGGTAAATATGCTCCCGCTCCAGAAACGTGCGCATGGCTTTTCTACGGGCCGGATAGTATAGGAAGTCTGGATAAAAGCGATATTCCTTGCGGACATTACGCCTGTACTCATTGTACTCCATTTCAGAACTTCCCAGAATGGCCAAATCGATATCCAGTAAGACGGGTAGATCAGGGTCCGTATTGCCACTTGGAATCCGATGATCTTTGGTAGCAAGGATTTGTGTCTCTATTTGTTGGACTAACAATGTAGCAATGTTGGTTGTGGACAGTAGCTCACTAGCACGACGAGCACTAGCAGCTTCATTATCCTTCCGCAATGGATTGTAGACGAGATCATGGTAGAAAATCGCCAAACTCAGACTCTGTTTATCGGCCAATCCATCCGGATAGCGATCCAATTCCGAGAACATTTTCTCCAGATGAGCCAAATTATGGTAGTGACGTCCTTTAGTCGAGTAGGCAGAATAAATCTCTTGCCAGTAAGGCATTACATCTACTGACTCGCTAGTTGGGAAAACCTTTGAAAACCTCTTCTCTAGTTCAATCATAGCGATGGCGTGTTAAATATCATCCCCCAAAGTATCAATAAAACTATCGCAGCAATTAAAGTTAAGACGGTGATCCAGGCACTGTTTTCTTTAGCAAGTAAGGCACGAAAACCGTAATTAATCGTCGATGCAGTGGCCGCTAGCTGTAGTAAGGAAAAAGCAAGCAGCAAGAAACATTCACTTTCGGCCTCCTCTCCGGAGGAAATGGGAACGCTCCGCGCTAATATAAGGGCAAAACCGCAGGTTCGCTTACGTGTCGGCGCGAAGCGACTCTCTCTCCTCCGGAGAGGACGGGGGAAAGAGGTCTAAATCATATCGCGCGACTTATCCTAATTGAGTCAAGTCGCGCTTTTATGAGGTCATCCAGTTAGCGTCAGAAATTTTAGCCGCCCGGAGGTCGCTGACCAAACAGTTGATGCTTATCTTAAGGCCCCACAAGAACCTACTATGCGCAAGAGCTTTTTCCCATTACTAACACTGCTCCTTCTTTTCACCCTCGATCTATCCGCCCAAAAAGAGCAGAAAGAACCCAGTTTTTTCGAGCATTTTGAAGCGATCCAGCCCCGTAGTATCGGCCCGGCCGGTATGAGTGGACGAATCACGGCTATTGACGTCAATCCAAAAAACAAGGACATCATGTTTGCCGGAGCAGCCAGTGGTGGGGTCTGGCGCAGCAAGAACGGTGGCATCGACTGGCACCCCGTATTCGACGAGCAAAAAACCGCGGCCATTGGCTCCATCTCCATCAGTGACTCCAACCCGAACGTGATCTGGGTAGGCACCGGCGAGGGCAATCCACGCAACTCCGCCAACTATGGCGGTGGCATTTACCGCAGCCTCGACGGCGGCGACAGCTGGAAGTTTATGGGGCTGAAAAATACCCGGGCTATCCACCGGGTGATCGTTCACCCCGAAAACCCGGACGTAGTATGGGCCGGTGCCTTTGGCAGTATGTGGGGGCCGAACAAAGAACGCGGTGTTTATAAAACCACCGATGGAGGCAAAAACTGGAAGAAAGTTCTTTACGTCGACGAAGAGACCGGCGTAGCCGACCTGATCATCGACCCGACCAACCCCAATAAGCTATTGGCCGCTATGTGGACCAACGACCGCGACCCCTGGTTCTTCAACTCCGGTGGTAAAGGATCCGGCATTTGGGTAACCTACGATGGTGGCAACAACTGGAAACGACGCACCGCCAAGGACGGACTGCCCAAGGGCGACCTCGGTCGGATCGGACTGGCCATTGCCGCCAGTAAGCCGGACATCGTTTACGCCTTGGTGGAGGCCAAAGAAAATGGTCTTTACAAGAGTACCGACGGCGGAAAAACCTTTAGTTTGGTGAGTAAAAAGAACATCGGCAACCGCCCCTTCTACTACGCCGAATTGTACGTGGATCCGCAAAACGAAAACCGCATCTTCAACATCTACACTTATGTCTCCCGCAGTGAGGATGGAGGAAAGAGCTTCAAGGTGATCGCCGATTACGGCAACAACGTCCACCCGGATCACCACGCCTTCTGGATCGACCCGGACAACCCCGAGTTCATCATCGATGGCAATGACGGTGGTTTGAACATCAGTCGCGACGGTGGAGATACCTGGCGCTTCGCCGAGAATCTGCCGGTGGGGCAATTCTATCACGTTAACTATGACATGGACATTCCCTACCACGTCGGTGGTGGCATGCAGGATAACGGTAGTTGGGTAGGACCGGCCTACGTTTGGAAAAGTGGCGGCATTACCGCGGCCGACTGGCAGGAAGTGCGCTTCGGCGATGGTTTCGACATCATGTTCAAGCCGGATAATAACCGCTACGTGTACGCCGCCAGTCAGGGAGGCAGTGTAGGATTGGTCGACCGGGAAACGGGGGCCAGTCAGTTCATTAAGCCGGTGCACCCCGACGGTGAGTTCCTGCGCTTCAACTGGAACGCTGCTATGTCTCAGAGCCCACACGACGTTTGTACCATTTTTTATGGCAGCCAATACGTTCACAAGAGTACTGATTGCGGCCAACACTGGGAGATCATCAGCCCGGACCTGACGACTAACGACAGCACAAAGCAAAAACAAGATATCAGCGGTGGTCTGACCATCGACGCCACCCAGGCTGAGAACCATACGACCATCCTCTCCATCACCCAGGACCCTTTTGATAAAAATACCATCTGGGCAACGACGGATGACGGGCAGTTACAGGTCACCCGGGACGGTGGAGAGAATTGGGAGAACCAGTCCGCTCGTCTGGGGGGCATCGCCCCGAACAGTTGGCTTGGCTACTTTGAAGTCAGCAAAATCAACCCGGGCGAAGCATTCCTGGCCGCTAATGATTATCGTCGCAATGACTTTGCGCCCTACCTCTACCACACCAAAAATTACGGCCAGAGCTGGCAGCGAATTGAGAACGACATCAAGGGCCACACCATGTGTATCGTGCAGGATCCCTTACAGGAGAATCACCTTTGGGCGGGTACCGATCAGGGTCTTTTTTACAGCCACAATTACGGTAAGAATTGGCACAAATACGACCAGGGCTTCCCCACCGTTCCCGTGCGCGACCTGAAGATTCACCCCCGCGAGCATGACCTGATCGTAGGCACCTTCGGCCGCGCTATCTGGATACTGGACGACCTGCGTCCGTTCAGAGAAATGGCAAGAACTGAAGGAAAAGTACTGCAAGACAGCTTCGCTCTTTTCTCCGCCCCGGACGCTTACCAGGCCGAGTACCGCAGCTACCAGGGTATTCGCTTCGTGGCCCAGGGCAACTACGCCGGGGAGAACCGGGACAACGGCGCCCGTCTGACCTACTGGGTGAAGCCACCGGCCGAAGAAAAGGATCGGGAGAAGAAGCCGAAAGACAAGGTGAAAATCCAGATCGTGAACAGCACCGGAGATACCATTCGCACCTTCACCCGCAAGCCCCAGCAATGGGGAATGAACCGCAGCAGTTGGAACATGCGCCGTGACGGCATCGAGTTCCCCAGCCGCCGCGAACGTAAGGCGGACGCTGACCGGAATAGCGGCAGTTCGGTCTTACCCGGCACTTACCGGGTGGTGATGACCTATGGGAATCATGTGAACCAAACCACGGTAACCGTACATCCCGACCCGCGCCTGAAGTACACCGCAGGCATGTATGACGTTCAGCAGCAAATGCAGGCCCGTATGGATAGCGCCATTGTACGTACCACCCGCTCCTGGAACCTGCTGCGCGACGCTCGCAAAGGCATCAAGCTCACCCAGAGTATGCTGGTTCACGCCGATAAAGACCTCAAAGACACTCTGAATAAACAGGCTAAGGAACTGATCGGTACCATCGACAGTCTGGAGGCCATCGTTATGGATCCGCCGGACCAGAAGGGTATCCAGCGCAACCCCGTTAATCTGCAGGCCAAAATGTGGCAGGCGCGGGGCTACGTGAGACAGATCGAAGGCAGTAGTTCCCAGATGGCGGACGTGAGTCTCCGGATTTTCGAGGAGGAGTCTTTGGACTTCATAGAAGCAGTGCGAATGTTCGTGAACGAGGATTTACAAAGCTTCCGGGAGCAGCTGGACGGAGTTGAGATGCCGCTTTTTGGAAGTGATCTTGACGATTAGCGAGCGTGGTTTGGATTTCACCATTTAGGTACGGAGGTACTGAGCGTGGTACACGTATAGCTTGGTTTCTTCGTACCTGAGTGGTAAAAACACCGCAAGTAAAATTTACTTCAATTGCCCTAGCAGGTACTTACCACTTCTCCACCCAATCAAATAAGTTCTCCGGATTAATTACCGCAAAATCACTATCCGGATAGGCCCTGCGAAAGGCAATCGGTTGCTTGGGTATCTTTTTGGCGTTCCATTTAAATTCGTAGGTATGGAGGCGGCCGCCACGGTCTTCGATCCAATCGATTTCTTGCTGGTCGTAAGTCCTCCAGAAATAATTATAGGAGAGTAGCCGCTGAGAAGCCTGATATTTTAGGCGTTCGCTGATGGCGTAATTTTCCCAGAGCGTGCCGATGTCTTGCCGCAAGGCGAGTGGGTTGAAATTATTGAGCAGTGCGTTGCGAACGCCATTGTCGTAAAAGTACCAGCGTTTCCCTTTTACGATCTCTTTACGCAGATTTCGGCTAAAAGCGCCTACCCGGTGGATCACGAAAACCTTTGATAGCAAATTCAGATAGCGCTCTACGGTTACCTTGTCTAAGGAAAGCTGGCGACCAATTTCGGAGTAAGAAACTTCAGACCCTACTTGAAAAGCAATGAGCCGCAAGAGAGCCAGAATCCGATCGTTATTTTTGATTCCCTCAAAGGTCAGGATGTCTTTTAGCAAATAAGTATTGATCAGTTCCTGTAAGTAGTATTGCCGCTCATCATTATCCGTCATGCTGATCAATTCGGGGTAGTTACCGTAAACGAGGCGCTGTTTGAGTCGCTCTCCAGCCGTGAATAAGTCTTCCGTCTGGGTTAATTCTCTTTCGGATAGCGGATGAATATTGAAGGTATATTTTCGACCCGTCAGTGGTTCCCCGGTTTTGTTTTCAACGTCGAATGCGGAAGAACCGGTAGCGATGATCTTCAAGCCCGGTATCTCATCAATCATTAACTTTAGTACCCAGCCGATCTCGTCGATCTTTTGGGCTTCGTCGATAATGAGTATTCGCTTCTTTCCTAGTAGATTTCGGTAGTTTTCTACAGTTCGGCGTGCCAGTAGTTCCTGTACGTCGGCGGCCTCGCCGTTAAGTAATAAGTACGGTTCGTCTAGCTGCTGAATTAATTGCTTAAGCATAACCGTTTTGCCTACGCGTCGCGGCCCCAAAAGCACGATAGCCTTATTTTCCCGTAGAAATTTAAAAACGTTTTTGAGTTGCTCGCGTTCTAAAATCATAATTCGGTGAATTTAATCACCGAATTTACGTAAATTTAGTGAATTGAATCACCAAATTTATGTTTACTGATTGATTTTCCGAATTATATTCGTGAAGAAGAACATAGAACGTGGCAAGTAAAGTCACCGAACCACCAACCGCCCGACCCATACCCGGCCACTATTTCGCCCGGTCCACTGCAAAGTATAGACCCCGGCGGAAAGCCCCTGCGTCTCTAGCGTGTATGGCATTTGCGGCGTTACTCCACTGCTTACTACCCGCCCCAAGGCATCTACCAGGCGATATTGCCCGTTTCGACGGTTAGCGGAAGAAAGCGAAGTACCTCCACTCAAATCGATGCGTACCGGACCGCCGCCTACCGGATTGGGGCTAATGGATAGCTCTCCGGGAGGCGCTTGGTCCAGCGACCAGTTGCGGGTGGAGGTGTAAAAGGTGGTGTCTAGCACTTGCAACAGGCCGCAGTTGGGGGTTAGGCAGCCGTCTTTGTCGGTTTTTACGACCCAGGTGTTCACCTGTTCATTTGCATCTGCGGGAAGTCCGGGTACTATTGAATCGATCCAGCCAGTGAATAGTAAGTCACCGTTTGGTAATTCATTTCCCATGTGGAACCCGGATATACAAAATTCATCCGGATCATTCTTACAATGCACCACGTCAAAAACTTTACGCTGCCAGCGTATCGAGCCATCAGAACCTATTCTGGTTGCATACCCACCGGCCACCATGTACGGAGGAATTTCGCCTGGTTGAAATGCGAAATGCTCGTTTTGAATTCCGACCAGGATCAGATCCCCATTAGCAGCAGTAAATCCATTTCTAATAACCCCATTGTAATCCCAAAAGTAAGTATCCCAAATTGTTTCACCATCATACGATATTTTGGATACCATTGCCGGATCAGCGTGGTAGTAATCTATGCTATCCAGGTTTACGGTATCTTGGTTCCATACGTAATAGAAACTACTATCATCAGCTGGAAAAGACAATCCCAGAAAACGTCCATACTTCCTTTTTTCTTCCGGAGTACTGTAAATTAGCTCGTGATTTAAATCGGTCTTAAATCTATAAACTTCTGAATTCAAACATGATCTAAAAACCTGACCTCGACAAACAGAAAAGTATACATCCTCGCCATTTCCCCAGATTGACAAGACTTCATCGTACTGTTCTACCTCGATGTAGTCCGGATATGCATTCATGAATTGAAAATTAGTATCTAGTTGAATCAAATCATGGGTAGTCTCTCCCAAGGTATTGGTCACAAGTGAGGCATAGTAGCTGTTTCCTATTTTCTTGATGATCCGCGTATTCGCGAAAGGAGATTCTTGGTCGTATAAGAAGCTATCCAATACGTTTCCGTTCAAATCTACTTTCCATACGCCTGGCTCGGGTGCTATGTTGCTCGTACCGGTTATCAGTGTTTCATTTTCAATGAAACTGGATTTAGGACCATAAACGTTAAATCGGTCTTGAGTGTTTGAATTGATCAAACTTCCATCGTAAATCGAAAAATTGAACGTCCCCGTGCCTTCGAAGGCTGGAGAAGCACAAGCTAATCTACCTGACACCTGAATCGTGCTGTCTCCATCGATCAAGCCAATAGCAAAGCCTTCGTTAAAACAATAGTCGATATCAAACGCTTGGCTGAAGTAGGTTTGGCTATTGAGATCAGCCCCGCAAAGAATGGTAAAAGAAGTTAGCAGCAGTGCTGCTAACTTCTTAATTAAATTAGAAACTATCATTGTTTAGCTACTTTACGAATCAGAGTTTCATCACCTCGCGTGAATCGTAAATAGTATATCCCGCTGGGGAACTCACTCAAATTCACGGAATTTCGCGTCTGGTCATTTATTCTCTGACTCAACAGCCGGCGACCGGTATGATCCATTACTGTTAAATCAGAAATATTTTCATCCGTTGCGGCAAAGAGCATTTCGAAAATTATAAGGCCACTGGTGGGGTTGGGATATAGCTTTATCCTTTCTAATTCCTCATTCACATTCACGTTATAACTAGTTGCATTGGAGCCGAGATTCGATTCAGATGCTCCATTATTTACGGCGACTGGAAAATGATAAGTAGAAAGTTCAAGAAAATCAAGTAAACTTCCCGCAATACCCTGTTCTGAATCTTCGTCATCTTGGTAAATACCATCAAGTACTGCCTCAGTTGCTGAATCCAAAGTATACTTATCATCATAGCCTAGCAGATCAATAGCGATCTCACGTGTCGTGCTGAAAGAATTAGTTCCAAAACTATTAGTGTAATCAACTAGTGAGCTAGCTGCTTCGGTTGAATCTCCAAATTGTATTGCTGCGTCGATATACCATTCTCTTCCCTGCTTGCTGGGCACACCGGCTAAAAGTAGCTTGAGGTCATTAAGGTTATCATTGACAAATGCTTTCTCTATGATAGAGCGAAGGCGAAAAGTAACCAACGCTTGTTTTTGAGCAAGATCAACTGCATTTGCCTGGTTAGGTGTAGTCAGGTAGCTCGTTTCGGCGGTAAAATAATCGTTAAGTGCTGCATAAAATTCTTGATGGGTAACCGTTGAATCAAGCGTTCGGTCAGGTACGTTTGCATTGGCGCAAGGTGAGCCACCAGAAGAAGTAGCATTCTCGACAGTGTAATTTGCCTGGTATCCCGTTCCTGGAAAGGTCAAATTATTTTCGGGCACTAAACAATTATTTGTTGTCAAGGAAGTATTTGCGAAATAACTAAAAGATACGACGTCTCCTTGATCCGCTTCGATATCAATTCCATCGTTAGTAAAACAATTATTAGCAGGCTCTAAACCATTGCCTTGCGTAGGAAACAATCTAGCTAAGCTACTTGAAGGCTGAAACTGTTCGACTGTCACATCAGGATTACTCATTCCCAAAAAGCAGTTTCGCGTAAAAGCACTACCACTACAATTCGAGTAAAACCGAATTCCGTTATCCGCATTAGCGAAAGAGTTATTCATGATCTCGGAAATCCAAAAATCCGTATTACCCATAGACACCCCATCACTCACGCAAAAATCAAATGAATTTTCGAACACGAGCATGTTAGAGGCACCGAGGGCGGATAATCCACGACCGTCCTGGAAGAAGGTATTATCATTCACCAGCAGATCGGCCCGTACACCGGAGGCAACCACCTCCACGCCGAAATCATTACTACTAAAGCTATTACCTTCGATCACACCGCCGGAACCGAAGATGTTAGAAGCCAGCATCTTTACGCCTACTCCGTTACCGACAAACTGATTATTATTGATCACGTTAATGGTCGCATCCAGGGTGTAAATAGCGGCCCGCTCGTAGCCTTCGTAGTAGTTTTGGTCGAAGGTGATGCCGTCGCAGTGCCAGATGCTAGTGGCGAGGCCGAGAGCAGAACTGTTTTGGTCGGCGGGGGCGGTAAACACGTTGGTCGTAAAGGAGCTATTGTCCGTTTTATTGTAGCGCAAGAATTCTGCAATCCGAGTGATCTCGCTGAAACTACAGTCTTCCACCACGATTAACCCGCCGTTCTCCACGTACCAGTTTTGGGCGTTGTAGTTCTTGATGGCAGTGTGTTTGATGTCTTCCAAGGTGGAGCCGTTGCGCATGATCAAGACACCGGCTTTATTCGGGTCGAGGGTAGTAGCATAGGGGTCGGGCTGATCGGCGTCCACGTTACCATGTACTGCTATACCGGACCATTTGTTATTGGTATTATGACACTTCGCCGCGCGGATAGTCGAATTATCTACAATCAAACGACCACCATTTTCTACTTTGATCCGGGTCAGTCCTCCTACGTCTACCGTAGCGCCGGAGATGATAAGTTCTCCGCCCGCCTCGATGGTTAGCGATCTTACGAAGCGATCGCTGTTCCAGACCGTTGGTTGGGTAATGCGGTATTTGGCGTAGTCTTTAGCGATATCGATTGCGGTAGAAGTACAGGGTAATGATGGCTGGGTGTTTGGATCATCATACACCTGAGTATTGTGCCAGCACTGATCTACCCAAGTGCTCTGGTCAGCTTGCTTTAAAACATCCATAACTGCATCTCGATCCAGACAGGGATTTACCGTGAGAATCTGTGCGATTACTCCGGCTATCATTGGTGCTGAAATAGAAGCACCTGTCGATTTTCGATTTATCGTGCCACCTTGATCGCAATCACTTACTAAGCCACTGATCACGCAGAACCCAGGTGCTACTACGTCTACGGCCTCGTTATGTGTCAAATAATGGTGAGTTGAAGGAGAGTGATTTTGATATTGACAAGTTTCATCATTTGCACCACACTGGTCATCGAAACCATCATAATAAATACAAGTTTCTGCAGTAATGCCTCCAACACTTATGACGGAAGGCCAGGAAGCTGGATAGACCATACCGTTAAATCCGGGGGCAGTTCCATTAACATCATAAAGGTTGACTCCTCCTTCGCATCTTGGTGTCTGCAGACTTCCGTTTGATGCCGCGAAAACAATTTTAACCCCATAATCCTCCACTAGCATATCTATGGCATGCTTGGCAGCTGGCCAAGAATTAAAATTTCCACAATTCGCTTGCCAAGAATTTGAAATGATATCCGCACCGTTTTCATATGCTTCCATCCAATCGTCAATGATAAAATCGTTATCGAGATCAAAAATCATCATTCCTGCTCCCCATCCAGTGCCAGCAATACCGATCGAATTATCACCGATCGCACCAGCGGCTAATGTACTTGCGAGTCCATGATTCCCAGCAAAATTCGAAAAAATTGGACTGCTAGGACTCACTCCGCTTTCGATATACACGATATTCGAAGATACATCAGGATGGATCAATAAGTTTCTATAACCTCGATCAACGATCGCAATTTTCACACTCGCATTTGCCGTTTGCTCACAAAAAACTTCCGGCATACACAACATTTCCAGAGGCCACCAAAGATCGGTGCCGTAAAAAGGATCATTGGGGTAGTATGGTGTACAGTTATTATCAACAGTAGGCGGGAGTTCTATACTATTAAGATATATAACGGGCTTATTATAGATATCTACGTCTTCGTAGTGAGCTGTTGCAGATTGCAAAGTTTGGGCCAAGGTGGCTCCGTTTGCTGTCACCACGACATGAAAAACGGTCTGCAGGTATTCAGCATGAATACCCTCGAAATTATCGGCGCGAGAGTATGGCCGAAAAAATTCAGTGGTAGTATGGTTGGCAAACAAGTAGTCTAAACTAGAGTCGTTCAGTTTCAAAGTGCCATTGTCGATTAGCCTGGGTGTGGCTGTAGCCTCCAGTACCCGGAACGTGATGGTGTCTTGCCCGCATAAGAAAGAAGTACACCCCATCACCAGGAGTAACAGAAGATATAAGCTGAGATTGTGTGTGTGTGTGTACGCGTCTGCCGCAACACAATTCGATTAAAAAACTCATGCAAGTTAGGTTTAGGTGACTGGTAACAAACAAATGAGAGAACTGAAGAAGTCCTAAAAAGTAGGGTTTTGTCAGTTTGACTTTAATGGTCTGACACTAGTCATGTGATAATATCTTAAACCAATATAGTAACCTAGACTTAAAAAACACAAACAATAATTGCGAAAAGCAATATTTACGACACAATATTTTTACCTGGCAATAATTTCGCTGAGACTTCAAGACTGTACGATTTTTTTCATTCGCTTGATTTCCTAGGTATACTATTAGCAATCCCCTCCCCTATCTCCTCCAAATACCCCCCGGCATTCCCCATACTATCCGCTAAATCCCTGGCCAGACGGCTGACCGCATAAATCTCCGTCACCTGTTCAAACTGCTCCAGTTCAGTGTGACCAACCACCAGTATTAAGGTTTTTTCTAATCGTTGACACAACTCCGCCACCCCACTCACCACCTTGCCTTCCAGTGACTGGCCATCCAGTTTCCCTTCTCCGCTGATGACCAGATCGGCCGCAGCAATTTGATCTTCCAGCCCCACCAATTCACTGATCAGTGGAAAGCCCGCCACGATCTCCGCGCCGAATAAACCGTACAGCCCGGCCGCAATGCCCCCCGCGGCTCCGCCGCCAATGACGTTGGTTACGGAGCGTCCGAATTGCTGCTCGATAACCCCACTGCTACTTTGTGAGCCATATTCCAACCGCTCCACCGCCAGGGCATCGGCACCCTTTTGCGGAGCGTATATTCTGGCCGCACCGTTCTCCCCCAAAAGAGGATTTCGCACGTCGCAGATCAACTCAATTTTTGCTTGGCGATACTTGGCTTTAGTTGGCTTTTCGATGTACCGAATCAGTTCCAGAGCCGCTCCGTTGGGTCGGATCACCTTGCCGGACAAGGCCAGGAAACGAAAGCCCAAAGCCGCCGCTATACCGAAGCCGAGATCGTGGGTCGCGCTACCGTCCAAGAAGAGCCGGATTCGCTCTGCCCCCGCGTCCAACGCGTGCTTAATCAGCAGGCCGGTGCCGTAAGTAGAGCACTTCATGGGGTCGCGTTCGTCTTCGGCCAGTAAAGCCAAACCACTGGCCGCCGCCAGTTCTACGTAGGCCGTTTTACCGTCGGTGAAGTAGTTTGCTCTCATTCGCCTGCGCAGGTGATCGAAGGTATCTACGCTCACTTCCTGCAGGCCTAGCGTGTCCCTCAGCACCGCCAGGGAGCCGTCTCCGCCGTCGGCTAGGGACTGGATGGTGATTTGCGCCTCCGACCGTACTTTACGAATGCCCCTCGTCAAAGCTTCCCCCACCTCCAAGGCCGTCAGTGAACCTTTAAATTTATCTGGGCAGATCAGAATTTTCATATCGCTCCAAAATAAGAAAACCCTTTTTGGCTTTGGCCAAAAAGGGTTTTCTGTATTTGCGCAGCAAATTCTCTTACCGCAGGTTACGGGCACCTTGCACGAGGAGGTTCACCTCGTTGTTCAGCACCTCTACGAAACCTTTATCGATGGTGAAGGTCAGGCTACGGTTAGCGGATTGCTTTTCCGTTTGTCCTTTGCTCTCCTCGTCGTAGTAGCTGTACTCACCGGAGGTTTTCAGGGTCACTTTGCCACCACTCAGGCTACTGACCAGGGCGGCGTGACGATCCAGAATCTGGAATTCACCAAGTACGCCAGGCAGGGTTACTGCGCTGATGTTACCCTCGAAAATGGTACGGTCTGGAGTTAGTACGGAAATTGTCATGTCGTATTTTTGGCGGCGGCCATTAGGCTGCCTCGGCCATCATTTTGTCTCCCTTCTCAATCGCCTCTTCGATAGAACCGACGAGGTTGAAGGCTTGCTCTGGGTACTGATCTACCTCACCGTCCAGAATCATGTTGAATCCTTTGATGGTATCCTTGATGTCTACCAGAACGCCCTGGAGGCCGGTGAACTGCTCGGCTACGTGGAACGGCTGGCTCAGGAAACGCTCTACGCGGCGGGCGCGGTGAACGACGGTTTTGTCTTCTTCGCTCAGTTCCTCCATACCGAGGATAGCGATGATATCCTGCAGCTCGTTGTAGCGGGCCAGGATTTCGATCACACGCTGGGCGGTATTGTAGTGCTCATCACCGATGATGGCTGGATCCAGGATCCGGCTGGTAGAATCCAGTGGGTCCACGGCCGGGTAGATGCCCTTGGCAGCAATCTTACGGTTCAGTACCGTAGTGGCATCAAGGTGAGCGAAAGTTGTTGCGGGGGCGGGGTCAGTCAAGTCATCCGCAGGTACGTAAACGGCCTGTACGGAAGTGATGGAACCACGCTTGGTGGAGGTAATTCGCTCCTGCATCAGACCCATTTCGGTGGCCAGCGTCGGCTGGTAACCTACGGCGGATGGCATCCGGCCCAGGAGGGCAGATACCTCAGAACCGGCCTGGGTAAAGCGGAAGATGTTGTCTACGAAGAACAGGATATCACGGCCACCGGTCGGGTCGCTCAGGTCACCGTCGCGGTAGTACTCGGCTACGGTCAGACCGGAAAGGGCTACGCGGGCACGGGCGCCGGGAGGCTCGTTCATCTGTCCGAAAACGAAGGTTGCTTTGGAGGTTTCCAGGGTCTTCATGTCTACTTTAGACAGGTCCCAGCCACCTTCTTCCATGCTGTGCATGAAGTCGTCACCGTAGTTGATAATGCCGGCTTCCAGCATCTCGCGGAGAAGATCGTTGCCCTCACGGGTACGCTCACCTACACCGGCGAAAACGGAAATACCGTCATAACCTTTGGCGATGTTGTTGATCAACTCCTGGATCAGTACGGTCTTACCTACTCCGGCACCACCGAAAAGACCGATCTTACCACCTTTGGTGTAAGGCTCGATCAGGTCGATCACCTTGATACCGGTGAAGAGTACTTCTTTGTCGGTAGACAGTTGATCGAAGGGAGGAGGGTTAGCGTGGATCGGGCGGGCGTTGCTCTTGTCTACGCGGGGCATACCGTCAATCGGCTCACCTACTACGTTGAAAAGACGGCCTTTGATGGCCTCGCCAACGGGCATGGCGATCGGAATACCGGTATCCACGACCACAGTACCGCGGGTCAGACCATCGGTGGCGTCCATTGCAATGGCGCGCACGCTGTCTTCACCAAGGTGCTGCTGTACTTCAAGGACCAGCGTTTCGCTGCCGGGGCGCTCGATCTCCAACGCATTGAGGATAGCTGGAAGGGTGGAATTTTCGCCGCTGAAACTTACGTCAACAACTGGACCAATAACCTGCTTAACGGAACCGGTATTTGCCATGGATATTTACTTGAATATAGCGTTATCAATTACGGCGCAAAAGTAGGTTATATCCGCTTATAATCAAAGTATGTAACCTACGCTGCTTCAATTTCCTGTTTTTCCGGGGCTTCTGATCCTTTTTATGGCTAACAAAGTAGCAAAGTTGACGATCCGACAATGATTTTCTACGCTTCCGGACGAACGAAACGGCATTTTGTTTTGTCCTTTACCCAACTCTCCGAACGGGGACCGACTTTGTCATTTATTGTTCATAATTCAAGGACTCTATGACCAAAGGACGCAGGAACGGTAAAGATGAAGCAGACTTCCCCGCCGACCTTCTACCTTCAATCCATCAGTCCTGCTTACCTTCAATCCTTCAATCCTCCTTTCCTTGCCTCCCTACACTCGTCTCCACCATCTGGCAAAACGCTCCCTGCTCCTGGGTACCCATCGCCGGGCCTTACCGGAGGAGTTAACCAAGGTATTTCCATTTCTGGGCATCGACCAGGAGCTACCCGAAAACGAACAGTTGCTCGAGGCCGTTGGCTTGTTGGATCGGTTGCGCCGCACGGAACTGCCCACTCCGGTTTCCGGAGCAGACACCCTCGCGCCCGAAGAGGCGGCAGACAGCCGAAAACTTTCCCCCAAGGCCGCCCGGGCATTGGAATTGGCCCTGGAGCCAACCTATCATATGGCTCTACGCGAATTTTTGCGGCTGATGCGGGAGAAAAACTTTTTGGTTCCGCCCCACCTGATCGTCAAAGTGCTCGAATCCGCTGCTACTTTACTCCGTGCCGGACAACCCCTTCTCGCCGGTCAATTCCTGGACCTCACCGGAAATCGTGGGGCCTGGCTGGCCGAGCAACACCCCGAATGGAGTGCATTACTGCCGCCCGCCGATTTCGCTCCCGGCTACGCCAAGCTGATCATGCCCTCCGAGAAAGCGGCCTGGCTCAGACGTTGGCGAGTCAAGGATCCCGAAGGAGCCCGCCTGGCCCTGGTCGCGGAATGGGACACACTGACCCCAAAGCAGCAAGAGACTTTGTTAACTGCCCTTAAGGTGCAACTCTCCGAAGCAGACGCTCCGCTCCTTCAAAGTGCCCTCGGTCCACGCCGCAAGGATGTCCGTCGTTTGGCAACCCGCTTACTGCTTCAGCTGGAAGAACCGACCGTAAAGGAGCTTTTCCTGGAAATGGCCGGCAGTTGGCTGACCGTCTCCGAAAATAGTCTGAAACTTAGCGCCGATCCGGACCATCTCCCAATCCTTCAGGACCATGGACTTTACGATAAGAAACTCGGCCCCGAAGCCAGCCTTTTGGCCAATCTCCCGCCACCCTGGTGGGCAAGCCTCAGCGACCGCAGCCCCTTAGATACTTTCAGTCGCTTAATGGTCAGCCAAAAAGCCTGGCTCCCGGCCCTGCTGGAGGCCGTTATTTTCTACGACCGTCCCGAAGACCGACTAGCTCTCTGCCGCTATTTACTCCAATTGAACGTCCCTCAGACCGAGCTTACCAAAAAGACTTACGAGCTTTACGATTTACTGAGCCAGGAAGAATACACCACACTCTGTAACTGGGCGCAAAAGCACGTTGAGCAAGTTTATCGCAACGGCAGTGTACTACGGCAAATCAGTCTCCAGCTCCCCTACCCCTGGCCGGATGCCTTTTGTAAGCTACTCCTTCGTGAGTTTACCGACCAGCTGAATACCCGACGGGCTTACTATGGCTTCGTACCCAATGCCGCCTGGAAATTACTTCCCTACCGCATGGACGTAAAATTATTCCCTTGGCTCCGCCAGCAACTTTACGCTGCCACTGACCGTAGCGATCAATTAGGTAGCGTAGCGACTAAGATCTTACAGGTAGTGAGTTTCAGAAAAACAGCTCTGGAGGAGTTCTGAATTCGCTAATGAACCAAGGAGCACAAGTTTATTTCCCCGGCTCCGCCGTAGTTTTACCAGATGAAGATTTCCCTACTCGGCACCGGCTGGCTCGGTAGTGCGCTGTTTGCGGCTTTATTGAAAGACGAACGCTACACTTTATTTGCTAGCTACCGCAGTCCGGCTACCCGCAAAAAGCTTCGAGGATTGATCAACACCTCCTTTGACTACCAGGAGACTGCCCGGCCTGGCTCCGCCGGAAGTGGAAATAGTGTGATCGAAGCCATGCAGGCCGGTCCTCCGAGGCACCGACTCTTTAAGATCAACGTACCCGACTTTACCGAACACGATCTCCCTTTTTTCTCGGCCAAAACAATGGTCATCACGTTACCACCCGGCCGGCGGCGTGCAAACGCAGAGGAATTATACACTTCTGAAATCGCGGCCATCATCCAACGGGCGGAAAAGACTGGTGTCGGTCACCTTATTTATACTTCCAGTACCGGCGTTTATGGCAACATCGAAGGATCGGTCGACGAAGCGACGCCCACCGCGCCCGTAACCCAGTCCGCTAAAGCCGTGCTGGCCGCAGAAGAGCTGTTTCGGGCGGGTAGAATTCCCGCCACCATTCTCAGGCTCGCCGGATTATACGGCCCCGGCCGTCATCCCGGCCGCTGGTTCGCTGGCAAGGAACAAATAGCTTATAGCGAAGCTCCCGTGAATCTTGTACATCAACAGGATGTAGTGTCAGCCATCAAAAAGGTGATGGCCGCTGGTCCACCCCCTACTGGCAAACAAGTATTTAATGTTTGCGCCGCCACCCACCCTTCTAAAGCTACATTTTATGGTCGAGCCATCGAAGCTTACGGAGGGGCACTGCCCGAACTATTAGCCGGCGGAGCGAACGGTAAGCGGATTGATTCCAGCAAAATCCGCCGGCAATTGAGGTGGCAGCCAGCACACGATCAACTAATTGTCACCTAAGGATGATACCTTCGTTCATCAGCGTAAAAATATATTTATGGCATTTAAGTGGTGGAAAATTGACAAAGACGAGGTGGCCCAGCCATACTACCTCCTTATTTCCGACCAGCACCTCGGCCGCATTCCCGTCGAGAAGACTGACGAGAAAACAATCGAAGCCAGTTTGAACGCTGGCCACGAACCGGCCGGACTTCAGAAGCTCCCACTAAATTCCATAAATACCGTTCACATTGAGGAAGGAAAACCGGAATTGGTTATCCATTTCGGCGAAGGCTCGGAAGAAATTTATCCGATCCGATCATCGAATACGATCTACGGTGCCTTCCATTATCTGAAAGAGTTACACCCCTCCGCCAATTACATCCTGGAGAAACCTTCTCCGCTCCGAGCCGGCAAAAACATCTTGATCACCGCGTTGATCCTTTCGGTCTTTTTCGGCTGGGCTTATTACGTGGCGATTGGCCTGGAAAACGACGCCGAAGCAAGGCCATCTTTTTTTCTCGTCGACCTGCTGGCCGGCCTGGGCACCCAGACCCTGACGCTGACCTATACCCTGATCGCCGGGCTTTGCTTTGTTCTGCTTCTGCAGAAAGTTGGTCGGCCGGTGGTGCGGCACGTGCTTCGCTTTGAATGACCTAATGATTTAATCAGTCCCCCATTATATAATTGAATCATCAGATCATCGATTCATTGAATCATTAGATCATTGAATCATTGAATCATCGATTCACTGATTCATCTGACCTTAACCGGGTGCAGTTCCTCGAAGAAGATGTCGTCGTTAGGCACGTCGAACTGGAGGCCAGTGACCTGATTGCGGTTGTTGGTCAGGAACTGGACGGTACCGAAGTCGAACCAGGCGTGGGGCTCGTTCCACAGCAGTCGATAAGTGTTGTGGTGAAAATGTTCCAGTTTAGCGTTCAGGGCGTTCGACCGGGAGAATTGAAGTTCCAGGTCACCAGTTGCTAACCTTGCTACTTTGAAGTCACCGAAAAGAGGATCCCGGTAATTACCCGATAATTCCGATTCAGATACGGTTGGCTTAGTAATTCCGGATACCCGACCTAATTTAATCTCTTTCTGCCGGCTGTTCCATTTTTCCCGGCCGGACACTTCTCCTTCCCAAGCCTTTTCCAGCCAGTCTTCGGAGGTTTCCATACCCAGATAAAGATCACGTAAGTGACTACCCAACGCCGAAGTCAGCCCAGTCATGCTATTGCTGAGAATGACGATGCCGACTTCCTCTTCGGGTAGCAGAATCACCCGTGAATACATACCATCGTAGCCACCACCGTGGGTGACCACCGCCTGGCCTTCACGTTCGTAGATAAACCATCCGAGACCGACGGTGGAAAAGCGTAACGGGCCACCGTAGGTATTATGGGGGCGGAAAGTGTGGTCCTGTACTTTTGCGGGGAAAATCACTTGTCCTTCAACCGTTCCGGCTTCCAGTTGGGTATGGAGCCATTTCAGCATGT
This sequence comes from Lewinellaceae bacterium SD302, assembly GCA_002591745.1. Lineage (GTDB taxonomy): Bacteria > Bacteroidota > Bacteroidia > Chitinophagales > Saprospiraceae > Neolewinella. The sequence continues at coordinate 64,506 of PDLQ01000024.1, forward strand.
CGTTGCTGCTGGAAATGATCCCACCGGCTGCACCGGATGCCCCCCAGGGGGCCATACTGATCGGCTCGTTATCCCGATAACTCACGTGGGGCGTAGCCACATTGCTCATGTTTGCCAGCGGTTCTACTCCCGTTTGGCTACGATTCATTTCCAAGGGCGCAAAAAACTGCTGCCGGACGTACTCCTCCCACCCCATGCCAGTTACCGAGCGGATCACCTCCCCGGCCGTAATGAACATCAGGTTGGTATAACCATAACCACCGCGCCAGCTGTAAGCCTGGGGCAAATGACGGATTTGCCGTACGATCTCTTCGGCTGATTTTTCACTTTTATACCAAATGGCATCACCACTGAAGGTGCCCAGGCCGACCCGGTGACATAGTAGGTCGCGTACCGTCGTGTGCTCGCTAACGTATTCATCATACAGCTGAAAGTACGGTAAGTAACGGCGTACCGGTGCATCCATATCTAGCTTTCCTTCCTCATGCAACTTTGCGATGGCGGTACTGATAAAAGCTTTGGTATTAGAGGCAATGGCGAAAAGGGTGTTTCCATCCACTGGTTCGCTCTCGCCTTTCGTGCGCACGCCAAACCCCTCAGAAATCACCACCTTGCCGTCTTTGATCACGCCCACCGAAAAGCCAGGAGCATCGAAGGTTGCGAGGGACTTTTTAGCAGCAGCACGAATGTCCGCGGCGCTTTGGGCGGTCAGAAAACCGGCGAGCAGTAGGCTCGATATCAGGAATAAATGGCGCATAGCAGTTGTTTGGAGAAAGATAGGAACTTATCCGGGTTCGAGTTATTCTAAAAAGGAGGGAGCACGATCCTTATCGCGCTCCCTCAAAACAATAGTTCTCCTAAAAATAAATTCTCACACTCCTTTCCAGTCGGCTTTCGTCAATACGGAACTTATCATGCCGATGAATAGGTAACTGATTCCAACGACTACTCAGATGCGGCTCTGGTTTCACAGACAGCTCCTAAGTCGTAGATTTTGAAATCCGCGAGTTGGAAAAGTAAATACGAGATTTTTGACTGGTGGATTTCAAAAAAGGCCGATCCGCATACCATCACTCGCGGGGAGCATCCAGTTTACCGGGCAATCCATCGCCCAACGTTCGGTGATCCAGCCATAATCGACAACATACATCCACACTATAGCCGGGTACTTTAAATGCTCGAAAATTCATAACGAGTCTTACGGAATTGCTTTTTGCCTGCCAAACCCCAGAAATTATGGAACCTTTTTTTGACTTACCAACCAGAATCATCAAATGCTCCACTCGAAAATGAGCAAGTCCGCCCCCGTATCCGGATCCCTGGTGCGGTCCTTCATCACGAAGCCCAACTTCTCCAACAAGCCTATGGAAGCTTTATTTTCCGGTATGGTTATGGCGCAACACTTTTGTAAACCCATGTTTTCGACCGCATAATCCAGGCAGCCTTTTGCCGCCTCAAAGCCATAGCCCTGGCCGATATATTCGGGTAAAAAAGCAAAACCTAAATCGGGGGAATCCAGATAATCACGTTGGTAGAATCCACAGCTACCGATGGGTTTTCCAGTAATGTTCAGGGTTACTTTCCAGCCCGCCATTCCGTCTTTGGCATAGGCTGGCAACATTTTGCTACTCAGGTAATGCTCAGCATCTTCCACCGTTTTCACTTGTCGGTCGCCGATGTACTCGAGCCAGCCGGGGCTGTTCAGCAATTCAAGTATAAATGCCCCGTCGGTGAGTTTAAACCGGGACAGGGTCAGTCTTTCGGTGGAGAATATTTTCATTGGGGCTAATTTTTGGCTTAGCTACTTTGAAGTCAGAAAACGGAAGATTATTTGGACTTCAAAGTAGCAAAGTTTGGTCTAAAAATCTTACGGGTTTACGATGACCTAACATTTCAACAGACCGTAAGACCCTAAGACCTCCCGACCACTAATGATTCTTGTCAAACTCCTCGATCACCTTCAGCATCAGGGTAATGTCCGTATAGAACTCCCGCACCAACGGATAGCTGAGGTTGCTGCGAAAAACGTGAGGCTCCAGCAAGTCACGATCGTGGCCGATGCCGACGAAGATGTTCTGGTTATGAAGCGCAAAGTAGAGTTCGCGTTCCGTGGTCTCCATGAATTCGAGCAGGGCTTCCTGCATGGGTTTGGTCAATAACTGATGAACGACGGTGTTCTTCTTGGCGTAGACCACGAAAGATTCGCTGAAGCCGTCCTCCAGCAACTCGATCTCGGCATCGATGCCCCCGCGAGCGATAAATTCTTTGATACTGCGGCGCAGGTTTTTTTCTTCGTGGCGCGGCCAGGCGACCAGATGACCCGTAGCCCGCTCCGGAAAAATTGCGTGGATGAAGATGCCGCCGAAAATCAATTCCAGGCGGTTGCTGGCCCGGCTGAGTTCCTGGACGTAAATCTCGCTCAGCTCGAAGGCCATTTCACCCACCATTCCCTTGATGTAATCCTCACCTTCGTAGACCACCGGCCGGCCGATGAACAGTTCACTGTGCTGAAAGCGGTCCCGTCCGATCATTTTATCCGCCTGGTAACTGAGTTCGCGGTAATTAGCTGCCTGGTTGATAAATTCCAGAATCAGCGATACTACAGCCGGCTTGAAGGTCTCCTTGAATTTTTTTACCCGAAAGTAAAAGCTCGACAGGTAGAAAAGTACCGGGATCGCCAGGTAGAGGACCATGAAGCCCGCGTCAATGACTGCAAAAATTAGCATAATAACGACCAGGCCAAAAACAGAGCCGAGAATACCGAACAGCATCCGCTTTCGCTCACGCTCCATCCTTACCAACTCCGGACGAATGTTGGTATTATAGTAAATGCGGAATTCGTTGAGGCGGGGCGTTTCCATGAGATGGGGAAATTATGACCTGGCAGTCGATTTACCAAAATTTAAATACCTTAGGGTTTGCTACTATCCATACCCTGAATGCCTGACGATATCTCCGAATCATTATTATCCGATCTCCAGTGGAACGCCCTGTTGCGCGGAATCGAACAGGACAGTTGCATCATCTGCCTGGGACCGGAGTTTTACAGTGACCCACCCCGCCGTAAAAGTCAGAGCCAACGGCTGGCAACTTTTTTGCGTGGCCACGCCGCCGAACTGGGCATCCGGGTACAAGAAAACGGCTGGTATCACTTGGGTCGTGATGGGGAAGACGGTGCCACTTACGAAGCCGTCCGCTCTTTTTACGAACAAGAAGCAGAAGGTCATCAGTCAACGCTGAATCTTCTGGCCGAGATCAAAACTCACCTGCTCCTCAACATGACGCCAGATCAACACCTGGCATCCACCTTCGACGACCTCGGTTATCGTTACCGACCATGCACCTACGTGCGTAATCAACCGAACCGGGATACGGAAGTACCCACCCAGCAAGTGCCGATGATCTACAATATGGTCGGTCACCTTGATCAGCGGAACTCACTGGTACTGACGTACGACGATTTCTTCGACTATATTCAGAGCACCAGTCGGGGAGTAAGTATGTCGAGTTTGCTAAAAGACAATATCCTTTCGGCGGACTACTTTATTTTTCTCGGCTTGCCGGAGGACGACTGGCGAATGCACCTCTTTCTACGCATCCTGCAGCAGCACGAAAACGGCAAGAATAAATACGCTACCATGCCGGGGGCCGGCGAACTTGCTCAACTGAGCTGGAATGAGCAGTACGACATCAAACTGATCAACGACCGGATTGACTCGTTTGTAGCAGAGCTGCATCGCCGCTGTAAGGAAAAAGGATTGCTGAGAGCTGCCGTGCGTCAGGAAACTCAATCCGACAATTTCGTGGGACAGATGCTGGAAAAAGCAGCCCGCAATGAAATCGAAAGCGTTATCACTGATTTACTGGATCGCCTACGTGGGGTTGGTCAGGCAGGGATGCCGATGATGCGTGCCTGCGTAGGTCTGAAGGGGAGGCTCCGCGACTTGGAAGAACAAAAGATGCTCCGCATCATCAGCCACGAAAACGCCACCCTGGACATGAATAAAATTCGGGATGACCTCCTCCAATTGATTGACAGCTACCGCGAGATGGTGGACCAACTAGGGATCAGCCAATGAAGCAGCAAGTAAGACGATACGCGGGCGCTTCGCCCTTTTCGGAACGGCAATCTAATATCTTCTTTGGCCGCGAAGCCGCTACTCTGGCTCTCCATCGGATGGTCAAACAAGAAGACCAGGTAGTGTTGCACGCCAAATCAGGCATCGGTAAAAGTTCGCTGATCAAGGCGGGGTTACTCCCCCGAATCCGTAAAGACCGAAGCCTGGAGCCGGTAGAATTCCGCCTTTACGCCTCCAGTTCAGCCAAGTCCAGAGACCCTTTGAGTACGACTAAAGAGGTCCTGTTTGCCAACCTTGCCGGAGGCACTAACCCGGATACGCCACTGGACAAACTCTTGCCCAACGACCGTAGCCTCTGGAATCAACTCAAGGAAATTCAACTCGACCGGATCGCTAAAGACGCCGAAAAAGCATACGCCGACCCACCCCTACTACTTATTTTCGATCAGTTTGAGGAACTCTTCACCTATTCACGTCAGGACCAGCTAGCCTTTCGCAGCCAGATAGCCGAAGCCATCAGTGGTCGGATGCCCCAACGTTACTGGGATATTCTTAGTTTATACGAAGGACAGGAAGGGCCCGTCAGCGCCGAAGAAAAACGCCTATTGATGCGGCCAATGCGGATCAAGGTGCTCTTTGCTATTCGGGAAGACCGTATCCATTTACTGGGCGAACTAAGTGATTATCTGCCCGCTATCAGCAAGAATTGGTTCAAACTCGATCACCTCAACGCTGAAGAAGCCACCCGTGCCATTGAAGCACCAGCCCGCCAGCCGGGGGAATTCGCCACCGCCCCCTTCACCTACGCCGGCGACTTACGGAACAATATAATCAGTTATCTCTCCGGTGATTACGAAGGTATAGAAAGTGCCCAGCTTCAAGTGATCTGCGACGCCATTGATCGCAAAATGCAACATGACGATGAGCGAACCGCCACGGTGGAGAAAATCGGCGACCTGGAAAACATCACCGCTAATTACTACTGGGAAAAGATCGACGAGATCAAAGACCCCGAACAACAAATGGCAGCCCGCAAACTCATCGAAGAGCAATTGATCTTTGAAGAAGCCGAGCGGCGCCTCACCTTGTTCGAAGGCCAGATCATTGATTCTGGTGTCAGTAAAGACACGCTGGATACCCTGATCGACACTTACCTGCTGCGGGCCGAACCCGACCTGCGCGGGGGATACAATTACGAGATTAGCCACGACAGTCTCATCAAACCTATCCTGGAAGCCAAACGTGAGCGGTTCGTCCTGGAACGGGTGATCGCTCAGGAAGAAAAGGAAAAAGTCCACGCTGAACGACTCGCCAAGGAAATCGCCGAAAATAAAAAATCACGCCGCCTCAACATAATTCTGACGGCATTACTCGCCTTGGCAACGCTAACCACAACTACCTCGATTTACTACTACTACCAAGTAGACCGAGAGAGAAGGAGAACCAGGGAGCTACTCGATATTTCCGAAAATTTCCGGGAGAAAGTGGAGAAATCCACTGAAAATAACCGAACCTCATTACGCAACAGCATCCGTCTGCACCTGGATAACGCCGGGGTTTACCTGGACAGTAATGACGGAGAATTGGCCAAAGAGGAAGTAGGTAAAGCCAGCCGGGCTGCCGCCAAGTTGCAAACAACGGACTACGATACCGAAATAAATCTGTTACGTTTACAAATAGACGCCATTAAGGAGTAGTAACCTTAATTCCCTTCATGAAGAATCTGATCAGTTGTTTTATTGCTTTGTTGTGTGTCAGTTCCACTGGCTTATTCGCTCAATCGTCTGATTGTCGTTCCTACGACCGCCTGATTCGCGAAGCACAGGAGGAAATAGATAAGGGTGAGGGCATGAATACCGAAAAAGTATTCAATAAACTACGTTCGGCCAGCACAAAATCGAATGACTGCCGGCGTAGTGAACCTAGCCGTAATCGTTTTCCCGAAATCAATGACCTCCTTAAAAAGCTATTCCGCTACCTGGACAATGTGAAAGAGGAAGCCCAGAACGCCCGGGAAGAAGCTTTGAAGCGCAGCCAGGAACTAGCACAGGAAAAGCAAAAATTAGAGGATGAAAAGAGCCGGGCGGATAGTCTGCGCCGAATGGCCGAAAGTCAATCAACCCTGCTCAGCGCCCAGACCCTGGCTCTGGAAAATGAGAAAATACTGCTCGAACAGGCTGTAACAAAGGCAGAACAATTACAGCGCCGTTCCGATGCCGTGTTGGAGATGATTTATTTTTACGAAAACCGCTACGGATTAGCCAACAACGGCGATCCGGAGAACCCCCTCTACGGTTTTATCGACCGGAATCTGAATGTACTCATCGATTTCAAATACGTCGAAGCATTACCTTTCGACAAAAGTGGCTACACCCGTGTCATGCGTGGCAAAGAGCTGTTACTCATAGATACGACCGACCGAAAATTGCGCCTCGCCGAGTCTCCGGACCAATTGCAGTCCAATACTCAGGCCCTGGATTTACGTAGAATGATGAGCCGCAATGGTAACCGCGAGGGGATGATCGGCAAAAAACTTCCCAGGTCCGTCGGCGAATTCCGAGGTCTGGAAATCATCTTAGCTAATCATGGCAGCCTGGAAGACGTAGCTTCGCTGGCACCCATTACTCGCTTGAAAGAATTGCAACTCAATCAAAATGAGTTGGAAGATCTGACCATGCTCGGCGAATTAAAGCAACTCCGCCGGTTGCGCCTTGCCGACAATGATATTGAAGATGCCCGCCCCATCACCGGCTTGCGTAGCTTGGTGAATTTAGACCTTAGCGGCAACGAAATTGAGGGCGTCCAATTTTTTACCGGCTTACTGAAATTACGCCGGCTTGAACTCGCCCGCAACAAGATCAAAAAAATAAACCTGCAACTGAACCTCCCTGAACTCCGCTATCTCGACCTTAGCCTTAACCGACTCGTAGAGATCAGCGGTATCAGCAGTCTGCCCACCCTCGAAGAACTGAGTCTAGATTATAACAACCTCAATGACATTAGTTCTCTTATGGCCCTCAGTCAGCTCAAAAGGCTAAATCTGGGAAACAACAAGATCAACGATATTTCTCAGTTGAGTAGTTTGACCCAATTACGGAGCCTTCAGCTAGCCGACAATTCCATTACCGATATCAGTGCCCTGGCCCAACTCGATCAGCTTCGCGAATTGGACCTAAGTAAGACCAAGGTTACCAGCCTCGCCGCACTTTTTAGCCTAAAGAACCTGCAACGGCTCAACGTAACCAAGTGCCGCAGCCTGAGCGAAGAAGCCATTGCGGACTTTCGGATGGCGCGGCCAGAATGCCTGGTCGTAGAATAGTTCCATCCTGTATGGACAGTAAATATCAGCCCGCGTGATCCAAAGAACAGATCATCCACAATCACCAGATGGTTTCAGATGGCCCGAACGGAATCGTTTGGGCCATTTTCATTTCAGCTAAACATTACAACCATTCTACCACTACTATCAGACTAACACTACTACCAGACTATCTCACTAACCACTACCTTTACCGCATGTCCACAATCGCCAAGAAATTCGGCACTGCCCCCGTTTTCTTTACCGCCATCAGTACTATCCTTGGTGCCATCATGTTTCTCCGCTTTGGTTATGCCGTGGGGATGGTGGGTTTGGCCGGTACTTTCGCCATTATCCTGATCGGCCACGCGGTGACGATTCCGACGGCCATGGCCATCGCCGAGATTGCCACCAACCAGAAGGTGGAAGGTGGCGGAGAGTACTACATCATCTCCCGTAGTTTTGGCTTGGTACCGGGTTCTACGATTGGGATCGCCCTTTACTTGTCCCAGGCCATTTCGGTCGCCTTTTACATCATGGCCTTTACCGAAGCTTTTACACCGGCCATCAAGTGGTTCAGGGAAACGTACTCACTGCTCCCCTGGGCGGACTGGCTGCTGGCCCAACCGCAGACCATTGGTATTCCTGCCCTGCTATTACTCACGGCGGTCATTCTTACCAAGGGAGCCGACCTCGGGGTTAAGGTCCTCTATATCGTGGTAGCTACCCTGGCCGTGAGCATTATCGCTTTCTTCCTGGGAACTACGAGCTACGGACAAGAAAACGCCATTGATCCTTTCGCCACCGCTCTGGATGCCCAAACGGAGATTGTCGTCAATTTGGAATCCACTTCCCCGGATGTCTTCAACGAATTTGATGACAACGGCCCGGTAATAAGCCAGGGCGAAACCGCTCCTTCACCCGCCGACCCGATCCTGCCGATCAGTTTTTTCACCGTCTTCGCCATTATCTTCCCAGCCTTCACGGGGATGACGGCCGGGGTTGGCCTCAGCGGTGATTTGCGCGACCCTGGTCGTAGCATTCCGCTTGGTACTTTGGCAGCCACCATTGGCGGTATGGTTATTTATTTTTTCATGGCCTGGAAACTGGCCGGCAGCGCCTCCCCCGCCGATCTGGCCAATACCGAAAAATTAGTCATGGCCGACATCGCCTGGCAAGGTTGGTGGCTCGTCCCCCTGGGCTTGGCTGCCGCTACTATTTCTTCTGCACTGGGTTCCATTTTGGTTGCCCCGCGTACTTTGCAAGCCATTGCGGCCGACCGCATTTTCCCCACCCCCAACATCAATAACTGGATATCTAAAGGACGGGGTGAAAAATCCGAGCCCTACAACGCCAGCCTCATCACCATCGTGCTGGCGGCCGTATTCATTATGGCCGGGGCATTGGACAGCGTGGCCGAGATCATCTCCATGTTCTTCATGCTCACCTATGGCTCGCTTTGCCTCATCAGTTTCCTGAATCACTTCGCCGCAGACCCCAGCTACCGGCCACGTTTTCGCTCCAAATGGTACGTCAGTCTCTTCGGAGCGCTCGCTTGTTTCGGACTAATGTTCTTCATGAACGCCGCCTACGCCGCCGCAGCCCTCATCATGATCGGTCTGCTCTACACCTTCATCAGTTACAGCAACCCGGACAAACGTAGTGTAGCCCAGATATTCCAGGGGGTAATTTTCCAGTTCAGCCGCCGGCTCCAGATATTTTTGCAAAAGGCGGACAAAGAAGAAGTCACCGGCTGGCGCCCCTCCATCGTAGCTGCTTCCAACCAGACTTTTGCCCGGCTGGGGGCCTTTGACTTGTTACGCTGGCTCAGCCAGAAATACGGTTTCGGCACCTACATCCATTACCTGGATGGTTACCTGAGTCACCAGAGTAACGACGAGGGTGCTGCCATTAAAGAACGGATCATTCGTATGGCCGAGACCACCAACAGCCGCATTTACATCGATGCCATCGTTTCTCCCAGCTATACTTCCAGTATTGCCCAGATCATTCAGTTTCCGGGCATCGCCGGGGCGGACAACAATGTACTCTTGCTGGAATACTCCAAGTATAATCAGGAGGGCTTGTCCGATATCATGGATAACTTCAAGCTCATCAAGTCCGTAGATTTTAACGTCTGTATCTTAGGAAGTAGCGAGCGGGGTTTCGGCCTCAAGCGCCACATCCACGTCTGGCTCACCCGGGCTGATTATGAGAATGCCAACCTCATGATCATCCTGGCCTATATTCTTATGGGCCACCCGGATTGGGAAAAGGCGCAAATCCGAATATTTGCCGTTTTTGAAGAAAGCAGTCTTGACCAAGAGCGGCAGCGTATCTATGACCTCATCGAAACCGGTCAACTACCCATCAGTCGCAACAACATCGAAGTGATCTGCCGCCGCGATGATACCGACTCCCGGGAGGTCATTGCCAAGCGCAGCGGCGACGCCGATCTGGTCATCCTCGGCTTCCGCGATAAAGCCCTGAAGCACATGCAAGAACAGGTCTTCAGCGGCTATGACGATATCGGAAATATTCTGTTCGTGAATGCAGCGGAGGAGATTACCATCCGGTAGAGATTGAAGGATTGAGAATTCAGCTAATTAAGGAAGAAGCAGTCCTCACTCTTCTTCCTTAAACCCTTTTAATTTCCCGATTTCAGTCATTATTTTCCTCACCCTTCAGTCCTCAAAACCAAAAAGCTACGACCCTGTTATCCCCTAAAACCTCTCCCCTTGATCTCTGAAAAACTCGCCCGCGAATTCGAGCATTTCGTTGAGTTCGGCAACCTGCTGGACCGCAAGTCGCGGCGTTACGTGGTCCGTTATCTGGAGGACAAGTTGTTGGGGGTAGCCGAACGTAGCGACCTTTTAGCTGGCTTCAAAGTAGCAGTGTCTAATGGTCAGGCACTAAACGAAGTCTACCGGACTTACCTCGGCAATGCCCTGGATCGCATGTTATCCATCGAAGGACTGATGAACTTGCTCCGCCATAACGACCGCATCAGTGAGCAGGTTATGCTGGATTTACTCTACTGGATGCGCAAGACTTTTACCAAGGTAGCGGCAAAGCATCCCCACGTTCAGGAAGTGGATTTACTGAAAGGCTGGTCCGTCACTCCCCTTAAGACATTCAAGCGCCGCTATCCATTCCTGCTGGCCAGACTCAGGGAACACTACACCGCCGAAGAATTAGATCCTACTTTCTATGAACAACGTTTCCAACTCTACCTCGAAAAAGAATACCACGAACTAAGTAAGGAAGAACGGGAAAGATTCGAACTCCTTTTTACCGACCTGCTCAGTCAATGGGACGCTCTGTTGCAAGCAAAGATCCTGGCCTACCAGCTCCAACAACTGGAAAAAGAAGAAGAGAATTACACTCAACTCCTGGACGCCAAGGTCACTGAATACCGCCGCCTTTTCAATATCATGAGCCCGGTTACCGATTACCTCGGCTGGGACCTGAGTCGCGATCTCTGGCAAGACAGCTCACTGGACATCATTCGCGAATACGACGAGATCCTGCAAAACGAAGATGCCCTTCGGGAGCTGGCTGACCTGCTGGGTAACCTCCGCGAGGCCGAGATCGAAATGGAGGAGGAGACTTTTGAAAAGACCATTGTCCGCCAGGAATGGGTGGTGGATGAACTGGCGAAATCCGAAATTGTGGGTGTTCACGAAAGCAAGGACCTGAATAGCCTCGTGAGTAGCGAAGTCGGCCTGCTCAGTGATCCGGCCACCGAGGAGCTTTTTCTGAAAAAGTACGCCGACGATCAACTACTTACCTTCCGTTACGAAGACCGCCGCCTCGTCAGTAGTCGTGATAATATCATGGAGGTCAACCAGCGCATTCGCCAAAAAGAGAAAGGTCCCTTTATCGTTTGTGTTGACACCAGTGAAAGTATGACCGGCCGGCCGGAACTCATCGCCAAGGTCCTCTGTCTGGGTATCATCAAAATGGCCATCCGGGAAAATCGCCGCGCCTATCTGATCAACTTTTCCGTTGGTATCAAGACCATCGATCTGCTGGACGTAGCCAACTCCCTGGAAGCGGTAGCCGGCTTTCTGAAAATGTCCTTCTACGGCGGTACCGACGCCAGCCTGGCACTCTACGAAGCCCTGCGGCAGCTCAAAAGCAACGATTATGAGGATGCCGATGTGCTTATGATTTCCGACTTCGTAATGTACAAGATCGACCGGGATGTGCTGGCCGACATCGCCCACCAGCAGCAAAACAAGAATACCGAGTTCCATAGCCTGGCCCTCAGCAGCGAAGCCAATGCCGATATCCTGGAACGATTCGATACCAACTGGATCTACGACCCGGAAAAAAGAGGAGTGATCAAAGAGCTTAGTCGTGGGCTGGAGGTGATTCGGGGACGGTAGAGCACTGCTACTTTGCCAGTCAAAATAAGCCACAAGCACGCTACCAAGAAGTATACAAGTGAACCCACTGATAAAGTGAAGTGTGCTTTCTTCCCACCACTACAGCACTGATTATACCAAGGATAGACTAGTCGGTCGGCCAACCATCACCACACATACCTGAAAGCTTCAGGGTTCAAAATATGCATACCTAACTTAGCGCATCTTGTCTTTCTTTTGTTTTTGGGTTTCTTCGTTTCAACAATTTCCGCCCCCACAGCAACACCTGAAAACCGTACACTCCGAAGAAAATCACCAGGCTGGAAAACGAGCCCGCTGAAAGCGCCAGGAACCACCGCTGTTCGCGTAGGTCGAGATAAAAGAATTTATGAACGATAAAATCGCTGATGCCGAGGATGGCGTAGGCGAGTACGAAAAGCATCGTTCCCTTCAGCAATTTGTGGATATACCAGAGCTGACGAGACTCTCGCCCGGGTTTGAGCGCGCGCTTTCTGGCCCGATAATACTGGTAGCCAAAAACGATATACATGGGAAAAAGGAAGATAAATAGCGCCTGCTCCAGCCCACCGTAAAAGGGATTATAGAAATAACGACCACCGGGGATACGCCAGGCGGTTACCAGAAAAATGGCCCAGACGTAGAGCATCTGACCGATGGGCAGGATACCGTGCTTGGCATCAGAGGCTTTCAGGCGATAATCAGGAAACAGGGTGAGTTTTACGTGAAAAAAGAACAGAACCGGTAAGGACAGGCTGAAGTAAATGGGCAAATAAGGCCACTCCGGTTCGTTAAAAGGCCACTGGTTCGCTGCGAAAATGAAGTGGAGTTGGACGCCGGCGCAAAGGATCAATAATGCACCGTAAAGCCAGTTGGCGGGCTGAGACCCCGAGCGTTTAAAAAAGAAGAGAGTGCCGATCACCAGAGCGGCACTCATAGCTAGTAACTGATAAATTACCGTGAACAGGGCCAGAAAATGATCAAAGTCGGTGGGCATGCCGACAAAGGTAATCCTTATCGTGCTACAACACCGTTTTCCAGACCGGAGAAGAACTCGTTCAGGTAATCCGTGATCTCACTGCGACTGGCAGGGGAAAGCTCCTCGAACTGATCGACCTGGGCCAGAATTTCATCTTTCTGAAAGAGGAACTGACCACGGGCGGAAGATAGTCTCGCTTCGCCACCGAACTCCCATACTAAGTGGCGCTGGCCGCCAATCTTCGGGCCGTTGGCGTAAGGGGCGTCCACCAGTGCGGCGAAATCGAAATCGTAAGGCACGGCGGTGTACTGTTTTTTGCCCTCGGCTTTCAGGTATTTGAGGTTACGGACACTTTGGAAACTGTAATCAGTATTTCCGATCATGTAGTTGAATAGCGTTACCCGTCCTTCATTTTTGATTTTACTGGAGGGAGTATTGTAGCAAGACTTACAACTCTCAGCCTTCATCCGGTCTTTCAATTCGTCGGTATCTTCGATCAGGATCGCGTAACTCGTCGTCGTGCTGCCATCACGGGTATCCACGTAGTTGACGCGCAGCAATTGGGTGCGGTAACTGGCCTCGGGAGAGACTATATTATACAGTTCGTAAGCGAGTTGCTCGCGCAATAGGCTTTCCTGGCCAGCCTCGTCGTCCGTACAGTGGGTTACCAACTTGAAATCGTTGTGGTTATTGAATCCGGCCTGGGCCAACCATTGCTTGCCAAAATGCAACTTCAAAGGTGGCATACTGCAAGTTCTGCGGCGGTAGCGGCCCCGTACTTCCACTTTAAGATCGTAACTGTGCTCACCGTCTTCCAGACGTCCCGTCAGGCTTTCCGGGGTCAGACGCTTGCTTTCCAATTCTTCCAGATCGAGGTAGATAGAAACTTCGGTGACCTTGTTGCTCTGGGCCCAATGGTCAAAAATGCTCGGCGACTTGGCGGTGTCGTCAAAGGCTGACAACTCCGAGGAGTTTGCGACGATCACCGAAGGTAAAGTAGCGGAGCTGACTAAGAAACAAAGGAGGGTGAAGAAGATGGATTTCATGATGGCTGGTATTCTGGGCTGAGGTTAACTGCTATCACTATAGACGGCCTTATTACCTCAACCGTTGCACCAAAGATGCGGGTAACTTCGTCCACCCCCCATTTAATTCGAGCCTTCCTAGGATTTTACCGACAAACGTAGCAAGCACAAAAAAAGCGGCCATTTCACGTGGAAATGGCCGCTTTTCAAGCGATAATCGACGTTCGTCGAAGATTTACTAGAGTTCCTCGGTACGCTTACCGGCGGAGTAGTTGATTTTCAGCTGATTCGCCTTACGCAACTGGGTTTTCACATCCTGTACGATACCCATCGTCACCTCACCGTCTACCCGCAGGGAAGAAGTGATCCGGCTTCGTTTGGCTTCGTTCACCTTGATTTTGTGCTGTTCCAGGAACAACGGAATCTCTTCTACAACGGCGAACTTGTCACCTAACTGAATCCGCGGCTTGGTACCATAAACAGCTTGATACTGCTTGGTTGGCCGGCCGATATAGATATAATTAACCAGAGATTTCTCTTCCAGTTTGGTCAGCTCGGTAGCCTTTGGCACCGCTACCGTAATTTTCAACTCAGAGTCACGCAAAACGGTCACTACCATGAAGAAGAACAGCAGCATGAAGATGATGTCTGGAAGAGATGCAGTAGATACTTCCGGAGACGCCTTGCCACGTTTTTTGGAAAACTTAGCCATTTTATTTTTTATTTGGAGCTCCTACCATTTAAACTAAAGGGCACGAAACAGATAAATTTTGAGTACCGATAACACCCGTAGATGCAGGGACAATCAATAGATGCAAGCCAGTCAGATTATGGTGGTTTACATACCAATTTGAGAAAACTTAAAGCCACTCCTGATGCTCAGCATCAATGACCAGCTTTCAGCTTATACTAATCGGTTTCTATTCTGTGTTCTCTTCACTGAAACTGGTAGGTTCAGCCTCCGAGAGAATGAAGGGAATCTCATTCCGGATCGCTTTACGCTGAGCGAAAGGCATCTCGTCGGTATAAGGTTCACCGTAGCGTTGATTGGATAGATCATCCCAAAGTTCAGCGTAGGCCCCTTTCAATTCATTGTAAACGGCCAGGTAAGCATCGTAAGAAGTACCACGGTCATTTTTCAATGAGATAATGGCGTTCTTAGGAGATTCCGACATGTCCGGAGCATTCGCGGGATTGATGATGAACTCCTTTGTTTTCTCTCGCAAGTCAGAGATTTGCATCGGCTCACCACGTACCAAAAGCTGATCCTGACCATTTACCAGCACAGAAAACACGTTACGGGTCTTCAACTGGGTGATCTCGGGCGGCTCGTCAGACCAAGGCGGTAATTTTACCAGAATACCCTTATCCTGAACAATTGTTGTGGTTACGAGGAAGAAGATCAGCAGCAGGAAGGCGATGTCGGCCATCGAACCTGCATTGATCTCATTCTTCATCCGATCTCTTGAGCTTTTTCTAGCCATGATCTAGTTGATATACATCGCTGAAATTTTACGATTTAAAGCTAAATCACAAAATTCCAGCGATGGATTAAGTTTTACGGATTTACTGAAAGAAGTTCCGGACGCCGAATACAATGAGTACGACGAAACTGACGGCTAGCATTACCAGAGCGGTAATGATAGATCCTCCGATAAACTTCAGGTTGCCAGCACTTAGCTCTGCGCCCTGGGCACTCTCGAATTTATTGATCGCGGTAACGATCTGTGGGTGGTCAGCATCGCCGGCAGCCATAGTATAGCCAATAAACATTAACACGGCAACCAGTCCGAGCCCGATGATCCCCTTAATGGAGGCCTTGGGGCTGGAGATTACCTGGAAGATGCCAAAGAGCAGCATAGCGGCGGCGGCGGCAACGGTCAGGAAGAGTGATACGGCAATGCCGAAATCAAACATGGAGGTTTCAAATTTCTCCTCAGCGCTCATCATATCCACGTTCGCCGTTTCCGGGTCCGTGAAAATCATAGCGAGGAAAATAATCGTAATCAACACCCCCAAGCCAAAAGCCAGTGCCTGACCGTACTTGTTCAAAAATGAATACATGTGGTCATTTTTTATTATTTCTCCACTAATTCTCGTGGTATAGAGTCAGTTAAGACCAACTACCCACGTAAACTTTCAATCGGTCGTATTACCGGCACGTGACCGGCTCACTACAATTGAAGGGGAAGAAACAGGTGATTGAATTACTTGCCGAAGCTGTTGCGGGTAGACATCATGTCGACCAGTGCAATGGAAGCGTCTTCCATCTTGTTGACGATACCGTCGATCTTATTCACGATGTAGTTGTAGAAGATCTGCAGGATAATAGCCACGATCAGACCGAATACAGTCGTCAGAAGGGCTACCTTAATACCACCGGCTACAACCGAAGGAGACAGGTCACCTACATCCTCAATCCGCTGGAAGGCCTGGATCATACCGATTACCGTACCCATGAAACCGAGCATCGGGGCAATAGCGATGAAAAGAGAGATCCATACCAGACCTCGCTCCAGCAGGCCCATTTGAACGGAACCGTAGGAAACAATGGCTTTTTCCACTGCGTCGGCACCGCCGGCGTGTTGGCGAAGACCTTCGTAAAGTACGCTGGCAGTTGGGCCAGGAGTGGATTTGGCAACTTCCTTGGCTCCTTCAATGTCGTTATCCAACAGGCGCTCATCAATACGAGCCAACAGCTTATCCGTATTGGTGGTCGCGAGGTTGAGGGTGATGATCCGCTCGATGCAAAAAGCAAGTCCGAGGATCAGACAGATCAGTACTACCGCCATAAAGCGCCAGTCACCATCAATGAAGTTCTTTTTCAAAACCTGGAACCCCGTGGGCTCGGCAGCTTGAGCCATTAAGTCGGAGGAAACAAAAGCCACCAGACCGAATACCAGCAGCAGGGTAAATAATTTTCGCATAGCCGTGTTTGGTTTAACGATTGTGTTTAAGTCTAAATGTACAAAAAAACCTGATGGTTTCTAAGATTGCGGAGAGACAGGGATTCGAACCCTGGGAACCTTGCGGTTCACACGCTTTCCAAGCGTGCACGATCGGCCACTCTGTCACCTCTCCTAAGTCTACTTCCGGTGAGTCATCAACCATCGTTGAAAACTGTCCATTAACGAAGCGATCACAAAAATTGTAAAAACATGTAATAAAACAAAATTTTTGACCGCCTTACCGTAAGCATTTTGTGAACATATTTTGCAATTGTCTTTCAGCACACTCTTTAGGCCAGCGAATTTTCGCGCATAAAGCGGTCAAGATCAAATAATTGTCTGGCATTCGTGCTGGTAATCCGGCCAACTTCAATTATTTCACATTGCCAGACCTCAGCCACTTTTCCAGCCACGTATTTCACGTAAGCCGTCTCATTTCGCTTGCCACGCTTCGGCGCGGGGGCCAAATATGGCGCATCGGTCTCCAGAATTATCCGGCTGCGGTCCACTTTTTCGAGAGTTGGAGTCAGTCCACCGTTTTTAAAAGTGGCCACTCCACCGATCCCGAGGTAAAATCCAAGACGAATCGCTTCTGTGGCCTGTTCCGGCGTTCCGGTAAAACAATGAAAAACGCCACGCAAACGTTCATCACCGAAATTACGGATCAGTTCCAGTAATTCGTCGATGCTGTCTCTGGCATGGATTGCAATCGGCAGATCGTACTCCACCGCCCAACGACACTGCCGTAAAAAAGCATCCTCCTGCTCGGCTCGAAAGGTCTTGTCCCAGTAAAGGTCCATCCCGATCTCACCAATAGCCACCCATTTACGGCGTTTGAGTTCGCTTTCCACCAGGGCCAGTTCTTCTTCGTAGTTTGCCTTCACGCTTACGGGGTGCAAGCCGATCATCGCCAGACAATATTCCGGATGAGCAGCTTCTAACTCCAGCATAGCAGTGTGTGACTCACTGTCCACCGCTGGCAGCAGAGTCAATTCTACGCCAGCAGCCTTGGCCCTCTCTAGCACTTCCTCCCGATCCTGGTCGAATTTTGTACTATAAAGGTGGGTGTGGGTGTCAATTAGCATATCATATATATAAGGTGAACGTTTTCACCACCAACCAGATGCCGTAATGTAGCTTTGTGGTGGTAAGAGATATCAATTTAATAAGTGTCTGATTGGCAACTTGCTCCCCTGTCGTTGATGTTAGCACTCGCAATTATCGGTTTCCAGGCAATTGCTCAACACCACGATATTGGCGTCTCAGTCAGAAAACCCACTAAAGTTGGCATTCATAAGTCGGCGAAAATATGGCAAAGAATAAATTCTACGTAGTTTGGAAGGGTCTTAAACCTGGTATTTACGATAACTGGGCGGATTGCCAGCTCCAAATCAAAGGATTCAGCGGGGCCAGCTTCAAAGGCTTTCCCTCCCGGCCGGCCGCAGAAGCTGCTTTTGCTGCTGGTTCAGACAAATCCGGCAGCGATAGCAAACCCTCTCCCGGGCGCAAAAGTTCGTCCACTCATTCCGCAACCGGGCCCATCATCCGCAATAGCATCTCCGTAGATGCCGCCTGCAGCGGCAACCCCGGCCTCATGGAGTATCAGGGCGTCATGACCGATGATCGTCGTCAAATTTTCTACCAAAAATTTCCTCTGGGCACCAACAATATCGGGGAATTCCTCGCTATCGTACACGCCTTGGCACTCCTGAAGAAACAGGAGAACCCTACCCTACCCATCTATACGGATAGCAAGATCGCCATGGGCTGGGTGGCCAAAAAGAAATGTAAGACTACCCTGGTCCGCAACGCCAAGACCGCCAAACTCTACGAATACATTGAACGAGCGGAAAAATGGCTCAAAACAAATAGTTACCAGAATCCGATTCTGAAATGGCCGACGAAACGTCTGGGTGAGATTCCGGCTGATTTTGGAAGGAAATAGATGCTCGTTCCTCACTTGTAGACACCTCCGGCTCTTAGACGCTCGTTCCTCACTCTTGGACGGGCTGCGCCCTTTTGGATCGCTGAAGCGATCCTTCGGAAGCGCCGACATCAAAGATTTAAGCACCCCGATAGCAAAGGCATCCAATAGTCGCGCAGCGATGTCCAAAAGGGCGCAGCCCGTCTAAAAGGAGCGACAGTGACGTCCAAAAGCGAGGAACAAGCGTCTACCAGGGCGCAGCCCGTCCATCTACGGTCTCCTGAATTTCATGATGTAACTCGCCTTCACATCCCCTTTCCGAATCTTCTCCAGCTTACGCTTGATCATTTTGCGCTTCAGCGGCTTCAACTGTTCCGTGAAAAGCTTCCCCTCGATGTGATCGTATTCGTGTTGTACCACCCGTGCGTTCAGTCCGGTCAATACCATTTCGTGGGTTTCGAAATTTTCGTCCTGATAGCGGATTTTGATCGCCGAGGGCCGTTCAACGTCTCCGGTGATGTCCGGAATACTAAGGCAGCCTTCTTCGTAGGGCCAGGGCTTCCCTTCTTCCACCAGCATCTCTGCGTTGATGAAGGCTTGTTTGATGCCTTTATCTTCTTCTCCTTCTTCCATCATTTGCTTGGAATCGACCAGGAAAATTCTGATCGACTTACCGATCTGCGGTGCCGCCAGTCCTACACCATTGGCAGCGTACATCGTCTCCCACATATCTTCCAATAGCTTTTCCAGCCCTTCGAAATCTTTCGTGATGGGCTTGGCCACTTTCTTAAGTACGGGTTGCCCGTAGGCATAAATGGGTAAAATCATTTTATCTTAATTTTCGTCCGTTAGTACTGGTTTTGGCTAACAAAGTAGCAATGTTGATGAATGATAAAGTGAGTTAATGGTGGTCCAACGAAGCTCCGCCTATTTCATCATTAGATCATTTCATCATTAGATCATCAAATCATTTCTGTATTAGATCACTATTCCCCTTGCTACTTTGAAGTCATACTATTCATTAGTGATGGCCTAGATAATCCTGCAAAATTAAAACCGCCGCAATCTTGTCTACCCTTTCCTTTTCCCGGCGTTTCTTTTGAGGAACACCACTGTGCAAGAGGATATCTTTAGCGCGTTTAGAAGTACCATACTCATCCTGCCAGTCGATGTGCAGTTCCGGGTATTTCTTTTTGATTTTGCGGGAAAAGCCAACAACGTGAGAATGCAGATTGGTGTGGCTACCGTCTTCATTAGTGGATTCACCAAAAACGACCTTTTCCACATCTTCGTCACCAAAGTATTTTTCCAGGTAATCGAGAAGTTCCGTCGTAGGCACGGTGGCCAGGCCCGTTACGATGATTTGTAATGGGTCCGTCACGGCCAGGCCGGTTTTTTTGGTTCCGTAGTCGATTGCGAGTATTCTTGCCACGGCGCAAAAGTAAGAAACGGTTCCGGGAAGCTTCCCGGAACCGTCTCACGTCGTTCAAAAGATGATCAATTCTTAGTCGAGAATGATCATTTTCTTGCTGGCCGTCCATTCGCCGGCGGTTAGGGTGTAGTAGTACACACCGGCCGCGCCGATTTCACGACGGGTGACCCGCAGGTTGTTAAAGCCGGCGGTTCCTTCTTGTTCGTAGGTCCGGACCAAGCGGCCGCGTACGTCGGTAACCGTAATGGTTACTGGCGTAGCTTCCGGCAGTTCATAGCCAATTACCGTCTCTCGTTGGAAGGGGTTCGGGCTATTCTGTAGTAGGCGGTAGTCGGCCGTCACTTCAATTAGCAGGTCGAAGACCATACCCACGTTGCGTAGGCTGCCATCGTTGTCGTAAGCCTCGGCTACGGTAAAGCGGCTGGAGACGGAGAACACCTCACTGAGGGCTACTTGCGTCTGAGCGTTCAGGACCAGTGTAAAGAGTACCTCATCGGCACCCCAGTTGCGTGGTCCGTTGCCACCTTGCCAGTTCCAGCTGGTCGTGATCAGCCCCTGATTGGCGAAGCGCCAGCCGAAGCTGCCGGCCTCAACGAGGCCGTCTTCGATACTGATTAGCTCCGCAGCCAGATTATCGAACTCCAGGGTAAACTGGTAGCCGCGTACCTGAGCGAGCTCGGAAGCCCGGACGGGGACCCGGTAGGTCTCGCCGGCCTCCAGTTGCAGCTCATCCATTTCCAGGAAGAGATCGCCGCGCAGGTCGCGGGCTTCCGGTCCCTGGAGGCTGTTGGCCTGAACGTTACCATTAACGTCACCCAGCTTGGCGCCGATGAAGTCACTGTCGGTAATGTTCTGCATCAGGTTATTGTAGTTGTGCACTTCAGGGAAAGCCTCCGCCCATGGGTTGTCCACCTGTGGGAAGTCGTAGTCGGCCGCCACGAAGCGCCAGCTCGGCATTCCGTTCGGATAGACATCGTCAAGACCGAGGATCAGGCGACGGATACCGATGATGTCAACGATGTTGACGTTCTCGGAACCGTCGACGTCGGCGGCGATGTACTGGAAAGGACTGCTGAAGGCTTCGATACCGAGGATGTGGCGAGTGATCGTCACGATATCACCGGTAGAAACGCCGTTCATATAGTCGCTGAAGTGGCTCGGAGTGATGGTGTAATCCTCACCACCCGGCAGGCTGGCGAAGAAGAACATTCCATTGTCACTGGTAACAATATTACTAGCCGTACCATCGGTTCCCGCCAGAGAAACATCGACGCCGGAGATCGGAATCATCGTTTCTGTGGTGATTAGACCAGCGATCGAAGAACCTGGCGTATCACATACGTCGGGGGCGAAGGCCTGTACGAGCAGTGAAGTAACACAGTAATCAGCGTTACCGTTACCGTCGATGGCGTAGATACGGATTGACTGAGGACCGAGGTGATCACAGTTCAACAGCAATCCAGTATCGGCCGGACTCGGGATCATTGGTTGCTCACCATCAATGTAGATGGCGAATTCAACTGGTCCGGTACAGTCATCAACACTACTGGCGATGAAATCAGATACCCAGATAGCGGCCATTCCACCACCTTCTCCGTCCGGCATCAGTGTAGCCGTCAGGCCGTTAATACAGATCGGGGTTGGGGCTTTACAGTCCTCCACCTCAAAGACCAGTAACTCGATTGCCGTGTTGCCACAACCATCAGTTGCGACGATCCGTACGGCGTGGCGTCCAATCGGAATGTTCGGGAGGTTGATCGCGAACTCACCAGCAGTCGTATCGGATACGGATACCGCGTCGGTCACGTTACCACCGTCGGCGATGAACTCAGCCAGCGTGAAGATGCCATCGGCACCTGCGTCGATGAAAGCGTCCAGCTCAACAGTTGCACTGACACTCATCGGAGAACATTCGTCCATGATAGTGTAGAGCAACTCTACGTCGGCTACACAGTCGTTGTTGAGGCTACAGAATGCACTGTCGGGTTCGGTCACCACCAGTGTTGGTGGGTTGTCATCGTAGACCTTGATGAACTGCACGTAAGTGAAGGCACCACGGCTGGCGTCCTGACCGTATCCGGCCACGCTGCTACCTGGTAAGATGCCACCGTCTCCGGTATCCAGCTCATCAATGGTATTGAAGTTGTTACGATTCACGTCACGATCAAGGATGGCAACATCATCGTCCAGACCCTGGTCGTTGGGCAGTACGTGAAGTACCGTGGAATCCATATCGAGGATACCATCGCCATCTGCGTCACGAGGGATTTCGTAAGCGGGGTCGATAGTATTGTACTCACACCAGTTCAGGACTTCGTAAGAAATACGGAGTTTGTAACACTCGTCCGCCGTAGCCGTGAAGGTATCGATCACCGTGGAAACCGTAATCAGATCACAGCCATTCTCGGTGAAGGTTACACCATTGTAATCCGGTTCTACACAGTCATCACTTTCCTCATCGCCCGGGAAGACTACGGTGTAGTCGTGGAGGCCAAGGACAGTAATGGTCTGCGTGCAACCCGGAGCAGAAGTGAATCCGGCACCATCGGTTACCGTGAAGGTCCGGGTAATGATCCCGGTTCCACAGCTGGAGCGTAGGTCGAGTACGGATTGCTCAATCGTGAGATCGTCACAGTTGTCAATTCCGGTAGCAGCACCGAAGACCTCATCCAGCAAGGCAGTCGTTCCGATCGGATCGATCACGAAGGCAGCGGAAAGGTCCTGCGGGAAGTCCTCGTCCAGGTCAGAGCAGTCGAAAGTTACGGGAATCGGAGCGACACAGATCGGAGCCGTCTTGTCTTCGACCAGTACATCCAACCAGCAGAAGTTGACGTTATCATCGCCACCATACTGTGGTTCGAATTCTCCGTCAAGGTCAGCATCGTCGGTTACGCGGAGGGCAACTCGTACTATGCCGATTTCATCGCAAGTCAGGGTAATACATTCCTGGAACGCGGTGAAGGCAGGCAGAATGAGGTTACCGTTAGCGTCAACCGGTTCATCATTGTCATTTACCCGGGTAATACCCAGGTCAATGTCGGAACAGTCATCGTAAGAAGCAGCGTTGATGTCCGTGGCACAGAGCTCTGCAGTTCCGCCGCCACCGATGCTAACGTTGAGTCCGTCCTCACAGATGGCCACCGGAGCGGTAGCATCACCGACCTCAATCATTACTTCCAGGGAGTCGGCGTTGCCACACAGGTCGGTAGCTACGTACAGTAAGGTGTGAAGCCCGCGTGGGATACCGGCAGTCGTCAGCTCTCCTTCGCTGAAGGCCCCGAGCGTCTGGCTACCATCTTCGGGGAAGATGAAGGCATCTACGTTAACCGTTGGTGAGCAGTTGTCTATGGCATTAATGCCAGGGATGGCGAATACCGAGCTACACTCATCAGAGTTAGTCGAGAAGAACAGCGGCCCCTGATCAGGGATGCCGTCGAAATCAAGGTCTTGTGTCGGCACGGTGAAGGTCGGGGCGGAGAAGTCACCGACTTTGACCACCTGGGTGAAGACCAGTGCAGGCTCATCGACGTTACACCAGTTGAAGATGTTCCAGGTACGAACAAATTTGAAGGTGTTTTCGCAAGTCGTGATCGGTGGTCCGTCCACGAAGCTGGCGGCGATGTTACAGAAGGCTCCGTTGCCTTCGATATCGAAGGTGCCAAGAGCAGTAGTGATAGATGGCCCTCCTACGGCTGCCGGAGTCGGGTTACCGTTTGGCAGCATATCAAACTCAGTGTTACACTCCACCTGGAAGATACTGTCCTGCGGAATGTTCACGTCATCAAGCGTGGGAGCGCGAACGGTGATTTCCTGGATGCAAATGTCAATGTTACCACTACCGTCCTCAACAGTGAAGGTCCGCAGAATCGTACGGTCATCACACTGAGGGTCGGAAACTGGCAGCAGAATATCACGGAAAGTGATTTCAAGTTGAGCATCTGGCGTACAGTTGTCGGTAGCAATTGGCTCGCCGGTTAATCCAAGTACAGCAGGTACTACGCCACCTTGAGTGTAAGTAACCGGCTGTAGGTTCAGGATTTGGTCGATGTCAGTACAAATGAAATCGACGCCGTCAATGCCATTGGCATCATCGGGACAATCAATATTCGGGTTACGCTTATCCTCTACAAGGATTTGTCCCCAACAAGTATTGTTACACTGCTCGTCGATCAGGTTCACGAAGAAAGTTTGTCCGATGTCTCCAGAGCCGACCGTGTTGCCTACACTGTTGCCGTTAGCATCGATCAGTTCGACCGTCAAGGAACTGGCACAGGTCAGGTCACCGGCGAGAATCAGATCTGGTGTGATCTCAGCCTCACAATCCTCTCCGAGGGAGATGTTGGTGAAGCCGGTACAAGACAGGTTCTGAATATCGATGATGTCCAGGGTGATCGTGGCTACATCTTCCGGACAACCGTTGATGGCCAGAATGGTGTAAGTAATGGAGTAATCAAGGCTACGGTCCAAGGTTCCTGGTATCACTACCATCGTCGGATCGAAGTTGTAATCCCCGAAAGTATTACCATCTACGTCCGTAATGACCAGTGGGTTACCATCATCGTCGAGGAATTCGAATTCACCTTCTTCGAATACACCGCCGATGTTCGGATTACCACTCAGCAAGTCGAAGAGGTTAACCACCACCTCGGCTTCGTCACAACCCAGACAAATCTGGGTGACACGGCTTACACCGGCATCTTGGTAGCAAGAGACATTTACGACTGCAATGTCGTTGTCATCTTCGTCTTCACCGTTGAGGCCGTCGCCGTTTACCTCACCGTCGACTTCGTTGCCGTCGTCGTTATCATCATTAATGTCATCGGCGTTAGAGTCGATATCTATTTGCTCTTCGCCTTCATCGTCAGTTGCGGTAGTGATTTCAGCACCGTTTACCAGCGCTTGCCCTGGTTCAACACCGCTAGTGTCGACCATGACGCCAGGCTCAAAGTCCGGGAACATCGGTGGTGCTACCGTCAAGGTGATAAATACCGAAGTACTCTGCCCTGGCAGTAAGCCGCCCTCTGGTAGTGATCCTTCGGCTACACTCAAAGTGTCGTAGGCGATGGAGTCATTCTCCAGCATGAAGGTCGCATTCAGCGAGTCATAGAAAATAAAGCCTTCCGGGATATAATCTACGATTCCGATATTATCAGCCGGGATAGCTCCCTGGTTGCTTACGATGATCTCAAAGATTACGTCATCTCCTGGATCAACGGTGCTTGATTGACCGTCGGCCAATACCTTTTCAAGTGCGAGGTCGAATCCACCAACGAAGATGGTAGCAGGGTCAGAGTTATCCTCATCGCCTCCGCTCAGACCATCGCCATCGATTTCATTGTCCTCGAAGAAGTCGTCATTGCCAGGAATGGTATCCATTGGCGAATCAATATCCATAACGTCCTCACCATTCGGTCCGGTCGCACCACTGATTTCAGCCAGGTTCGTCAGCGGCATTATTGCTTCCATTGCTGGATTGACAACCAAGAAAACCGGGATCGTTACAAAGCTATCCATCGCCAGAGTATCGGCGCCGTTGAAGGTGGTTAGCAAAGTATCAATGTATAAGGTATCGTTGATATCGGCGTATACAGACCAGCCAGGATTCAGTGAAGGATCGAACATGAAGCCGTCCTCCTGATTCGGCAGGTAATCACTAATCCGGATACTATCAGCGGCCAGGTTACCCTGGTTGATCACACGAATAATAAAGGCAACAGTATCGCCAGCTTCGACG
The DNA here is from genome assembly GCA_002591745.1 of Lewinellaceae bacterium SD302. Taxonomy (GTDB): domain Bacteria; phylum Bacteroidota; class Bacteroidia; order Chitinophagales; family Saprospiraceae; genus Neolewinella. The sequence goes on from PDLQ01000024.1 coordinate 90,313, forward strand.
ACAGCTTCCTGCCCCGGAGCCAGCTCCTTGATCAAGGCTAAGTCAAACATGTTGACGAAAATGCCGAAATCGACAGTCATATTACCGTTGTTGTCATCGGCGTTGTCCTGTTGTGCGCCCGGGCCATTCTCTACACCGTCTTCTGGTTCTGTATCCGCAGTCAGTGTAAAGGTGTCGGAAACGATCACCGTTCCGGGGCCGCCAACTTGCATACCGTCGTCATTTCCGTCCGTGTCATTATCAGCATCGTTGTCTGGAGTAGAAGAACTTGCATCCATTGGGAACAGTCCTCCAGCCATCAATTGATCGGCAGGGATTTCAATGTAGTAATCACCTTGTGGCAGTCCACCAAAGAAGTAGTTGCCATTTTCATCGGTAATCGCCGTATCTACTGGCATTCCTTCGCTATCGAACAGTACAACCTGTACTCCAGGAATTCCTGGTTCGCCAACGTCTAGCATTCCATCGTTATCATTATCTAACCACACGGTAGAGCCAACGCTCACTGCCGGAGTGAATCCGAAGTCAACCGTCATATCGCCGTAAGTGTCAACGTCAACCGGACCAGCACCACCAGTCATATCGTCGTCCTGCATACCGCCGGGGAAGGTTTCCACGTCGTTACCAGGCTCCATTCCAATAGTCAGGGTAATAGTTCCGGAGAATGTCGGATCACCAGCCATTTCCTGAATACCGTCATCATTTCCGTCGGTATCCTCAGTATTATCAGTTGGAGTACTAGATAGCGTATAGTCTTCCGGAGCAGTCGGTATACCGACGACGTAGGACCCTGGGCTTAACATTCCGAAGAAGTACAAACCACCAGCATCCGTCGTATCCGTAGCGATGGCGGGGCCATCTGGAACGCCATCCATATCAGCATCTTCATAGAGCTCTACGATTACACCTTCTAATGGGAGATCACTCCCCATATCGAACATACCGTTGTTATCCAGATCAGCAAAGACCTGAGAACCAATGGAACCTACTGGCACTAGACCGAAGTCTATAGTCATGTTACCATTCTCATCGTCCATGGCATCTTGATTTCCAGCTTGACCTTCTTCATCTTGAGGTTCTTCGCCAGGTGTCAGCGTGATTGTCGGGCTAGAGATCGTGTCTCCAGGGAATACCTGAATACCGTCATCATTTCCGTCCATATCGTCATCGAGACCACTTTCCCCATCAGAACTCAACGGAGCATCCGCTGGAGGTACAATAGATACTACGTAGTCTCCCGGGGGTAAACTATCGAAGATGTAATTACCATCGGGATCGGTCAATACACTATCGATGATAATAAAGTCACCATTTCCGCTAGTATCAATAGACAGGAGTACTAAGACACTGTCTAGTCCCATCTCATCATCATCCTGCTCACCATTATTGTCTTCATCCAGGAAGACCGTAGAACCAATGCTCAGGTTTGGCACGAAGCCGAAGTCGACCGTCATGTTGCCATCATCATCGTCGGCGTCATCTTGATCGGCACCAGGGTTACCCATTGGTTCGATCGGCTGATCGCCCGCACTTAGTGGGAAGACGTTGCTGCTCACTTGATCACCGGAGTTGGCCTGATCGCCATTGTCATCCAGGTCCGTGTCCGTGTCATTCCCTGCTACTTCGTTAGTCCCAGTGGAAGAGCTTGGGGCACTAGCGTCCGGGGTTGGAATCACCACCTGGTAGTCACCCTCGGGCAGCATGTCGAAGAAGTAATTACCCTCGGCATCCGTCGTATCCGTACCCACCAGGGTCTCCGCTACGCCGTCACCGTCAAGGTCACTGTAGAGTTCAACCACAACACCTGCGATGCCACCTTCCAGTGGGTCCGTCAGGTCTTGTACGCCGTCGTCGTTCGGGTCGTAGAACACCGTACTACCGATGCTCAGGTCCGGCACAAAGCCAAAGTCAATCGTCATATTACCGCTGGCATCGCCATCGGTATCATCCAGATCTCCACCCTGGGCATCTTCTTCGGCGCCCTGAGGCTCGTCACCTACACTCAGCGTGAAGGTACCGGAGAAGGTAGAGTCACCCGCCATGGTTTGCATACCGTCATCAACACCGTCGATGTCGTCATCGGCGTTACTCTGACCCTCGGAGTTCGTCTGGGCGTCCTCTGGTGCGATCACCACAACCTGGTAATCACCGGGGGCAAGACTGTCGAAGAGATAGTTGCCATCTTCGTCCGTCAATACGGAGTCGATCACCACCAGGCTATCCATTCCGGCTGCGTCTTCCAATACCTGCACCAGAATTACCTGAATGCTGTCGATACCGGCTTCCAGTGGGTTGTCCTCATCCTGCTCGCCGTCGTTGTCCTGGTCGTAGAAGACCGTAGACCCTACGCTCAGCGTCGGCACGAAACCAAAGTCGATCGTCATATCGCCGTTGGCGTCACCTCCGTTCAGGGTGTCCTGGCTTGCGCCGGGGTTAGCCGGGTCTTCCAGGGGCTCATCGCCCGGAGTCAGCGTCACGACCGGGGAGATCACTGATCCGCCCGGAGTATCCTGAACACC
>PDLQ01000025.1 GCA_002591745.1 Lewinellaceae bacterium SD302
TTGATTATTTGAAGGCCAAGGTTCGACACTTACAGTATTTATTGGGGCGAGCAGTTGCGTGAAAATATTCTTAACCGCTAAAGTCAAGTTAAGAGCTTGTTTGGGAATTGCTATGAACTAAAAAACAATGATTTATGGTTCTGACTATACCATAAAATTGTGAGCTTGGCGGGTCAAGCGATCTGTTTTTGGTGACGCCAGGTTCATAAATGCTTGTTTTTCAGGAAATAGCAATCCAAACAAGCTCTTAGTTCGCTGAACGTCGCCAGCTAATCATCATTCTCCTGCAAAACCAACACTGCTACTTTGCCAGCCACCTAAAAACCGAAATTATGATTCAGATAGCCATTATCGAAGACGACCGTGACATGACGGATTTTCTCCGGGAAATTATCGACGCCGACGAAGAGATGCAGTGCATCAGTACCTACTATAATGTGGAGGACGCCCTGGTTTTTATTCCCCGGCTGGCCCAACCCCCGGATGTGGTGATCGTCGATATTCACTTCGAAGCTACTAAGCTCGACGGCATCGAAGGAGTACGCCAATTACGGCCACTATGCTCGCCGTCTACCCAGTTCATGATGCATACTGTTTTTGCTACTCAGGATAAAATTTTTGCTGCTTTAAAGGCCGGGGCTACGGGCTACGTCGATAAAGAAGTTTCTCCCGAAAAAGTGATTATGGCCATTCGGGAGATGTGTAATAAGGGAGCGAGTATTTCGCCGGCCATTGCTAAAAAGATGATAGAATTTTTCCGCCCCGGTCCGGTAGCTGACCTTCCCCAGCTTAAACCCGCGGAAAACCGGCTGTTACACCTGCTGGCCAAGGGCTACCGCTACCGGGAGATTGCCGAGGAAGTTGGTAATTCCACCAATAATATTAAGCAGCAGATTCATAAAATGTACGAAAAATTACACGTGCGTAACCGCACCGAGGCGGTCAATAAGTTGCACGGAGGATAGTAAGGTAACTAAAGTTAGGTGAGGGTGGGTTTAACTTGTGGGCAGGTTCTCGGAATAAAACACCTGTCTATTATGAAATACCTAGTTATTGTGTTTTTCTTTTTTATTACTCAAGAGGGGCTTAAATGCCAGTCCTTTTTCAGTGTTCAAAATTATGGTTCACTGTCTGAGAAAGAAGCGGCGGGTGCCGTTGGATCGTTTAACCCTTGGTTTGGTTCGCGCCTGGGCTATTCAATTGTTGGAGAAGGAAATGTAAGTAATGGCTTCTTTGTGAATGGCCAATTTCAGTTGCCCTTGGAATTTTTAACCAATTCCAACCAGTTCAAAGTTCCTTTGGTAACCAATATCGGTGCTTTCAAATCTAAGGTAGACTTCGACGATTTGTCAGAAGTTGCAGCGGTGATATCAGACTTGGCTTCACAAAATTCCGGCGTTAGTATCGGTCTTCATCCAGCTTATGATTTGACCAAAAGGAGTTATTCCTCCATTTATGGTCAATTAGACGGTAAATGGAATCGATTTATAGACGAAGAAACCGACAACAGTACCGACGTTTATCAATTCAGAATTGGAATAGGCTATGAGTTCGGTCTGATTAATGATGTGCTGAATAATGGTAACAGGGTCAGCAGGCTATTATTTAGCGTTAACCCAATTTATTCAATATATCAGACGGGGGATTTGGAAAGTATCTTCTCAAGTGAAACCAATTCAAATTTTTGGATCGAGTTGACGGGAATATATCGTATTGCAACGGGTATTGGATTGGTCGTCGAATATATCGCCGGCGAGGAAATCGAAGCGCCTCTAAACGTAGGAGTGCTTTTTGCATTCGAACAATAGAAAAATATAGAATGTGTAAATTTTTACAAAGTCTTCTGGCAATTATTGGTGTTTGTGCGATTGTCGTTGTAATCGCATTTATGCCAGTTGAAATTATCGAAAAATACTTGAGCGTGCATATAATCAAGGAGTTCGATATCTGTGGAGCCGAAGTAAAAAAAAGTAAAAATCAATTGATAATTCCAACAAAGGATTCTTTGAGAAAAGATTATAACGGATTTGAGTGGTCTGATAAAAGCTTCAATACGGCTTATGTGAGGCAAGTAATGAATTTTATTGATTTGCCAGAAAAAATCAATGAGATTGAGCAGGGGAATGTTCGATTTATTAAGGATCGAATGGCTGAAAATGATCGCAAAATTATTTCTCTTTCAGATGGCTTTTTTGATTTCGAATTGTGCCAATGGAGCAAGGTTAATGTTGACGAAGAAACAAATTACAATCTTCTGTATGAAGTAGTCATTGATAAGATCGCCAAAGAAATTAAAACTATGAAATTTAATGCTTATGTAAGTGCAATGGCTGATCTTAAAACAGCCGAAAGTAGTGTTTTTGTAGATCAGAAAACATATTTGAAAGAATTGATGGGTAACTATGAATTACTAAGTGTTGGTAAATTTGAGGAAAACGCAAGTTTTAAAGAGAATCTGTCCGAATTAGAGGAGGCCAATGCAAAAGCTGCTGATGTATTTTCATTCGATTATTCGATGACTGCCGTTGAAACCCCCGTTATGACAGATTGCCTTAGTAGCGTAGCAAATACGGGAGATTCAATTTATATGCCTCCTGTAATAATGGAGACTTCGATCGCAGATTCGGTGCAAATCATGGAGTATAAAGTTCGTGATTTAATTAATGAGTATAAGCAGGATCTGCTTCTGAAGGCGGCGAATTCTTTGACAATCGAAAAAATGTTTACTAAAGAAAACTTAATCTGCGCTAAAGATTCTACCCCCATTGAAGTGGTATTAATCGATTTGGACCAACAATTGCGTTTAGAAGAAGAGAGGAATAGTAGAAGGGTAAAGGACCTTAAAAAATTTAAGTTTGGAGGAGTACCCGTTGTTAAGCCCGATGGTAGTCGTTATGTGTATATTTTCGTAAGGCCCAAAAAGCTGAAAAAATACTGGTCGTTAATTCCTTTTTTAGTTTTTCATGAAGTTGCCCATCACAATATCCACGAAATAAGTGTAGAAAATCATCAGAATGCAGCATATGGAAAACTCGACGCTTCAGATGAATTGGATGCAGATAGTGCTTGTATGCATCAATTGGTTTTTATGGATTCTTTTAAGTCGGGTTTTTTCGCATCAAGCGCGATCAAAATTTTTGAAAAAGCTACTGGCAGTGGAGGTGGGTCTCATCCAGATTTTACACAGCGATACGATGAAATGATCAGAATCATGAATTCTTTTGGCCTCGATCGGGAATCAACTGAAAACATGACCAATTAGACGGTCAGGAGCAAAAGTGCTTAGCTATTTTAAGGGTTGAAGTAGCGATATTCCCTGACAGCTCATAAATAATCATGCAGCTTGATATTAAAGCTTGCTACTTTGAAGCCAAAAAAAGAGAGTATGACTTCAAAGTAGCAATGCCTCATTTTATCATTTAAACATTCAAACATTCAAACATTCAAACATTAATCATTCAAGCATTAAACATTTAATCATTATCAAATCACCATCCCTGCCGCTACCGTCTCATTCGTCTGCTCGTCGATCAGGATGATGGAGCCAGTGATGCGGTTACGCCGGTAGGGGTCTACGAAAAGAGGGGCGGTAGTGCGGAGTTGTACCCGGCAAATGTCATTCATTTTGATCTCCTTATTCTCCTCGTCGCGGTGCAGGGTGTTGATATCCAGCCGGTAACGGATTTCCTTGACCAGGCAACGGACCTCCTGGGTAGTGTGGCGTAAAGCGTACTTGCCCCGGGGCTGCAGCGATTTTTCGTTGAACCAGCAGAGCATGACCTCTACGTCCTGAGTGACCTCGGGTTGGTTGTTTTCCCGTACGATCATATCGCCCCGGCTGATGTCGATGTCATCTTCCAATCTTAGAGTGACGGACATAGGCGGGAAAGCTTCTGCCAGTTCGCCTTCGTGAGTATCGATGGCCTTGATGGTGCTGGTGAATCCGCTGGGCAGAACGGTCACTTTGTCTCCCGGTTTGAAAACACCCCCGGCAATGCGGCCGGCGTACCCCCGGTAATCGTGGTATTCGTCGCTGTATGGGCGGATAACGTACTGTACCGGCAAACGGCAATCGATGAAATTATCGTCACTGCCGATGTGGACGTTCTCCAGGTAGTAGAGCAGGGTAGCACCGCCGTACCAGGGCGTTTTATCACTTTTGTCCACTACGTTATCTCCCTTGAGGGCGGAGATAGGAATGAAATCGATGTCCTTTACATCCAGTCGGTGACTAAACTCGGAGAAATCAGCCTTGATTTTCTCATAGGCTGCCTCATCGTAGTCTACCAGGTCCATTTTGTTGATACAAACCAGTAAGTGCGGAATCTGCAAAAGGCTGGCAATAAATGCGTGCCGCTTGGTCTGTTCCACAACGCCGTTGCGGGCATCTACCAAAATGAGGGCGACATTGGCCGTACTGGCCCCGGTAACCATATTGCGGGTGTACTGGATGTGCCCCGGCGTATCGGCAATAATGAATTTACGTTTCGGCGTAGCGAAATAGCGGTAAGCTACGTCGATAGTGATTCCTTGCTCGCGCTCTGCCTTCAATCCATCGGTCAGTAAAGCCAGGTTGACACCTTCCTCACCACGCTTTTCGCTGATGCTGGTAATCTGTTCGTATTGGTCCTCAAAAATTGATTTACTATCGTACAGTAAGCGGCCAATAAGGGTAGATTTTCCGTCGTCGACGCTCCCGGCGGTAGTGAAGCGGAGTAGTTCGGTATTCGTAGTCTGAGACATTTTATATAAATTTTGTGTTATTCAGGGCAAGTGCCGACAACGCTCATTAATGGTGTGAGTAAAGAAAATTTACGTTGTTGAGCAACTGTCATTCGGTCTAGATCTTCCTGGCTTTCGGGTAAGCCCGATGATTTTAAAAGAACTTTTCCACATTTTTCCATTTCCTCTGTTTTTTCCAGGGCGTTGCATTTACAACCCTCGATCAGTAGGTATTTAACCCACTCGGTTTCATCCTCCGATAGTTCCTCTTCTGCGTAGACTACCTCAATGATGTGATCGAACCAAGCCTCGCGAGCAATGGTGTCCGTCGATTGTGCGACAAGAGAATTGGACGCAAACAAAAGGCTGACGAAAAATATTAGTAGTAAATTCGATTTAGACATAAGTCGGAAAATTAAATAGTCAGATGCTCTTAAAGGCGCTTGCGTCGTCTAAAAGCGAAGCGTCCAGAAGCAGAAGGTGCCCAAAAGGAGCGCAGCGACGTCTATAAGGGTTTCTCCCGTCTAAAAATACCCCTGCTTTTTCCTGTCCTCCATGGCCGTTTCGCTCCGCTTGTCATCGGCCCGGCCGCCGCGTTCGGTCTGACGGGCGGTGCTGACTTCGGCGATGATTTTTTCCAGGGTGTCGGCTTCGCTTTCCCAGACGCCGGTACAGGTGATGTCGCCGATAGTACGGCAGCGGACCATCATTTCGAAGAGCTCTTCTTCGGGACGGCGGGGGATGAATTCACTTTCGGCCAGCAGCATGCCGTCACGGCGGAATACGTTCCGTTTGTGGGCGTAATAAAGGTTTGGTAACTCCACTTTTTCCAGGGCGAGATATTGCCAAACGTCCAGTTCCGTCCAGTTGCTGATCGGGAAAACGCGGAAGTGCTCGCCGTAAAGCTTGCGGCCATTGAAGATATTCCAAAGTTCAGGGCGCTGATTTTTGGGGTCCCACTGGCCGAACTCATCGCGGTGGCTAAAGAAACGTTCTTTGGCGCGGGCTTTTTCCTCGTCGCGGCGGCCACCACCCAGGGCAGCGTCGTACTTGCCATTTTCGAGGGTTTCCAGCAATACGCTGGTCTGCAGGTAGTTGCGGGTAGCGTTGTAACCTTTTTCCTCCCGAACTTTTCCGGCGTCAATCGCCTCCTGGACGGAACCTACGATCAGCTTCGCACCGAGCTTTTCTACCAGGCGGTCGCGGTATTCAATGGTTTCTTTAAAGTTATGCCCCGTATCTACGTGCAGTAAAGGGAAAGGTATTTTGGCCGGCCCGAAGGCTTTCATCGCTAAATGGACCATCAAAATACTGTCCTTGCCGCCACTGAAGAGGAGTACCGGGTTTTCAAACTGGGCGGCTACTTCCCGGAGTACATAGATCGACTCCGATTCAAGCTCCCGCAGGTGGTTTAATTGATATTTATCTGCCATAAGACTTAAGTTCGGGTGGTTTTTCCGCCCATGATGTTTTTTGAAATCCGGAAGTGAACCGCTGGGCGGATAATCCACCCGGGAGCACGCACCGGAGAATTATTTTAATTGAATGATCGAATTGACCGCCGTAATGACCTGACCGGCGCTCTCTTCCGGAGCAGCATCTTCTGTTTTTAAATGTAGGAATGGTTGCTCGGGCGCTTCGTAAGGACTATCGATGCCGGTGAATCCTTTGATCTCCCCGCGCCGGGCCTTGGCGTAAAGACCTTTTACATCGCGGGATTCACAAACGTCCAGAGGGGTGTCTACGAAGACTTCCAGGAAATCCTCCGGGCCGATGATCTGGCGAGCCATTTCCCGAATCTCCCGCGTCGGGCTGATGAAAGAGCAAAGCGTTATTACACCAGACTCCTTGTACAACTTGGCGACCTCGGCGATGCGGCGTACGTTTTCCCGGCGGTCCTCCAGGCTAAAGCCCAGGTTGTTATTGATGCCGGAACGGATATTATCACCGTCGAGTAGTTGCGCGAAGTGGCCGGCCTCAAACAAGGCGTGTTCCACGGCAATAGCTACCGTGCTCTTGCCCGATCCAGAGAGCCCGGTGAACCAAAGTACCTTGGCACGCTGGCCCAGCCGTTGCTCCCGCTCGGAGCGGGTGAGCATGCGTTCGAAGACGGGGTGAATGTGGTCGGCCATAGCAAGACTTGGATCAGGTTGGGCCGCAAAGGTAAAGAACGTTGTGGGCTTTGTTAAATGAAGGCTTGTTCATGGATTATTGAAAAGGATTGAAGGAAAAAAGTAGAAGGATTGAAGCTGGAAGCAAGGAGTATATGCTTAAATCTTCAATCCTTCTTACCTCAGATTTCAGTCCTTGTTACCGATTCGGCTGAGGCGTAGTCCGCAAGTAGTCCTTGATCACTTTGTGTCCTTTCGGGAAACGATCTGGAATATCTTCGGTCTTGATGCTCGGGGAAACAACTACGTCCTCTCCATCTTGCCAATCCACGGGCGTGGCAACGCTGTAATTATCCGTCAGTTGCAGGCTGTCCAGTACACGGAGGATTTCGTTGAAGTTACGGCCGGTGCTCGGTGGGTAAGTCAGCGTAAGGCGTACCTTCTTATCGGGGTCGATAATGAATACTGAGCGTACGGTAGCCTTGGCTGCGGCATTTGGGTGGATCATGTCGTAAGCCTCAGCAATGCTACGGTCTTCGTCGGCAATCACGGGGAAATTCATTTCCACGTTCTGGGTTTCTTCGATATCCTTGATCCATTCGTGGTGGTCGGCAATCGGGTCGATGCTCAGGGCGATGACCTTGGCGTCGCGTTTGGCGAATCCTTCCTTCAGAGCGGCGGTGCGGCCCAGTTCAGTGGTACATACGGGGGTGAAATCAGCGGGGTGGCTGTATAGAACGACCCAGTTTTCACCGGCCCAATCGTAAAAATTGATCTGGCCTTCGGTGGTCATGGCGTCGAAATTGGGGGCTTGGTCTCCTAATCGCAGGGGCATGTCTTTGGTTTTTTGAGTGAGACTGTAAAACGTACGAAATCTTGTTATGGTTTTGCCGGTAACTCCAGGAAGCAATTTTACAACTGAGCTATGAGCCCATCTGCAAACCTTGCTACTTTGAAGCCAACAAAAAAACGAGCGTCGATCAATCGCTGATCGACGCTCCCATTATTAACTCGAAGCCATTGACCGGTTGAGTCAGGCATCCATTAGCTCATTGAAATTCAGTTGGATTTTCTTGAACCAGCCATGGAACTTTTTAAGTTTGCCGGACATTTTTTTTATAACACCAAGATGCTTGACGCGACCACTGGCAGACAATTTTTTCGCGATAACCCGAAGGGCTTTGCGGGCAAAGAGATAATGCCGGTCGCCGTCGCCGAGTATCTCCCAGAGCTGATCCTTGCAAACAATGGCTACGATGACTAACGAGACAAAGAGGCCGAGTTGGCGGAGCCGGGAATGACGAATCGAATGCCAAACTCGTTTGCCGAGCCGGCGGAGAAGCTGACGTTGAAACTCCCGCCCGGCCCGACGGGTTTTACGGTAAAGACCGTAGAGTTGGATGACCTTTTTCATGGTGTCGGTTTTTGATTGTGGGGTACGAAGTGGCGGATCTATTTTATCTGCGCTTAGCGTAGCGGTTCCGGTTGGTATTGGAAAAGGGCGTACATTTTCCTTCGTCGGGGTACATGAAGTATCCTTCGCCAAGCCCGTTGTAGGCACCACCGGGGTGTTTGGCGCTCCAGTCCAGATTGACCCATACGTACTGGTGGTTGCCGTCGGGGCGGTAAGCCATCTGCCAATCGAAGTCGAGGTAGTAGCGATTAGTGACGTACTCCGTGAAATCGCCGAGATTGTCCCGTAGGATGAGTAATTCGGGATAGAGGTGCCAACCTGCTTCGAAGCGTTCGCCCACGAGCCTCACCTTGCAGTCGATAGCCCCCAGGGCGGCGGCCAGGGAGACGCTTCGATCATCACAGTCTCCGAATCGTTCGTCCCAGGCGAATTGGGGAGGGAAGATGACGTCTTTCCCTTTCGGGTCGTTGTGATAAGCCCAGTTGTTGAAGTGCTGGAATACGTCACAGACTTGGTTGAAATTCAGGTCTCCACGGTGACCGGGAGGAATGACGGACCAGGCGCGGCTCTTCATTTCCTGCGGGCGGTAGGCGGCGTAGACCTTTTCGGCGAAGGGCGCGCAACTTTCCTCACTCAGTAGGGGAGGCAGGGAGTCCAACACCGCTTTCGGCTGCGTTGGTGTGGTGGGCGCGTTCCTTTTATCGCGATGTTCCTTATATACCGGATCGTGCGCCAGGAAAAGGTACATGGCGATGAGGAATCCTACGAAGTAGGTGAAGGCCTGAAACGGATCGATTGCTTTGCTTTGCTTTGGCATGACGTTTTTACCCAACCTTAAGGGGGTAAGTAGCCTAGGGGGATAGCACAAAGCGTTTGGCCGGGTTGGCCAAAGTGAACGAGGGGGATATCTTGGGGAAAAGAGGGGACACTTATCCCCCTAATTATGAGTTTGTTGGCTTTTTAGACGAATGTTGAAAGCCCAAACGGGCTCTAAAAGTCGTGTTGTTGTTCGTCGTATTCGTGTTCCCGCTGAAAATAAGCACGGTGGGTGGGAATGTCGATATGCCAATTTAAGTCACGGTAGCCTTCCGGAGCGTCCTGAGCGTTGAAGGAGATGACTTTGCCGGGGCTTTTTATGGTGTTGCGGGCGATCGTAGCGTCAAAATAATCGTAAGCGGCGACATCTACGGGCATCACTTTATTAAGCAGGAAACTATCTATGACACTTCTGACTGTTTTTAAATTTTCGTGTCTGGCGTGGTAGTAAGCGTAGCCGCTGTAGGTCGATGCTTCCAGCCAGTCCTTAGGAATTAATTCTTTTTTAGCCTTGTTTTCGGACCACTTGCGAAATTTGCCCTCGTCAGTCTTCTTAACGGGTAAGGTGGCAAATTCATCGTTGAATATTACGCGAGCTACTTTATAGTAGTCATTAGCCTCTCTATAACTGTTATCAGATTTTTTCGACAATTTGAGGACCAGGAATTTAAGGTAATAGATATCCCGCAGCTCATTATACCACTCGAGGCGGTGATTGGAATCGGTGAATCTTCTCCGGCTTCTCGGTTTAGATTTAAGTGCTCTAATCTTTTCCATCATTTGAGTGAGATAGATAGTTGCCTCTTCAGTCAACTCATCACGGTATCTTCGGTGGTCTTCGGGATTCAGGCTGGCGTACCAGATTTGGGGCCCACCCTTTTCACTGCTCGCCTTACTGCCTGCGTATCCCTGTTTCCCTTTTCCGGATCCGTCGAGTAAATACCGGTAGACAAAATAACTCTCCTGGCAGATGGCTCTAAGATCCGGCCTCAGTTTATCCGTTCTGATCAGTTCGGCTATCTCAATTAATAAGGCGAGGTAAAGGATTCCCGCAGAATAACCCCTTGGGTGGTTTTCAACTATCTTTTTTCCATTGAAAGTTAATGACCAACGCCTTTCTTTCTTGTCAAAAACAATACTGTTTTCACCACTGGCGAGAACGGGATTTGGGCTCGGTCGGAGGGTGTTTTTTGCGATCGATGCAGGGACCTTTGATCCGGCAGCGTCCGTTTCTGCTTTCAGGTAATGAATTGGAGATTCCGCATTTCGCTGCAAAACCTCTTCGATGTCTCTGAGCTGGCCCATGGGTAGCAAACATTGCTTGTAACGGATCAGCAGTGCCTCGGTCTCGCCTTTCAAGATGCCTTTGAGTATTTCAGTGCGCATTTTGAAATACTGACAATCCGCCAGGTCATCATCTAATTTCGGATGGCCGTTACGATAGATCGGAAGCTCAAAACTGATTCCGTAATCCGCACTTCCACTAACTTGGAATTCAATTTTGGGAGCGCGGCGCAAACTGTCCAAAAAGGAAGCCTTATCATCCAGCAGTGTCTCTCCCGTAGTGAGGCTGCGTACCTTAACTTTAAGTGGTTGCAACCAATGGGCGATCGCGCGGATAATGTCCGTTACGAGTTGGTGTTCCTGTTCATAAGTAGCCAGGGTTGTGATGGAGAAATATTCGGCCAGCCAGATTTGCATCTGCTCGATCAGATTGGCACCGAATTCGAAAAGGTAATGTTCGTATAGCCGCTGCAGAAACTCTTGCTCGACCGTTTCTTTCGGAGCCATGAGGTGAAAGCCCTGCAGGCCGGAAAGGATACCAACGGGAACTAGGTATTGCTCGTAAGGCGAGACAGGAAACTGATTTTCCCGCAGCCAATCATTAATGTCATTACCCGTGAACCGGAGTTCACGGTACTCAAGTAAAATCCGGTAAAAAGGAGTCTCCGTAAATAGTCTGGCCCGATCATCATCTTGCCCCAACGGACACAGATACAACCGCTGATCGTCTGCTTTTCGCCGAAGTTGCCAAGTTATAGCGGGCTGGATTAACAGTTTACGGCACTCTTCGGAAGGCAAAGGAAGCCTTGGCCGGGGGAAACGGAGTTGTGTGTTAGACATTTGGGTTGAGTGTAGATGCCGCTTTCTAAACGCTAGTGGTCGAGTTCGTAATTACTTAGTCATTAAACGCCGGCAGCGTGGTATTGAACAAGTGGCCGAAAAGCGAGCATAGCCGTAGCTACGTGAGTTTTTCGGCCAGGAAGTTCAGTGCCGCGATGGCAAGTTAAATGGCTGATTATTTATGAACTCGACCACTAGATGCTCGGGTGGGAACTTATCCCCCTGGCAACTTATCCCCCTAAAGGAATGTGAAAGCCGTTGTTAATAGTTGAATGCTAACTTCACACCTAATATACGGCATTTAGCAATAATCTGAAACACCGAACATATGGCCAACCTGGAGGTAGGGAAAAAATCGCAGCAGAACACTACCTCCGAACCGACCAGCGGAGATGCTTTCTTTAAAACCCTCGACCGGGATTATCTCATTCTTCTCGCTTGTCTCAAAAGGGATGAAAAGGCATTGTATTGCCCCCACCTTTTTACTAGCAAAGTAGCAATGTGGACCTATCTGGGACTATTGCCACCAACCGGTGATGAGGCTGCTGAGCCAATCAACCCTCTTGAGGCCGCTACTGAATATATTTGCACCCTCCCCCTCGAATTCTTCGAAAGTCACCGTGATTCTATCGAACGATATTTCGAGGAAGATTTTTTTACAGCCTGGAGCAGACCAGTAGAGAGAGAACGGCCATTTTACCTGCGAACCCCTTTACTTATCATCTTATTCCGCAAGCGAGTGGGGCTTGGCGTAGACTTTCTAGAAACTATTGTTAACAATCGCCTGTCCAGCGAAACGGCTAATTATGCTACGCAAAAATACCAACTGGTATTAGAATTATTGTTGCTGCAATTTTGCCTGTTGAAGGGCCTCCCGGAGGCCTATTCGTACTTGGCGCAATCGGCGAGCAAAACGAAAAATTTACGCAAAAACCATCAGGAAAGCCAGGTGAAAAGTGAGCAGATCGAGCAGATCAAATTTTTCTTCACCCTCTTTCAGCGCTACGTATTCGATGATCCTGAGAAGCAGCGCCACCTGCTTTATATATGGCCCGTTCGACTACTGATGCTCGCCGAAACCGCACCGGATAAAGCTTACATCGAGAGCCTTACTTTCGAGACACTACTCCGTCAATCTAATATCGGGAGCTCACCCGCTACTGAACAGTTGATTCGGTATGTCTTTACGGATGTATTAAGTGCATTCTGCATCTATGAGACTAGCGGGAGTTTTAGACCCCAGGCAATTAAAACCCTCAGAAAAGATAAAATTGTCTCAGCGGATGAAAGGTTTTCTCCATCAATATTCTCTGGAATCATTAACGAAGATTTTGAGGATTTAGCCCTGGAACTCAAAAAGACTGCTTCGAAGTCGCCGAAGTTAGAGATTTCTGAATTGTTGAAATCTCTATAATTGAACATACAGAACTTTTTGAAAATCTGATTTAATCTAAAGATCGGAGTTAAGACGCGCCGTCGGCTCCTAAAAAGACAGAATGGAAAAAATTGATAAAGTCAAAGACTTGCGACTGTTTGATAATCTATATCATAATTTAGAAGACCAGTCCGATGTTTCGGAAGAAACTGAGAGTAGACGGATTCACGGAAGTTTAAAAAAACTGGCCGAGGATGCCCGTTTTTACGAATATTGCCGGAAACATACGGGGAATTCCAGAGCAATTAATGAGGTCTACTTCGACGCTGCCTCGATTGTTGATATGCTGATTGGTCTTCAGTTAGTGAGTATTAACGAAGAATTACGCGACCAAGAATTCAGATTGTCTTCCTGGCGTGTCCTGGCGATGGCATTTCGAGGCTGGTTGGGGAAAATTAATTTACTCGGCCCTCATTACGAGGAAATAATTGATCGGATTCAAGAAGACCGTCGGGTATTTCCACTCAAGGAGCAATTTACGTATGCTAAAATAAGGCCGCTTCTCTTAGAGGCCACCGGCTTGAGTGCTTTAATTAAGCGGAATTCTAATACTGGCGAATCCAATATCGACCTGAATGAAATGGATGATTCCGCCGTTCCGGCTTTTGTTGTTACCTATTTTTTAAAGGGTAAAGGGTACTGGAAAAATCGCCTGAAACAATTAAACGATAAGCGAATAATTGAAATCACTAAACAAATTGAATACGACGCAGCCGGAGTTATTGAAATGCCCTTGTTCGAAGAGATTCGCGAACAATTGGATTTGCGAAGAAGCAGGTTGACACAAAGTAATTATGTAGACGCTATTGCGCTTTGTATCCTACAGCAAAAACTTGAGAAAGCACTGGAAGAAAAAAGCCCCATACCTGTCTTTTTTTCCGATACGAAGAATGTGGACGAGATCATCGAATACTTGCACGACCACTACACGAATAAGAACGAGGCACCTCCGCTGCACGTTTACGACGGGAATAGTAAGCAGTACATGAGCGTCGTTCGCCAGAGCGATTATTTCGTGATACACGGCATCAGTCACGAATTGGGCAAGGATGAGGATCATCACACCGTAGAGGATTTTCGCAAGTCGTTAAGCGAATTAAATGCTGCCTTCAATGTGATCCCCTCGCAGGCAACGCCACTGGAACTATTAGAAGAAATTCAACAACTGTCAATTCAAAACTTCGCGCTAGGGTTTATTGCCAGTTGGCTAAGCGAAAAGGCGGATGTGGAATTTAAAGAACTGCTGACCGAACGGGATAAAGGCGAACTACAAAGTGAGGTTGACGAGTATATCGAAAAGCTGCGTGACGATCTCAAAAAGAAAAGCGCTAACGTCATAAATAAAGCAAAGTTTATCCGGGAAATCTGGAGAAACCTTAAACCTCTGGGTAAATCGATTCGGGAAAACTCGAAACACATTGATACCGATATCATCGAGGAAGACGTGCACATCGATTTCGTAAGGAATGAACTGGAGACTCGTTTCGGAATGTCGACCCACGTGTGTGAAGAAATTGAGGCGACCTTATGGGAACTCTATACGCACGCCCGTGAATTACAGGATCTGCAGGAACAACCAAAAGACCAGAAGGACGATCAACAATTAAACAGCAAGCGCAAAGAATTTAGGCGGGCAATTAAGCGACACACGGTTGGCATAGTATCCAATATTTTGCTGGCACTGTTTGCCAAAATCGATCAAAAAGACAAAAAACGTAGTTTGGATAACCTGGCCCACGGACTGGGAATTTTATGGATGCTCGATCAATTCGGGTTTATTCGTAAAGTATTGCGTAGTTTTTTGAGTACTTATCCCAGAGAAGGTGAAAATGAAGGTCAGGTACACCGCTTTTTTTCACTGTTGAATATCGTTGCCATCATCAAGCAATCTGATTTTCCTGATTTGGCCCTGGCGGCCGAAAAGGTAAGCGAGTTGGAAGAACAGATTGAAAAAGAACAGGTTAGCGGGAAGTACCAGTTGCTGACCGGGCTCACTTACGTGAATTTCCTGCTCTGGGATGCTACACTTACTATGGAGAATGACCTGCAGTGGTATTTCCCGGAAGCTGCCGAAGCCGTAATTCCAGAACACTTCGGCGGCCAGACCTACGAATGGCTAATCACCGCCAAACGATATGCCGCAGATGCAATCTCTTTGATCGATGAAAGGGTAAAAACGACGGAGAAGAGTAATACTCATAAACTTGAATATTATCAGCGCAAGACCGATTACCTGAAAAACAACGAAATCTTCTTTATTATCTATACCGCCGGGAAAGAGGAACTGATGTCTCCACGTACCCGTAGCCTGATCAACTCCCTGGGAAACGCCATTCGTAACCGCAGAATCGTACAAGGTTTTCGCTTCAGCGATACCCTCAGTCGCTATCACTTGCGACGTGCCCTGCTATTTTACCTCAACGGGGATAAACTGAAGCTTCGCGCACAGATCGGCCAAGCCAAAGACTATTGCAAAATGGCCAAAAAACCTGATCTCAGTCTCCAGCAAGATGCCCTGATCGCAAGATTGAACAGCGAGATCACGGAACTGGAAAGTCTGATCAATGATCCCATTATGTCTCAGGAATCGAACCGTGAGGCTAGACTTGAAAAGCTTTACGCATAATATCCACTCCGCATCTCTCCGTGCAACCAGTCTTGCTCCACCGGAATGAAATAGGCGTGCAGTTCGTGCTCGGCCTGGTAAAATCCGCTGCTGTGGGTAACTGGTTCGGGAGCAATGCCCTGAATTAACCAGTTCATGACGATTTTAGTCACCTCCGCCGTACTCAGGTGGTGACCGGCTTTCTCGGCCCGGTAAAGCAAACTGCCCGGCCAGTAACGGTGGTTGCGAATGGCGTTGCTGAAGGACGTAATGTCGTCATCCGGGTCGTGGATGAGCAAGGCGGGGATATCGGAGAGCCTGGCGGCAATCCGCGCATTATCGAAGGAAGAAAGGCGGCGGCCGGTGCGTTGGTAGATCAACCGGGTCATTTCCAGGTAGGTACGGCTACTCAGGCCCAGGGCCTTACGGTAGTTGTGAAAAATCCAGCGGGCGTCGGAAAAAACACCCATTAAGCAAACCCGGTCGGGGCGCAGTTCAATGGGCAAGGCACCAATGGTACCAATCATCCCGCCGCCACCGAAGGAATGCCCTAGGAAATACTTGGCCCGGCCAAAACGGTGGATCAGTTCCGTCTGCATCCTCACCATCATGGGGTATTCCATCTGCCCCGGATCGCTGTTGCCGTGCCCTCTCGGATCGTAGGCAATCACATTCAGGCCGGCCTCCAGGAGGGGAGGGGCGAAGTATCGCCAGCGTCCGGCGTTGTAACCCCAGCCGTAAGCGAGTAGAACGTAAGGCCGGCGATCATCAGCCTTGCTACTTTGAAGCCATGAATCTCTCGAAAATTCTCCGTAAGAAGACCAACCGTACACCGCTAAACGCTTCTCCTCAAAATCAAAATCCAACCGGCTAGCCGTTTCCAGGAACTTTGCTTCTTTGTCCCGGATACGCGGCTTAGGTGGTGTCGCAAAGACCCGAAAGGCTAACCGACCACCGGCCCTGGGCGCGAAAAAACTGACCAAATTAATGCCCGCCCCGATGGAACGCAGCAACAATTTTTTCGGATTGATCATGCTTGGGTGATTTTTACGGGCAGCTCGAGTTGCTCCAGTACGCGGCTTTTTAATCGTTCCCAGTGGCTGGGGTCGCGATCCAGTTGAAAGAGGAGCATGCTGCCCTCGTAATCGATGAAGTAACGGTAGGCGCGCTCGCGGGCTTCGGCGGTGGAAAAGCGTTCGGCGAGCATTTCGGTCATCGCTTTCAGCCAGTCCTGCAGAAAAAATTTCAGCTCCGTTTGAAAGGGCCGCTCCTGGTTGGTTTCCAGAATGGTGTTGGCGAAAAAGCAACCGCGCTGGTCAATCGAAGCCAGTTTGGCCTGGCGACGCATCATTTTTAGTAACCTTTCTTCCAGTGAACTTTCCTCCTTGGCGACGTCTAGTACGTAAGTCTGATAAGACTCCCTGGCGAAACCGAGAACGGCCCGCATCAACCCTTCCTTACTGCCGAAGTGGTACAGAAGACCCGCTTTGCCCAGCCCCACGGCGGTAGCAGCGGTTTGTAGCGAAGTAGCGTTGTAGCCATCGCGGTGAAAAATACTCCAGCAAATCTTAAGGATCTCTTCGCGAGGTATCTTGGTTTTCGGCATGTTGATTTATTTTACCAACCGGTTGGTTGGTAAAGGTAAGATAAATTTTGCATTTAGATAGGGGGTGGGGTAGATTGTCGTCATCTGAATAGCGTAACCTCAAGAAATCCACACGATGAAATACCTGATCTTAAGTACCGCTTTACTATTCTCTCTGGCCATTTCCGCCCAGCACCAGACGCTGCTCGGCCGTTCTCCGCTCAACGGTGCTTTTGGCGCTCCGATCTACGAATACGGTTTTGATAGCGATCACGCCGGGGCCGTCGGTGGCGGTGGCGGATTGGTCTTTCGTAACTTCTTTCTCGGAGCCTACGGAATGGGATCGAACGAAGCCCTCACCCAACTCCTGGACGACGGAGAAATCGACAACCTGGAACTCAGTCACGGTGGCCTCTGGCTCGGCGCGACCCCCCTCACCTATAGCGTCATTCACCCTTACCTGAGCACCCGTGTCGGCTGGGGAGTAGTAGATATTGATTTCGATGACCCCGACCTCGATTTTCAAGACCTCGACCAAGTGTTCGTCGTAACACCCGAAGCGGGTATTGAACTGAACGTCACCCGCTGGTTCCGCATCGCCGGTACCGCCAGTTACCGCGTGGTCACTGGTGTGAATGATGCCACGCCAGCTAGCGTATCAGATTCCCTGAAAGGCTTTCAGGGCGGAGTTACGCTACGATTCGGCTGGTTCGGCAATAATCGTGGCTGGAACAATCGTCGGAATGATTGGTAGGCTTTTGGCTGACAACGTAGCAGTGTTTATTGCGACCCGGGGCAACTGAATGGACAAACTCTCGATCCGGATCGATAACGCCAGTGTCAACCCCTGATATCTCTAATACGTAACTAGGCGCACGGTAGGATTTTTAATAATCTCTGGGAAGCAAATTGGCGTAATCACAATGATTTAAGTGATCTGACCAGCTGTTGCCATGAGCGATAGAACGCTAATTAATCTTAAATGAACATCAGTTAGCCCGGTTGCCTTAGAACGAAGAACCAAAACACACTACTATGGGTATTCTATACTGGATCCTTCTCGGCCTTGTGGCCGGCGCCATCGCTAAATACATTCACCCCGGTCCCGATCCCGGCGGCTGGATCGCTACCATTCTTATCGGCATCGTCGGTGCAGTCGTTGGCGGCTTCATCGGTCGTGCACTGGGTTTTGGAGCAGTCACCGGTTTCAACCTGGGCTCCATTCTTATCGCCGTACTCGGTGCGGTGCTGTGCCTGTTCCTATACCGCCGGTTAGCTAAAGGCTAAATTACCGAAACGCGCGCTCTCCGAGCGTCCGTTGTTAAATGTGTAGCCGCTCAAGTAGCGGTATACTCTATTTTAGAAGAGGCCACCCTTTGGGTGGCCTCTTCCCGTTATTCGACTATCCCACCGATTTGAATCACGAAGCCAAAACGTTCGTCGCTATCGACATCCTTGTTGAGAAATTCTTCGACTTCCAGGTTTTTATAGGTCACTTTCAACCGCTCATTACCATTCACTAATTCTACGTGACGGTAAGGGACCGGTTTGTCCAGATCGGCAATTCCAAAGGTCGGGTCGGTCTCGTAGAGTTTGGCGAACCACTCATCAGTAGCCGTTCGGTAGATTTCCTGACTACTTCCGGATTTAATGGATTGAATCTCTTCCGGGGTGGCCTCGATGCTTAAGACAGTTGGTTGTTTAGACATAGCAGTTGTTGTTTACCGTAGAAAACCGCTTTGGCCCGGGAAAAGATCGCTTTAGCCACTCGTTCGATCGCTTTCGGTAATGGTTTATCAACCCGTATTGCTGCTCACCGCCAGACTAAAGACCAAGTGGGGCGCTCAGTCGCCATTGCTTACTCTTCCAGATCAAAGATCTTGTCTTCCTCACTACTTTCCGCGCTTTCCCGCAAATTATCCATGGCGTCAGCGGCCTGGTTGTAGAAATCGGTGAAGATGGGCAGGAGGTCTTTGCCGCGTTCCCATACGAACTGCGGAAGTGGTTCCAGCATGGTATAGGTAATGGACTGCTGCTTAGCCTCCTCATTGATCAGACGGCTGCGATCGGCAAACAGGGCAAGACCCGAAAAGACCAGAATGAAGAAGAAGCCGGACAGAGTCCCCCCCAGTATCTGATTGACCACGTTAATGTTGACGCTTTCCAGTATCCCCGTGAGGCCACGCGCCAGGATACGGAACAGGATCAGGACCAAAGCAAAAGTAATAACGGCTCCCAGTATGAAGAGTCCGCCTTTCCAGCTGGAATTTTCCGCGCTGAATATATCCTCCAGTAAGCCGGCCATGACGGGGCCGAATTTCATGGCAGCCAGCACGCCGAAGACATAACTGGTCAGGTTCAGTACGGTGGAAATGATTCCTTTGCTGTAGCCAACCCAAAATCCGTAGGCGGCGAAGATGAGGCAGATAATATCTAAAATCATGGCCCAAAGATAAGTCGGCGTCGACGAGTAGAAGCAACATTTTCGACCGGCAAGCCGTTTATGATGACTGAGAGGCTATCTACCCCAACTTATAGCCCGCCGGCGCAACTCATTTTTTCCTCCCCTTCGGAAAAATTTGCCCGGTAAAATCAGAAAGCCGTAAACGCATGCGTTTACGGCTTTCGTTGTGTTGCTTCCGATTTGAAAGCTACTCTTTCATACCCATACCCATCTTCATGTTGATCAGATCGTTGAGGATGTAAAGGGTTTCGTTGATGTAAACGTCGCGCTTGACGTCCTTGATGAATTCATCATTACGGTCCTTTTTGGATTCGTCTTCTTCGAAGGTCGGCAGGTCTACTGCTAGGTTAGCCACTCCGCCCACGACTTCATCCTTGAACATTTTTTTGTATTTCTTGGCCTCTTCGTCGTCGGCTTGCTCCCGTTGCTGATAGTCTTCCAGGCTGAGGGGGAAAGTATTACGGTCGCGGAGTCGCTTGAAGCGGGTAGCATTCTCTTCCACCAGGGCGAAGGTTGCGTTGTTACCCACCCGTTCGGCGCTGCGCTTACGCAGCAGGTCGATGTTGCCAATTATGAAAGCATCTTGCTCATGCTTTACGGGGGCGATCTGTGTCCATTCCAGGGCATTTTCCTGGCGTTTTTCACCGGACTCAATGTAGGCGTAAACGTCCGGCAGGACAATGTCCGGCACAACACCCCGCAGCTGGGTAGAGCCTCCGTCTACCCGGAAAAATTTCTGGATCGTCAGCTTAACCGTTCCCAGTGGCTTAACCTCCTCGTAACCACGAATGGTGCGATCCAGGTCGATGAAGCGCTGAACCGTACCCTTGCCAAAAGTAGAACTGGAACCAACGATCACGGCCCGGTCGTAGTCTTGCAGGGCCGCAGCAATGATCTCACTGGCACTGGCGCTACCGTTATTAACCATGATGGCCAGTGGGCCGTCATACTGTACTTCGGGGTCGGTATCACGGAGTACATCCAGATTATCGCGGCGGTCTTTGACCTGAACAACTGGACCTTTTTCAATGAATAGTCCACTCATTTTAACAACCTCGGCCAAAGAGCCACCACCGTTATCACGCAGATCCAGGATGATGCCATCTACACCGACGTTCTTGAGCTTTTCGATCTCCACTTTTACGTCTTCGGCACTGAAGTGACCGTCTTCGTTCTGAAAATCAGCGTAGAAGCTGGGCAGATAGATATAGCCGATCTGCTCGCCTTCTTCCTTGCCGTCCAGGATCAGGGAGCGGGCGAATTTGTCGTCGATTACAATGATGTCACGGGTAATCGATATCTCGCTGATCTCTCCGGTTGGTTTCTTAACGGTCAGGTGAACCACGGTACCTTTGGGGCCGCGAATTTTGTCCACCACATCGTCAATGGTCATTCCTTTGATGTCCACGGCTTCTTTCTGATCGTCCTGGCGTACGGCCATGATCATATCGTCTTCTTCAATTTCCTTTCCTTTCCAAGCGGGGCCACCAACTACCAGTGAGGTCACTTTGGTGTATTCGTCCGTGGCCTGCAGAGTGGCACCGATGCCTTCCAACCGGCCGCTAAAACGGATGTCGAAGTTTTCTTTGTCGCGGGGGCGCAGGTAATTTGTGTGGGGATCGAACATCCCGGTCAGGGCGTTGATGTAGCTGCTCAGGCGCTGGGAACGCTTTGCCTTGTCGAGGCGGTCGTAATAATTGTCGAAAGTTTCAAGAATATCTTCCCGTACTTCTTTTTCCAACTCTATTGCGGTAGGCTGCTCGGTAAGGGTCGTGTCCTTGGCGGCTTCCTCCATTTTCTGATTAACACGGCGGATGGCGTCGCGCAACAAGTATTCTTCCCAATAGACCCGCTGTGCCACGGCGTTGGGCGTCCATTCGCTTTCCTTTTCACGCACCTCGAAAGTGCCGCCTTTCTCCAGGTCGAAAGGTTCGCTCAGGATATCACGGTACCATTCCTGGGTTTTGATGCGGTTAGCGTCGTAGACGGCCATTACGGCGTTAAAGAAGTCCAGTTTGCCTTCCCTGGCCTGATCGTCCAGTAGATTACGGTAACCACTTAGCTTATCGAGGTCTTCCTTACAAAAGAAAAGACGGGCACCATCCAGTTGGTCCAGATAAGCACGGTAAGCGGCAGTACTAAATTCATCGTCCAGTTCGGCGGGGGAGAAGTGATAACGTTCCAGATTACGCATCACGGTTTGCATGATCACAGCCTCTTTCTCTTCGTCGGAACCGCCGGTCTGAGGGCTGAATAGCGTAAAAGCAAAAAAGCCGGTTGCCAGCAAGCCGGAAAAGAGGAGGGGGAGTCGTTGCAACATAATCTTTTGTTTTTCCATGTTCACCCGGTGCAATTACCAATGGGTGATCATCGTCTCGTTCTATAACTGTTAAAGCCGCGCCGTCATTGTTCGGCGCGTTGGGGTAGTTGGCAAATTTAAAAGCCTAAGGCCGGGAACCCAAAAAACCTTTGTATTGCGTATGCCTGTCCTTAAAGATAAAAGGTTTGGCGAGGCGGGAAGGTTGTATGACCCTGGGTTTTAGTAAACTGTTAACAGTATTTTGGCTAACAAAGTAGCAATGCTGATTATCAGCCAGCTCTAAATGCCACTGAGGCGCTGCTTTTCTTCTTCGCTCAGTTGAAGTTCCATCCCGAATTCCTCCCGTAAACACTTTAACCAGGCGGCACCATCGGCAACTTCCTTTTTCCGCACTACCTCTTGGCCGATCCGCTCCGAAAACTGATTGTCGAACAGTCCTTTACGCCCTCGCTCCGTAAACAGCCCGATGAAACGATGGGGGACGAAATGCGAATCCGGGTGACATTCCATGTAAAAGTTGGCCGTCTTAAGATCGGAAGGGTATACTGGTTTGTCTTCGAAGGCGTATTGACGCTGCCAGCCGTCCCGGGTATTACGGCTGAGCATATACTCGTAGTCGCCAATCTTTTCTACTTTAATCAATCCTTCCCCGTCGTCAACGGGTTCAGGGTTCTGAATATTCAGTGGCAACCGACTGGTAAGACCTCCGAACCCTACGTCGGTCAGGTAATCTTTTTCGCCAATGGTCACCAGGTTGGCCAGGTGGTTGCGTGGCGGCACCTCCGGCGGGTCGCGTAGCCAGACGCGAGCCAGTACAGCCCGGACGGAAAAGCCGAGCGCGCGCAGCAGTTCTCCGAATAGGCCGTTGAGCTCGAAGCAATAACCACCGCGGCCGTTCAGTACCACTTTTTCAAATATGCCATCGGAGTCCAGCCGCAAAGGTCTTTTGAGAAAAACGTCGAAATTCTCGAATGGAACTACCAGCATGTGCCGTCTTTGTAATCGTGATAGCAGGTCGTAGTCTGGTTTTTGAGGATCGGAATAATAACCAAGAAAATCCAGGTAAGTCTTCAGCTTTTCTTCGGTCATGCTGGCGTTTTAATAGGATACAACTCAAGCGCTGGCGGGGTTTAGCACGAACGCAGGGCTTTGGCCGGAGATTTTATCCTCCACAATTCTACTGCTAATAGTGTATAAACGACCAGGTACTCCACTCCCACCAGCCATAAATTCTCCTGGTACGGTACGGTAGTATAACTGGCGTAGGTCAATACAATAAGAAATGACCAGACGATGGGGTAGCGTAAGTGCGTAAAACAACTCAGCAAGATTGGAATACTCAGGTACCAGGGGTGTACCGTCGTGGCGCAGAACAAGTAGATGCTGAAGGCCAGCATCCACCAGAAGGGTAGGTTGAGGTAGCTCGCCGGTAAGGGTTCTGTAGATCCGTCGCGAAGTCCTGGGACTTTCGAATGATTTGGTTCAAGTCCGGAAGCTTCGTGCTCTCGGTCACTTTGAGCTTTGCTACTTTGAAGCCATAAATATCCCTCTGCTGCGGCTAAAAGTAAGATGAGAGCGCCCGCCACCTTACCCAGTAACGGGCCAAAACGAGCAATCTGGTTCCAGCCGATTTCGTAGTATCCATACGTGCGTAGCAGATAATAGAGACTGGCGTTGAATTCGAATTTTCGAAAATACAGGTCCAGGCTACTACCGAAATTCCGGATAAATTCCAGATCGATCAATGGCAAGAACATCACGAGCAGACTGAGCCCGAATACCAGACTGAATAACCAGAAATCACGACCATATTTCCCGCGCCAAAGCCTGACGATCAGGAACGGCAACAACATCAGTGGCAGTAGCTTTGCGGCTACGGATAGGGCAAATGCCAGTGCGCCGTACACGATCTTGCGCCGACTTAAGAGCCAAAGAGCCAATAACAAAAAGAAAACCATCAACCCCTCGAAGTGAAGATTGCCGCATATTTCCACGAGGATGAGCGGGTTCAACCAGTACAAAAGAGCCGAACTTTTGGGAAGGCCCCAGGCAGGCAACATTCGTAGCAGTAACCAGATGGTACCACATTCGCCGGCAAAAAGGAATAGTTTCATCAGTACGCCCCCCAGCCACCAGTTCTCTCCGGCGAGAGCAGTAGCAAAAGTGAAAACCCCCTGGGCAACCGGCGGATAAATAGTATAGTATTCCGGAGAATTGAGCTTTTCGAAAAGTTGCTGACTCAGTCCCGGAACACCATTGCCTGCCTCCAGATAATGGGCTGGTAGCTCGGAAAACGGACTGATGCCGGCGTTGAGCAGGTAACCATCCCAGAGGAAACGGTAGATATCATCACTGAGCAATGGGAAAGCGAAGAGCAAAAATAGACGGAGTGCCAGGCCAACGACCAATAAAAAAGAAAGCAGGGAACCCAGGGTCGAGGATCTCTGGTCCGAGATGTTCGTTAGAGCGGAGGGAAGGATTGCAGGGTTGAAGGATTGAAAGAAGGATGGATTGGAGGGAGAGGTGAACTGGCAGCGTACCAACCATAAATAGCCGGTAAAGGCCAGGATGAATCCGCCTAAGACTTCCCAAAATACGCCGCGGTCAACGAAGAAACCGAGAAACAAAGTCCCCAGGGCCAGTAGGATTCCAGCGAAAATATTTGAAAACAACTTGATAGCGGTCTGTTTGGCTTTATTCCAAAGGTAACGCGGCTATCTGTTTCCCACTCAACAAGACGGTAAAATGACCAGTGAAGGGACTGAGGCAAGCACAAATCTTATCACTTCCCCATATAAAAAGCCAAACTTAACCGCAACGACCTCCGGCGGAGAGCGGTGCGGCCTTGTTTGGCCCAAAGAATGCTGGGTTTGATTCTATTTGCCGCCCCCGTCTTTTTCGTAAGGGACGTAAGGGGCTTTACCATCTTTATCCAGACTGGATTTTGGAGCAGACCGGCGGGCTTTCATTTTTTTCTCTTTACGAATAGTCTTATTGTCAACTTTTTCAGGCTGCATCTTAATCGTGTCAGATTTGATTTCGGTTTCGGGGAGAAGTTCCGGCAGTTCGGCGTCGTAGTCGAATCCATTGATGCGGCGGATCACGGCCGGGTCGCTCTGACTTTCGGGTTGAGAATTCGTGGTTCCAGAACTGTCGACTTTCGGGATGTTGTATTCAGGGAGTTCCCGGAGGGGAAGGCCATTGTTATCAGTACCCATAAAAATGGATTCTTTTTCTTCGGTTAACTGCGCGGGAGCAGACTGAAGATAGGTTTCCATCTGATAGGTGCGGTCGATCAGGCGTTGGTAACGATCGGCTTCGGCGGTGTTGCCGAAATCAAGTTCACGTTGGCGCATGGCCTCCAAATCACTACGCAGGTCATTAAAATCCCTTTGATCCGCTGCGGTGAATGGTGCCGAAGATCGGTTGCTGGGTGGTAACTTACGTGGAGCAATCACGCTTGTATTCTGGGGTTCGGTATCCGATTCGGTAGCTGGCGGATAGCCGTAATAAACATTTTGCGCACCCTGCTGTGGATTGGCCGCTCGAACCAGTTCAAGAATTTGCTCGAAGGTCAATTCCATGGTCGGCTGCTCGCTTTGGTAAGGTTGCGGTGAGCGGACACCAGCGTAGTTGTTCGGCCGGGCCGAAGACATACCGTTCATCGTCAGACCAGTATCATTGCTGCCACGTCCGGTGGCACCAGGCCGGGCAAGCATTTGATAGTCCCCTAAATTTTCAAAACGCTGTTCGTAACGATTGGCCCAGGCTTCCTGCTCATCCAGTTCCAGTAAGATTGCTCTGGCCTGATCACGCCTTTGACGGGCATTATTGGCGGTGACTTCGTCTTGTGCCTCCAGGGCTTGATTGAGCTCAATCTCCAGGTCGGCGATCTGACTTTCGTATCTGGCCCGCATCATCCGCATATTTTCCTTTCGCTCAGCGCGCATCCGCTCGGCCTGGTAATCGATGCTGTCCTGAATCATATTTTCAACCAGATTGTCGGGTTTGGCGCTCTTGCCAAAAGAAAGGTTCAGGCCAACGCTGAATACGTTGCTGCTCGTCAGTTGGTCCGTGCTGGAAATCTCACCTAACTCCTCCTGGCTCGTCAGTAGAATCTTATAAGCTCCGTTGATGCGTAGTGTCTTTGCTAAGGGGAAGGATAGACCGAGGCCCCCACTGGCGAAACCCTGGCTATTGGCGGTGCGGTCATCGCGCCCCTCGTATCCGTCCTGTACATTAATGCGGCCACCACCCAGGATAGCAAAAGGTGTAAAGCCAGTGCCGGCGCGGCTGAGGTTGAGTCTTACGTCCAGGCCATACATAGCCAGATCGTCGAACTTAAAGTTGAAGGAATTATCGTCCATCCCAAGCATGTAGAAAGCACGCAGACCAATGTATGGGCCGAAATCAATGCCGGCACGCAGCCCGGCGAACCAGGCGTCGTCGTAGGCCAGGCTATTGTCAAAATCGACGTGGGCAACGTCTAACTCGAAAGGAATACGTAAACCGCGAATGCCATTACCGAAAGCGTTCAGATAAGCCTGGTCGATCTCGGAAAGCGTACCGGGCTTGCGGCCGCCGAGATAGAAAGCCACGTTGGCTCCGACGGTAAAATTGCCGAGATCGTCGGCGTTGAAGTCCTCCAGGTCAAGACCATTAAGGTCGCGCTCGGCCTCGTTCAATAAGTTGCGGACGGCGTTGAAACGGTAGGCCAGGTACTGTCCTTCCACACTGAAGACAAATCGATCGGTCGCTGCCAGCGTCAGGCCCAATCCACCGGTTCCGTAGATGTTTTGGGCATCGTCCAGGCCGTTACGGCCTACGTCCTGCACACCCCCGCCCAGGAGAAGGTAAGGCAGTAATTTGCCGCGCCCTATATTGAGCTTCAGCTCGGCGCCGTAACGAGCCAGGTCGACGGATGTGTCGTCAAAGTCATCGACGTCGATATCGAAGCCGCCCAGGTCCAGATCTCCCCCGATGGTTTGATAATAGAGTCCGCGTAGTTCTACGTATTCACCGAACCCGATGCCGAGGCGGCCGCCAACCATGAAAGCTTCGCTCAAGCCAGCCCGGTTATTGAACCAGGTATAGTTGGCGCCGGGGGAAATGGTATAGGAAATACCCTTTACCTGCGCCACGAGCGAGCTAAACAGGAAAAAAGAAAATAACGAGAATAGTAATTTGGTATAGCTTGGTTTCATCTTAGTTTACGGTTAATGCACGAATATCAATTAAAGGCGTACCTTTTCCCTGTTAACAGAAGCTGCTCCGTACGATGTTCGTATCATGCTAACCTTTTAAATCATTCATGGCATCATGCTCAAAACCAATATTGACCTCGGTCTGCTTATTCTTCGCCTCTGGTTCGGCCTGGAAATGGCCATCGCTCACGGCCTGCCGAAATTCAATAAACTCATCTCCGGCGATTATGGCTTCCCCGACCCGCTCGGCGTAGGCAATTCGTTCAGTCTGGGTCTGGCTACTTTCGGCGAGTTCGTTTGCGGGCTCCTCATCGCCGTCGGCCTGTTTACCCGCCTGTCAACCATCCCATACATGATCACCATGCTCGTGGCCGCCTTTATCATCCACATCGACGACGGCTGGGGCAAAATGGCTTCTCCACTTATGTACTTCGTTCCCGCCCTGGTGCTGCTCCTGACCGGACCGGGTAAGTACAGCCTGGATGCCTGGCTGGATCGGAGGAAGATGGCTTAAGGAGGTATGAGGTACTAAATATCGGGTACGTGGTACCTAGTACTCTGTACCTAATACCCAGTACCTCTTTAGACTAACAAAGTAGCCGTGCCCAAAAAAACACGAATTACCTTTGCCCGCTACCAACTCTACGTCCGTGCGCTACTGCCTGTTTTTATTACTTACCATTTTCGCTCTGAGCTGTGAATCGACTCCACCCGAACAAAATAAACCGGGAGAGGCGGTGCAAAAGGTGGCAACCCTACGCTTGGTTGGCGAAACTATGGGGACAACCTACTCCGTCGTATTGCTGTCCGGTGAATTGTCGGCCGGAACGGATTCCAAAGCCTACCTCGCTGAACTGAAAGGGACACTGGATAGTGCGCTGGTGGCCCTGAACGACGAGGTGTCCAACTGGGAAAAGAACAGTACCGTGGTGCGCTTCAATGCTAGCGGGACGGGCATCAATGTAGTGGAAGCACCACACTTTTTGGCTAATTACCGGCTGGCTGACCGGGTTTCC
This sequence comes from Lewinellaceae bacterium SD302, assembly GCA_002591745.1. GTDB lineage: Bacteria > Bacteroidota > Bacteroidia > Chitinophagales > Saprospiraceae > Neolewinella. Next base: position 27,817 of record PDLQ01000025.1, read on the forward strand.
GCTGCTACCGAAGGGGCTTTCGAACCGACCATTTTGCCGCTCACCGATTACTGGGGCTTCGGCTCCGGCCGGGAGCGCATCGAAGCAGGCGTGGATACCGCAGAGGTGATCCGGCGCAAAGCCCTGGTCGGGCTGGATAAGATCATCCTAGAAGGAGATACGTTTTTGCGCAAGACCGTTCCCGGCGTCACGCTGGATCTGGGCGGGAGCGCCAAGGGCTACGGCACCGATCTGATCACTTCGGTATTGATCGAGCGCTACGGATTGAAGAATTTTCTGGTCGAGATTGGCGGAGAGATGTTCGCCGCTGGCCGGAAAGCCGAGGGGCAGCCCTGGAAAATCGGTATCAATGTGCCCCGTGAGGAAGCCGCCTTTTCCGCTATTGCCGAAACCATGCCACTGGAAAATCGAGCCGTAGCCACTAGCGGAAATTACCGCAATTACTACAAAGTTGGTGGCGAAACCTACAGCCACACCCTCAGTCCGGTCACGGGTTTCCCGGAGCGCAACCGCTTACTGAGCGCTTCGGTAACCGCTCCGGACTGCGCTACGGCCGATGCCTACGCCACGGCCTGTATGGTGCTGGGGCCGGAGGCGGCAATGAAATTAATTGAAACTCGTCCGGAACTGGAAGCTTACTTCTTGGTGCGGGATGAGCAAGACGAGGGTATGGTACCGCTCATCAGCAGTGGGCTGCAGGCACTGTTCGGTAAAGAGTAGTATTCGATCCGGTTCCTTATTTTGCGGAAAATCCACCTCCATGGCTGAGACTTTCGGCATCCTGACTTTATTACCTCCCGTAATCGCCATTATCCTGGCTATCCTGACCCGCCAGGTCTTCATCTCCCTCACCGTAGGCATCTTCCTGGGCTACACCATGCTGGCCGGCTGGAATCCCTTGCTCGGCTTCATGGATACTTTGCAAGGGCTGGTCGATGTATTCGCCGACGCTGGCAACACCCGCACCATCATGTTTTGCGCATTGGTCGGCGGGCTGATCGTTTTTATGCAGCGCTCGGGTGGGGTAGCGGGATTCATCGAGTGGGTGAGCAGAAAGCTGGCCAATAGCGGCGACGGCGGGCAAAAGAAAGTACAGTTCTTCGCTTGGCTCACCGGTGCGCTTATCTTCGTTGAGAGCAGCATCAGCGTCCTCACTGTCGGTACACTCTATCGACCGCTTTTTGATAAGCTGGGCATCAGCCGGGAAAAGTTGGCCTACATCGCCGATTCCAGTTCAGCCCCCAGTTCCATCCTGATTCCCTTCAATGGCTGGGGAGCTTTCATTATGGGCCTGCTCCTGGCCGAAGGATTCGCCAATCCTTTCAGCACCATGCTCAGTGCGATGGGCTATAATTTTTACGCTATCCTGGCCCTCTTGCTGGTGCCCGCCGTCATTTTTTCCGGCAAGGACTGGGGACCGATGGCCAAGGCCGAAGCCCGCGCTCAACGCGGTCAACTGCTCAGTGACGGAGCTACCCCGGTGGTCGATACCGAACTGACTGATATTTCTGCTAAAGAAGACATCCCCCACCGGGCTATCAATATGATCGTCCCCATCGTGGTCATGGTGGCCTTCATGCCGATCATGCTGGCCTATACGGGCTGGGCGGCGGCGACGGAAACCCTTGAACCCGGAGCCGGATTCGGCCAACTGCTTTTCCAGGCCATCGGCTCTGGTAGTGGTTCTACGGCGGTGCTTACGGCGGTAACTGTAAGTCTGCTGGTCTGTCTGATATTCTACAAAAGTCAGGGCATCTTCGGTATCCGCGAGGGGGTGGAGTTGATCCTCAAAGGTATTGCCGGCCTCATTCCGCTGGCCTTGCTGATGCTGCTGGCCTTCGCGATCGGTTCACTATGCAAGCAGCTGGAAACGGGGATTTACGTTGCTGAAGTTGCCCGGGGCTGGCTTTCCCCCGGTCTGGTTCCTTTTTTGGTCTTTTTGGTCGCTTGTTTCATCGCCTTCAGTACCGGCACCAGTTGGGGCACCTTCGCGATCATGATCCCCATCGCCGTACCGATGGCCACTCAGATGGACGCCAACGTACTCATGGCCATCGCTGCGGTCATGGGTGGTGGGGTATTCGGCGATCACTGCAGCCCCATTAGTGATACGACCATCCTCAGTAGTATGGCCTCGGCCACCGATCACGTGGATCACGTTAAGACGCAGATTCCCTACGCGGGCCTGGCGGGAGTGGCTACGGCTTTGTTGTATCTGGTATTCGGCTTGTTTTAATTTCATGCTACTCTCCACTCCACGACTCTGTCTCCGCCCTCTCACCCCCGGGGATGCCAGTCACTTCTTCCGGCTCAATGAAGACCCGGAAGTAATGCGTTACCTCCCCGAAGAACGTTTCGAAAATGAAGCAGCAGCCCGTTCCTTCCTGGAGACTTACCCTGACAGCCAACCACCGGGCTACGGTCGCCTGGCAGTATTAGATGAAGTTAATGGCCATTGGCTGGGGTGGTGCGGCCTCAAATACCACCCGCAGATAGACGATGTAGACCTGGGCTTTCGCTTTTATCGTCAATACTGGGGCCAAGGCTACGCTACCGAAGCCGGCCGCCGCTGCCTGGAGTACGGTTTTAATGATTTGGGTCTTAATTCAGTCTATGCCCACGTAGATGCTGCCAACGTCGGAAGCCAACGGGCATTAGAAAAATGCGGATTTTTACGGTCTGGGACTTTCACGGAAACGGATTGGAGCGGATGGTCTTACCGACTGGAACGAGAGCGTTGGCTGCTCGTCCGGTAGCTGGGTGCATTGGGTTATTGGAAACTTTGCTACTTTGTTAGCTATAATAAAGACCGCTTCGCTGTTAGACGGAGCTCTGACGTACACGCATAAATGGCAGTCTTTGTTCTATGCCCTTACAGTCTGCGACGCAGTCGATACGATCTATTTTCTATTTTGGACTAACAAAGTAGCCATGCCCACACCGACCCCGAACCTTCCTCCTCAGGAAACGAGCGAATCCAAGCCGGAATGGCTATCGCGGCTGGAAGAAGAATCCTACCAGGCCGAGTTACTGATCTCCGGCGCGGCGATCTTTGGTTGTCTATTGTTGCCGGGACTGATCAGTGACCTGGAAGGCTACGTGCTCTACACCGTCAATCGGGAGAGCATGACGATCTGGTACTTTATATTTCTGTTCCTCAATATGCTGGCCTACGTGCTGATTATTACCTTTTTGCTGCATTTTACCATGCGGGCACTGTGGGTGGGGATGGTGAGTTTTAACTCGGCCTACCCGGATGGCTACAAACCTAATGAGCGGTTTAGTAAACATTTTCAGCAGCAATTGATCGAGGATATCGGAGACGTTCACGGTTATATTCGAGAGTTGGACAAAAGCTGCTCAACCATCTTCGGGGCGGGCTTCAGTATTGCTTTTGTAGCCCTGGGGTATATCCTTTTGATGTCGGTCTTCGCGGCCCTGTTTTACGCGTTACGGGATTATCTGCCAACTTTTGCAGGGTGGGTACTGGCGGGAACTATTTTCGTACTGGTTATGGGGTTTGCCGTATTCTCGACGATCCTCTCCACTAAAAAGTACCGCGATGGAAATTTTGCCAAAAGGTACCACTACCCGATAGCTCGACTCTTCAACCGGGCATTTATGAACATTGGTTATCGTCCGGCTAGCTACATCACGGGTGTATTGACTAGTCAGAAAGCCGATCAAAAAAGTGGCGTATGGTTACCGCTGGTTGTAAGTGCGTTGATCGGGATGACCGGAGGCATGCTGGGCATGAGCAACATGAATGTACGGGCCTACTTCGATGATGTCTATCACCGTATGGCTAGTGACCCGGCCACGCTGATTCCGGAGGTTTACGCCGACCACGAACCGGAAGGCTACGTGTATCATCCGGTGATCCCTGCTCACGAAATGGAGGCGGGTGAGTTACTCACGGTCTTTTTGCCGTTACCCAATCGCGAGAAATTCGAACTGGAAAGGCAGTGTGACCTGCCCGAAGCCAGTGGTGAGCGCAATGAAACCGCCCGCAACGCGCGTCGGGCCAGGGAAGTCGACTGCGCCCGAAGTTTCTATCGTTTTTACCTCAACGATCGGGAACTCAGGGTCGAAGATCTCCAACGCCACCTCTACGGACCAGAAAAACAATTTGGTTTTCAGGCTACTTTTTACCGTCCGCCGGCAAAGGAAGGTCGAAACCTATTACGTATAGAAAGCAACTACTATAACGACGATGGAGCCCCCCGGGTGGCCCAAATTCCATTCTACCTGCTGGAAGGAGAATAGGTAGTTTTTGTCGCCGGACGTTAATAGCGACATAATTTAGGCCACATCCACAACATGGAAGGCTTAAATTCCTTTATCTTGGAGTTAGTAAGTATCCCGAATGAAAACCGCCCAAGATCTGAAAGAGCATTTGCGCCGGCTGGAGGCGGTCGGCAATGACGACTTCGAGCTGATCCTGCTCGGTGGTCCGGATGCCTATGCTACCCACGAACTGTCTCAATTGTTGCGGCAGTTGAAGGTACGGCGAATCAGTTCTTTGCATCAGCAGCGGCAATTATTTCGGCTTTCGGCCATTATTCCGGTATTTCTGGTACTGGCCGTGGTTTTTATCGGCATTGACCGCTTGGAAATGGTCCGCTTTTGCCTCGGAGTTTCCCTGGCCCTTTTCGCGCTGGTTGCCTGGCGCAGTTACCGCCTGCGTGATCTTATCGCCCAGGTCAATGACCGGGACCGTCGTTTACGCCGCATGATCTCCCACGAACTGGCCAGGCGGCGTGAGTTGGCCTGATTCACTCTGCGCCAGCAGCGGAAAGCAGCGCCCCTCGGTGCGTCTGACAGGATAAGAATTAAACCTCTGCCCTTCCGCGCGTCTTCTGCATGAACCCCCCGTTGCGTTTGCCACATCGATGACTAGAACACACTTACACTAGGTTAATTATCTTGTGCTCATAACCCGACCATTTTCGGTTCTATTCCACCACCTACAATTTTTTACCGTGCAAAAATTTCTTTTCTGCCTGGGCTTATTCCTGCCCCTTTTCCTTTGTGCTCAGGACAAATGGGACGTCAACGCTCCCCAATCCGCCACCGAAACAGATGCCTGGAACTGGAAAACCGTTGAATTTACCACCGACGAAGGCACCTGGATGAACCTGGACCTGAGCCCGGACGGTAAAACGATCGCCTTCGATCTCTTAGGCGATATCTACCTCATGCCCGCCACCGGCGGTAAGGCTCGCCCCCTGCGGAGCGGCATTGCCTGGGAAGTACAACCCCGGTTCAGTCCCGACGGTAAAAAATTACTCTTCACCAGTGACGCCGGTGGCGGCGACAACATCTGGATCATGGACCTGGCCACCGACAGCGCACGTCAGGTCACTACCGAATCCTTTCGCCTGCTTAATAACGCTACCTGGACGCCGGACGGCCAATACTTCGTGGCCCGTAAGCACTTTACTTCTGGTCGTTCTTTAGGTGCCGGCGAGATGTGGCTCTACCACCAGAGTGGCGGCAGTGGGATGCAACTGACCAAGCGCAAAAATGATCAGCAGGACGTCAACGAGCCCAGCGTTTCTCCCGACGGCCGCTACGTCTACTACAGCGAAGATATGTACCCCGGCGGTTACTTCCAGTACAACAAAGACCCCAATTCCCAGATCTACGTCATCAAACGCTACGACCGGGAAACCGGTGAGACCAAGACGATTGTCAGCGGCCCCGGCGGTGCCTGCCGGCCTCAGGTCAGTCACGACGGTAAAAAGTTGGCTTTTGTGCGCCGCGTCCGTACGAAGAGTGTGCTTCACGTCATGGATCTCGAAAGCGGCCTGAACTATCCGATCTTCGACGGCCTCAGTAAGGACCAACAGGAAGCCTGGGCAATCTTTGGTGCCTACACTGGTTTCGACTGGACGGCAAACGACGAAGAAATCATCATCTGGGGCAACGGAAAACTCTGGCGAGTCCCTACGGATATGCCAACCGAAGATCGCAGAATTGCTGCCAAAGAAATTCCCTTTTCCGTTGACGTGAAAACCAAAGTATCCGAAACCGTTCGGTTTCAGAATAATGCCTATGACGAAAACTTCGACGCTAAGGTTATTCGCCACGCCGTCACCTCTCCCGATGGCAAAACACTTGTTTTCAACGCCGTTGGCCACCTTTACGCCATGAGTCTGCCCGACGGTAAGCCGCGCCGCCTTACCAATAGTCAGGCTTTTGAGTTCGAGCCGAGTTTCTCTCCCGACGGCAGCCGTGTCGCCTACGTCAGCTGGAGCGACGACGACCACGGCGCCATTATGACCTTACCCATTGCGGGTGGAACGCCCCGTAAGGTGACCACAGCCAAGGGTATTTACCGTGCCCCCAGCTTTTCTCCCGATGGCAAGACCCTGGCTTTCTTCCGTGAAAGTGGCAACAGTCACCAGGGTTTCGCCCACTGCCTGCAACCCGGGATCTTTACCATACCAGTTGGTGGCGGTGAGGAAACACTGATCAGCAAGAGCGGCCAATTCCCGGTTTATAACGTCAAGGGTGATCGGATCTTCTTCCAAAAAGGTGGCTTTCTCTTCGGTGCACTGAGTAAAGAGTATTGCAGTGTGAAAGCCAACGGTGGTGGCGATGAGCGCACCCACTTTAACGCCAAACACGGGCAGCGCTTCTCCGTCAGCCCCGATAACAAATGGGTCGCCTGGTCCGAACTCTATAAAGTCTTCGTAGCACCTTTCCCCGCAACGGGCAAGTCCGTCACTTTGTCTTCAAAAGGCAAAAACATCCCAGTCGCTCAGGTCGCCAAAGACGCTGGAATCAACCTTCACTGGAGTGCGAATAGCAAGAAACTTCACTGGACCCTCGGCAACGAACTCTTCACCGACGAACTTACCGAACGCTTCCTTTTTCTGGAAGGCGCAGCCGACAGTGTGCCACCAATGGATGAGAAGGGTATGGCTATCAAAGTAGCAATGTCCAGTGATAAGCCCGAGGGAACCGTAGCCCTGACAAACGCCCGGGTCATCACGATGGAAGGTGACGAAGTCATTGAAAACGGTACCGTGCTGATCGAAAATAATCTGATCAGGAAAGTAGGCAAGAACGTCCGTATCCCTTCCGGAGCCGAGGTGATCGACTGCGCCGGAAAAACCATCATGCCCGGTCTGGTGGATGTGCATGGCCACCTGGGTGATTTTCGCTACGGCCTCAGTCCCCAGCGCAATTGGTACTACGATGCCAACCTGGCTTACGGGGTGACGACCGCTCACGATCCCAGTTCCAATTCCGAAATGATCTTCAGCCACGGCGAAATGATCAAGGCCGGTGAAATGCTGGGGCCCCGTCTCTTCAGCACCGGTACCATCTTGTACGGTGCCGAAGGAGATTTCAAAGCCGTGATCAACAACCTGGAAGATGCCCGCTCTGCCTTACGCCGTACGAAAGCTTACGGAGCCTTTAGCGTTAAGAGCTACAACCAGCCACGCCGCGAGCAGCGGCAGCAGGTCATTCAGGCGGCCCGTGAACTTGGTATCATTGTCGTACCCGAAGGCGGTAGTTTCTTTTACCACAACATGAGCATGTTGGCCGACGGACACACCGGGGTAGAGCACAATATCCCCGTAGCGCCGCTCTTCCGCGACGTGCAGCAATTCTGGAAATCCACTGGTGCCCACAATACGCCGACCCTGATCGTTAATTACGGTGGTGTTAATGGAGAGTATTACTGGTATCAAAAAACCAACGTTTGGGAAAAAGAACGCTTGCTTAGTTTCACGCCCAGAAGTATTGTAGATAGCCGTAGCCGTCATCGCACGATGATTCCCGACGAGGAGTACGAAAACGGTTACCAGCTGACCAGCCGGTCCCTGAACAAGCTCAATGAAAATGGGGTAAAGATCAATATGGGGAGCCACGGTCAGCTACAGGGGCTGGGCGCTCACTGGGAAATGTGGATGATCGGTCAGGGTGGTGTCAGCAATCACGATGCTTTGCGCGCAGCTACCCTAAACGGGGCGGAATACTTGGGGATGGACCACCAGATCGGTTCTATCAAGGAAGGAAAACTGGCCGACCTGATCGTCATTGAGGGTAATCCGCTGGAAAATCTACAGGATTCTGAAAACGTCACTCATACCATTCTGAACGGCCGGGTCTACGATGCGGCTACATTGGATGAAGTCGGTACCCGCAAACAAAAACGGGGTAAGCTCTGGTTCCAGCAACCAGGCAGCGGAAATAACTGGCCTACTCAATCGGCGAGTTGGGGAGCAGCCGGGGAGCATTGTGCTTGCCGGAGGCACTAGGCAGTGACAGAATGAGTTAATGATAAAATGAAGCGGCTTTGAATCCTTAGATTCAAAGCCGCTGTCAATTGAGTGGTCATTAGACCATCTCATTTGAACGTTCAATCATTTTACTTCGCCGCCGCGTAACGCTCACTCACCGCATCCCAATTGATAACGTTGAAGAAAGCAGCCACGTAATCCGGGCGCTTGTTCTGGTAATTGAGGTAGTAGGCGTGTTCCCAGACGTCGAGGCCCAGGATCGGGGTGCCCTTTACCTCGGCAACGTCCATAAGCGGGTTGTCCTGGTTAGGAGTGCCGGAAACGTGGAGTTTACCGTCGGCACCAACGAGTAGCCAGGCCCAGCCGGAACCGAATTGGGTTTTAGCTGCGGTACTGAACTTTTCCTTGAAGTCATCGAAGCTACCAAAAGCTTCGTTGATAGCGTCGGCTAAGTCGCCGGAAGGGTTACCACCGCCATTGGGGCTCATGACATCCCAGAAGAGAGAGTGGTTGTAAAAACCACCGCCGTTGTTGCGTACTCCGGCTCCGGCGCTACCGGCCTGGGCGAGAATATCTTCGATGGATGCACTGGCGAGGTCAGTACCTTCAATGGCTGCATTAAGTTTATTGGTGTAGCCTTGGTGGTGCTTAGTGTGGTGGATTTCCATCGTGCGAGCGTCGATGTGTGGTTCCAGGGCCTTGTAGTCGTATTTGAGTTTTGGCAGTTCGAACATGCTATTGGTTCTTTATTAGGGAGCCGTTAGAAAAGCTCCAGTTTCAAAAAAGGTTTCATGGAAGTAACCATCTATAAGCCGCAGGGTTCTCCTAAAAGGTGGAAAACCCTTGAAACTGCCTATCTTGGCGACGAGCTATCTACCATACACCCGATGTTTCGTTACTTACTACTTACACTGATTGTCCTCTACTCGGGCTGTGCCAGCGCAGCCCAATCCAATCCGCGCCAACGCGCCCAGGAATATTTCGACGAAGCCTTCCCCATGGCTGAATTGGCCGAATGGTCGGAACGGGAGCGAGGCTACGTGGTCAGTTTTTATGATCTTTCTTCTAATCGATCCGTCGAAATGACCTTTGATCGTCGAGGTCGCTGGCGAGAAGTTACCCTCAGTATGGAGACGGATCAGCTGCGGGACAATATTACCCAGTACTTAGAAGAAAGTTTCGTGGATTATTACGCTACGGCTTACGAACTCAGGCGTCGTCGTGGAGAACGTCGGATCGGCTTGGTGATCGATACGCCGGAGGTGATTTATACTTTACTTTTCAATACTGACGGTGAGTTAATTGAACGGTACGAGGAAGGGATTGATGGATAGACTTGGCTAGCAACCTCCTGGTCGCTCATGTCCATTCATGAGTGGAGAGCGACCAGGAGGTCGCTAACCATTCACTAGCTAAATATCTTAAATACCACCCCTAAATTATAGCGCGTAGACTTTCCGATGAAATCTCCACTCAGAATCCAGGCACCGCCGGCGTTGAGGCCCAGCCACTTAGTGATCGGCACGTAAAGCGTGGTGCCCACTCTGTTCCAACTGCTGCCACTCCCGGCCAGGGCACTCTGGTCTACAGTGCCTACTTCAAGAGCACGTACGAATTCCAGCCAGCCTTCAACGTAGAAGTACTTTCCACCATAGCCACTACGTAAAAGTAAGGGCCAGTTGACGGCACTCTCCGGAGAAAGCTGGAAGTCGATACCAGATACAGCGTTGACGAACCAGCCCGAATTGCTTTGGTACTGATAAGCCAGCCGGCCGTTGAAAACCGTAGCTCGCTGGCCAATGGCCCGGTCGCTTTCAATTGCGTAATCCCCCACGGGAAAACTCAATCCGATGGCGGTAAATACATTGTGCAATCCTTTGGCCTTGACATCCTGAAGGTTATTATACTTGATCCAGAGACTGGCATCCTGCAAACCTTGGTTGTCATCATCTACGGAGATATAGGGTAGGGTAGCGATAATACTGGTTTTGCTACCGGTAGCGGCCTCAATGAACAGGTTGTAGGAGTTGGCGGTCAGTTCCCTGGCCTCTTTGCCTTCGTCGAGGAAGTAAGTGTCGTAGCTATCATTGGCGTAATTGAGCGCGATGGCGACCTCCCCGACTTTGGGCTTAAAGCCACTGATCGGGCCCTGAGCGTACATAAAGCTAGTTGCCCAAAAAAATAAGATTGCCAGAAAATAAAATGGTTTCATGCCGGGAGTGCTTGTAAATTTTCGAAGGTAAAAGTATCAAGCCTTGAGTTAAACATTGCTACTTTGCCAGTCCCCTTCTGTCGTTAACGGATAAGCCACTATCTTTGGGCCTCTAAACACCACCACCTTGAGCAATAGCCTCGTCATTATCCCGACTTATAACGAAAAAGAGAACATCACCAAGATGATGGATACGGTGTTCGCTTTATCGCACCCTTTCCATTTATTGATTGTTGATGATGGGTCACCTGACGGCACCGCCGACCTCGTGAAAGCGGCCATGGAGCAATACCCGGGCCGGCTGCACATTCTCGAGAGAGCCGGAAAAATGGGACTGGGCACTGCCTATCTCGATGGTTTTCGCTGGGGGCTGGCACGGGAATACGACTACTTCTTTGAGATGGATGCCGACTTCAGCCACAACCCTAAAGATCTCGTGCGACTTTACCAGGCCTGTGCCGAACAGGGTGCCGACGTAGCCGTGGGGTCCCGTTACACCAGGGGGGGGAAGGTCGAAAACTGGCCCTGGGACCGCGTGGCGCTCTCTTATGGTGCCTCCCTTTACGTACGAATGATCACGTGGATGCCGGTCAAGGATCCTACTGCCGGTTTCGTTTGCTTCAGTCGTAAAGTACTGGAAGCCATTGATTTCGATACTATTCAGTTCGTCGGTTACGCCTTTCAGATTGAGATGAAGTACACGGCCAAGCGACTTGGTTTCAAAATCAAGGAAGTGCCGATCACTTTCACCGATCGCATTCTGGGGGCTAGTAAAATGCACAAATCGATCATTCAGGAGGCGGTATTGGGGGTATTGCAACTGCGGTTTAGGAAGTATTGATTTAGTACGCTCGTTTCTCGTCTCGCTTTAGACGGCCTTTGGCCTTTAGATATGTTCCGCGTTAGGACGATCCGCTTAAGCGATCTTTTTAGATATACACCAACTTAACTAAAAAAGGTGCTTGATCCGAAGATCAAGCACCTTTTTTGTTGGGCCTAAAGCGAGGGACGAGCGTCATAAAGGGCGAAGCCCGTCCTGACGCCGAAGGCGTACTAACGCAAAGCGTCCTACATCTCCTGGTTCATCACGCGGAACTCCGTACGACGGTTCACGGCGTGCTCAGATTCGGAACAGCTTACACCATCGGCGCAACGGTTCTTCAGACGACTTTCACCGAAACCACGGGCCACGAGGCGGCTGCGGTTGATACCTTTACCTACGAGGTAGTTTACCACGGACTGAGCGCGGCGCTCGGAGAGGCTCTGGTTGCTGGCGGCAGTACCGCGGCTGTCAGTGTGAGAGTTCAGTTCGATACGAACGTTCGGGCGGTCGCGCATCAGGGCCAACAGACGGTTGTCGATGATGGTACGGCTTTCGGCGGTCAGGCGAGCGCTACCCAGTTCGTAGTTGATCGGAATAACGCTGAAGCTGGTCAGCTCACAGTCGATCTCTTCCCATACTTGCAGGCCACCGGGGGTTACCAGTACTTCCTGAGTAACGGTGGTAGATTCGGCTGGTACAGTTTCCTCAACGGTGGTTTCAGGCTTCACCTGCACACGCTTCGTGATCTCTGCGTATTCTGGTTCAACCGTGATCTCGCGGACGGAAGCCGGAGTAGCAATCCGCTTTACAGTGTAGCTGGCGGTACGGCCACCGGATTCGGCACTGGTCGTACTGGCATCGCTGGCCAGACGCTTAACGGCAACAGTGGTGTACTGAGCTTCGTAATTGCGGTAACACAGTACCTGACAATCGCTGGGGTTGTCGGATTCACAACCATCGTAGGCAGTGTACTCCCAACGGCTAACGGCTGGCTGCACGAGAATCTCTTCGCTGGCGTCGTTGAAGGTTGCTGGCACGGTGGTCAGGCGAGTTGTTGGCGTCTCCGCTTCGTAGTTTACGGACTCGTCGCGGAAAGTAGCAGGTACGAACTCGTAACGAGAGTAGCCTTCTTTTACCAGCACGCGCTCGGTACGGGTTTCGTACTGGGCTGGAACCACGCGCAGGCGGGTGTAGGCAGGACGAGTCTGTACCGTTACGGTTTTAGTCTCAAAAACATCGGGGGTGATACAGCGAACGTAACATTTGTTCGGATCAGGGTTGGCAGGCAGGCCATTCTGGGCTGAAACACCCGCAGAAACGAGCAACAGCAAAGCAATAAGAGTAACGAATCTCATAGGAATTCTTAAGTTGGTTAATTGAATAGTGTGTTTATTATACGTGACTTCCACACGTTAGTCACTTCTTGATACATTATTATATCAAGGAAAGTCATTCGTTTGTTCAACTATCGGGGGAATGCTGCTTTGGGGAGGGCTGGTCGTCTATAGTGTTTTGCCCTTAAATATGCAGCAAATATGGGCAAGTCGCTACGTTTTTGCAAATTTGCCAACACAATAATACCGAAATCAAAGCGCCAAACCTTTTATACCCCCTGATCCTGTTACTCGTCACCTTCTTTTACTGGGTTGGTACGGGAAATATTCACTTATTTGACTGGGACGAGATCAACTTCGCTGAGATCAGCCGCGAAATGATCGTAAGCGGTAATTTTTGGCAGCCTACCATCGATTTTTTGCCCTTTCACGAGAAGCCACCCCTGTTTTCCTGGTTCCAGGCGTTCTCCTTTCAGCTTTTTGGAATAGATGAAATGGCGGCCCGCCTGCCAAACGTACTTTGTGGTGGCTTCACCTTGGGGAGTCTTTATCTGGTTGGCCGACGCTGGCATTCTCCGGCCCTTGGTCTTTGGTGGACGGCTTTTATGGCCTTCAGTATCTTGCCGCAGCTTTACTTTCGCTCGGGTATCATCGATCCCTGGTTCAACCTCTTCATCTTTTTGTCATTAGCCACTTTGTTGCCGGCCGGTACGCAAGGAGCACCAAATCCGGGGCGAATTACGGTAGCTGGTCTACTGCTGGGGCTGGCGGTACTGACCAAAGGGCCGGTGGCAGCGTTGTTGGTAGGGTTGACACTCGGCATCTGGCTACTGCTTCGCCGCCCTTTATTTAAGACGCATTGGTGGCGGTTCTTACTGGTGGGGTTGCTATCCTTGCTCCCCATTGGCCTCTGGATCGCTTATGTCTGGCAGCTGGACGATGGCTTTTTTGCCAGAGAGTTCATCCGCTACCAATGGCGACTTTTTATTAGCGAAGATGCTGGGCACGGTGGCTTCCCCGGCTACCATGTGGTAGTCTTGCTATTCGGCTGTTTTCCTGCTTCCATCTTCGCGCTCCCTGAATTGTTGAATCGTAAAACCAGTAGAGCTGCAACCAGTATCCTTTGGCCAAAAATCCTGTTCTGGGTGGTGCTGATTCTGTTCAGCATTGTCAATACCAAGATCGTTCATTACTCCAGTCTGGCGTATTTCCCACTTACTTTCCTAGCGGCAAGGCGGGCGGTTGACTTACTTAACGAGCCGCGAGCGTTGATCAGCTGGGCCCATCGGACGGGCCAGATCATCTGGGGACTATTCGCCCTCATCCTTATTTGCCTTCCCCTGGCCTTCACTTACCTGCTGCCCGAGTTGGAGATTAAGGATATGGACTTACAAAGTAGCATAGCTTATGGCAAGCCAGAACTGTCCGGCTACTGGGCGATCGGTTTGCCCTTATTAATACTATTATACTTGCTGACCAACTGGCAGAAGCGGCAGCAGACTCTTAGGTACTTAATTGGTCAGCTATCGGGGGCTACTTATTTGGTTGTTGTCGTGTTACTCTTCTACGTCGGTCAGGTACAGAGAGTGACCCAAGGGGCTAATGTCGACTTTTTTACTGACCTGGCTGAACGAAAGGAAGTTTACTACGGCATGGCCTACCGCAAAAGCTACGTTCCACTTTTTTACGGAAAAGTGCGCCCGGCCAATGGTGGAATCGCCAGGGATCATCGATTCCACGGGGCCATCGACCGTGATCTCTACTTCGCCAGCCCATTGCGCAGAACGGAACAAGTGCTGAAAGAGGTGCCAGATGCAGAACTCCTTTATAGTAAAGGTGGCTTTTCCTTTTACCGGCGGCCGGCAATAGAGCCGCTGGAGTGATTAGTGATTGGCTAGCAACGATTTCTGTATTATCTTAGGGCTACTTTATCATCCGCGCTTTCCGTCGGATTTCTCGATCATGATCCGTTTAGACGGTTACTCCCGGAAATACACACTCTCTTGAAGCCATTCGATGAACAGCGGTTATTACAGCAGTGCGCAGACAAAAACCAGCGGGCCCAGAACATCATCTACAATTATTACATTCCCGAAGTGGTCAGTATTGCTGTTTCATACCTGCACGGAAATAAATTGGTAAAGGACTGCGCTCATGACGCCATCATTAAATTTTTTGAGGCGCTGGAAGATGGAGAGGTCATCCAACAACCAAAAGCATGGCTTCGGAAGGTTGCTTCCAGGATTTGCCTGGATTGTCTGAAAAGGGAAGCCCATCGGATAAATTATGCAGCAATGCTGCAAGAGAATCATCGTGTAGAACAAGGGGAATGGGATCAAAGCAATTCCGATGAATGGCACGGAGAATGCAATCGCATATTCTGGGAAGAAATCCGTAATTTTACATACACTGATCAATTCATCACTTTAGCGAAGTACTATTATCAGTACACTTATGCCGAAATTGCTGAATTGATGTCAAGGGACGTTGATTTTTTACGGGATCGAACCAATTACGTGAGAAGAACGATCCGTAAAAAGTATAAACGTTGAATCTAGTAGAAGGGGTTGTTTTCATAGTTAAATCCAACTGATAATGCATCCCGAAAATAATAAGCAGGAAGACTTCCTGGATGATGAGTACCTCCGTGAACTCAGCGAAAAGCTCATCGGTGTAAGCAAGCGTAAGGAGATTATTGATGATTTAAAAAGTAATTCACCTTATCGCGATATTGAAAAAAGTTCGCTCCGTGTCAAGAGGCGCAAAAGCCGCTATGCCTTTTTATTGGCGGCCGCGGTGCTACTGACCTTGTTTGTCGGGCGGAAGTTTCTCTACCCCGAACCGGCGGAAGAAATACAGGACTCCGGCCTGGTGGCGTGCCTTGATGCCGTGGACCGGCCCCTCGCATTGATGGCTTTAGACCGTGACCGTGGGGAAAGTACTAAGATACCGGAGGTAAAACTAGCGGAACTCGCTGCCCAAAACTACATTAAGGAGGACTACGTTACGGCCCTGGCACTCTACGAGGAAGCTATCGAAGAAGATCCGCTGAACGCTCTCTATCTGCTTTGTAAGGCTCACTGTCAAGCCAGACTGGAACGCTATACCGCAGCCATTGAAACATTCGACCGTGCCTTGGAGCGTTCCAGGGTCGAAGAAAACGGCGACCTAGTCTACACGAGCCGTTTTTACCGGGCCATCACCCGCTTACGTATCGAAGAGACTGATCCCGAAGCTGTAAATGAATTACAGTCTCTGGCCAATCGCAGCGGATATTTTCAGGACGAGGCGGCCAAAGTGCTGTCTAAGCTGTAGTGTTATTGATGCTGCGGTACAAACCAAAAGCAGCCAGAAAACAACCCGCTATGCCTGATAGTAAAAATACCCACGGGCTGGTGCGGTTATTGAGTTCGATCTTTTCATTATTACCAATATAAATACCGGTTGCCCAGTAGCCGGGGTGAGCGTTCATTTCCGCATTTTCAATAAAATTCAACTGGGCTGCATTAAACGCTGCTGCCGTCGGTTGCTCGTCAGTCAGGATGGCCGGATAGAAGTTCTTCATCAACTGACTGGAGGCCAGGTCTTTGATCTCCCAGAGGTTCACCACCAGATTGCGACAGCCAGCGTGGGCGAAGGCCCTGGCCAGATTGGCGACGCCTTGGCCTCGGCGGAGACTACCCTGGGCGGTAGAGCAAGCAGAAAGTACCGCCAGGTGAGCTGGCAATTCGAGGTTGTAAATCTCCGCTGCTGTCAGACGTTGCTGATCAGTTTCTGCTTCTCCGTGAAAGAGAAGGAAGGAGTCCTCGGGGCGGCGGTCATCTATCCAGGCGTGGGTGCCGATGTGTAATACGGCTGCGCTGGGGGCGAAGCGATTAAAGCTGTTCTTCGTAGCCCGCTCATTTTTGAAATAACGGTCAAAACGGGTATTGCTCAACCGCTCCAGCAACTCCAGCGTAGCCAGGCTGCGGGGAAGGCTGTCGAATGTACCGATGTTTTGATTGGCCAGTGGACTCATACCCAGGATTCCGCAGACTTTCGCGGCCTGGATCTCCGCTTGCTTGGATTGGAAATAGGCAAGCCTGGTGCTGAGTAGATAACGGATGTTTCTTTCCTTCAGGAGGTAGCTACGCTCTGCATTTAATACGAGAGGAGCTTCATCTTCGGTTAGCAGCGCGGCGAAAGGCAGATACCATAAGTGGCCGTCGGGTACAATCACCAGGTCATGGTCGCCGATAACTTCTTCAATGGGGCTGATTAATTCCAGGTATAGTCGGCGCAGTGTGGGAAAAACAGTGTTCTCCTTCTTTCGTAAACCGTCCAATAGCTCAGTGACGGTATCGTCTAGTGGTTGTGAGAGTTTCAATTGTTCCATCCGCACATTTTTCTGGCTGATGGCGATGACGTATACATAGTCGTTACGTGCTACGAAATGAAGCATGGCCTCACCGGGAGCGATGATTCTTTCGCGAACTTCATCAATGGTCAGCGGCGGCGGGGTATAGAGCAGGTCGAAGTAAGCCGGGTAATTCGCCTTGATCATATCGCGGTGGCGCTGTTGTTTTTCACTTAACTCCCTGAGTTCGGCCCGAAGTTCCTTACGTCGGGCGGTATCCGAAGTGATGCGAACTTCGGTTAGCAATTCCTTGATTTCCTGGATAAAGAAACGCTCCCGTTCAATGGCGGTTTCGGGTAGGCCAAAATCATCTTCGAGTAGTTGCTCGTGTAGCCTTTCACTGATGGAGAGTTGTTTGATTCGCTCGGAAGCATTGAGGGCTGCCTCCACCTGCCCGGCGTCCTCCGGGCCATCGGCCGCAGCGAAAATATTAGCCATCTGAATCTTGCGTAGTTCCAGCGAAAGTTCGTCGACGGTACGTTCCAGACCGGGGTAGATACCGGCTTTTTTAGTATTTGCCAGCAGGCTATCGGCCAGGGCGACGTTGGCATTGGAAAGCCACAGGAGAGTGTCTGAGGGAGAGTGGTCGTACCAGTATTTATAGTAAGAAGCTTTGTCCTTTATGTACTCGATAGTCGTAAAGTCACCCCGTAATTCATCGGTACGAAAGATATGGTGGGGATTACCCATACGACAGGAATCCGGCCCATTCAGATCGGCTTCGCAAATCAACCACTGGAGTTCTTCGATGGCTTCGGTAAATTTCTTCTCGCTGCAGAGTACTTTGGTGCGTAAAAATCGGGCGGCGTTTTCGTGTGGACTTTCCCGACCGGTAAGTAATTCGATGGACTGCTCGATCAGCGGCGCGGCTTGCTGGTACTCCTTACGGCGAATATGCCAGCCGGCGTACTGGTTCAAAAATTTTCCATAACTGATCTCTTGCTCGTAAGCGGGATAGCGTTCATAGAAAGCGAGCTGTTCGTCAATGGTCGTTTTCATGCTGTCCAACTCCAGGACTGTATTGTGCATTTCAATCTTGGCAGCGTAGTAGTAAGGCCAGCGTTCGGAATCTGCGAGTCTGTGAACGCGTGCGTGGCGGCGGGCATCCACCAGTTTTTCCCGGGCGTTTTCAATTTGCCGGAGGTCTACGTAATTACCGACCAGATTGGTCAGGATACGGAAGTATTCTTCGGGCCGGCTGGTTGGGCTGGCAGCCAGTGCCTGTTCATTATAAAAAGCAGCTTTTGGAAAATCTTCAACCCAATAATACATCAGCGCCATCGCTCCGTAGGCCGACGCCAGGTCCACGTCAACCTTGGTATATTCCAGTAAACTGGCCGCTTTGGCAAAACGGTCGATGGCCTCGGCCAGGTCGCCGGCGTATTTTGCTTCGTTGCCGTAATAGTACTGAACAGCCGAACGGCCGTGGGCAGATTCAAAATCGTCAGCCTCCATCTGTTCCACCAGGGCGATCATGCGCTCGCTGTGAGCAAAGTATTCATTCAGGTCAGAGGCGGTAGCCGCCAGTCCTTGGGGAATACGGTAGGCAAAGCCTGGCAACGGATTATCCGGAGAACGCTCCCGTAGCGCCACGTCCGCGCTTTCGAAGGCCGCGCGGGCAGTTGTGGCATCACCCAGTTCAAAAGCACATTCGGCACGGAAGCAGTGAAGTTTCGCCAACTGGATCGGACGGAAATTCCGCTTCTGGTTAACGGCCAACAGGCTATCCAAGGCTGCCAGCCCGTCTTGGTAATCGCTGTCGTAATAATTAGTGACTGCTTGCTCAATGGCCTGGTCATTACCGAGGAAGCGAATATCCTGAGTAAAGAGAGCGATTGGCAGAAAAAAAAACAGCAAGAGCAATTGGAAGTAAGAACTTCTCACGAGAAGAGCAATTAAAAGTGTGTGGGTGTTTAACGAGCGCCCTGCCACCAAGGTAACAAACTCCAAGCATGACGTACAAAAACAATCTTCTATACAATAGTCTGGAACTACCGTTTTATTGGTGCCAGACTTGGCGGAGCAAACAGCGTGAAGTAAAGCAGTGGCGGGTTGAAAAGGTTCCCTATGGACCGCAACGGCGGCAGTACGCCCTGAGCATCAGCCACAAAGAATGGCCGGAAAGTGAAACCCGCAAGGCCGCCATCTATTTCCACGGCGGCGCCTGGACCTTCGGTAGCCCCGAACAATTCCTGCCCGCCGCCCGCCTGTTCATCGAAGCGGGTTATCAGGTGATCATGCCGTCGCACCGCAGATTACCCTTTCATAACTTCGCGGCGATCTATCAGGATCTGGAGCAGTTGCGCGACCAGCTACTCGTGGGGACCGAAGTGGAGGTCATCGCCGGTATGTCTGCGGGAGGGCAACTGGCCGCCTCCATTGGCTGGCGACCGGAGTACTGGTCCGCAGCCGGGCTGGCCCAACCACAAAAGTTAATCCTCTGCGGTGCGGTCATCGACTTCGACAAAATGAATCTAGCCTTGGGGCTCCGTCTTTTAGCGGGGAAACCAGGCAGCCCGACCTATAAATTCGCTAATCCGGCTGACCAGTTCAGGATCGCCAGGTCCTTACCGGAGCGTCATCTTTTTGTCCACGGTCCGGAAGATGGGACTGTTGCCTTTGATCAACTACATGGCTTCTATGTTAGCCATAAAGATCAAAACCCCGGCTTTGAAAAGTTATGGGTAAAGAACGGAACGCACCTGGATAGCTGCCGGTGGATGTATCGGGAGGATGAGGTGGGGGAGCGGGTAAAAGCTTTTCTTCAGAAATAGGAAACAGGAGCGCCTCGCTTCTGGAGATAGGAGGCCGCGTGATAGTCGACCGCCTTACAGTCTAATCAAGAGCAGGAACAGAGTACAGGGTATGCACAACCCCCGGAACGCAAAGCACTAGACTCCTATTTCCAAAAGCCGGAAGAGCGCAGCGACTGACGGCGATCCTATTTCCTATTTCCAAAATCACCTCAGTTCCAGCTCCTCAATCAAATGCCCTGCTCCACCCAATTTCTCAATCAGGAACATCACGTAGCGGATATCCACCATGATATTGCGGCAAATGCTGCGGTCGTAGTTGATGTCTGACATGGTACCTTCCCAGACGCGGTCAAAGTTGAGGCCCACCAATTCGCCTTTGCCGTTGATCGCCGGGCTGCCGGAGTTGCCACCGGTAGTGTGGTTGCTGGCCAGTAAGCAGACGGGAACATCGCCGGTTTCGTCGGCCCAGCGGCCGTAATCTTTGTCGTTGTGGAGCTGTAACAGACGATCCGGGAGCTCGAATTCGTAGTCGCCGGGCTGGTATTTGTCGATGACGCCGCCAAGGTAGGTCTGGTAGTGTTGTTGGGTACTGTCAAAGGCCTGGTAGCCCTCCACCTGGCCGTAGCTGACGCGCATGGTACTGTTGGCATCCGGGTAGAAGCGGCGCTTAGGAAACAGTTCGATGAGGGCGGCCATGTACTCGCGCTGGAGAGTGGCGAGGTAATCATTGTACTCCTGGTATTTGGTACGGACTACCTGGTCATTCTCCTCGTTGAGGTTACGGACGAAAAGGTAACCGGGGTCACCTTCCAGTTGCTTGACGAAAGCGACCGGGTCTTTTTCCAGTAGCTCCAGTACCTGGCCGGCTTTGGTCAGGTAAGAACGATCGTAGAGGTCGGTAATCAATTGGCGGCGACTCCCGGCAAATTCCACTTGGTCGTTGGCGTAGCGGCTGCGGTGCTCCTCCCGTACGTTATCCAGGTAGATCGGGATCAGCTTTTGGGCCACCATCTCGTCGATCTCCGGGCGGTAATTCTTGTAGAAACCCTGTAAATAACTCAGGACGCGGGGAGCATAATCGATCAGCCCCTTTTCGCCGCTTTCCTCGTAGATGCGGGGCAGGCGACCGAGGATGTTGCTGATTCGGAAAAGGTCGATGTTGTAATTCAACTCACCCACGTAGGCCTGGGTTTCGGCGTAGGGGCGGCGGTCTGCGTAGACGGTGTTGAGGCCAGGCAGAATCTCTCCGTAACGTTGGCGATAACCTTCGTCGAGGTTCATTCTTTCGTTGAATTGCCGCTCAAGTTTTTGCTTCTTCAACAGTCCACCCGTTTTGGCAACGCCCTCACTTTCGCCGATCCATTTTTTCCAGGCATTGGCGATCCGGGCCTGTTTACTGGCGTACATGATCTTCACTTCGGGGTCTTGGCGCATGGCGCCGTCGATAACGGCCAGGCTGCTGTCGCGCATGTTGATGCGGATCGGGTTGATGATCTCGGTGCGCTGTGCTACGGCCACTTCCGGAAGGTATTGATCGGTACGACCGGGGAAACCGAAAACCATCGTGAAGTCACCTTCTTTCACACCCTGGGTGCTTACTGGCAGGTGGTAACGGGGCTTCATGGGCACGTTGTCTTCGCTGTAGTCGGCGGGTTTGCCGTCCGGGGCGGTGTAGATGCGGAAGAGAGAAAAATCACCGGTGTGGCGTGGCCATTCCCAGTTGTCGGTGTCGGCACCGAACTTGCCGATGCTGCTGGGCGGGGCGCCCACCAGTCGCACGTCGTTGTACGTTTCAGTTACGAAGAGGTAATATTGATTGCCGCTATAGAAGGGCTTGATCATCACGTCCTGATGTTTTTTACGCTTGGCCTTTTCCTTGATCTTAGCCAGGTTTTTGTCGATCTGTGACTGGCGGTCGGCCTCGCCCATACCGCGTTCAACACCCTCGAGTGCTGCCTCGGAAACGTCTTCCATCCGAACGATGAAAGTAACGAAGAGGCCGGGGTTCGGCTTCTCATCGGCGAAGGTCTTGGCCCAAAAGCCGTCTTCCAGCAAGTTGTTTTCCAGACTGGAGTGCTGCTGTATCTGCCCGTAGCCACAGTGATGGTTGGTCAGCAGCAAGCCTTGGTCGGAAATCACCTCTCCCGTACAAAAGCCACCGAAATGCACGATCGCATCTTTGAGGCTGCCCTTGTTGACGCTGTAAATGTCCTCGGCCGAAATTTGCATACCCATACTCTGCATCTCCGCCTCGTTCAGGCTTTTTAGCAGGATGGGCAGCCACATGCCTTCGCCGGCCCGGAGGGTGAAGGAGGAAAGGAAAAGACAGAGGGTGGTAAAGAAGATCAGAATCGGTTGGCGCATATTTGGTTTTTTAGGGACTTCAGCTCCGGGAGCTTCAGAATGAGTGGTGGTATTTATGCCGGCAACTCCGAGGAGCATTGTAGAAGTAGTCGTTTTTTGACTTCAAAGTAGCCAGGTTGACTGGGTCGAAAACGATGACATTCTGCGACGATCAGCAAAGCTAAAGTAGCAAAGTTGGCGGGTGCATCACTATTAACTATCGGCGACAAACCCTCCGGCGATTAAAAATGTGCGGGGCTAAAATAGCACTTTACACCAAGTTTAACGCCCTGATACGCCGTTTACGCGTACTCAATAAACAAATACAAACTTTTAATATTTACTTATTAAAACTTTTTGTTCTATGTTTGTGTCTGTCTTATAGTTTGTTTGGATTTCGATGAAGTCGAGATCTAAGCCAGCTCTTATTTAGGTTGCAAGCAAGAACTCAGTTTAAATGTATCGTAGACACGAAAGTGAACCGTCCGTGACGACGGTCAGGGTGATCCCTATTCAGAAATTAGACCTCCGCCTACCGCTCTACGCCGGGGTGTCCGCAGGTTTTCCATCGCCGGCCGATGATTACGTAGAAACCCACCTGGACGTAGGTGCCTATCTGGTTAAGAACCCCACGGCCACTTTTTTTGTCCGGGTGCAGGGAGAAAGTATGATCGGGGCGTCCATCCACCCGGGCGACATTCTGGTGGTCGATCGTTCTTTGCCGGCGGTCCACAATAGCATTATCATCGCGGTAATCAATGAGGAGTTTACGGTCAAGCGTTTGCACCAAAACGGGCGCACAATCAAGCTTTTACCGGCTAATCCGGCCTATCAGCCCATCACGATCGGGGAAGGAGACGAGTTCCGGGTATGGGGTGTGGTAGCCCATGTTCTTCACCGACCAAGCTAAAGCGATGAGCAGATACTTCGCCCTGGTCGATTGTAACAATTTTTACGCCAGCTGTGAACGGGTTTTTAATCCCAAACTGGAAAAGAAACCGGTTGTCGTGCTGAGTAATAACGACGGATGCGTGATTGCCCGTTCCAACGAAGCCAAGGCCATCGGCATTCCTATGGGGGAGCCGCTTTTTAAAGTCAAAGCCCTAATCCGTAGCAAGGATGTAAAAGTTTTCTCTGCCAATTTTACACTTTACGGCGACATGTCCCGTCGCGTGATGGAAGTACTGGCCGATCACTGTGCGGACCTGGAAGTGTATTCAATCGACGAAGCATTCATGGAACTGCGTTTTTACCACCAGAGTGCAAACTCACTGGTCGCCTGGGCGGAAAAATTGCGCGCCACCGTTTACCAGTGGACGGGTATTCCGGTATCGGTCGGTATCGGTGCCACCAAAACCTTGGCGAAACTGGCCAATCACGTCGCCAAAAAACGTACCCGAACGGGTGTATACGCTATCCGAACCGACGATCCTCTGCTGCACGAGATCACAATTGGCGAAGTATGGGGCATCGGACGCCGTTACGAAGCAAGGCTAAGGCAGGTTGGCGTCAATACCGTTCGGGAATTACAATGCATCGAGGAGGGGTGGATGCGTCAGGAATTTGGAGTGGTCGGGCTGCGGTTGCTTAAGGAGATCAAGGGTGAAGTGTGCTTGCTTTTGGAAGACCCCGTAACCGCGAGAAAACATACCATGGTATCACGTTCTTTTGCTGATGATCTTTATGAACTCGCCGAAATTCAAAGGCGACTGGCCCTGTACGCTACCAGGCTGGGGGAGAAACTTCGCCATTACCGCCAGGCCGCGGGGGTGCTGACGATCTACCTGTGGGTCAACAAACACCGCAATCGCCGTCGGGACGGCCGAACTTGCTTCGCCAGGAGCGTAAACCTGCCGATAGCCACCAATAACACCAATCATCTGATCTCCTGGTCTGCGGTGGTCGCCAAAGCTCTTTTCGAGGCAGGTACGAACTATAAGAAAGCCGGTATCATGGCCTCCGAACTGGTACCCGAAAATCTTTCCCAGGGCAATCTTTTCCAAGATCACCGAGCCCACGAACGCGATAACCGGGTGATGAAACTCGTGGATGAACTAAATCAGAAGATGGGGCAGTCAACGGTATATTTCGCCGCTTGCGGAGAGCGTCCTTCTATTCCGCTTCGGCAAGATTACAAGAGTGTCAATTTTACAACCAACTGGCAGGAACTGCTGGAGATATGGGGGTGAACGGAATCCTGACAAGCTTTAGTAGTGCCGGACCTCGACGTAGAAAAACTTGTCCCTTACTCCAAAGGCCTTTACCAGTAGTGGGGAAACCACTACTTCCACATTTTGGTCGTACACCTGATCCGGGATGCGGCCCACCACCCGGCAATAGATGGTTTTATTGGTCCGTTTGTCCATGATCTCGATCAAACTGTTGAGGGGGGCGGTGCGGTGCAGGGCCATGAATTTATTGCGGTCACCCTGGCGGGTCCAGGCGGCTTTTCCCTTTTGGGTGACGAGGCGGCGGCCCCGGCTCACCTGATTCCAGCGCTCCCGCAAGGCCGTATTTTGGCGGACGTAGGGGTCTTCGATCTCCCCCTGGGCCTCGGCGGTGATGCCCTGAATCGATAGCCAGCCGACAAATAGTTGCTGGCCAACGGCAATATTATCGGCCGTTAAACCAGGATTGTTAATGTATAAGGTTTGCTCTGAGTCAAGTTGCAGGGTCCGGTGGACCAGCCCATAAATGGTTTCTCCTTTCTTAAAGGTGTAGTAAACCGGGCAAAAGAAATTAATGCTGTCGTAGGGGACGAAAGGCCGTAACGAAGAGTGGGGCAGGGGCACCCGTAATTTATCTCCGGGCTCGTAGCCCAACCGGAAACGGGGATTGATCAGGTAAACATCGTCCATGTCCAGCCCGAAGAAGCGACCGGCTCCGTAGAGCGACTCGTCCTCCCGCAGATCATATTCGAAAATCAGGTGTCCACTCATCATTTCGTATTCTACGATAATGCTGTCCAGCGGATTCAGGGTGCGTAACGGCGGCTGCGGAGTTACGACCGTTGGAACGGGCTGAGCGGAAAGAATGAAGAATAAAGTGGTGCTAAAAAACAGTAGGGATGACCAAGCATACCGCACGGGCAGTGGGGTTTGATTCAGCGTAAAGATACTCATACTCCCTTTAATACATATTACGAAAAGCGATAAAGGGGGATTCGTCGGCGGGGTGGAAAGAAACAGGAGGTTTTTTAGAGAGTACTGCAGACGGTAGAGTATTAAAGATTACAATTCCAATAAATTTAAGGGACCCCTTGGCTGGTTAGCTAAAACTGACTATCTTTGCGGTCCTTAAAAAATTGACTATCATATATGCTCATCATTAACGTCCGCGAAGGAGAGAACATCGACCGCGCACTCAAGCGCTACAAGCGCAAGTCCATCAATACCCGCGTCATCCGCGAATTGCGTCAGCGTCGGGAGTTCACTAAGCCTTCCGTGAAACGTCGCAAGGAGAAGCTTAAAGCTGAGTACCGTCTCCAGAAGTACGGCCAGGAGTAAACTCCACCGTCAAGAATATAGCTTTAGGGGTGATTGATCTTTGGGTCGGTCACCCTTTGCTGTTTATCAATGATCTAATGAAGCAATGATCTAATGAAGCAATGATCTAATGAAGCAATGATTTAATGAAGCAGTGATTAAATGATCTAATAGAGCAATGCTACCGTCACTTTTCCATTAAATCATTCGATCATTCTCGTATCTGACCATTACTTGCATTGCTACTTTGTTAGCCATTACCTTTACCAGCATGCAGCTCAAAATTGCCAAATTCATCTCCAGTCATAGCAAGGTAGCCCAGATGCCCAAGGACGGGCGGCCGGAATTCGCATTCATCGGTCGCTCTAACGTGGGAAAGAGCAGCCTGATCAATATGCTGACCAAGCGTAATGAGCTGGCCCGCACCTCTGGGAAGCCGGGAAAAACCAGTCTGGTTAGCTACTTTTTGATCAACAACAGCTGGTACCTGGCCGACTTGCCGGGCTACGGCTACGCCAAGGTGAGCAAGAAAACACGCGGCAAGTGGGAGGCCCGAATGGAGGATTACTTCCACAAACGGGATACGCTGGTTAATGCTTTCGTACTCATTGACAGCAATATTCCGCCCCAAAAAATCGACCTGGACTTTTGTAACTGGCTGGGCGAACTGGGGGTGCCATTTGCCATCGTATTTACCAAGACGGACCGTAAGAAGGCCCGTGACCTGGCGAGGGTGGAGGACTTCAAAGTAGCCATGTTAGAGAGTTGGGAAGAATTGCCACCTTTATTCCTGACCAGTGCCGTCACCGAAAACGGGCGGCAAGATGTACTGGATTTTATTGGCCAGAGCCTGGAAGCCATCAATTGGCCGCTGGAAAAGTAATACCTTGACTGCATGTTTCAGAACGAAGCCAAACTCTATCCCCACCTCAAACCCGACCTACAGGACTGGGCGATTTACCGCCAAAGTGAAGACCGGGATAATTTCGTCGATGAGGTCGTGGATGATACCGAGGCCCGGCTGCTGGAAGAATTCGGCCAACAACTCCCCGATCTGCTGAGTAAAACGATCTATAGCGAGGTGCAACGGACCAAGGAAGAACCCTGGAAAGTAGACCCGCCAAAGGAGCGTAGCTACTGGAAAAAAATGAGCAAGCGGCTGGCCCGCCGGAGTCTGGACGTCACCGAAAAGGAAACCGCCGAACAGGCCGCCCAGCGTATTTTGCAAAAGATCGTGCGTAACTACGCCGAAGAGATTGTGGGTACTTTCAAGATCGGCCACTTCAAATTCGCCCGTCGTTTCCTGAGCTTTTTCTTTGGCCGGCTGCTCAATGCCGCCGTGGGGCGAAGTTTCCGTTCCATCTTCAGTTCCAAAGCCGAACTAAAAAGCAAACTGCTGGTGAAGGGATACGTGGACGAGGTCAGGGGGCTTTACGACAAGGGTTCCATCGTGATCGTGCCAACCCACTTCAGCAATATTGACAGCATCATGATCGGCTACATTCTCGACGCCGTGGCCGGTCTGCCCGCCAGCGCTTACGGGGCGGGACTGAATCTCTACAATACCGGCTATACGGCCTACTTCATGAACCGACTGGGGGCCTATCGGGTGGACCGCCGTAAACGTAATCCGATTTACAACCGGACCCTCAAGCAGATGGCCAAACTGAGTATCAAGCGTGGGGTGCCGAATATTTTCTTTCCCGGTGGTACCCGCTCTCGCTCCGGTAGCCTGGAGAGCAAGCTGAAGCTCGGCTTGCTGAGTAGCGCCATGGAAGCCCAGCGGGAATTTTACCAGGAAGGCAAACAGGAAAAGGTATTCATCGTGCCCCTGGTCATGAGCTACCCCTTTGTGTTGGAAGCCCAGTTTCTGGTGGAGCAACACCTTAAGAAGCAGGGGCAGGACCGTTACATCAAGTACACAGACAGCTTTCACTCACTGCGTTCTATCCTGAAATTTATTTGGGGTGTTTTTAGCAAGTCCAATCGGATCACCATCTCTCTCGGCCAACCGATGGATGTATTGGGCAACCGGGTGGATGGTAACGGGCAGAGCTACGGTGGCAATAACGTCGCCGTGGATACCCGCGAATATTTCCAGGATGCAGACGGGGTGGTCAATACCGATTACCAACGGGAAAGTGAATATCTGAGGATGCTAGGCGATAAAATCGTCGATCGCTTTCACCGCGATAATGTGGTCATCAGTAGCCATCTGGTCAGCCACGCTGCCTTTTTGCTGTTGAAGAATTCCTTTCCCAAACTGGACTTCTACGCGCTGCTACGCCTGCCACCCGAAGACTATATCTTCGAGCAAACTGCCCTGCTCGATGTCATCACTCAACTGCAATCCATTATGCAGGAGATGGAACTAAAGGATGAGATCAAACTGGCGGATTCTCTCCGGGAGAGCCCACAAATGATCTTGGAGAACGGTGTACGCAGCCTCGGAAATTTCCACATTGAAAAGCCGCTGCGCATCAATCCACTGGGCAATATCGTGAGTGAGAACTTCAGTATGTTGTATTTTTACCATAACCGGCTGGCATCCTATGGCTTTGAGAAACAACTCACCTTTGCCGCGCCGGAAAAAGCGCTAAGCCTGGCTGATATTGATTAATACAATGTTCAAGAGAATTTTTCTGCGGGAAAAGGTGATGCTGACCATCGTGGTGCTCAATGCCCTGCTGATCTACTTCATGTATTTTCCGGCGGTACACAAAAGCCCGGCCTACATCTGGCTGGAGTACCTGGACATTGTATTCCTGACTATCTTCCTCCTCGAAGCCATCGTTAAGATCAGCCATTACGGCTGGGAGGGTTATTTCGATGACTATTGGAATCGCTTCGACCTGGCCATCGTCGTATTGAGCTTGCCCACCTTTCTGGTCCCTTTCGTCGATATTCCGAATACCGGCGTGATCATCGTGTTGCGGCTGTTCCGTTTGATCCGAATCGCAAGGGTATTGCGCTTCGTTCCCAACATGCACCATATTTTGAAAGGTTTGGGGCGGGCCGTGAAGGCTTCGGTTTTCGTCTTGTTCGCGCTGGCCTTTCTGATCTTCATCTTTGCCATCATTACCTGCCATTTTTATGGATCGATGTTGCCCGAACGCTTCGGAGATCCACTCATTAGCATTTATTCGATTTTTCAACTTTTTACCCTCGAAGGCTGGTACGAAATACCCGATGCCGTGGCAAAAAAAGGTGGGGTTGGCTGGATGCTGGGAGCCACCCGACTTTACTTTGGGTTCATCGTTTTGCTTGGTGGAGTCTTCGGCATGAGTCTGGCCAACGCCGTGTTCGTCGATGAAATGACAATGGACAACAACAACAAACTGGAAGAAAAAATCGACCGGCTGGAAGCGCAGATCGGGGAGTTGAAAGAGATGTTGCGAAAATGAAACGCGAACGGCGGTAAGGGGGGGCTACTGTTATAAGTTTAAATCCGTGGTTCTAGGTTTCATGCAGAGCCCGCAGAAGGGCAGAGGAGAGAGAACATATTCGTTATGCCGGGCCGACGGGCCCTGCGTTTCGGCAAGACTGTGTTTGTGAAATCCTTCTGATCCGTATCATCCCCGGTATGTCCTCGTTGAAGCGGCAAGATCCGCGTTTATCTGTGTAAATCCGCGTCCCAAAACCAGAGCGACCGGGAGGTCGCTAGCCATAAGGCTCCGCGTCCAAAGATCTAGATCAATCTCTTCACCGTCGTCTTTGGCCCAAATTGAAAATCACTAGGACCATCGCCCGTTAATCCATGCAATGCCAGCACTCCCGGACATTTACCTGTGTCCAAACTACCTAAGTCCCGGTCGAAACCCAATGCTTCCGCGCCATTTAGCGTCGCCCAGCGCAGCAGCGTCTCAAAAGGCACGTAGCTGGCGTATTTACTGATGGCACGTAATTCTTCCAGTACGGAAAGTTGCCAATTGCTCGTCAGACTGTCCGTACCGATGGTGACTTTGGCATCGGCGTCCAGAAAGTATTGATAGCGGGGCAGGCGATTTTCAATGTAGAGGTTGGCGTTCGGGCAAGTGGCCCAGTAAATGCCATCTTGCCCCCAGTTTTGGGCAAAGGCGATGTCTTCTGGCTGGGTGAGCGTATTATGTACCAATAAAGTACGACAACGCGGGTCCATCCGCTCCAGAGAGTAGCGTAAAGAGCTGTGACCGGGTGGTGTAAAGTGATCCAGACTGGCCCCGAAGCCTTCGAAAAATTTTGGGAAAGGCCCGTTGCCATCGGCAAATAGCTGCATCTCCGCCGGTGTTTCCTGGTTGTGGAGACTGACGACACCCCGGCCTGCATTCAAGGCATTGATCTTCTCGTAGAGTGGGTCACTGACCGTATAAGGCGCGTGAGGGACAGCCGATTTTGCGTTGCCGCCTTCATCTGCCTGACCCAGAAAACTCTGGTGGTACATCTCGTAACTGGCTTCGGCCCGGTCGGGTTGCAGAAAATCGAACATCTCTACGAAACTGTAGTAGCGGATCGGACTGGCATTCTTGGTCGCAGCTGTATCAGCTTTGTTACAGATATCACCCACCGCTTGAATTCCCTGCTCCCACATGTAGGCATCATGGGCCTTGATGGCCGCATCGATCTCCGCCGGATCGGTTTCCCGTAGGGATACTACACCCACCAGGAAGGGGAGCAGGGTAGTGCCAGTGTCCACTTTTCCCTGTAAATGACTCAGTTCCAGATGGCAGTGGGTATTGATAAAGCCGGGAATCAGAATACTGCCTGCGGGCAACCGTTCCACGGGGCGTTCATCGTTTTTACGGGCGCCGCCAACGTATAGGATTTCACCTTTGTCATCCGTCTCCACGAGGCCGTCTTTGATCGGATCGGAAGAAATGGGGTATACATAATCGGCTTGAAAAAGGGGCATGGGTCGTATATTTCGTGCCAATGTACTACCGAATTTTTCAACTCGCCATTTGTTGCACCATCTTTTGTGGGAGCTGTCGGCAAGAGCCAAACCATAGCGCTCATCGCCTACTTGCTCCTGGTCCGCTGGCGGAGCAACTGCTTCTTGAAGATCCGGATGAGGACTACTTTCACAGGGTAGGTCCAGCCGACCTGGCGTTGCAAATGCTGCCACTGGTTTTTGACACATTAGTAGATACCAACATCTACCGCCAATGGCTTGCCGAACAGGTCATTCCCTGGCCAGCAACGGTTCGAAAGCGCTGTGATCGTTTATTGAAAAAAGCCATCCGGGAAGTAGAAAAAGAATTTACCGGTCTCCTTCCGGATTCCATTTTTATGGTTTTACTAGCCGATGAACCTTACGGAGAGCACATCTATTTCACCCGCCAAAACGCCATTTTTGTGCCGCTCGCCGAAGCGGAGCAGGCCAGCGACCAAAGCCTCTACACCGTATTTTTGCACGAGCTTTTTCACTTGGTCAGTCGTCACCGACCAGAGTTGCGGCGGGCACTTTACGCCATCGCCAATTTCGTCTCCGCCCCGGAGCGTTTAGACCTGGATTCCATTCAGCATTTACCGTTACTGCTCAATCCTGACGCACCGAATTATGATTATTTACTTCACCGGGGCGATCGTTATTACCTGCCCGTTCTCTTCGCCCGGGAGGGAAAGTCTGATTTTTCCGAAGCCCTGAATTACGGCTATTTTGAGGTAGTTTCTTTGGCTAACAAAGTAGCAATGTCTGGTGAAAGCCAAGGCGACAGCGGCCAGGCGAAGATTGTTACCAACAAGCGTCTGCCCGAGCACCGAATTGTGGAAGCTTGTGAAGCAAATAGCAGTTACATCATCCACCCTGAAGAAGTATTAGCGGAGCATTTTACTTTGCTGTTCACCGCTAAAAAGGAGGAGCTGGATTATCCGGAGGAGTTGGGGGATTTAGTGAAAATTCTTCAGAAATGATATATGTTTCGGATGAGGGTCTTATCTGTGTAGTATGCTTTTAAGCTGGGTTGGAATACGCCGCTCGGAGAGTGGCTACAACAAAACGGTCTACAATGTATTTTAGGGGAAGATATTTTGAGGTTTTAGCCGCTCGGAGAGCGGCGTATTCCAGATCAATCAATAGCCAGTCGAATGTACTGACGATGATTTATTTCGTCGATGCTCTTCCTTGTCCGGTAGAAGAAAGTTTCAGCTTTAAACCAACCTTGCTACTTTGTTAGTCACAATCATCAAGACACGACTCAAATGAAAAATTTTTCACTAGCCATTATCCTTTTAGTTGCACTTACCGCCTGCTCCACTGAATACCAGTACTACCTGGAGACGGATGATGCGAACGGTGTAGAGGAAGGCGCCAAAATTTACCGCCAGGGTGTGGAGATCGGCGAAGTGACCGAAGTGGAATTCGTGGATCGAAAAGTGCGCCTGTCCATTGAAACGGACAGTCCTCTGTTTGAGGATCAGGATTTCGACTTGGGTAGAGGGCCAGAAGGAGAACCCGCAGTAGAACTGGACGGCCCGGATCGTAATGCCGGAGAACTGGCCAGCGGGGAAACACTGGAAGATGGAGCATCTTTTGATTTTGATCTGGATGACGGCATGTCAGAGGTGTTCAAAGATGCCTTCGGAGCCGACGGTGAAAAGCTGGAAGAAAAAATGAAGGACATTTTCGGCGAGGACGGCGAAAAAATGGAAGTCAGAATTAAGGAGTTATTCGGTGAGGACGGTGAGAAACTGGAGGAGGCCGTGGAAAATATCCTGGGCAAAGACGGTGAAAAACTGGAAGCCGCTATTGAAAATGTTCTTGGCAAAGACGGCGAAAACATTAAGACTTCTATTGAAAGCCTGATCGGTAAAGACGGTGAGAAATTGCAGGAATCCATTGAGGCAATCATTGGCAAAGACGGTGAGAAACTGGAGCGCTGGGCCGAGGAATTCGGCGATGAATTTGAAGAACTCGGCGAGCGGATTGAAGCCGTGGACAAACTGTACGAGAAAGACTCGCCGGAATGGAAGCGGGAAATGAAAAAAGTAATGCAAGAATGGGCCGATAGCAGGAACTGATAGTCGGTTCGGTTGTGTTACCTTTGCGGACCGAAAATTTTCCTCCCCATGAGTAAGCCGACCACTTACCAATCTTCCGCCGTAGAGTCCAAATGGTACCAGTACTGGATGGACCACGATTATTTCCGTTCTGAGCCCGACGAGCGCGAACCCTACACCGTCGTAATCCCCCCGCCCAACGTGACGGGTGTGTTGCACATGGGGCATATGCTGAATAACACAATTCAGGATATTCTGATCCGTAAAGCACGACTGGAAGGTAAGAATGCTTGTTGGGTGCCGGGAACGGACCACGCCAGTATTGCCACGGAAGCCAAAGTGGTGAAGAAATTGCGGGCCGAAGGTATCAAGAAGTCTGACCTGACGCGGGAGGAGTTCATGAAGTACGCCTTCGAATGGAAGGATAAGTACGGTGGTATCATCCTGGAGCAGTTGAAAAAACTGGGAGCCAGTTGTGATTGGAGCCGGACCCGTTTTACGATGGAGGAGAGCCTCTACGATGCGGTGATCGAGGTTTTCGTTAAACTTTACAACGAGGGTAAGCTGTACCGTGGCCTGCGGATGACCAACTGGGACCCCGAGGCACAAACGGTACTTTCCAACGAAGAGGTCATTCACACCGACGAAAACAGTAATCTTTACCACGTTCGTTATCGGGTAGCCGGCACGACTGATGAGTACATTACCATTGCCACCAGCCGGCCCGAAACGATTATGGGTGACAGTGCCCTGGCCGTCCACCCGGATGATGAGCGATACACCAAATACCACGGCAAGAAGGTGATCGTACCGATGGTTGACCGGGAGATTCCGATCATTACCGACGATTACGTGACCATGGAATTTGGCTCCGGTGCGTTGAAGGTGACCCCGGCCCACGACATGAATGACAATATGCTGGGCGACAAGCATAATCTGGAAGTCATTGACGTGTTAAATGCAGATGGCACACTTAGCGAAGCCGCTCAGCTGTTCGTCGGTATGGACCGTTTCGAGGCCCGTACGGAAGTCATCAAGCTGCTAAAATCTACCGGCGACCTGATCGAGATCGAGCAATACCGCACGAGTGTAGGACGCAGCGAGCGGACCAACGCCGTTGTAGAACCCCGATTGACCTTGCAGTGGTTCGTTCGCATGGAAGAACTGAGCGCTACTGCCCTGGAAGCCGTACGCTCCGGCGAGGTGAAGTTTCACCCGGAGAACATGTTCAATATGTACCAAAGCTGGCTGAAGCCGGAGAATGTACGCGACTGGTGTATCAGCCGGCAGCTCTGGTGGGGACAGCGCATTCCGGCCTGGTATTACGGTGAAGGGGAAGACCAAAAAGTATTCGTAGCCGAATCGGCTGAGGAGGCTCTAACCAAAGCCCAACAAGAATTGGGCAAACCCGATCTCGGTCTGAATGATCTTCACCAGGACGAAGATGTACTGGATACCTGGGCGAGTAGCTGGTTGTGGCCGATCTCGGTCTTTGACGGCTTCCGCGACCAGAAAGAACTGGAGTATTACTACCCGACCAATGATCTGGTAACGGGTTGGGACATCATGTACCTGTGGGTAGCCCGGATGGTGATGGCTGGCTATAACTTCAGCGAGGATCTGCTGGGTAAGGACTTCGTAGCCAAAAATGGCAAAATGCCTTTCCGTAACGTTTACTTCACCGGAATGGTGAGGGATGAGAAGCGGCGGAAAATGTCGAAAAGTCTGGGCAATAGCCCCGACGCTTTGGAACTGCTGGAAATTTACGGGGCCGACGGCGTCCGCTTCGGTATGCTGAGCAGTGCCGCAGCCGGTAACGACATTATCTTCGACGCACCTATAGACCCTAAAACGGGTGAGGTGAAGAACGAAAGTAAGCTATGTGACCAGGGCCGGAAATTTTGTAACAAGATATACAACGCCAACCGCCTGATCCAGGGCTGGGAGGTGGCCGATGACCGTAGTGTTCCGGAAAACGAAGCACTGGCGGCCGACTGGCTGGAAAGCAGGCTGAGTCAAGTCATCAAGGAAACCGACCGCCTGATGGGGGAGTACCGGATCAGCGAAGCGCTGATGGGGCTCTATAAATTCATTTGGGGAGATTTCTGTAGCTGGTACCTGGAGGTGGTAAAGCCATCCGATGGCAAACTGAGCCGCAGTACCTACGATCGTACCATCAGCGCTTTCGAGCAAATGATGACGCTTTTGCACCCTTTTATGCCCTTCATCACCGAGGAGGTTTGGCACGAGTTACGGGATCGAAACGAGGGAGAAGATTGTATTGTCAGTTCCTGGCCAACCGCCGGTGCCGAAGACAAAGCTCTGCTGATCGACTTTGAACGACTGCAGCAATTGATCAGCAGTGTACGGGAAACCCGGAATAGCCGGGGCATCAAAGCCAGAGAACCCCTGGCTGCCTATATTCAACGAAGCGAACAGAGTGAAGCTACGTTGAGTCGTACGGGGTGGGCCGATGTAGTAAAAAAAATCGCCTACCTCGATACACTGGAACTGACTGATAAAGAGCCGGCCCAATCCGTCCGCTTCCTCACGGGGAACGACACTACCTACCTGGTGACCAATGAGACGATCGACGTAGAAGCTGAACGCGAGAAGATCACGTCGGAACTCAATCGCCTGCGCGGTCAACTCAAAGGTGTAGAGAAAAAACTGGCTAACGAACGTTTCGTCGCTAATGCTCCGGATAACGTCGTCGCCCACGAACGGAAAAAACTGGAGGACTTTACGGCCAAGATCGAGAGTCTGGAAGGGCAGTTGGGGGCTATGGGGTAGTGGATCTAAGTTGGGAAGCTTGCGGGAGTTAGTGTTAATGGGGCTTCCACGTATTTATATATTTATATGTTTTTATAAAAATACGTGGAAGCCCCATTAACCCAAACCAGCAAATCAACTCTCTTTCCAAAAACTGATCATCACTTCTCGCAAACTTCCCATTGTCAACGAATTTAGGACGAAACCGCTTTCACCATTTTCATTTCCTTTCACCTGGATGAGATCAGCGGCCTGTAATTTCTTAGTATGTTGACTAACTGTACTCTCTGCAAGGGGAATCTGCTTTTTTAGTTGTTCTAGCGTCATATGTTTACGTGCTCTCAGCAGTGCTACGATCCGTCGCCGTGCCGGATGCCCCAAGGCTTTGCAGCCATCGGCAAATACCCGCTCCTGGGTTTCAAATAAGTATCGTTTCGCGTGTGCCATCTTATTCTTTTTGGCTTCACGGGAAAACTCCCGTTAACTCAATACCGAACGAGATTGGCCGATTCCACTTTTTAGAGTAATTATTTTTCAAAAAAATAAAAGAGCGCTAAAATAAAAACGCCCCATTCCAGCTGCGAAAGCTGAAATGGGGCGAAGGACGCGGCTAGAATTTTCTAGTCGCGGGTAACGGATAAATACTAGCGTGCCAGTACTACCCGACGGTAAGTAGACTCACCGTCTACTTTGATCCGCACCATGTAAACACCTGCAGCCTGACCGCTAAGGTCGAAGCTCAATTGCTCACTGATGGCTTGTGGGCGTTTTTGCTGGGTGATCGCCCGGCCGGTAACGTCCAGTACGGTCACTTCGAGGTTGCTGATGCCTTCCAGTTGAACATTGACGTTGAACTGACCGGTTACGGTCGGGTTCGGGGCAATGTTCAGAGAAGTGAGCTGCTCAATGTTGTCTATGGAAGAAAGAACGAAGACCGTGTCTATTCCACTACAGCCATTGGCATCAGTAACGGTTACGATGTAGTCACCTTCATCCAGCTCGGTAGCCGTTTGGGTTGTTTGACCGTCGGACCATTCGTAATCAAATGGTGAAGCACCGGTCAGGGCTGTAGCTGTAGCGCTACCATCTTCGTTGTCAACGGCCTCAACGGTTACTTCATCAGCGAAGTTGATGATCAGCATGGACTCTTCGTTGGTAGAACAAACTGTATTGAAGGGGTCAAGTGTATCTTGAGATACGAAAATGGTGATTACCCAAACGCCGGACAGCGGATCAAGGTCATTAGCTTCCAGGATGCCGTTCAGGCCGTTGTCGTAAGCGATCGGCAGGTCAATGTTACCTAGACGGAAGCTAGGAACGCCACCGGTACCACCGAAGGAGCCGTCAAAGGCGAAACCGATGCTACCACCAGCTGGAATTTCCTGGTTGATGACGTCGAAAGGAATAGCTTCGTCACCACAGGCGGTTACGTCACCGGGGTTGGCGAATTCACCAGCCTCACAAATGATCGGACATGGTGCATTCGCGATGCTGGTCAGGGTTGGGAAACCGTTGTCGGTGGCCGTGTTGTCACCACCGCCGCAGAATCCGGCTTCGTTGATCACGATCAGGTAAGTACCGTCTTCAGAAGCCGTCCAGGTGATGGTACAGCCGTCTCCGTCTCCGGGGCCGAAAGCATCAACGGCACCACTTGGAGCGATGACGGTGAACTCGGGTACCCATGAACCGGCACCGGGACCCTCGCAAACGTTGAAAGAGTAAGTGCCACCGGCAATGAAGTTATCTACTGAGTAGGCTTCAGACGCCCACACCTCGAAATCAACAATTTGATTGATGGTACCGTCATCACAAGGAGCACCATTGAAGGTAGAGTTGAAATCGGTCCAGCCGGTAGTGTCGGTTGGGTTGATCCAGGTTTGGCAAATGTCTCCCAGGGAGATGGTGCCAAGGGCAGTACAGCCATTAGCGTCGGTAACGATGACGGTGTAAGTACCGTCGGCCAGGCCAACGGCCGTTTGCGTGGTTTGCATTGCGTCGTCAGACCAGAGGTAGCTGTAAGGAGGAGTACCGCCGGAAGCGTTCACCGTAGCGGAGCCATCTTCGTTGTCTACTATTTCGTCAACAACCGGGGCATCTACGAATGATACTACAGTCGTATCGGGGGTCAGGCTACACTGAGTGTTGAAAGGGTCATTGGAATCCGTAGAAACAAAGGCAGAGACTAACCAAACGCCGCCCAGTGGCTCAAGATCGTTGGTTGAGAGGATACCATTGAGGTCTGTGTCGTAAGTGTTAACGGTCATGCCAGACGTGATGCTGAAGCCAGGAATACCTCCGGTACTGGTGGGGGTAGGGGTGAACGTGAAACCGAAAGCACCACCAGTAGGAATGGTGTCATTCATTACACCAACGGTGAAGAGGCCATCAGCGCCACAGACTGCTACGGAATCACTGATCATGGAACCAGCGTTACATTCAGTTATAACTACGCCACCGTCACCACAGGTCAGAGCAGGAAAGCCGTTGTTAGTTGCGGTATTGGGGCCGCCGCCACATTGTCCGGCTTCGTTGATCACGATCAGGTAAGTACCACTTTCACTAGCCGTCCAGGTAATGGAGCAGCCGTCACCGTCGCCGGCACCGAAAGCATCAATGGCACCACTAGGGGCAATGATGGTAAATTCAGGTACCCAGCTGCCGGCTCCGGGACCGTTACACATGCTAAAGATATACTCGTCGCCGGCTACGAAGTTTTCCACGCCGTAGGCTTCAGAGGCCCAGACCTCAAAGGCGGTAAGTTCGTTGAAGGGACAGCCCGCACCATCATCGACTGGCGCGCCGCCGAATGTGGTATTGAAATCGTTCCAGCCGGTAGAATCGGTTGGTGCGACCCAGTCCGTACACTGGGCACCCAGCGAGACGCTGGAGATGGCCATCAGCAGGAGGGCCAGGGTTAAAGAAAAGTAATACTTGAAATTCATATTAAAGGTTTTATTGAATAAGTCAGAACGACAATTGAAAAAATGCCCACGCTACCGTTGTTCAGAAAATATCCGAGCGAAGTAGATAGAACGAGTTGCTGTTTACTAATAGCTCATAACAGACGGGTAGTACCCGTTTAAATCAGCTGTAATAATACGGCATTTCTATCGTCAAATTCACAGACAGCTAGATTTTTAGTCGGTTTGCTTACATTTCGGGCCTTTGTAAAAGTTTAGTCTATATGCTCCACTCTCACTATATCCTCCATAAACCCTATGGCTACGTTTCCCAGTTTATCCACAATGAACCGACGCGTAAGAACAAAAAAATGTTGGGTGAACTCCACGATTTTACTTCCGGGACTATGGCCATCGGCCGGCTGGATAAAGACTCTGAGGGTTTACTCTTACTCACTACCGACGGGAAAGTGAGTGCCAAGATTACCGGACGGGGATTTGAAAAAGAATATTATGTACAACTGGATGGTCTGATCACACAGGCGGCTTTAGATCAGCTTCGAACGGGTGTAGACATCTCCGTGAACAAACAAATTTATCGCACTCTTCCCGGCACTGCTACTTTGCTAGCCACCCCACCCGAATTTCCAAAGCGCAGCAAACCCGTTCGGGACGATCGCCACGGCCCCACCTGCTGGGTCAGTATTGTGATTCGGGAAGGGAAATACCGCCAGGTCCGTAAAATGACCGCTGCCGTCGGCTTTCCCACCCTGCGCCTCGTTCGGATAAGGATAGGGGAGTGGCAGTTAGGCGAATTACAATCCGGAGAGGTGAAGGAGGTAGACCGACTCGTCTGACGCGCTTCACTCAATCTTGTTTTCTTTACTGTACTCCTGATTTTACCGTGTTATTTGTCCATTTGTGGTTCCCCCTTCACCAACTTACCTTTGCAACGAAAGAACTCCATGTCCCAGCTTCCTACTTACTCCCCCAACCGCGCCCAGGAATCCCGTGCGGCTATTCAGCGACTATACATTTCCATGCGCCATTTGCTCATTCGGGGCAGCTACAAACCGGGTGGAGTTTCCGGTAAAGCACTAATGGAAAATCTGATGATTCTTCAGCCGGAGATCTACGGGAGTATCAACGACCCTGAACGGGTAGAATTGAACGGGCTGCATTACGTATTTCAGCGTCTCCCGCAGGGCATCGAGGAATGTCAGTTCATTAAACTCATTACCCGGGAAGGTTTCGAGAACAGCGAATTCGAACCCATCATTCCACCCAAACGCCGCCGTCAGGCTTACCGCATCGACGATCGCGAGATGTACATCGAAATGACTCGCGGCCGCTCCGATATCTACGATATCCTTACCCACCTGACCTTCATGTACGCCGAAGGCAACAAGATCTACCGCAATAGCCTGGACCGCAAGGACCGCCAGAAGAGGGAGTGGCACGAACTGGCCCGTATCGTAGAACTGGAGGCAAGGGGAGAGGAGTTCAGCCACCAGACCGGTTACACCTACCTCAGTACCCTGTTGGGCCGTACCTACGATGAGGTAGTGGCCGCCTGCAAGCGCTTCGCCGCCGATCCGCAGCTCAATAGCCTGTTTCACGTTACTTATCACCTGGGGCTGCTAGCTACGGCCGATGAAGAAGAGCACTCCCAGGACCGGGAGATCAGCTTTTCCACCTCCCTGCGTGAAAAGACCGGTCATCATCACTACGGTGAGATCTGGGCCCAGGAAATCAAGGCTGTTTTACTGGAAGAAGACCTTATTTCCCGTCCGATTCATATTATCAGTGCCAATCTGCACAGCGTGATGAACGCACTGTTCGCTCCCGCCGCGCTTCGGCGTAAGGTCAAAGGTGACGATATTCTGGATTACGCCCAGGCACTTTCCATGCCGGCCCACCGTGCCCAGCGGGAAACGGTTCGTAAACTCGCCCGGGATAATGGCATGATCGAGATTGCCGATACTTCCGGCACCAACATTGGCGTCCAGATTTTTGATACGGACAAGTTCAGCGCCGGCAGCGTTTCCAGCGAACTCGGTTACACGCCGTCCAAGGTGCCCGATCAGGCCCCGGTCATTCTGGTAATGGACTACGCCTTCGGTGAGCAGGCCTACGAAAGTATGGATGAGTTGCTGCGCCCTTACCACGTGCCGGATTCAAAAGAGGTACACGAGTTGCGGGTGGAAAGCATCAACATTATGGGCAAGGCCGGCATTCTCGAAGGCATCAAGGGTGATCTCATGATCCCCGATGCTCACGTTTTCGAAGGCACGGCTGATAATTACCCCTTCGTCAATGATTTTACCCCCAGCGAATTCGAAGGAAATGGTCTGGCAGTTTACGGCGGGCCCATGATCACCGTCCTGGGAACCAGTTTACAGAATCGCGAGATCCTCCGTTATTTCCTCGACAGCAGTTGGCGGGCTGCCGGACTTGAAATGGAAGGGGCTCATTACCAAAAAGCTATTCAGGCGGCCACCCGGATTCGTAAGAGTGCGAACCCCAACCTTAAGCTACGCTACGCTTATTACGCCAGCGATAATCCCCTGGTCACCGGTCATACCCTGGCCAGCGGCAGTTTGGGCGTGGATGGGGTAAAACCGACCTATTTGATTACGATAATGATGCTACAGCGGATTCTAAAGTGAACTTCTGTTAGCTTTGCTACTTTGAAGACACAAGACTGCTTGTTCGTTTCGTCCCGATACGGATCGGGATAGGAAGAAAACGCCTTCGTGACGAGTACGCTCCTGGGAATAATGCTTTGTTTCGCTCTCAGTGAAACGTTTAGCTGGTGGTGTTTCACCAATGGCGGAACTTGAATCTGTTCCCACTTGCCGCACAAGTCGTTATTTGCCACATTCTCCCGATATGAATCTGGACGAACGAAGTGAGCCAGCAATCCTATGTCTTTTCTGGCTTCAAAGTAGCAAGGTTTAAAATACACATCAACTCCCTCTCATGTACGCAATCGGCGGCCTCATAATTCTTGGTATCCTCGCTCAGTGGATTGCCTGGCGGCTTAAAGTGCCGGCCATCCTTCCTCTCATTATTACGGGAATGATCATCGGGCCGGTCTATGAGTATTATACCGGCCACCGACTACTCAGTCCCCGCTTCGACCCCGATACCGGCGAGGGGCTATTTCCCGGTAACTTGCTCTATAGTTTCGTCTCTCTGGCCATCGGACTGATCCTTTTTGAAGGTGGACTAACCCTGAAACTGAGCGAAATCAAGGGGTTGGCACGCAGTATTGTTCGACTCACCACCCTGGGCGCCTTTACCACCACCATCGTAGCTGGTCTGGCAGTCCACTATATCGTGGGACTGGACTGGCAGCTTTCCTTCCTTTTTTCTACCCTGATCGTGGTGACCGGCCCTACCGTTATCGCGCCCATTATGCGGCAGATCAACGTCAAACGGCAAATTTCTACGGTGCTGAAGTGGGAAAGTATCGTTATCGACCCGGTCGGGGCCTTCCTGGCAGTATTGATGTACAACTTTATCGTAGCTACTTACGAGCCGGGAAAAACCATCAACGAAGCCATTTTTGAATTTATCCGCTCCGGTCTGGTGGGGATCGGACTCGGCTTTTTACTCGGAATGGGACTGTACTTTATCATCAAGCGGCTCTACGTGCCCCGCTACTTGTTGAATGTATTTACCCTGGCCAGTGTTATCGGCGCTTTCGTCCTCAGCGACATGATCGCCCACGAAAGTGGACTGCTCACGGCGGTAATGATGGGTGCAACCCTGGCTAATCGGGACGTCCCTTTCCTCCACGATATTCTTGATTTTAAAGAAAGCCTGACGCTGTTGCTCATCAGTATGCTGTTCATCCTGCTGTCGGCCAATATGAGCGTAGAACAAATCCAACTGGTGATCAGCGCAGAAGCTTTGGCGATCTTCGCTATTGTTGTTTTCGTCGCCCGGCCACTGGGCGTCTTCTGGAGCCTAGCCGGTTCCGATCTCGACTGGCGAGATAAGGCTTTTATCAGCTGGGTCGGTCCACGGGGTATTGTAGCAGCGGGTGTTGCTTCGCTCTTTGGAATTGAACTCGAAGAATCAGGGGTTCCCGGCGCGGAGTACATCACTCCGTTGGTCTTTCTGGTAGTGCTGGGAACCGTATTACTCAATGCCACCCTGGCTGGCTTTATCTCCAAACGATTGCGGGTCAATCTACCCCAGGGCTCCGGTGTGATGATTTTCGGTGCTTCCGAAGCCGCCCAATTATTAGCCAGTTGTTTGGTGGATAGCGGACGCGACGTCACCCTGGTATCTACCAACCGTCTCAACCTGGAAATGGCCCGGGAGGCGAACCTCGAGGTTCAGGAACTCAACATCCACAGCGACAGCCTCGACGAAAAACTAGACCTCACCGACGTCGGCTATATCCTAGCGATGACGGCCTCCGAAGAAGACAATCTCTACATTCTTAACCGCTATCAGAACCGGGAGGGCCTCCGTGGCAATTACCGCCTGATCAACCGTAAGGAGGTGCAGAACCAGCGCTACGGGGACGAAGCACTGTTTAGTCCGTATTCCACTTTCCTGATCATCAACCGCCTGGCCCGTCAGAGCGGTCAGATCAGCTCAGTGGCGATTACCGATGCTACTATGCTGAAAGAGACAGTCAGCTTGATTCGAACCAAAAAACTGGTGCCGTTATTTGTCAAATGCGCCGTCAGTAGCGATATCAGCTTCGTCCGTGCCGGAGAATTTACCATGGAAGTGAACGAAGGAGATACCCTTTTCTACCTTGGTAATCCCATCCCGGCCGAGGAATTCCCCAAAGACGCACCAATCGAGGTGTTAACGCTCCCGGAAGATTCGCCTGACGAACAGCCAGGTGAGATCGCGCCTCCGGCTTAATCATTCGGCTAGCGACCTCCCGGTCGCCCTGGTTTTTCCCGCGAGTTTTTACGGACAAAATGCGTTTCTGCTAAACACGGTGATACCGTTATCTGCAAATCAGCCTTATCCGTGAAGACCCGTGACCAGTTTCCAAATACGGAGCAGCCGTTGTAAGCATGGTCCGAGAGAAAGCTGAGGAGACAAGACGGGCAGGGAAGCGTACCTGCATCCCGAAAACTAGAGCGACCGGGAGGTCGCTAGCCAATCTACTTTAGCAGCCGCTCCA
Organism: Lewinellaceae bacterium SD302; assembly: GCA_002591745.1. GTDB lineage: Bacteria > Bacteroidota > Bacteroidia > Chitinophagales > Saprospiraceae > Neolewinella. The sequence goes on from PDLQ01000025.1 coordinate 71,232, forward strand.
ACCCGACCCCCCGGCTGCCCTTCAACAACAGCGTGTAACCACTCCAGTCCTGTTCCCAGAACCAATCCTTCAGCGCCGGTAAATCTTTGAACCAGGGCAGTCCGGTAATTTCAGCCGTAGCTGCGTAAGCCGGGCCGACCAAGACTACTTTTTTCAAATCCAGACTACCGGCCAGGTTGGCAATATGCTGATGAGCCTTTTCGCTATCTACCCCCAGTTCCAGCATATTACCCAGAATAGCGGCACGCGGCGCTGAGGTCGCATTACAGAAGGCACTCAGTGAAGCCGCTACGCTACTCGGATTGGCATTATAGGCATCCAGCCAAAAGGGAATATTTCGGTGAGTGATACGCTGACTGCGGTTGTCGGATGGAACGTAGTCTTCAATCGCCTGTTTGATGTCCGGCCCTGCTACTTTGAAGTACTTACCAATGGCCACGGCCGTTTTCAGGTTCTCAAAATTGTGGAGACCCGGTAAATTACTGTTCGCCTCAATCAACTCGTTTCGCTCACTCAGGAAGGAAAGCCGAACGTTCGGGGCGGCAGCCAACAAACGGCATTCCATTGGTAAAATTTCCTGGCTTGGCCGATCGCTTCTTAAGTAATCGATCCGGCGTTCCACTTTCCTGGCCATTTCCGGAAGAAAATCCGCGTCAAGATTCACGAAGGCGACTCCGCCGCTTTTGGCCAGATAGTCGTACAACTCCCCCTTGCCTGTTTTTACCCCTTCGATACCCCCGAAACCTTCCAGGTGGGCTTCACCGATGTTGGTGATCAGACCATGAGTAGGCTCTGCGATACGGCATAGTTCGGCGATCTCCCCCTGGTGGTTGGCCCCCATTTCGAGAATGGCCATTTCCACTTCCGGCCCTATCTGCAGAATGGTCAGTGGCAGGCCGATGTGGTTATTGAAATTGCCCGGGGTGGCGTGAATAGTGTAACGGCGGCTCATGACGGCAGCCACCAGTTCTTTGGTGGTCGTCTTGCCGTTACTTCCGGTAATGGCCAGTACGGGCATTCGCAACTTGCGGCGGTGGTGATTGGCCAGCATCTGGAGGGTAGTCAATACGTCTTGACACAGTACAGCGCGTTCGCCGATGGCTTCGGCCACGGCGGCATCGTCGACCACGGCGTAGGCGGCTCCACTTTCCAGCGCACCGGCGGCGTACTGGTTGCCGTCAAAACGATCACCCCTGAGGGCAAAGAAAATACTACCCGCCGGTACGTTTCGACTGTCGGTAGTGATTCGCCGCTGCGGGAGGTAAAGCTGGTAAAGCTCGGGGATGGAAAGCATGAAAACTTTTGATTAAGCCCACAAAATACGCAGCCCATCCCTTTTTAAAGCGCTTACTTCAGGATTACCAGTTTCTGAAAATCACCACTCACCGTTTCTTCACTTTCCGATCCACGCAGGCGGACCTGATAAAGGTAAGTTCCCCGGGCAAGTTGGTCACCGTAATCATCGCGACCATCCCATTCGATGCAGTCGTCCAGCCGCACCGCACCGTCACTGAAGGGCAGCATGGTGGTCAGGGACTTGACCAGTCGGCCACTGATGGTATAGATCTGGACAATGACGTCTACGTCTTCTCCCACCAGAGTGTGATCAAACTGAAAACAGGTGTTGTCAGTAAAGGGATTGGGGTAATTGAGTACCCTCGTCAGTGCCTCGCCCCCATCGGCGGCCACGATGAATTCCGTAGAACCGGTGGCGTTATTATTGGCTACGTCCCAGGCCCGGACGGTAATGGTGTGGCGGCCGGGTTCCAGGTCGGTGAGTGGATAGCGAACTTCACCGGAGCGGAAATCGTCCGCGTTGGCCTCGTAGTAGTCATTGAGGACAATGGCTTCTCGGCTGTCGTCATCCAGTACGGCTTCCAGATCGTGGCCGATACTGTTGCCCGTTACATTGATGCCCAGGTCGTCATTTAGTTTGACTAGCAAAGTAGCAGAGGGTTCTACTTCGCCGCCGAAGACAAAGTTGTCGTTGTTCATAAATACTTCTACCTCGGGGCCTTCGTCATCGGCAACGGCGTCGGCGAAGGTGCCACCGATGACGAGTTGGTCGTAGAAACCGGCAGCATCGGTGCGGGTAGCGGGGTCGGCGGCGTAGTAACTGATCTTTCCCTGACCGAATTCATAGTTGATGTCGCGGGGTACCACGAAAGTAAAGGTGAATTTTCCGCTGCTTACCGTGGCTTTACCACGAAAGATGATGTTGCGTTGTACCTCTACATCTCTCACATTACTGCCGGCGTCCTGACCGAGAGTGGAAACAATTTGCGGTTTATCGTAAACGGTGGGGTAGACCAAGCCATTAAAATCCTCCATCAGCTGACCGTTCACATCCACAACCTCACCGCTGATGTTGATCGTTTGCAAAGCACCGACGGTATCGATCCGCTCGGCAGAGATGGCTTCGTCATTGACCATGGTGGTGCGTATCTCGTTGGTTGGCAGGGCCACTACCGTTGCCGGGTCACCCAGCAGGGTGAATTTGCGCACGTTGTCGGTATTGCCGGTAGTGGAAGTTTCGTTCTTCGCGATTCGAATCACTTCGCCCAGGGTACGGAAACGTCCGTCGGGACGGGCAATGAGTGCCTCCATGGTATTGCGGGTCAAAACTTCGTTGGCTGTGGCGAATACCGGTCGGGTCGTGGTCAGTAAGGCCACCGCCCCGCCACTACGCGTCAGCAGCGTTTCTTCGCCGGCACTTACGAATTCGGCATCGTCGAAGGATGCGAATGTACAGGTAGCCGTAACGAAGATCGGCAGGGTCGTGGGGTTACGCCAACTACGGATTTGCGGGATGCTCAACACCCGTTCCTGGCCCCAGCCACGGGGACCGCCGTGGCCGAGATAAGTGATGGCCAGCGCACCACGGGTAACCGCCAGATTGAGTCCTTCCGTAATGTCCGGATAACGATCACCGGCCGAGAGACTTTCCTGGGGGAAGAGGTCGAAGTAAAGCTTGTTGAAGTTGAGCTCCGGTTTCAAGTCTTGAATGGTTTCGGCGATGCCGTCAATGTCATCGGTGTGGAGATTACCGTCTTCGTCGTCACCAACGAATACCATTCTGGTGCGCCAGTCGCCCAGAGCATCCGGATTGATGTCGTAGCTGATGATCTTGTCAACCAGAAAAAGCGTTTGCTCGCGGGATCGGACCGGAAGACGGCCGACGCTTACATTGACTGCGGCCCGCAGGGCTTCGCCGTTGTTGCCGGGGGTATAGATGCCGTAGTAATCATCGGCGGGGAAATCCCTGATCTCCGTAAAGTCACCTTGCTTTTGAAAGGTGGGGACGAAGTTGGTACCCAAGTTATAGATATCACGCGCATCGAAACTGCCATCGCCTACCAGAAGCAGGAACTTCAGATTGTCCGAACGCTCGTAAACCATGCGGCTGAAATTGCGAATCCCGGCCGGGTCGGCCTTGCCGGCGCTGAACTCATTATAGACTTGCTCGGTAGTGACCATTTCGGTGACTAATCCGCTGAACTCCCGCCGGTGATCGAGTAAGGCCTGGGTGTTTTCCATAAATTCCGGGTGGACGACGATCAGCATGTCGGCATTGGTGATGTCGTGGAGGTTTTGATTCTCCACCGGGCCAATGGCTTCCGCGCTCAACAGTGAGGCATTCAGGTTGAAGGCCACGAATTCGTTGATCCGATCGGGATCCAGGGAAGCATTGGCCGTGATCGAGCCACCGCTTAGTAAGCCGTTGAGGCCCTGGTGAGTACCGTTGCCGATCTTCCAGATACGGGTGTTTGAGTTGGCATTGCTTAATTGGAATGTAGCATTACTCTGGCCGATTAACCGACTGTCGCGGAAGGAAATCTGATCCCCCTGCATCCGTAGCTGCCGGCGGGCTCTTAACTGGATAAAATCGAGGTAACCTTCGCTTTCTCCGCCATTGGAAACAGGAGGATAGCTTACTTTAAAATCGAGAGCACCCGCATTCAGGTTAATTGTAGTGTTTATCGTAGCGTAACGTACGCCGGCACTGGTCAGTGCACTACCCAGGTTGGTTATCCGACTAGCAGCGGAGCTATTAATTTCATTATCCTGAACCTCGAGAATGAAGCGGCTGGTCGCGGTAGCTCTCAGTCCCATTCTGGCTCGGATCAAGGCGGGTTCTCCGGCCACTGGGTCGGTCAGGTTGAACAGGTCATTGTAGTCTTTTTCCCGGGCAACGCGAAAAAGGTCGCCGAACCATACCTGCCCGGAACCGTGGGCGTTACCAATATTGTGTAAAGCGTTTTCCTTCTCTTCCTCAAAACGGAACAGGGCATCGTAGCTATTAACGTTGGTACCACCACCGGCATTGGTCTCGGTGACCCGAAGGCCGTTACCGCCGCCACCGATTTTGAGGTAGTAAAAGGCACTGGTGGCGTAAATATTGCGGGGCTTGTCGTAGCGATCATTATCGACGTTGTAGCTCCAGACGTCCGGACCTTCGCCGTAGAAGAGAATGAAGTCGTCACCGTCAAAATTACCGTCGGCCTGGCCTTCTACGAAAATGGCCTGCTCGATGAGGTCGTCCGGGAAATCTTCACTTACTACCTCGGGAAGCATCCCACCAGGGTGACCGTACAGCCGAATACTGCGTGGGTCTACACCATCCAGGTCAATGCCCAGATCACCAGTCAGAAAACCCCGACTCAGACGGTGAATGCCGGTTTCTTTAACGGCGATTTTGTAGATCTGCCCGTCGGCGAGTACCGAGCGGTTGGCAAAATCGAAGCGGGGCCGGGCATCCTGGCCGGACCGGCGGGTGACGCGCAACTCTACCGACCGTAAGCGTTGGTAGCCGGATAGGGAGCGGATCATCGGCAGGCAGGAGATCTTGCCGAAATAGCCCTCGGGCTGGCGGTAGACTTCGGTTTCGAAGACCAGACTTTCCGGCAGCTGACTGAGATCGGCCCGGGGATCGGCGGAGAAGTTATCGTATTCGGCGTTCACCACTTCAACGGTGAGTTGTCCGGGGCCGGCGACGGCGAAAGTCTCCACCCAATAAGGCAGCAAGGTCGACGGTCCTGCAATACTGACGGCACCCGTAAAATCGTACTTGACGAAATCCTGCTCGTCGAAACGAATAGTGACCGGAGTGGGCTCCCAGTCAAAGGTTTTGGACAGGCTGACCTGGGCCGAAGCCCGTGCGGGAAGCAACAACAGACAAATCGTACTGATGACCGCAGATAAATTAGTAAAGGAACGTAGCATACTGATGTGGCGTAGTTTGAATAGAATTGGAGAGCCGAATTTCAGAACGAAGATAACCCTAGCGGTCTTTAAAACGCTCTAGCCTGAAAATGGATTGTTTGTTAAGGAATGTGATATGTCGGGAAAAGTACGTTGAAAGGAACGTAAGCGTTAAAATAGGGTGAAAACGAAAGCCTTGCTACTTTGAAGCCATAATCGCAACTATATTGTTGGCGTTAGAAATCTTGCTATGCTGAATAAACTATGTCTACTGCTGCTAGTTTCATCGATTATCCTGATGGGTAAGCTGGGGGCCCAGGATGCTGTCTTCAGCCAGTTCTACGCTGCGCCGCTACAATTGAATCCGGCCCTGGCCGGCGTGTCTATCGCCCCGCGAGTGGGGGTGAATTACCGGACCCAGTACGGCGCTTACCCGAATGCCTACCGGACATTTGCGGTGAGTTACGAGCAACCTTTCGAAGGGAAGCCCTCTTCCATTGGCCTGACCGGAATCAGCAATGTACAGGCTGACGGTGCCTATCGAATCACGAATTTCAAAGTCATTTACAGCTATGAGGTGAGGGTAACCAAAGAACTTTACGCTCGCCTGGGGCTGTCGTTGGGGGCCATCCAGACGCGGGTGGACTTCAATCAACTTTTATTTGGCGACCAGCTGGATGCTATCGAGGGAAATACCGGGGCGGCCACGGCCGAAGACCTGATTGCGAGCAACAAGACCAGCTTTGACGCCGGGGCTGGCATCGTTCTTTATTCCGGACCCCTATTCGGTGGCTTTAGCCTCGATCACCTGACCCGGCCGGATGAAAGCCTGATCGAACTCAACCAAAATCTGTACGCCGGCCGACCGATCCGGATGAATGTTCACTTTGGCGGGCAAATCAAACTCAAGCGTTACACTAACCGTCGCCGACCGGCTTACGTGACCCCTAACCTGCTGTACAGCCGCCAGGCCGCTTTTCAGCAACTGGACCTGGGGGCCTACTTTGGCTACGGCAAGTTTTTCCTCGGAGGCTGGTACCGCCACGCTTTTGAAAATGCCGATGCGGCCATCGCCGTAGTGGGGTTCCGGGAAGGCGTATTGCGGATCGGGTACAGCTATGACGCCACTTTGTCGGCCCTGCGTACCGTGCCCGGCGGACTGGGCGGGACGCATGAGATTAGCATGTCCCTCAACTTCGGCGATAGCAAGGCCTTGCAGCGTAAGCGTTTTCGGAGCCGGTTTAACGACTGCTTCGGGATGTTTAACTAGGTTTTGAAATTCAAGATTTTGGATTCTTGATTTTGCCCAAGCGGCGTGTGCGAGAATTTGGCAAAATCTGGATTCGAGAATCTAAAATCTCGAATTAGGGGCATCTTCTAAACTTTAACATCGCTTTACACAATAGGAGCCCTTCACAAAGGGTTAAGAATGCGGACTCAGCCACCCCGGCCCTGCTTTTTTCGTTAAGATCGCTCGTGGTGGCCCGCTAAAAGCTCAGGTATGCTATATTTGTCCGCTCATTCGCAATTTTGTCAACTCGGTAGAGATACAATGAAGAATATTTTCAGAACATTAACGCTGTTGTGCGTCGTCGCCCTATTGTTACCCGGTTGTGGTAAGAAAGAAAGATCATCCACCACTGGTTGGAAATACAACGACCAGGAATGGGGAGGATTCGAAAAAAATACTGATTACGAAGGGCAGGAAACCCCGCCTAACATGGTACTCATCCCCGGTGGTACCTTCGTGATGGGATACACTGAAGAAGACGTTACCTACGATTGGGACAACGTCTCCCGCCGCGTAACCGTCTCCTCCTTCTACATGGACGAGACCGAAATGGCCAACATCGATTACCGGGAGTACCTCTACTGGCTGCAACGTACCTACGGTGCCAGCTACCCCGAGGTTTACCAAGACGCCCTGCCCGACACCCTCGTATGGCGTGACGAACTGGCCTTCAACGAGCCGATGGTGGAAACCTACTTCCGCCACCCTTCCTACGATGAATTCCCCGTGGTGGGCGTTTCCTGGAAGCAGGCCGGTGAGTACGCCCGCTGGCGTGGTGACCGGGTAAACGAAGGCATCCTGATCGATAAAGGCATCCTGAACCCCAACCCTGAGCAAAAAGACAACGATGTCTTTAACACCAAGGCTTATCTGGCCGGTCAGTACCAGGGCGATGTCCGTAAAGGGCTAAAAGACCTGCGTACCGGTGAGGAACGCGGTGTACGCTTCGAGGACGGTATCCTGCTGCCCGAATTCCGCCTGCCGACCGAGGCCGAGTGGGAATATGCAGCCCTGGCCCTGCAAGGTCTCCAGGAAAACGAAAAGGACGAGAACTACACCGATCGTCGTATCTACCCATGGAACGGTACCAGCGTACGCTACCAGGTACACGACCGCGACCAGGGTAAAATCCTCGCCAACTTCAAGCGTGGCCGTGGTGACTACATGGGTATTGCCGGCCGCCCGAACGACGAGGCGCCCTTTCCGGACCACATTCGCGAAAACTACCCCAACGATTTCGGCCTCTACAACATGGCCGGTAACGTGAACGAGTGGGTACTGGACGTTTACCGCCCGCTGACCGCCCTGACGCTGGAAGATGTGGACAACCACGACCTCAACCCGTTCCGTGGTAACGAGTTCAAGGAAATGGTGCGCGACGAGAACGGCCGCCCCGTTGAGAAAGACAGCCTCGGTCGCCTGCGCTTCGAGTACGTCGACGACGCCGATGCCGCCCAGCGCGACAACTACAAAGTAGGCCGCCCACTGGATTACCTGGATGGTGACCAAACTTCCCAGGCTTACTACGCTTCCGACAAGTACACCCTGATCAGTGACAAAGCCCGCGTTTACAAAGGCGGTGGCTGGGCCGACCGTGCCTACTACCTCAGCCCCGGTACCCGTCGCTACATGGACGAAGACCGCAGCAGCCGGAACGTAGGTTTCCGTTGTGCCATGGTTCGTACCGGTGCCTCCCAGGGTAACGATGCAGCCGATGAGAATCGCTTCAAGACAGCACGCAAGCGTCGTCGTAGCCGCCGCTAGATCGCGCTGACGCAACGATTCAAAAAATCCCTTCCGGTATTACCGGGAGGGATTTTCTATTTTACAGCATGGAAAGACCAAATAACAACCGTTCGGCGGCTACCCGCAGTGGTGTTTTATTGCTGGCCGGCCTGGTCGGTTCGCTTAGCATCGGCTATGCCCCCGTACTGGCGGATGCGGGCATGGCCATGCTTTTCATTCGTTGGATTCCGTTGTTGATGGGTGTGTTTTGGGTAATCGCCTACTTCATCGGCCGGGCGTATTTTCCAAAGCACGCAGATAAGGTGTTCTGGGTGGGACTGGTCTTGATTGCCGGCTTTGTGGTGCAGGCTTTTTTGGCTTCAAAGTAGCAGAGTTGATGAGGAAAGGTTTGACTGTTCAAATCTCAAAAAAACGAGACTGGATCAATAAACAGACCAGGCCTCTACAAACGGTATTATAAGACTAAACGATCTGCTCGACTGTCTTTGAGAGGGAAGTTTGAGCGATCATCTGGGTAATACTGTTGTGCTTTTTGAAGATACAGATCAAGATGGGGTAATATTAGATGCCCCCGGACAAGGTAATACAGAAGTACTGCAACGTAATTTATACTATCCGTTTGGGTTGGAACTTAACGGCACCGCTCCAATTCAACCCGAAACGGACCAAAACTACCTCTACAATGGTAAGGAGCAGATGGAAGGGACGGGGCTGTATGCTTATGGGTTTAGGTATTATGACCCAACTATTGGAAGATTTACAGGGGTAGATCCAATTGCTGATCAGTTCGCTTTTGTGAGTCCGTTCAACTATGCGGAGAATAGTCCGATTGCGAATATTGATTTGCACGGCTTGCAAGCTTACTATGCTGCGGATGGGTCATTGCTTTACAAGGTTAAAAGTGGACAAGGACCAACACAGATTGCACAAGACTTGACGCTTAATTTCGGTGTTCCCACTGGCTGGCAAAGAATTGTAAATCATCCAGACAACGCTGGATATTTTAGCCATATAGTTGGACCTGGCCGCAGTGATATGAATAACCCTGCTTACAGAGCGTTGAATATGAATGAAGGCAACATATTAAAAATTGCTGGGCCACCTACTGGAAGAACATTGTATCCGTCTAGCCAGAATGCTGTAGATTTCTCTGCTGACGATGAAACCTTCTTCAATCAGACAATTAATTTAATGCAAAAATTCAGTGTTGAAAATCGGTTAAATGGTGGAGACTTTTTAGAGTCTGGTAAGTATAGTGCGACCTCTTTCCTGTCAAATGCCTCAAAAAGAAACGGAGCATTAGACTTTTACTTTGGCTCAACAGATCAATTTGGACTGACTACTTATAAAACAATGGTCCGTTGCGATTTGAGACGCTTTAGTATAATTCAAATTTAAATTCGGTGAGCCGTATTTTGTGAGTTCTCACACTTTCAAAATACCGATGGCTCACCTAACGAAGGTCTCTTCCCTCGCTGCTTCAATATTACGACAAATGCCGGACGTAGGGCGATGGCAAACCAAATTTTTGCTTCACCTCTTTGTGCTCTGGCTCAGCATCCGGGGGCGATACAATTTCACTCATTTGGCCCGTTACGGTCAGTTCAAGGAGAGTACC
>PDLQ01000026.1 GCA_002591745.1 Lewinellaceae bacterium SD302
TAGCTGTACACGAAACTGTCCGGACCGCTGTAGTCGGCGTCGGGAATGTAGGTGTAGCTGCCGTCGAGGTTCAGCGTCAGCGTACCGTTCGTTACGTCCGTCACCAGGGTGATCAGCGTATCCGGGCCGTCGACATCCGTGTCGTTGTCGACTACGTTGTCCGTCAAGGTAGCGTCTTCGTCCACCATTGGGGCGTCGTCCATTGCATCCGGAGCGTCGTTGACTGGCGTGACCTCGTAGATGATGACTACCGTATCGCAGTTACCCGTTTGATCACAAGTGATCTTGAGCAGCGTATCGCCACCGTTGTAATCTAGCTGGGGAGTGTAGACCACACAGGTGTCGTCCAGCAGTACTGCCGTACCGAAGCCGGGCATCGTCAGCGTGCAGTCCAAAACGTCGCCGGCATCGGCATCCGTAATTACGAAGCAGGTGGTATCCGGAGTATCTTCCGGAACGATCACCATCACCGTATCGGGAGGAGTGATCACCGGCGGATCATTGACTGGTACAACCGTAATATTCACCGTAGCCGTATCGCAGAGCTCAGGTATTCCGCCGTCGCAGTAGCTGTAAACGAAACTGTCCGGACCGTTGTAGTCGGCGTCGGGAACGTAGGTGTAGCTACCGTCGGGGTTCAGCGTCAACGTACCATTCGTTACGTCCGTCACCAGGGTGATCAGCGTATCCGGGCCGTCGACGTCCGTGTCGTTGTCAACTACGTTGTCCGTCAAGGTGTCGTCTTCGTCCACCATCGGGGCGTCGTCCATTGCATCTGGTGCGTCGTTGACTGGCGTGACCGTGATATTGACCGTAGCCGTATCACAGAGTTCAGGCATTCCGCCGTCGCAGTAGCTGTAAGCGAAACTGTCCGGACCGTTGTAATCCGCGTCGGGAACGTAGGTGTAGCTGCCGTCGGGGTTCAGCGTCAACGTACCGTTCGTTACGTCCGTCACCAGGGTGATCAGCGTGTCCGGGCCATCGACGTCCGTGTCGTTATCAACTACGTTATCCGTTAAGGTATCGTCTTCGTCCACCATTGGTGCGTCGTCGATGGCGATCGGGGCTTCATTTATTTCAATTCTCAAGGTTAATGATGCTGTGTCTGAAGATCCATTCGCATCCCTAATCATATAGGTTAAAGCATCGATTCCACTTGTGGCTAGAGGTGTATATAAGATAAAATCATCTCCAGACGTATTACTAGTACCGTTGTTATCTACTTCAGCATTACCTAGTTCAGGTAAATTTGTAATTTGAATAGGATTCAACGTATCCGGACCATCTTCACCAAAGTCATCATTGATCAAGACCATAATAGCTTCTTGACTCATGGTGGTAATTATTACAGTATCTCTATTGGCTACTGGACTTCCGTCACAAGCATCCGGAACTCCGTTGCCATCACTGTCTAGCAAGTCATTACCAGCACAGCATTTGTCCAGACAATCGGGAACGCCATCATTATCAATGTCAGAACGCACATAAGCGTAGTAGATGTCCAAGCCACCTAGTAAAGAAGCATTGACCAAGCCATTTAGAGAAATGACTATTTCATCAAAATCTTCGCTAGTCTTAAAACTGATTAGAGAGAAATCATCCCCACTAGTAAACAGGCTGACGTTTATAAGAGGATTACTGGCAAAAAAGCTTTCTTGTAAGTCACCATCCAGGTAAGTGGAAATACTTAGATTGCTTAGAGTTGTCAGATCTAATAAGGCATTATTCCCCCTTATTAAAAATCCGGCTTCATAACCGGCTGGAATCGTTATAGCTGATATAACCGCAACAGTAGCTTCGTTAGCTACACCGGCTACCAGATTAAGGTTCGCAGAATTTACAGGATTTTCATCGACCAAATGGGCAATGGAATCCAAATCGCACCCTACACAGGCTAATCCACTGAAACCAGTTCTCTCAGCGTTCACCGACGCGCAATAATCCGATGAAGATGTTAGCGGCTCGATACACAATACTGAAGGGTCATCAAATGAACCCGTTGAAAAATCGCAACTCGAGTTTTCGACAAAAGCATAGTAAATTCTTATTGAGCTAAGGACGTTGGCCGCACTACCGAAAATGATTTCGATTTCATCAAAATCTTGCGTTGTAGTAAATCCGATACGTTGTAGATCTCCGCCGGCTTGCGGCAAGACCGCAGCTTCCAGCAAATTTCCGCCGCCAGATACCTCTTGCAAATTGTCGTCCAGGTAGGTTCTGAGTTCGAGACCGCCCAAGACCGTAGCATCCAATAAACCGGTTGGAAAGTCTACCACAAACCCTGCCCTCATACCTGCCGGGTAAACTACGTTAGTATCCTTTACGGAAACCAACGAAGTTTGTGAAAGCAGGGTTAACAGGCTCGAATACTCGAGGAAATTGGTCAGGTCGGTATCGGTTACATTAGTAGCGTCAGTATCTGCACAAAGAAGACATACGCCATTAAAAGCGCCAGCGTCGTCAATCACGACTCCACTTCCCGTTACGGGATCATTGCATATCACGGAGGGCATAGATTCCGAAAAATCTATAAAGACCGTATCTGCACAGGCACCTTCTGAAAGCACAAATCCATATAGCCCTTCTGCATCTAGTCCCGTTACACTCCCACTCGGATCAATTGTAGCCGAAGATGGATTACCCGCTAACGGCATCCACGACTGTCCGCCTAATGCCGGTGGTAATTGAGCCATTCCCGGAGTAACATCTGCACAAACGTTTAAATCTGGTCCTGCGCTAATTCTGCAATTTGGATTGCACGCTAATGGCAGGCCAAGATCATTCAATATATTATCGTCTCCTACACATTTATCAATACAGTTAGGGATGCCATCGGAATCATCGTCGTAACGAACGAAGGCATTGAATATCGTCAGATTTTCCAAGGCCGCCAGTCCTGCCTGAATCACTAATCTGACCTCATCATAGTCCAATGCGGTTGGTATGCTTAGTGAAAGCATATTCCCACCCGTCAAAATGCCGACACCGGCCAGATCATCGTTTAGTTCAATTGCCTCTTGTAATACACCCCCGTTATAGGTCTCTATCGTAAATTTGCTGAGAACATTGATATCAAGCAAATTGAGTAGCGTATTTTGCGCAACCACGAATCCGGCTTCGCTTCCCGCCGGCTGGACCGAACCGGTGGATACCGAAAAGCCATAGGTACCGGCCAAGGTCACTCCGTAGATGATCTGCGCTCCATCCGTCAGGTCGTCGTTGATAGCTTCTTCCTCATCAATAACATCACAGAGAATACAGATACCTCCGGTGAATCCCGTTCTGGCATCAACAATCGTAGGCGTGAATCCATTGGCTGGAATGACCTCCGTAGAACATTCAGCATCACAGTTAACGTCTTCCTCGTATGCATAAAATACTCTTACATCTCCCGCCAGATTGAGATTCACTACCGAACCCAATGCCAATTCTACCTCATCAAAAGATTGAGAAGCGACAAACTCTATTCGCTGCTTCCTGCCGCCGCCCCCCAATAGAGAAAGGTCAATCGTACTTCCGCTGAAGGTAGCAGTCTCTCTGAGTTCGTTGTCCTGATAGGTGCGTATTTCTAAACCGCTTAGGATATCCACTGAAAGTAAACTGTTGTTAACCTCTACTACGAAACCCACCCTCCTTCCGGCCGGGTATTCACCATCAGTTGATTTGATGCTAACCAACGAACTGCCCAGTAAAGAGGCGGAAAGGTCGAATTCGGCAAAATTATTTAGCGTTGAATCAATAACGTTCTCAAGTGTACTACCACCCAGTAGTACGCCTAATGTTCCGGTAGTCACACGATCAATTACCACTGGCTTACCAACCAATGGGTTATTGCAATCCTCCGGAGGAGGTGCTAAGTTCGGAGTTTCTGCACTTGTTATCAGTGAGCCACTTACACTTGCGTAATCACCAGCATTTACCGTGGTAAATATCGTCAGTAATATAACGAAGCCAATGGACAAAGCGGATAGGTAGGAGCGAGTGCTCCCTTCAAGGTTCAATTTTTTCATGTGATCTTAAATTACAAAACTGGCTGCGGCCAAATTGCCGCAACAAAATCAAATATTTCAGTAAAAAATGTAGCGAATGTGTTTAACTACGATTAAAAATAGTAACGGTAAATTAGTGTTCTATGTAACTTTTCTATTGTTTCATCTACATCAAAGATAGGTTTGTCAACGATACTATCACGTTAAAACCCAACTTTTAACATTTACAGGAAAATATTTTCGTCAAGAAAACAATTAGATATTGATTGCTCCAAGGAATTAATTTTATAAAATATTAAAATAATCGCCCCCTACTCCCGGTCAAATAACCAGGCCAGCAAACGCTTCTCCCCCACTACGATCTCCGCGTCCGCCCGCATGAAGGGGACCGGTTCAAGGCGGTTACCGGTGTTGGTGACCATCCCATTGGGCAGGCCGACCAGAATTGGAATGACATCTCCGCTGGGTATGGGCGATTTACTTTCTACCACCCCGGCCACGGAGCCGAATTCCTCAGAAGGGTAATTAAGGAATTTAATAATCACCCGATCACCCACTGCTACTTTGCCAGACCCCTGTAATGGTAAATCGATCCGGCCGAGTACACCCTGAGGATTAACGGGTAGTAGAGTGGCCAACTCATCGTCTGCGCTAAATCGTTGTTGCTCACGTACATCAATGTTTACCAATACAATGCCGTCTTTCGGGGCTACCAGTAAATGGGTCTGTTTCCAGCTTTCCACTGCCTGGAGCAACAGATTATAGCGTTCCCGTAAATTTCGGGAGGCTACCTCCAACTCCGTTTGTTCCCCGGAACGAAATTGTTCTTTTTGACCATCCAGCAATTCTATATTGACGGTCAGGTCCCGGATGCGTCCCTCACTGGCAGCCAGTAAGCGTCGGGTTCGCAAATCAGTCTCGGCTACCTCATCGAACTCAGACTGCTCGATGATGCCATTATCAAGTAGATTCTGTTGGCGAAGTAGATTGCGGGCCGTCATTACGACCTCCTTCATCAGTTGGTCCCGCACTGCTTTCTCACTCTTCATCGCCGTTTCCTGCTGACGAATCCGACGATTGATCTCCCGGTCACTCAGTCCAGACAGGCGACGATCTCTGGCGACCAAGTACTTCTCCCTGGCTTCTACGAATTGATAAAGATCTTCCTGCACCTCCCCCAAAATCAGAGAATTGACTATATCCATTTCCGCCAGCATGGAGTCCGTTGGAGCGACGCCATTTTGCAACAGGGTGTTTTCCAGAAACTGTACGTGCTTGAAACGGGCCGGAGATTTAAAGACCATTAATGTAGCCCCCGCCACTACGCTGTCCTCCCGCTCTACCAGAATACGGTCCACGGTCAGGTTCCGGGGAGCCGTGAGACGACGGGCGGGTTCCACCGAAGTCAGGGTCAGTCGGCTGCTTACTACGTCCGGATAGCGATAGATGTAAGCTACCCACATAGTGACGACCAAGGCTACGAGTACCAGGATGTTTCCAAATCGCACCAGGTAACTGGGAGTGGTACCCAGTATCTCCGAGATGGCGTCGGAACGGGGTTGGGTTCTGGTATTGTTACTATCACTTGTAGGCATCACAGGGGGATTAGACTGCCGTTTTAGCTTGTTATGTTAGCATGCCGCTTTAACGTTCCACTCTAACTTGCCTCCGGCGGCTTCTTTTTTGCATTGCCAAAAAAAGAAGCAAAAAAGACGAACTCAGTAAACTCGCTTCGCTCAAACAGTACTGAGTTCGTCTTTCTTCGTAGAGGAGCATTTTAGTTAAAGTGAAAGTTGCTCAAAGCGACGTAATAAAACTTCTACATCAAATATTATGTCGCGTTTGGCATGCCGCTTTGCGCAGCTCCATTCTTCGCTAAAAGCATCAGTTCGGAGCAGTTGTTTTGAATACTGTTTGAGCGAAGGGAGTTTACCTTCGGTGATCGTCCCTACGGTCCTCGGAGTTATTCAAAACTAGATTTTTTTGCTACTTTTTTCATCAATGGAAAAAGTAGGGTAAGAGCGGCAAGTCAAATCAGCACGTAAAATAAACATAAAGTCATTAATCTGAAAAGGGTAAGAGCAGCAAGTAAAAGGGCAGTTAAATCGCCATCGCGATTTAACTGCCCAACTCCACCTGCTGCTGCACCAAGTTAAAATAAGTAGACCGTTCGTACATCAACTCTCCGTGTGAGCCCTGCTCCACGATCTCCCCGCTTTCCAGTACAATGATGTGATCGGCCTGGCGAATAGTCGTGTAACGCTGAGCCACCATGATGACGGTGCGACCTTTGAAATGCTCCAGCAACTCATCCATGATCAACACCTCGGTAAAGGCGTTGAGGCCGGTCGTGGCTTCGTCGAGGAAGAGAATTTTCGGATTCTTGTAGATCGCCCTGGCAATCAAAATACGTTGTTGTTGTCCCCGGCTAAGGCCCATTCCCTTTTCCCCGATCGGCGTTTTGTAGCCCATTGGCAATCCTTCGATGAAGGACTGGATCTGGGCGATCCGTACGGCTTCCAGTAATCTTTGCTGGTCGATCACCTCGTCACCCAAAGCAATGTTTTTGGCAATCGTTTCCGAGAAAATGAAACCATCCTGTTGCACCATACCGATCTCCTTACGCCAGGCCTGGTTCTCAATGGCGTGGAGGTTGGTGGTTCCCAGCGAAACCGTCCCCTCACTCGGAGCGTAGAAGCCCAGTAGTATTTGCAGTAAAGTTGATTTCCCGCTTCCGGAAGAACCGACGATCGCCGTGATCTTATTCCGGGGAATCCTGGTGGTAACGTTCCGCAGGATCTGGGGTGAATGCGGGCCAACGTAATGGAAATCTACCTGATCCACGCTGATGTAATCGGACTCAGGCACAAACCCGAGTTGTTCTTCCGGCCGGTCTTCGTCCTGCTTGCCGTGCACTTCATCCATCCGCTCCAGACTGAGGGCGCTTTCCTGATAATTGTGCATCAGGTCGGCAAAATCGCGGATCACTACATTGAGTTGGGCCAGGATATAATGTATGGCTACCAGCATCCCGATACTCATGGTATTATTCAGTACTGCAATGGCCGCCAGAAAGGTGATGATCAGGTTCTTACTCTCGTTCAGCACCCCGGCACCAGTCCGCTGGACCTGATCGATCTGCATCAGTTTCACACTGGTGTGGTAAATATGTGCCTGGTTGCGTTCCCAGCTCCAGCGTTTGCGGCGTTCCGCACCGTAGAGTTTGATCTCCGCCATTCCTGAGACAATTTCCTGAAGCTGTGCCTGATTATCCGCAGCCTGATCCAGCCGGCGAATATCCAGTTCTCGCCTTTGCCGCTGGAAGAAGTAGAGCCAACCCAGATGCAGGACAGTGCCAACCAGAAAAACACCCAGAATTTGCTTGTTCCACAGGGCCAGTACAAAGCCGAAAGCCACGAAATTCATCAGGCTGAAAATGCTCATCAATGTTTGGCCGGTCAGGAAACGCTGAACCCGATCGTGGTCATTGATCCGCTGTACCAGGTCCGAGCCGAGTCGACTATTGAAAAAGTTCATCGGCAGTCGCGTCAGCTTACTGATAAAATCCGAGATCAAACTCACGTTCACCCGGGTACCGATGTGCAATAAAATCCAGCGCCGAAGCAAGCTGATCAGTGTCAACGTTACGAACAATACACCCTGGGCAATGACCACCAGAGTGATGAAATCACTGTCGTCGTAGACGATGCCCACGTCCACCATATTCTTCAGCAAGAAGGGAAACATGATCTGCAGGACCATGCCTACGATCAGCCCGCCAGCCAGTTGCCATAAAAGTTTCTGATACTTACGGATATAGCCCCATACGTGGCCAATACTGCTTTTGTCTACTCCTTCCTTACCCTTTGCAAAAAACTCAGGGGTGGTTTCCAGCACCAAGCAAACACCGGTATCGGCCCTACCATTTTCCAATCCGGCGTCCATCCAGTAAGTCTTCATCTGCCCTTCCGAATAGCGGGCTTTCTGGACAGCAGGCTCCGGGTCGGCGATTAAAAACTTGTTCCCTTTTACTTCGTACAAGACTACGAAGTGATCTTCTCCCCACGGAATGACGCAAGGCAGGGGGATCTCATTCCGCAATTGTTCCAACGTAACGGGCAGCGCCAGCGTCTGTAGCCCGATAGCTTCGGCCCCGTCGCTGATTCCGGCCAGGGTAACGCCTTCCCGACTGATCCGTGTTTGCTCCCGCAAATACTCCAGCGAGTAGTAGCGGCCGTGGGATTTGGCCACCATCCGGAGACAAGCTGCCCCGCAATCGAGGGCCTCCAGCTGCTGAAAATATGGAAAAGACATTTTTCGGTTAGACGTATTGAGGTTCGGGATGTCACCTAAAAAGCATCTGGTTTATAACCTGCTCTTGGGCTGTTGAATTTTCCGCCCGAAAACATCACTTAGCTAAGCGGTATCTGGGGTTTAAAGACCCCTGGAAACTTAGCCGGTTCGGTTGCCGGACGGTTGCTCAACACCACGATAGCGGCGTTACAATCAGAATAACTATTAAGTAGATGTCCCTTAAGGGTGTAAATATACGGAGAATTTATATTTGACGCATTTCCCGGATGGACGCAGCTAAACATGCCCATTCAGGGTATAGTTGGTAATATGGCTGACTTCAAAGTAGCAGTGTTTTCGAATAAGCAGGCAATCCGCTTGCGTACCGTCAAGACCGTTATATCGCAAGCCGAACCTTTGAACCCATTATAGTCCACAGTCCATAAGTAACCGTTGATGCGCATAATAACTCCGCTCTTTTTACTCATCTTACTTTCCGCCTGCATTGGGGACGATTTCGTGGCCGATTTCGTTCAGCCCGAACTAAGGATCACCAGTACGGTAGACAGCATTACCGTTGATTCTTCCTATCAGTTCGAAGCCACTTTTTTCAACAATGTCGGCCAGGCCGAGGCGGCTGAGATCAGCTGGTCCTCTTCGGATGCAGCCATTCTAAGTATCACGAACAGCGGATTAGCCACGGCCCGGGCTTTTGGACCGGTGACTGTAAGCGCGAGTTTCTTCGACGGAGAAAATGAGTTGAGTCAATCCGTGGACGTCCATACCTCCGAGAATGTAATCATTCCACCGGAACCGGAAGTTCGGGAAGGACAGATCATGACCACCAGTACCTACGTCATGGAAGGTGCCTTCACCATCTCCGAAATTACCGGAGGTGGCATCATGATCGAGATAGCCGAGGACTACCGTGCCGACGATTTTCTGCCCGGCCTCTACGTTTATCTTTCCAACAACGCCAATACCACAGCCGGAGCCTACGAGATCGGTGCCGTTTCCGTGTTTGAAGGCGCGCACAGCTACGAAGTACCCGACGTAGGTATTAACGATTACCAGTATCTGCTCTATTTCTGTGCTCCTTTTAATGTGGACGTGGGGAATGGACGGTATAATGAATAGATGACTTCGTCACAGCGGCCTAGTTTACGAACTGGTCTATCTACTGCCCTGGTCAGGTCGTTGCGCAATCGTGGTTAAAATTCTACTGACGGACATCTTTTCTCCTGGGCCATCCAACGCAATTCTGAAAAACTGGTCAGACCGCTTCTCATGCTGAGCGCTCAGGCCAGGTACTTACCTTAAAACACTGCTACTTTGTTAGTCAAAAAATCATTATCCCTAATCTTCCTCTTAGCCGTTATTCTGCCAGTTGGTCTCCGGGCTGGCGGGCCCTGGCCCCAGCCAAAAGGAAAGTACTACCTCAAACTCAGTGAATGGTGGTTGCGCTACGACGAGCATTATACCGGTACCGGGCAAACCGACCCGAACGTGACGAGTGGTGTCTACAATACCGTTATCTACGGTGAATTCGGCCTGACGGACCGGTTAACGGGCGTAGTAAATTTCCCCTTCCTGAGCCGTAATGTGATGAATAATCTACGCTCCGAAACTACGGGTGACATTATATCCGCCGGAGAAGCCCTCACCGGACTGGGGGACGCCGAAGCGAGTTTAAGATACGCCCTAAGTACCCCCGGCAGTGCCTACCCGATTGCTGCATCCCTGACGCTCGGTCTTCCCCTGGGAAATGCCAAGGGCGGAGAAGCGGGCAATTTGCAAACTGGTGACGGAGAGTTCAATCAGTTGCTGGGCCTTAGTGTTGGGCACGGATTTCAACTGGGTAAAACGAATGCCTACTGGTCGGTTTTCAGCGGGTTCAATAATCGTACCGAGGGCTTTTCCGACGAATTCCGTTACCAGCTGGAAGGTGGCCTAAATCTGGTAAACGATAAGCTCTGGGTCATCGGTCGGCTGAGTGGATCAGAGTCCTTCTTCAATGGAGAAACGGCGGCCAATACGACCAACACCAGCATCTTTGCCAATAATGCTGAATTCATCAGCCCCGGACTGGAATTGAGTTACTACCTGACCGATCGGCTCGGTATTTCCATAAGCGCGGCGGGAGCGGTAAGTGGAAAGTTGATCGCAGCGGCCCCGGCCTATTCGGTTGGTGTATTTTGGGACGGGAGGTAGGCGCTCGTTCATTGTATTTTAGTCAGGAGTCTTGCAGTCGGGAGTGAATAAGTCAAGAGAGTCTGCCATTATCAAACTCTTGACTATAAGACTCTCGACTGCAAGACTTTTGACTGCAAGTCTCCCGACTGCCAAAAAACCCTATATTGCCCCCAAACAAAAACCTACATCACATGCTGTTAGACATTAATCCGGACAATCCGCAGGCGCGCCTCATCAATAAGTGCGTAGAAATTTTGGAAGATGGAGGGGTTATTATATATCCTACCGATACCGTGTACGGCGTCGGTTGTGACATCACCAACAAAAACGCGGTGGAGAAAGTAGCCCGTTTACGTGGGCTGGACCCGGGCAAAGCGATGTTCAGCTTTATTTGCGAGGACATCAGCCAGGTCAGTGACTACGCTGCCCAAATTAGTAACGATGTTTTCCGGGTAATGAAGCATAATTTACCGGGGCCATTCACTTTCATTCTCAAGGCAAATAGCAAGACACCGAAAATCCTGAAGAACAGGAAGGAAACCATCGGTGTGCGGATTCCGGACAATAATATCATCATGGAATTGGTCAAGGCACTCGGTCGCCCCATTCTGACAGCCAGCCTTAAAAGCGACGATGAGATCACAGAATACTTCACCGAAGCTGAAGATATCTACAAAGACTTCGGCAAGCGAGTAGACGCGGTGATCGATGGCGGTCCCGGACGGAATGTCCCCTCGACCATTATTGATTGCACCGGACCGGAGCCGCTATTGCAACGGGAAGGAGCCGGGGTCTTGAAATGATGATTCTCTCGTCCAGCCGACAATTGCGGGTAGTTTACAGATTTCCCGCATACTAATCCCCGAGATTAAATACCTTTGGGCTATTGTACTCCTCTCGGTCACACTAGGTTGATTTTAACGACCGTTTATTTAGCCTAATGACGAAGGGGAGTACAGTTCTTTACCAGCCCCAAAGCAATCAAATGTCTCGTTATTACTTTTTAGTTCTCTGTTCACTTTTTTCCATTTCATTATTCGCGCAAACCGGTGTGATCCGTGGCAACGTCATCGACGAAGGTAGTGGTGAACCCATTAGTTTCGGTACTGTACGTTTGATTGGTACGGAACTCGCCGTGAATACCGACCTCGACGGTTTCTTCAGTTTCGGCAACCTGGAACAAGGCAGTTACACCGTTCAGGCCACCTATCTGGGTTACGACAGTACCAACGTAACGGTTGAGCTGAATTCACCGAGCGATATTGAATTCGTGCGGATCGGCCTTAAAAGTGCTTCCGTACAACTGAACACCGTTAGTGTCAGTGCCCGACGGGAACAAGCACGCAGTGACGTAAAGGTCTCCAAGATCAGCGTTTCCAGCGAGGAAATTCTGGCCCTGCCCAGTACTGGTGGCGAGCCGGACATCGCCCAGTATCTCTCCGTACTTCCCGGCGTGGTTTCCAGCGGTGACCAGGGTGGCCAGCTCTACATTCGCGGTGGTAGCCCGGTACAAAACAAGATATTGTTAGACGGAATGGTAATCTACAACCCGTTCCACTCGATCGGTCTCTTCTCCGTTTTTGAAACTGAAGCCATCCGGGGTGTAGACGTCTATACCGGTGGTTTTAACGCCGAATTCGGGGGGCGTATCTCCGCCATCGTCGATATCAATACCCGCGACGGCAACAAGAAAGAATTTAGTGGCCTGGTTAGCGGCAGTCCCTTTCAGGCCAAAGTAATGCTGGAAGGCCCAATCAAGAAACTCGATCCAAAAAATGGATCCAGCATCTCTTTCCTGATTACTGGTAAACAAGCATTGCTACCCGAAACCAGCAAGCAACTGTACAGTTATGCCATCGACGACAACTTCTTCAACCTGGAAGGCACCGGGCTGACCGGTGAGGACATCGGTCTACCCTACAATTACACCGACCTCTACGGCAAGGTCAATTTCAGCGGATCTAACGGTTCGGAACTGAATCTCTTCGCATTCAATTTTCTGGATGACTTCGACGTACCCGGTGTTGCGGCACTCGACTGGAGTAACGGTGGCGGCGGTGCAAGTTTCAAACTCGTCCCTCCCGGCTCCAGCGTAGTTATGGACGGTAACATCAACTACAGCAGCTACGACGTCAACCTGCTCCAGGCTGACGACGGGCCTCGCCGCAGTAAAATCACCAACTACGGTGCCTTGCTGAACTTCTCCTACTTCGGCAAGAACAGCCAGATCAAATACGGTTTCGATTTCAACTCTTTCAATACCGATTTCGAGTTCCAGAATCCATTAGGGCTCACCTTCAACCAGGCCGATTTCACGACTGAACTCAACGGCTTTTTCAAACTTAAGCAGACCATCGGCAACCTCATTATCGAACCGGGTTTACGGGTACAGTTCTACGCATCCCAGAGTACCCTTTCCGTTGAGCCACGCTTCGGGGCCAAGTATAACGCCACGGATGCCCTTCGCTTCAAAGCAGCAGGTGGAATCTACAGTCAAAACCTGATCTCTACCCAAAACGATCTCGACATCGTTAACTTCTTCACTGGCTACCTGGCCGGTCCGGAAGAAACCATTCTCGACCCAACGACTGGTGAAGCCACCAAAAATCGTATCCAGAAAGCCTTCCACGCCGTAGGTGGTTTCGAACTGGACATCACCAACGAATTATTGCTGAACATCGAAGGTTACTTCAAAGGCTTCACCCAGTTGATCGAGCTGAACCGCAACAAAACACTGGTCACCGACCCTAATTTCACCGCACTGACCGGTGATGCTTACGGTGGCGACATCTCCCTGGAATACCGCAAGGGCCGCCTTGCCGTAACCGCCAATTACACCCTGGGCTGGGTAGACCGCGACAACGGCGATCAGGTCTTCGCCACAAGCTTCGACCGCCGCCACAACGTCAACGCCTTCGGCACCTACCGCTTTGGAAAAGACAACGCTTACGAATTTGGTCTGCGTTGGAACTACGGTTCCGCTTTCCCCTTCACCCAGACCCAGGGCTTCTATGAATCCCCGACCGCCGGTTCCAGCCCCATCATCCTCGATATCCTGACCAACAATGGCGAGCTCAACGTTCTTCTGGCCAGCCAGATCAACGGCGGTCGCCTCGCCGATTTCCACCGACTGGACGCCAGCCTGAAACGCACCTTCAGCTTCGGCGGCAACCTCGAGCTGGACATCGTTGCCAGTATCACCAACGTTTACGACCGCGATAATATCTTCTTCGTCAACCGTACGACTAATGAGCGGGTGAACCAGTTGCCGATTCTGCCTAGTTTGGCGGGAACGTTCCGGTTTTAGACGGCCTCTGGCCTTGTAGACACTTCGCTTGTAGACGAGACGGACTAAAGCCTTCGTAGACGATCGCTGAAGCGATCTTGTGGGTGAGTTGGAGTCGAAGAAACAAACATCAGTCTTCGATTCCAACTCTGCCAAAAGCGAGGCACGAGCGTCCACGAGATCACTTCAGCGATCGTCCAAAAGGCCGCAGGCCGTCCACAAGCGCGAAGCGCGTCCATTTCCTTATCTTCGCCAAATGCGCCTCCTCCATACCTCAGACTGGCATCTCGGGCACCGACTTTACGACCGTGAACAACGCGAAGAACAGCAACTGGCCCTGGACTGGCTACTGAAAACTATTGAACGGGAGGCCATCGACCTGTTGATCGTGGCCGGTGACATTTTTGACACCAGCAACCCACCCAACTACGCCCGTCGGCAATACTATGATTTTCTGGGCCGGCTCCGGACGACCGGCTGTCGCCACGTAGTGATCGTTGGCGGCAACCATGATTCACCCTCCATGCTCAACGCCACCTCGGAGGTGCTACGGTATATTGATATCGTAGTTGTTGGTGCGGCCACCGAAGAGGTGCTGGACCAGATCATCGAATTACGTAATGCTGACGAACAGATAGAAGCCATCGTGGCGGCGGTACCTTTCTTACGCGACCGCGACATCCATTACAACCAGGCCGGGGAAGACGAGGCCAGCCGTACCAAGCGACTGCGTCAAAGCATCCGTGAGCATTATCAAAAACTGGGCAAAGAAGTAGAAAAATACCGGACACGGAACATTCCTATCCTTACAACCGGCCACCTCTACGCCCACGGGGCCGAGGCCAGTGAAAAACGGAGTAAAATATATATCGGCAACCGCAGCAACATTGCCGCGGATGATTTTCCGGCTATTTTTGATTACGTGGCCCTGGGGCATATTCATCGGGCACAAATTGTAGGCGGCAACAAAAAAGTTCGCTACTCCGGCAGTCTGATGCCCCTGGATTTTAGCGAAGTAGCCGATGATAAGATCGTCTATATTTTGGACTTCAACGTAGCAAAGTCAACAGCTGACGACAATGATGCATTCAGCATTCGGTCGATCGACGTACCGGTCTTTCGACGCCTCAAGAGAATTCACGGCAGCCTGGAGGAAGTAGAGGAATCGCTGGAAAAATTTCTCGCTAAACGGGAACTGGACCTCGTTGACAATACTGAGGTCCTCAGACCGTGGCTGGAAATTAAAGTAGAGAGCAACGGGCCGATCCCGTTGCTGCACGATAAGCTGAAAGACTTGATTGGCGAACGGCCGGCGGACTTGTTGTCTACTCAATTGATTCGTAGTGGCGCCAATCGTAAAAGCGAACAAAGAGTATTACCAAAACTTGATGAACTGTCCGTCGAAGAAGTTTTCCGGCGGCTTTGTCTGGGTAGTGAAGGCGAAGAGCCAGCGGGCTTCCCCGAATTGCTGAATTCTTTCCGGGAGCTGGAAAACTGGCGACAAGAAAGCGAGGAAATATGAAAATTCTGGTTCTTCGACTTCGTAACCTCAATTCTCTGCGCGGCGATCACGAGATTCGCTTCGACGAGTCACCGCTGGCCGACACCGGCCTTTTTGCCATTGTGGGAGAAACGGGTGCTGGTAAAACAACTTTACTTGACGCCATCACCCTGGCCCTTTACGGACAGATTGACCGGGAACAGGAAAGTGTAGGTGGCGGGGGCCGTATTATGAGCTACGGTACCGCCGAGTGTTTTGCCGAACTCGAATTTTCGACAGCACAGGGGCGTTATCTGGCGCACTGGGAACGCAATAAAGCCCGTGGAAAAGTAGACGGCAAATTACAAGCCGCCAAACACTGGCTCTCTGAATGGGAAGAAGATACCGGAGCCTGGAAGTTTCTTGCCGAAAAGATATCTGAAACCAAAGTGGTCGTTCCCGAAATCACCGGGCTGGATTACGGAAGATTTACGCGCTCGGTCATGCTTCCGCAAGGAGCTTTTGCCCGTTTCCTGCTAGCTGACGAAAATGAGCGGGCCGACCTGCTGGAACAAATCACCGGAACGGGTATCTATCGGGAGATTAGTATCGCTGCCTTCGAACGCCATAAACTGGCCGTAAAAGATCACGAGCGCATCGGTGAGCAGCTCAGCAATCTGTCTTTGCTGACCGAAACCCAGCGAGAAGTACTGACCGATGAGCTAGAGGTCAAACGAGTTGAATTGGCCGAAATTGAAAGTAGGTTGAAAGAAATCAGTCCCAGCCTGAAACTTTACCAGCGTCAGCGGGAGATTGGCCAGCAAAAGGAACAGTTGACCCAACGGTTAAATGCTTTGAAAGCGAGCAAACAGGCTCGCCAAACCGAAAGGGAGAAGCTGCGCCGCCACGAAGAACTCGGTCCTGTCGCAGATCAATTGCGCGATCACGATAAAGCCCTGGCTCAACTGGACCGCCGCCGGCTAGAACTGACCGAACTGAACGGCCGGTTGGAACGGTTGCGAAAAGATGAAAAGCAACTAAGTACCGCAGCTGAAGTTGCCGCTACCAACCTGAAGGATTTCGAAAATAAACTGCCAGAAAGGGAAGCCAAGGTTGACGAAGCCGTAAAGTTGGAAGCAGAGCTTAAGAGTTCGGAGAAAGAACTCGGTCAGTTGATCTTAACCCAGCAACAATACCAGTCTGAAAGCAAAAGAATCAAAACGGAGCTAGCTGCACTCGATCAGCAACTGGCCAAAGTAAAAACGGAACAAAGCGAACTCCGCAGTCTACTCGCCGAACTCTATCCAGACCGTGATCATAGTGATCGGCTCGTGAGCTTTTCCATCGTGATCACAGCAGACACTGCTACTTTGCAGTCACAAAAAGCGAACCTGGAAAAACGTATAAGGGCCCGGGAATTTGCTAAAAAAATTGCCGATCTAAAGGAAGCCGTAGACACGGCCGCCAATGCCCTGGCTACCGGAGAAAAAGAATTGATCTACCGGCAAAAAGAGCAAAAGAAGTCTGAGAAAACTTTGAAACTTCAACGGGAACTACTGGATCAGCTCCGGCAAAATGCCAGCCTCGCAGCCTTGAAGGACAGTGTCGAACCCGGCGAACCCTGTCCGGTTTGCGGTGCCCTGGACCACCCTGCCCTGGAACATTGGTCGCCACCCTCGACTGAATTACTGGAAGCGGAAACCAATAAATTGGCCGATACCGAAGCCAAATTGCGGGAAGCTCAGCGCGGAGAACAGCAAGCAAGCATTGATCTCGCTGCTCACCGGCAGAAGCATTATTTACAGGGTCTGCAATTGAAGGAATTACGGAAGGAATGGGCTATCGAATTCAGCGAAATATCAGAACTTGAAGCGCTGGAGTGGTCAGAAAATGAATTGAGCAATGAACTAGAAGGTCAAGCGTTACGCGAGCAGAAACTTAAAACAGCTAACGACCGTCTGAACCAGCAACTGGCACGGGGTGGAACTGATAAAATTACCGAAGCCAAACAGAAACTGACCGAGCGCGACGAAGGGTTACAGCAGAAGCAAACTGACATATCGCCGAAAATTGAAGCGGTCCATACGCAAATTGAGCAATATTCCTTACGACTCACTACCCTGCTAAAGGGCCTCAACGTAGCCGAAGCAAGAGCCGGTTTGAAAAAAAGGGAGAAAAGTTGCCGGGATAAGGCCGCACTGGCGCATCAACAACTTGTTGATCATCAAACTACGATCAAGACTAATGAGAGCAGTAAGAAAACATTGGATGAGGAGATTAAATACCTAAATAAGGAATTAGCTGATCTAGCTGAAAAAATCGCGGCATTTCTGGGTGATGAACGTCCGACGGCCGTATCATCCGCAAAAAAAGAACTGCTTTCTATTGAAATGGCGACTAGTCTGCGCCGTGAGTTCAATAGTCTGGATCAGGAACTACACAGCAAGCAACAGCAATATGCCAAGTTGATCGAAGAGGAAGAAGCCGCCGCGGTAATCGTAGCGGATTTACCGCCTGAGCAATCACTACGCGAACAAGAAAGCGAACTGAGTGAGCAACGTAAAGCCAGCTACCAGACCACTGGTGCGTTGCAGCAGCAATTAACTACCGACGAAAAAAACCGCCAGGCCGCCGGCAACCTCACTACGTCCCTGATTACCGCCGAGCAGGAACGTCGCCGTTGGGCTGCCCTGGACGAACTGATCGGATCGGCCAAAGGCGACCGATTCAGCCGCTTCGCCCAGAGCCTTACGCTAGACCGATTGGTAGCGGCCGCTAATGAGCAATTGGCCGATTTACTGGATGGCCGTTACCGCATTGACCGGAAACCATCTGTCTACCGGGGCCGTAATCCTTTACATTTGGGCCTGGAGATCATCGATACTTATCAGGCTGATAATCGCAGAGATACCCAGACGCTGAGTGGTGGTGAATCTTTCCTGGTCAGCTTGTCACTGGCACTGGGGCTTTCCGACCTGGCCGGCGGAAGTACGCGTATCCAGTCACTGTTCATTGACGAGGGCTTCGGTAGCCTGGACGAAAGTCTGCTGGATGCCGTGATCGACACCCTAAGCAGTCTTCAGGCCCAAGGCAAGACGATCGGGCTGATCAGCCACGTAAAAGAACTACGGGAGCGGGTTCACCACAAAATTCTGATCGAGAAGCAAGGTGATGGGTTTTCACGCCTGAATGTGATCTAAAGCTCAAACCGGCCCAAAAATTCAATCATTTTACGCTCGAAAACCTGGGGTGCTTCGGCGAAGGGAACATGACCAACGCCAGGCAGACTGACCAGGCATGCGTCAGGAAGTTTACTGGCGTATTCTACCTGGTGATTGTAAGGAATGATGGGGTCGGACTCGCCGGCAAAAGCCAGTACGGGACAGGTTATATTCTCCCGTTCATCCGATAGTTCCATATTCAACAAGCTGCGGAACCAGACGCGCATACCAGCGATGTCATGACGGGCAACATCCGGAAAAATGAGCCTCAGGGTAGTTTCCAAATGTGGGTAGGCCAGTAGCTTGCGGTCGTTGATCGAATAGAATTTTACGGCTTTGCGCAAGAAGAAAATGTGAGACTGAAGGACTTTCCAGCTCATCCAAAATATCGCCCTCCTGATGATTCGCCCCTTGGCGAACAATTGCAACACTCCTTCCAGCCCTTTGGCACGGCCGGAAGTGAAACCGCCAGCACTGATTACTCCGGCTACCCGATCCGGGTACTTTGCCGCATAGTTGAGTGCCGCAAAACCGCCGACTGAATAACCAACTAAAAGAAAGCGTCCCTGGGGGACAACCCTACAGATTTGCTCGTGTAGCATCTCTGCGAAGACAGATTCAGTTAAGGTCTGATCGTTGTATTCTCCCTCATAGGTACTTGGGTGATGCAATGGCAAACTCAGCGAATACCAAGCGTGGCGGCGGCGGAATTCTTCGGGCATGGCCGCTTCCCAAAAACGTACACTGGCGGTGAGCCCGTGGATCAGGATAACCGGAAGGTGAGTCGCCGTGGGATTCGGATGGGCCAGATACGCCAATCGGTGGGGACCGAAATTGATAAAAGCAGGATCAACGGACCCCGAATTGGACGAATGTGACAAATTGATAGATGTTTAGCGGCTCCCCAAGCGAACGAAAGTCCGTTGAAATAGGTTCTCTATTTAACTAACCAAATCCAATAATCTATGCAGATTCACATTAATCAATCCAGCGAACTGGCCGGGAACACCAAGTACCTGCTGAACGAGAAACTAGAAAAACTCACTACTTTCTACGAGCGGATTGAAAGCGCCACCGTACACATCAAGCAAGATGATGGCTTAGGCGAAAACGAAGCGACCATCAACGTTCGTCTGGCCGTACCGGGACCGGACATCGTTGCCGAAGCAAGCGAAGAGACCATTGAAAAAAGCATCGCCGAGGTGCACGACAAACTGCGTCGTCAACTCCGCAAGTTGAAGGAAAAGCAGAACGGACGAAATTAAAAGCAATCAGCCCGGCGGGAAAATCCCCGCCGGACTGATTACCTTCGCCTAAAATATTTTCAGCCGTGGCGAATGCTTTGAAAGAAACCAATCTGAACCTGTCTGACCAGGTCGCTTTTTACCGGGGGAAAGTCCGCGACGTTTATACCCTCGAAGACGGTAAACTTTTGATGGTCGCCTCCGACCGTATTTCGGCTTTCGACCACGTTCTACCCCGTGCCATTCCACACAAAGGCCAGGTATTGAACCAAACCGCCGTCCATTTTTTGAATGCTACGCGGGACATCTGCCCGAACTGGCTGCTGGAAACCCCGGACCCTAACGTCGCCATCGGACTGGCTTGTGCCCCCTATAAAGTGGAAATGGTCATCCGTGGCTATCTGGTCGGTCACGCCTGGCGAGAATACAAAGCCGGCAAAAGAGAAATTTGTGGAGTGCCCATGCCAGATGGAATGCGGGAAAACGATCCTTTTCCGGAACCCATCATCACTCCCGCGACCAAAGCCGAAGAAGGCCACGACGAAGATATTAGTCGAGAAGAGATCATCCGCCAGGGCATCGTAGCAGAGGCTGAATACAAGCAGTTAGAAGCCTATACCCGCGCCTTGTTTGCCAGGGGTACGGCAATGGCCGCAGAGCGTGGACTTATTCTGGTTGATACCAAATACGAATTCGGCCGCCACAATGACAAGATCGTCCTCATCGACGAGATCCATACTCCGGACAGTTCCCGTTATTTCTACGCCGATGGCTTCGCTGAGCGACAGCAGAAGGGAGAACGGCAAAAACAACTCAGTAAGGAATTCGTTCGCGAATGGCTTATGGAAAACGGTTTCCAGGGCAAAGAAGGACAAAGCATGCCGGAAATGCCGGATGCCTTGGTAGAGAAAATCACCCATCGTTATGTAGAACTTTACGAGCGGGTAACTGGCAAAGTATTCGAACCGGCAGAAACCGGGGATATTGAGGGAAGAATTTTAAGGGCAGTTACCAACAGACGCTAGTAAAGCCACTAGTTTGAGTGCGTGGCTTACGTCAGTCGCTTTACGAACCTTTTCAACTCTTCCCGCACCACCCGATGGTCTCCGGCGTAACTATGCTCCTGAACAATTAGCTCCTGTTTCTTTATCAGTTCGCGGTGCAGCTCGATGTACTCGTCCTTAATTAGCGGATCAGCGTCGCCACGGAAATGATGGATGGGTTTTCCGGCCAGGTGTTCACTGATCTCCGGTTGCCGGTAATCCAGGTCCTCGGGGATGAGACCGCCCCATAGCCAGAGCTGGTCAAAGCGCGGCAAATCCTGTACCAACCAACGAACCAGGGTTGCGCAACCCTGGCTAAATCCGAACAAAATCACTTCTACCTCTTGGGGGCATTTGTCCAGTTGTTCCTGAAACAAAGTCGAAAGCATATTGGTATAATCCCGGATTTCATCCAGTCGGTTTCCACGGGTCATCCAGCTGGCTGCTACGGGTCCGTCGAGCCCGCCCCAGTAGAAACGGCTGAGTCCTTCGGGGGCGACCACGTAATCCTCGGGGCCGGCAAGCACATCAAATTTTCGGATAAAGTGCTGCGCCAATTGTGCGTAACCGTGGCAAGCGAACCAGAGTCGCTTTGTTTGCGGGCCTGCTTCGCCAAGGGTATAGTAGTGAGCAGTCCGGGGAGTCAGGAATTTGTGGTGGGTGGGCATTTTCAGGTCTTGTGGTCTTGTGGTCTTGTGGCTAACAAAGTAGCAATGCTGCTGTGATTATCAACATAAGTTCTTGTTTTTCCGTTTGGCCAAAAGCCCCGTGTAAAGACCTCCGGCAATATTTCAGACAATTGCGTTTAGCACTGCTACTTTGAAGCCAAAACAACCAGACTATGAAATTCGGCAAACTCACCGACATCAGTAACGTCAACTTTCGGATACCGGATGACCCCGTCTCCAATCATGCCAGAATAGACCGCTATCAGTTGGGAGAAAATGACGGCAAGCCCCAACTGTATTTGGGTGCCACCGGCTGGAGCATGCCGGAATGGAAAGGTAAATGGTATCCCGAAAAAGCGAGGCAAGCAGATTTCCTATTGCACTATGGCAAGCAGTTCAACACCATCGAGCTGAATACGACTCACTACCGAATCCCGACGCCCCAACTGGTGGAAAAATGGTACAACAACACCCCCGCCGATTTTCGCTTTTGCCCGAAGGTGCCACAGACGATCAGCCACGTCAATTCGCTGGATATCGGTGGAGAGACAACGAAACTATTCATTCGTAACATCGCGGGGATGAAGGAAAAATACGGTTGTGGTTTCATCCAGCTACCTCCCTATTTCGACAGTTCAAGACTGGAGTTACTAGACAGATTTTTAAAGGGTTGGCCCCAGTTGCTTCCGCTGGCGGTTGAGGTTCGTCACCCCAGTTGGTTTGCCGATCAGGCGACTACCGAGAACCTCATGAATACTCTGGCAGCTCACCACGCCGCCGCCGTGATCACGGATGTCAGTGGCCGTCGTGATGTACTGCACATGTACGTAACGGCTCCCCGAACCATGATCCGTTTTGTGGGGAACGGCTTACACGAAACCGACTTCCTGCGCTTGATGGACTGGACCGGCCGTCTGAAGAAATGGCGACTACCCGAGGCCTATATTTTCCCCCATCAGCCCGATAACATCCTGGCTCCGGATGCCACCGCCTGGCTGAACACCAGCTTGCAACAACAGGGCTGGGCAGAAAGTCGTGGGCCACGGGAAGTAGAAAAGCCGGCGGAGCAAGGAAGTTTATTCTAGTTCACTACCTTTGGCGCAAAGCAGATTCCAGCAAATACTATGGCCGACAAATACCCCATAATCGAGCGCGACATCAGTTGGTTGTCCTTCAATCACCGGGTGCTCCAAGAGGCGAAAGACCCGACTTTGCCGCTGTTCGAGCGGGTCAAATTCCTGGCCATTTACAGTTCTAACCTCGACGAGTTCTTTCGGGTAAGGATGGCCAACCACCGTAACCTGCTGCGCATCAAGAAAAAAACGATGCGGGAGCTACACATCAGTCCTAAACAGACTGTGCGTACCATTCAGCGGATCGTTAACCGCCAGCAAGAAGCTTTCAGTCGTATTTTTGAAAAGCAGATCGTACCAGAACTTGAAAACCACGGTATTCTCATAAAGCGCAGGTTGGACCTATCGCCGGAGGAGCAAGTTTTCGTGGAAGATTATTTCCGGGAATACATGTTGCCCTACGTTCAACCGGTACTGTTGGTCAAGGACAAGATTCGTCCGTTCCTGAATAATGCCCAGCTGTACTTGTGTATCCTGATGCACGACAAAATGGACTTGGAGACGAAGTCCTACGCCATCGTAAAAATCCCCAGTGATCACCTGCCGCGCTTCATTGAATTACCGCCGACCAACGAAGATGAGTTCCCCCTGATCATGCTGGACGATATCGTGCGCCACAACGTCAGCTCGATGTTCCCCGGATACGAGATCGAAGATACCTTTTCTATCAAACTGACGCGGGACGCCGAGTTGTACATCGACGACGAGTTCGAAGGGGATCTGGTGCAAAAAATCAAGAAAAGCCTGACCAAACGGCACGTCGGCCCGGCCAGTCGCTTCGTCTACGATCGTGAGATGCCCCAGCAGATGTTGAATTTCCTGATGGAGAGTTTCGAGCTGGAGAAGTACGACACGCTGAGAGAAGGCCGCTACCACAATAACTTCGACTTCTTCAAATTCCCGGATTTCGGTCTCTCCAAACTCAAAAACCAAGTGCTTCCGCCGCTGCCTTACCCCGCCCTGGAAAAAGCGGATGATTTTTGGGCAGCTATTGAGGAGCGGGACCATCTGGTGCATTTTCCCTACCACAGTTACGAGAGCGTTGTCCGCTTTTTCGAGGAAGCTTCCCGAGATCCGGACGTTACCCATATTCGCATCGTACAATACCGTGTGGCGCGGAAATCACGGATCATGAAAGCCCTTATGGAGGCCGTTCGCCGGGGTAAGCAAGTAAGCGTGTTCATCGAGGTTAAGGCTCGTTTCGATGAAGAGGCAAACCTGCGCTGGGGTGAAAAGCTGGAAAAGGCCGGAGTGAACGTCCATTACAGTTTTCCCGGGGTAAAAGTCCATTCCAAACTGGGACTGGTAAGGCGTTACCATAATGGGCAGGAAAAAATTTACAACTACCTCTCCACTGGTAACTTCCACGAAGACACGGCCAAAATTTATAGCGACTTCGGTCTGTTTACCGCTGATGAACGCCTGACGAACGAAGTCTCCCGGGTATTCAGCTTCCTGGAAACGGTGAACGTGCCGCAGTTAAACTTCGAACACCTGCTGGTTGGCCAATTCAATTTACGGCCGGACCTGGAAGCCCTCATCGACTTCGAAACAGCGGAGGCTAAGGCCGGTCGGCCAGCTCGAATTCTCCTGAAAATGAATTCATTGCAGGATGAACTGATGATTCAGAAACTCTATGATGCTGGCCGCGCCGGCGTTAAGGTTCAGATGATCATTCGGGGCATCTGCTGCCTGATTCCTGGCATTCCCGGCGTCAGCGATAATATCCACGCGGTTAGCATCGTCGATCGCTACCTGGAACACGCCAGGGTCTTTAACTTTCACCACGCAGGGGCGGAAAAAATGTACCTCAGTTCAGCTGATTTCATGACCCGTAATCTGAGTCACCGTATCGAGACCACCTTCCCGATCTACGATGAAGAAATCAAGAAGATCATTCGTTACTGCCTCGATCTTCAGCTGAGCGACAACCAGAAAGCCCGGCTACTAAGTGACCAGCAGGGGAACCCCTACTATAAAGGGGGCAGCAACCTGCCGGTGACCAGCCAGGAAGAAACCTATCACTATCTGAAAAGGCTACTGGTGCAAGAGAAAGAAAAAGAAGGGGCAGAAGAGTAGCAACCGGACGGGCAGGTTTCGTGTTAAAAAGCCTCTCTCCCGTTGCCTGTGCAAAGAGGAGTTAAGGGAGAAGCCAAAACAACATCAATGAAACAGTCACTTTCCATTCTAGTACTCATCTTTCTCTTCGGCGCCTGTACTTTCGTGCAGGAACGCTACTCCAAGCTTCCTCCCGGGCCTTACCGGGGTGTACTAAAACTGGAAAACACTTTCGTCAGTCCCAACCCCAAGGGAGAACCGTTGCCGGAGAAGGTCGATTTGGTCTTTGATGAAGTTACCGACGGAGAACTGCCATTCACCTTCGAAGTGGAATACGAAAATGACTCGATCTTCAAGCTTACGATCATCAACGGTGAAGAGCGTATTCCGGTGCCCAGCAAAAACATCAGTTACGGCCGTGACCGGAGTCAGGGGCGGGATACCCTGCGAATCGATTTCCCGGTCTACGATACTTACATCAGCGCCTACCACGAAGAAAATATCATTGAAGGTGTCTGGGTAGTGAACTACCGCGATAATTACCGGGTGCCCTTCGTTGCCGAGTTCGGTCAGAATCATCGCTTCACCAAGCTGCGCAAAGAGCCGATCACAGATATGAGTGGTGACTGGGCCATGAATTTTAGTG
Organism: Lewinellaceae bacterium SD302; assembly: GCA_002591745.1. GTDB lineage: Bacteria > Bacteroidota > Bacteroidia > Chitinophagales > Saprospiraceae > Neolewinella. Next base: position 25,255 of record PDLQ01000026.1, read on the forward strand.
AGGGTGACGAACCCTTCGTCGGTCTCGGAGAATTCCGGCAGGAGGGCAACGAGCTTACCGGTACCATCCGTACCGAAACCGGTGATTACCGTTACCTGGAAGGCACGATCCAGGCTGACAAATTCTATCTCAGCGTTTTCGACGGTAGTCACGCCTTTCTATTTGAAGGCAAGTTGAGTGAAGACGGTAGCCGAATGGCCGGCAGCTTTAGGAGCGGTCGCCACTACATCACCGATTTCAGCGGACGCCGTGACCCAAACTTCGTCTTGGCTGACCCGGATACATTAACCAGTATTGACCAGCGTGAACCCCTCGAATTCAGCTTCCCAAATGCGAATGGAGACAGCATCAGCCTCAGCGATCCCCGTTTTCAGGATAAGGTGACCCTGGTAAGCATCATGGGCACCTGGTGTCCGAATTGCCGTGACGAGGCGAACTACCTGCGGGAATACCGCGCCGCCAATCCCGATCAGGATTTCGAGATCATCAGCCTGGCTTACGAGCGTTATGGTGCTACGGATGCCCGCAGTGTGGCTGCCATTCAGCGCTATGAGGACAATATGAACATCGACTGGCCTATCCTCCTGGCCGGCAGCAGCGGTAAATCAGAGGCTGCCAAAACCCTGCCCGCCCTCAATCATGTCCTCAGCTACCCCACCCTCATTTTTCTGGATAAGGAGGGTAAGGTTCGTCGGATACATACCGGCTTCAACGGCCCGGCGACCAGTGCTTTCGCGGAGTTTGATACTGAGTTTCGGGAGACGATGGATGAGTTGTTAGCAGAATAGGGCCGGAACATGAACTTTGCTACTTTGAAGTCAAAAGACCGCTAAGATGTGAGAAGAGAGGTTACTTGGTTGTTAGACCGTCGCTTTGGCGCATCTGATCCGGAGTCAAGAGTCTGGAGTCTGGAGTCCAGTGTCAATAGTCTGGAGTCAAGAGTCTGGAGTCTAGTATCTAGTGTCTTTTCCTGGCAAAGTAGCAAGGCTGATAAAAAGCCCGATTTCAACCGCTTTCTGACGAGCAAATCACAATCCGAAAATTCTAAATCCTAACCCCTATCTTCGCAGCAACCCCGTATACCTGATCAACACATGCCCATCCCGACTTCCATTGCGCTGGCTTACTGCGCTGACGACCGGCTCTTTGCCGAGCAGATCGAAAAAGACCTTGGTTCCCTGGCCAGTTTCCGCCATTTTCAGGGCGAGACTGAAAACAACGGTGAATCACTCAGCGACCAATTATCCGGCTTTCGCGGCCCGACCATTCTGCTGGTTAGTGACAACTTTTTGCGCAACCCGAATTGTATGCATCACGCCAACCGTCTGCTTTCTTCCAGAGCCGGCGCGAATGAAGACACCCAGGCTGTTTTGCTGGACGTCGAGCGTTACGATGAACAGATCGGTGAAACGGTACAAGTTCGCGCCAACGTAGCCCGTCAGGTGGATATCATGAACTATATTAATCACTGGCAGGAACGCTACCTGGACTTACGGCGGCAGAAAGCGGCGCTCAGTGAGGAAATCGGAGCCTCTTTTGACGAATACCTTGCTAAGATCCGGGAGATCAGTGGGCAGGTCAATGATTTCTTACATTATCTTAAGGATGGCATGCCGCTGCGCCTGGAAGAATTTGCGGCCGATCGCTATCGCCAATTCTTCATTTTTCTGGGGGCGGAGGATAGGTGGTCCGGCTTTCAATTACCGGCCAAAGAAACTACCACTGTAGCCGCCATTCCAGAGCCGGAACCCATAACTGAAGTTAAAGCACCAGTTATCACCACTCCGGAACCTGGCCCGGAAATCGAGCCAGAACCTCCAGTGGATGCCAGCCCGAGTCAACCTACCGAAGCCAGCGAGCCAGATTCTGAAGAAAATGCCGAAGAACCACAAGGCGGTGACGTAAAAGCGGAAAAGTTGATCCAACGCGCCTGGCAACTGGCTGATGACGGAGAATGGCATACTGGCCTGGATCTGCTGCGTAGTGGTACAAGCGCATATCCCGAAAACCAAGATTTGAGTTATCACCTTGCCCTGATGCTGGCCACCGAAGCCGATGAGGAAGAAGAAGCCCGCGGGATCCTGAACGAATTGTTGCGGAATAACCCGGGCCAGCAAGATGCTCTTTTCTTAAGTGGAGAGCTTTACCTCAGTGACGACGATTACCAGGCTGCCCGCGAAAACTGGGATACCCTGGCTGATCTTAATCCCGGCTACCCAGACTTGAGTCAGGAATTGGGTCTTTTGCTGGTTAATCACTACCCCTCCGAAAGAATGGCCGCTCTGGAGCAATTAAAAGCCGCTGCCAAAGCGGGGAGTGAAGAGGCCGATGTTTACCATCATTACGGGCGCTTACTGGCCTCCGAAATGGATAGTCCTGCCAAGGCAGTAAAAGCCTTAAAGAAAGCCGTAGAACTCGATCCGGAAAATGCCGCGGTCATCTATGAATTGGCACGACAGCAACACGCCAGTGGCCACTATAAAGTCGCCTTGGACAATTATCACCGGGCTACGGAACTGGACGCCAGCTTCCTGAGCTCCGAAAATGAAAAGGCTTTCGCCCCGCCGGCGAAGCAAAAACCACGTTTAATGACCGAACACGAAGCCGGCGCACTCAGCGCGCTTAAAGACAATATTGCCCAGCTCGAAGCGCTGTTACAAGAACGAGAAGCCGCCGCCCGGGAAGCCGAGCAAAATGCTGCTCAGGCTTTGTTGGAAGCCCGCGTCGGCCACGGTAAGATTGCCTTGATCTCCGGAGCCACTTCCGGGATTGGATTAGCAACGGCCCGACAACTGGCGGAAGACGGCTACCGACTTATCCTGACCGGACGACGGGGAGACCGGCTGGAAAAAATCGCTACGGAACTGCGCGAAGAACATGAAAGCGACGTACTAACACTGACCTTCGACGTCCGTGACGCCGGGGCAACCCAGAGCGCCATCGACGGCTTAAGTAAGGAATGGGCTGCGATTGATGTCCTGATCAATAATGCCGGGAAAGCGAAAGGACTTTCACCGATCCACGAAGGTTCACTGGACCACTGGAACGAGATGATTGACGTCAATCTGAAGGGCCTGCTTTATTTGACCCGGGCGGTGACTCCCGGTATGGTTAAACGCAAAAGCGGTTTTGTAATAAATATTTGTTCTACAGCCGGAAAAGAGGTCTATCCCCAGGGCAACGTTTATTGTGCGACCAAACACGCCGTGGATGCCCTGACTGCCGCCATGCGGATGGACCTGGTGGAGCACGGTGTGCGGGTCGGCCAGATCTGCCCGGCTCACGTGGAAGAAACCGAGTTTGCCGAAGTGCGCTTTGACGGTGACAAAAAGCGAGCCAGTAAAGTGTACAAAGATTTCCAACCGCTGATCTCATCCGACGTAGCTGAGGCAGTGGCTTTCATCCTTAACCGGCCAGCACACGTAAATGTGCTCGACCTGGTACTACAGGGTAAGCAACAAGCCAGTAGCACAATGATCGACCGGAGTGGAAGAGAGTAAAAGCCTGTTCATCGTATTCGAAGGGCTGGATGGCAGCGGCAAAAGCACCCAGATCGACTTGCTACAAGCACGGCTGGAAGCGCACGGAATGCCATGCCTGGTCACCGCCGAGCCTACCGAACTGCCCACTGGCCGGATCATCCGCGACGTCATCGAGCACCGCTTGGAAGCCCACCCGCAAGCGGTAGCGGCCATGTTCGCTGCTGATCGAATTCAGCACCTGCACGAACCGGAAACCGGCATATTGGCGGAGCTGAGTAAGGGCAATAGTGTAATTTCCAGCCGCTACTACTTTAGCAGCCTCGCTTACCAAGCCGATTGCGCTGACATCGACTGGATCGCCTCTTTGAATCAGCGTGCTAAAGACCTCCGTCCGGCGGACATCACCTTTTTCCTGGACTTGGATCCGGAGGTCAGTCTAGCCAGAATCACGACCACCCGTGAGCAAGTAGACCTCTTCGAAAACCTGGAAAAGCTAACGGTCGTGCGTGCTGCTTTTAAACGCGCTTTCAAGTACTGGGGAGATAAGCGTGAGCATATTCACGTGATCGACGCGAGTAAAGAAGTTGGAGAAATTGCAGAAGAGATTTGGGCAATAGTTAAGGAAGTCACAAGTTCACAAGAACACACAAGGAGATATAAGGAAAAAGAGTAGGCGCTCTTATCTCGCATGCAGATGACCTTGGTTTTGTGAACGCCGGCGACTCCTGGGGTTTTTCTTATCGGGCATAAACTACTCCAACACCCGGCGTAATACCTAAAGTCTCGTGATAGCGCCCCGCTACTTGAATCCGGATTTCCTCGGTAGCCAAGTACTCTACACCGAAGGAAAGTTCTGCAGGACCGCTGCTACCACCGATGCGCAAGGTGAATGCCTCAGTAACCAAGTATTCCAGTCCGACGCGAATGCGGGTTTCTTCGTCGAGGTCCTGATCGACCTGAGTGAGGAGGGTAAGCTTTTTATTAGGTTGGTAACTGAACCCGACACTGAAGAGCTGGGGTAAAAATTCGCCTTCGGCAGTCTCCACCCGGAATGGGCTATAGGCCCGAAATCCTACGGTAAGCTCACGAAGAATGTCTATTTGCATCCCCAGGGAAAAGGTAGCTGTAAAACGGCTATCGTAACCTTCGATACTGGTATTGAGACCAAGAAGCTCGCCACCAATCCTGAAATTTTCGGAAAGGCTTCGGCCATAAGACAAGCCGATTCTGCTTTCTCTAAGACTGGCGTAGCCGAATGAGGATAGGCTGAAGCCAAAGCCGCCCAGTTCAGTGCCCAGTGCCGCTCCGAGACTAACTTGCTGTAATTCGCTCAGGCCAAAGCGTTGTTCCCCGGCCAGGTTAAGGCCGAAATCATCCACACCCGCCAAACCGGCGGGGTTGGTCCAAACTGCGTGGTGGTCCTGAAAGCTGACCCCCGTTCCCCCTAAAGCCATTCCACGATTGGCACCAGCTGGAGGCAAGCCGTTCTGAGCGTAAAGTCCACTCATCAGCATCAGGCAAAGAAGGCAAAAAGCGTGGCGAATTGAAGGCATGGCTTGAGTTATGATTACCGGAACGAAAGTAGTTCATTTTCCACAAGCAGAAAGAAACTTTTTTACAGCCGTTACTATTGGTCAAATGCAAAAGATGCCTTACTTTTGTGGCCGCAATTGAAAGATTGCTCCGTTACGGAGAAGTGGCAGAGCGGTTTAATGCACCGGTCTTGAAAACCGACGTGTCGAGAGGCACCGGGGGTTCGAATCCCTCCTTCTCCGCCAATTTTTGAAAGCCTGATCATCCTCGATGATCAGGCTTTCTGCTTTTTGATGATCACCAAGTCTTTGTTTAACGGCAACGGGACACCCTCAAAGCATTGCCACCTTTACCTGCGGTGATCGTCGCCGGCCGAATTCATTCTCTCACTCACCCCACCTTGCTACGTTACCTGCGGTGATCGTCCCTTCGGTCCTCGGAGTTGTCAGTCAAAGAAGCAAACAATAATTTTGGTCCGTTCCTCGGAGGAGCTAGCCAAAGTAAATTAGTAAATTTGCCTGCTGCCCAAATTCGGGCCGAAAACCAAGAAAAATATTCCGTCATGGGACGCGCATTTGAATATCGTAAGGCTGCGAAGATGAAACGCTGGGCTGGCATGGCCAAGGCCTTTACCAAAGTGGGAAGGGAGATCAATATTGCCATCAAGGAAGGCGGCCCGGACCCGGACTACAACCCGCGTCTACGGCTGGCGATCAACAATGCCAAGGCGGTGAACATGCCCAAGGCCAATATCGAGGCCGCCATTAAGCGGGCTACGGACAAAGACACCTCCAATTACGATGAGGTAACCTTCGAAGGTTATGGCCCGCATGGCATTGCCGTTTTCGTAGAGGCTACATCGGACAACAATAACCGGACCGTAGCCAGTATGCGCCACGCTTTCAGCAAGTACGGAGGCAGTCTGGGCGTAAACGGTTCGGTGGATTATATGTTTGAGCGCAAAGGGCAGTTTATCATCAAAGCAGAAGACCTGGAAGGCGACCTGGAAGAAATGGAATTCGAACTGATCGACTCTGGTTTGGATAGTATCGAGGTGGATGACGACGAGATCAACTTCTACACCGCCTTCGAAGATTTTGCTACTCTGCGCGATGAACTGGAAAAACGGGAAATCAAGGTATCTAAAGCAGAATTAGTCCGTTTGCCCACCCACACCAAGAAACTAACCGACGACGAGGTAGAAGACGTTTTGGTGTTGATTGAAAAACTGGAAGAAGACGACGACGTATCCAACGTTTTCCACACCATGGACGTCTCTGAGTAGACTAAAGTTGCCCCGTAAACAGCTAGCCATGGCGCTATCTGCGGGGCTGTTCTCGCGACCAGAAGTCAGCAATGGAAAAGGCAAATAGGGAATATAAACTACCATTACACTTTCACAGTGCGATCGGCCGAAGAGATAATTGGTCGCTGATCGTACGGAGTCCAGGGCGGATCAACATCATTGGCGAACACCTCGATTATAATGGTGGTCCGGTGCTGCCCGCCGCAATTGAGCAGGGTGTTTTTTTTGCCATTCGACCGAGTAAGGACCGGCAGTATCATTTTATGGCTTTGGATATTGAAGAGCGGGTGAGTCTGGCGGCTATTCCCGAACTAAAGTCCGGGCCGGGCTGGTTTGATTATCTGGCCGGTATTATCAATCAATTCAAAGCTAAGGGATTTGATCTTGCGCCGGTTGAAGTGATTTTCGGCGGCAATCTGCCCCAGGGCGCAGGTGTAAGCAGCTCGGCTGCTCTGGAAGGCGGTATGGCACTTGTGTGTAATGAAATTTGCAGTGCAGGGCTTAGTCGACCGGAACTTGCCAGGATATGCAAAGCGAGTAGCAACAGCTACATGGGCATTCCTTCTGGCATTATGGACCAGTTTGCGAGTTTGAACGGTCGTGATGGCCAAGCCATTCTACTGGATTGCAATAGCCTGGAACATGAGTTTGTCGATGCCGGTATTAATGGTTATCAATTCATGTTGGTAAATAGCATGGTTACCCACGAGTTAAGCAGTTCTGAATACCCTTTGCGGGTGGCAGAATGTGAGGAAGGCCTAGAGGTTCTGCAACGTACATACCCAACCTTGGAAGTACTGGCTTTGGCCAGCCCCGAAATGGTGGAAGCTGTAAAGGACGAAATGCGAGAGCTTGTCTACCACCGTTGTCGTTACGTGGCGGGAGAGCGTCAGCGTTTACAACGGGCCGTCGAAGCCTTAAGATTTGGAGATGCCCCGGCTCTGGGCCGTGAGCTGAACGCGACCCACACCGGTTTGCGGGACGACTATGCCGTAAGTTGTACGGAAATCGATTTTCTGCAAGATTTCGCGGAGAATTTCAATGGCGTGGCTGGTAGTCGGCTGATGGGCGGAGGCTTTGGCGGCTGTACGATCAATTTGGTGGCTACAGAGCAGGTAGACGCATTTACCACGGCAGTTAAAGCTGCTTACTTGGATAAATTCAGGTTAAAGGCGATAGTATTTCCGGCTTTGATTGCGGGGGGGAGTGAGGTTATTTTCAGGAAAAAATGAAATTCTAATAGTCGGATATGCCCGATTATCCGTACAAGAACAAGTGATCTAATCATTCTTGATTAAACTCTCTACCCGACTCCACATCTCTTCAAATTCCGCATAGCCTCTGGCGATGGCCGTCAATTCATTCCCCTTACGCAGAATAACCGTTGGGTAACCCGTTACTCCCCACTGACGATTAATCTGAAATTCACGTTGGGTCGTTTCTTTAACTACATCGCTGTTGAAGAGCAGCAGAAACTCACCATAATCCAGCTGTAGTTCCCGGCAGATCGGTTGGTAGAATGTTTCTTTTTTCGGGTCTTGGTTACGGACGTAAAAATAATGCTGGACCAATTCAAAGAAACGAGCTTCCACCTCAGGTTTCAATGTTCTGGCGGCCACCACGGCGCGGCAGGCGGGCTCGGTATCGTAGTCAAACTGATCCCGTTCGAAAAGATCGTTTCCAAAGGGTTGGCCGCTGCGCTGGCTGACTTCCTCCCAGTGGTGACGCAAAAAGTCTTTGAATTTTTGATTCCACGGCTCCCCGCCTCCGGGTCTTAATCCGCCCAGCAGGATACGGTAACTGATACCATTTCTATGGGCGGCTACCTGCAAGCGATTCAGCGCCGGGGAGATACCCCAACACCAGGAACACATTGGATCACCCACGTAGATGATTTCTACATCGTCCCGAAACTCTACCGTTCCAACCGCTTTGCTTAAGCTCGCGGGGGTACAAAGCCCGGTTTCGGGGTCGCAAAAGGCACTGGAATCGATCGTCATGTTTTGTGATTTTAATTTGGGCATTAAATAAGTCAAAATGATAACCGTCACGACTATCGAGCAGTTTTTTAAATTGTTGGTCTTCATAGCGGATTGCGACTTATTGCCAGGAAAAGTTCCAGGTCACCGAGGGAATCACCGGAAAAAGGCTGACTTGTAAAGCGCGGGCTTCGGCGGTTCCTGCGTTACGATTTACGTCAAGATCGTAATAGATGAAAAATGGGTTTTGCCGATTATAACCATTGTAGACGCTGAATGCCCAACTGCTTTTAAATCGCTTCTCGCTATCAGGCTTCGGCGTCCAGATCACGCTGAGGTCCAGGCGATGATAATCCTGAATACGACTACTGTTGCGGGGGGCATATTCCTGCACCAACCCACCTTCAATCAAATACAGACTGCGTAAAGGCGTGAACGTCTGACCACTACCGTAGACGAAGACCGCCGAACCGGTTACTTTTTTAGAAAACTCATAGCTGGTCACCAAGCTCAGGTCATGGGGCCGGTCGTATACGGCGCGATAAGTCTTGCCATCGTTAATGTCCGGAAAAGTACGTTCCGTTCTGCTGATGGTATAACCCAGCCACCCAGTAAGCCGCCCCTTACGTTTGTTGATGAAGAACTCGGCTCCGTAGGCTCGCCCCTGGCCAAAAACGAATTGTTGTTCGATATCATCGGCCGGGTTGTTCACGTAGCTTTCGCGGTAGTCGATCTGGTTTTTCAAATCTTTGTAATAGACTTCAACGGAGGCTTCCCAGGCATTGTCATTGAAATTTCGAAAATACCCCAGGGCATATTGTAGTCCTAACTGTGGCTTCACCAATTCACTGCTGGGCACCCAGATATCTGTCGGCAGGGTACTGGTGGAATTACTTACCAGGTGGAGGTACTGAGCCGTTCGGGTTACTCCGGCTTTTAGGCTACTTTTCGAATTCAAATGATAACGCAACCCTAGGCGGGGTTCCAGGTTACTATAGGTCTTGACGGCTTCGTCCCGGTCGTATTCCGTACCATCAAATGAGCTGACGTATGGCCCCAGTTGGGTAAAACTGCTGAAGCGAATACCGTAATTGACCGCCAGCCGTGGTGATATTTTCCAGTCATCAAGTACGTAGGCTCCGAATTCATTGGCAAAACGGGATTCCAGTCCGTTGGTGAACACCTCGTCGCCACTTCTTGCTTCGGCTACCTGGGGCGTCAACCTGTGATAAGTATAGGCCAGGCCATATTTCAAACTATGCTCCGGTACCGGAAAAAAGTCAAAATCCAACTTCAGGTTATAGTCGCGCACTCCGCTGAAAACGTTCACACTGAAGTCGCCCTGCCCTCCCTCGAAGCCAAAATCATATTCGTTATAAACAGCCGAAAGATTAAAGAAAAGCCGATTATTAAAGAGGTGATTCCAACGCAGTGTACCCGTAGTATTTCCGTAGGGCAGATCAAAGTTAAAATCGCTTTCCGCCTGCTGAAATTTCAAAACGTCGCGACCGAAGTAGCCACTCAGGTACAGTCGATCCTTTTCACTGAATCGGTAGTTTGCTTTGGCATTAAAATCGTAGAAATAGTAGTTCGTGCCGGCAAAATCCGTCCCGTCGATCGCCGGTTGAGCCAGATCCAGGATATAGGTACGTCGCCCACTCAGGATGAAACTGGATTTTTCTTTTTGGATCGGCCCCTGTAAAGTCAGTCGGCTGGCTACCAGTCCGATCCCTCCGTCTACGCGGAATGATTCGTCATTACCCTCCTTCATCTGAATATCCACCACCGATGACAGACGCCCCCCGTAATTGGCCGGCATCCCACCTTTGATCAGGGTGGTATTCTTAATGGCGTCAGGATTAAAGACGGAAAAGAAGCCCAGCAGGTGCCCCGAGTTGTAAACCACCGCTTCGTCCAGCAGCACCAGGTTCTGGTCCGGTCCGCCACCGCGCACGTAAAACCCGCTACTTCCCTCCCCTCCGGATTGCACGCCAGGTAGCAGTTGCAGGGTTTTTAAAACATCCACCTCACCGAAAATAGCCGGCAGTTTTTTCACTTTATCCGTCGTCAGTTCCACCGTCCCCATCTGGGTTTCGCTGATGTTTTCATCTTCTTCTTCAGCGGTCACTACGACTTCCTCCAGCGTTGCTCCCTGGCTGAGGTCCACGGAGAGAAGTACGTCTTCCTTCGCCAGATTAACCCTTTCTTTCCGGTCGGCGTAGCCCAGGTAACTGTACACGATCGTGTATTCCCCCGGCTCCAAACTCAGCGAATAAAAGCCATAGGCATTAGTAGCCGCTCCCTTCACCGGTTGGTCTTGCACGTAAACATTAGCCCCGATCAGCGTTTCTCCTCCGGCCTCACTAACGTAGCCAGAAAGGGTAAGCTTTTTCTGGGCCCGTAAAGCGTCTGGGGTTATGGCTAACAAAGTAGCAATGCCAATGGCAAGCAGGAGCGATTTATGCATGCGAACCTAACAACTGGAAACAGACAGGGTTTAATCTGGCAGGTCTTCGGTACGCTCGACGTAAAAGGTGGCCAAAGAGTAATTACTCGAAATGGAATACACTTGCCAGCCTCGCCACGTCCGGCATCTTCAGGCCGGGTAGATACTTTCGTCTCCAGTACTGACAAGATCACTCATCCCAATCCGTCGGCTCCGCTTCTGAAAGAACCAGTGGATACTGCTCCCGAATCTCTTTTTGCTTAGCACCATCCAATTCGTCGTAATTTTTACCGTAGATGGCCAGGGACGCTTTATCTCTGATGCGGTGATAGCCCGCTAACAAAGCATCGTATACTTTTAGATAGGATTCGTAGTTGGTGCCACGGTCATGGATGAGGGAAACCACTGCTTCGTTAGCCGGGAATTCCGGCCTTTCAAGGTGCTCGATCAGCAAATCAGCAACTTCTTCCAGAGCAGCTAATTCTCCTTCTACCAGCAAGGCATTTGCCCGGTTAAGGGCCACCGTGAGTACTTTATCTTGATCCAAGGGGGTAATGGGCGGGTCGTTTTCCCAGACGGGCAGGCGCACCAAAACTCCTTCTTCTTGCAGGATGGTGGTGGTCACCAAGAAGAAAATCAATAATAAAAAGGCGATATCGGCCATAGAACCGGCGTTCACCGCGGGGGTGGCGCGGCGGGCTTGTTTGGAAAACATAGATAGTAAGTTTGCTTGCTATTAGGATGCATCCACCCTACGATCTGGCGGAAAGGAATGTCCATACACCCCAATTTTTCATATATTCGACTCGCTTAAGAATATATTTTACCTCCCTTTGAACTTTTACGCCCTCGAATTGCGCATTAATCACCGATAAAAGGGCGTTTACAACCTTAAAGCATCAAATTAGCGTATTGGTCTTTTACCTTGCGCCTTTTCCAGCCATTTCCCCTGATTTACATTAACCCTCCTTAATTTAAGTTTCGTTGGCTCCGGCTGACGTGGGAACCCAACTATGCAATGGCTAAATTGAAAATTTACGTCGTCGAAGACGCCCCTGACTTTCGTGCTGAACTCGAAGGAATGCTCAGAGAAATGGGCTATCAGAACTACGCACTTTTCGCCGACATCGAATCAACCGAAGCTGCTTTCGCGGAAAATCGGCCCGACCTCGTCATCCTGGATATTTTCCTGGGTGGGCAACCAGTAGGTCTGGAACTGGCAGCAAGCCTCAAAGAAAGACAAGTACCGGTGGTGTTTATCACGTCCAGTAAAGACCGTAGCGTCTACGAAAAGGCCGCGCTTTCCCTACCGGACGCCTACCTGGTCAAGCCATTCGATACCCTCAGTCTCCAGGCCGCCATCGAACGCTCTTTCATTCAGCGGGGTAATCCGGTCTTCATCGGCCACGTTATCAACCAGTGGCATAAACAGCAGATGATCAAGGAATACCTTTTTGTCCGTAAGAATTCCGCTTTGGTCAAACTCTGTATTAACGAAATCAACCTGATTGAGGCCGACGGAAATTACTGCTACCTGCACTACGAAGGCAAAAAATACGCGGTCAAATCATCCTTGCGCTCCATTAAGGAATTGCTTTTGGACGGTCCGTTTCTTCAGGTTAACCGTAGCAGGATCATTAATTTCAAAAGCATTTCCGAAATCGCTTTTGCGGACGCCATCATCAAAACCACCCAGGGTTCCTACACCATCGGCAACGCCTACCGTAAGGAAATTGAAAGCTGGATCAACCGTATCTAGGTGTCTCTGGCTTTGGGTGAGCCTATACCTTTTTTATCTTCCTTATCCGCAAATGGTCTAGTTGGCTACTGATTACAGGCCCCATGCCCCATCATCGCCAAGACCAACCCTCCTCCGTGACTTCTACGCGAACCACTATCTTGGTCCGCGAATGACTGCTACTACCAACATCCAGGATCAATTAGCCGAACTTACCAACCGAATGGACGGCGAATTACTGGTCGATGAACTTCACCGCCGCCTGTTTTCTACCGATGCTTCCGTCTACCAGGAACGTCCTTTGGGCGTAGCTTTTCCCAGGACTAGTAAGGATTTGCAACAGTTAGTCAGTTTTGGTTGGACTAACAAAGTAGCCATGATTCCGCGAGCGGGCGGCACCTCGCTGGCGGGCCAGTGCGTTGGAGCTGGTCTGGTTGTTGACGTTAGTCGACACCTCAATAAGATTGTTTCCTTTAACGAAACCGCCAGAACTGTCACCGTTCAACCCGGCCTCGTTCGCGACGAACTGAACTATTTTTTAAAACCCTACGGTCTACAGTTTGCGCCCATTACCAGCACCGCCAACCGGGCAACCATCGGTGGGATGGTGGGCAATAACTCTTGCGGCACCAATTCCATCGTCTACGGAGACACTCGTCGCTACGTCCGCAACATTAGAGGGTTTCTCAGTGACGGCTCTCCGGTTACCATTGAGGCACTCAATGAAGACGAACTGAGTAAAAGACGAAAGCTGAATAGCCTGGAAGGTAAAATCTACCAGCAACTGCACGAGTTACTCGCCGATCCGGTTGCTCTCCAGGACATCCGGGCCAACTTCCCAAAAGCTACCGTTACCCGCCGTAATACCGGCTACGCTCTGGATGCTTTGATCGGTCAACATCCTTACGGAAACGATACGGAAACATTCAGCCTTGCTCCCCTCATCGCCGGGTCCGAAGGTACTTTGCTGATGATGAGTGAGATCACCCTGGATCTCGTACCCTTACCTCCTCCGGTCGACGTCGTCCTGCTTGCTCATTTTGAATCCATCCAGGCAGCGATGCAGGCCGTTACGGTTGTCATGGAACAGCAACCCTACGCCTGCGAGTTGATGGACCGGACCATCCTTGACTGTACCCGCGGCAACCTGAAATACCAAAAAACACTGGCCCACTTCCAGGGTGATCCGGCAGCCGTACTGATGGTGGAATTCAGAGCGGGAGATGTGAGCACTGCTACTTTGTCAGCCAAAAAACTCCAACAACAACTGGAACGCGAAAACCACGGTTATGCCTATCCGCTTATCATCGGCTCGGCGACCAGGGACATCTGGGGATTGCGCAGCGCCGGTCTCGGATTGTTGGCCAATATTCCCGGCGATGATAAGGGTGTCGCCTGCATTGAAGACACCGCCGTAGCCATTGAAGACCTGGCTGATTACATGGCCGAATTTGCCGAGTTGATGCAAGGTTTTCAGCAGGATGTCATTTATTACGCCCACGCCGGGGCCGGAGAAATCCACCTGCGCCCCATCCTGAATTTAAAGAAAAGTGATGATCGTCAGAAGTTCCACGACATTACATTGGCCGTGGCCAGGCTGGTGAAAAAATACCGGGGCTCACTGAGTGGTGAGCACGGTGACGGACGGGTAAGGGCTCCCTTTATTCCCTTGGTGGTGGGGCACGATAATTACCGTCGCTTCCAAAGTATCAAGCATTTTTTCGATCCAAAGAACATCCTGAATCCGGGCAAGGTCGTCGACCCTTCACCCATGAACGAGCAGTTGCGTTTTAACGCCGGACAAACTACCCCTGACTACGCAACCATCCTCGATTTTTTCTCTACCGGCGGCTTGCTGAGGATGGCCGAAAAATGCAATGGCTCCGGAGATTGTCGTAAGCTACCACTCAGCGGCGGCACGATGTGCCCCAGTTACCACGCCACCCGCGAGGAACGCCACACCACACGTGGCCGGGCAAATCTGCTGCGCCAGTTACTGACGGAAAGCGAAGGTAAAAATGCCTTTGACCGTCAAGAACTCAAGGAAGTTCTCGATCTCTGCGTGAGTTGTAAAGGTTGCACCGCCGAGTGCCCCAGTAACGTAGACATGGCTAGCCTAAAGGCGGAATTTCTCCATCAATATTACCGAAGCAATCCAATCCCCTTACGTGCCCGGCTATTCGCCCGGATCAACGATCTGAATCGCCTCGGCGGACTCTGGCCGGGGCTCACGAATTGGCTACTCAGTTCCAGCCTAACCAGCGGCGTCATCAAACGTTTTCTCGGGGTTGCCCCCCAGCGGAGCCTGCCAACCCTGCACTCTACTACCTTACGTCAGTGGTTCAAGAAGGACTTCCAGTCCACCAAAAGCGAAGCGTCCAAAAGGGCAGAGCCCGTCCAAAAGCTGAAGGTGTCCAAAAGCGAGGAACGAGCGTCCATCTTTCTTTTTTGCGATGAATTCACCAACCACAACGACGTGGTCATCGGCCAAAAAGCGGTACGGCTACTGGACAGGCTCGGCTACGACGTGGAACTGGTCGACCACCCGGAAAGCGGGCGCGCCGCCATCTCGAAAGGGCTGCTGAAGCACGCTCGCCGCGTAGCCACGGAGAATGTGAAGATTTTCTCTCCGCTAATAAGCGAAGATCGTCCGCTAATTGGCATTGAGCCCTCAGCCATTCTGGGCTTTCGCGACGAATATCCCCGACTGGTGGAGCAAGATTGGCGCGAGGCTGCCAGTGATTTAGCGAAACGCTGTTTTACCATCGAAGAATTTTTGGTCCGCGAAATTCGACAGTTTCGGCTGACCTCCGAGATGTTCGACCACCAGGAAAGACATCTGTTGGTCCACGGCCACTGTCACCAGAAGGCCTTGACGGAATTTAAAGACGTTTTCGCCCTGCTCAGCCTGCCGGCAAACCATAAAGTAAACTTGCTGGATACGGGTTGCTGTGGTATGGCCGGTTCTTTCGGCTACGAAGCGGAGCATTACGAGGTGAGTATGCAAATGGGTGAACTTCGTTTATTCCCAGTTGTACGCGCCGCGCCCCAGGGTGCCGTTATTGTTGCTGCGGGCACTTCCTGCCGCCACCAGATCATGGACGGGACGGCAGTCAGGGCGGTGCATCCGGTGGAGGTGTTGTTGGACGCTTTGCTTTAAATTTAACCTGATTAGCAATCCAGTACTCCATGACACGCTATTTTACCTAAGCCTAACGCCTATTTAGTTGAAGACAACTAATTTCGCCCAAAATTACATCCATGTCCCTGATCTACTTTGCCAAGGCGCTGCACATCGTTGGATTCGTGAGCTGGTTTGCCGGTTTATTCTTCCTGGGTCGTTTGCTGGTCAACCACGCCGAAACGGACGAACGGCCGGAAAATGAGCGTAAAATCCTGGCCGATGAATACAGCGGTATGGAAACCAGGGTTTACAAAATTATCACCAACCCGGCCATGATGATCACCTGGACCGGTGGATTACTGATGCTGATCATAGGATTGTGGAATGGCATTAACTATTTTCAGTTGGGTACGCCGGGTTGGATACACCTTAAACTATTATTGGTAGTGGGGCTGGTGGTCTATCAAGTCTATACCAAAAGCAGGATCATGCAGCCTATGCAGCAGGGCGCGCGTCCGTTGGATGGCTGGCAGTTACGACTCTGGAACGAAGTGCCGACCTTTTTCCTGGTTTCGGTCTGTTTCATCGCGGTTTACGGCAAGGCGGGGAGTTTGAATTATCTGTATCTGGCCATTGGGGTAGGACTATTCTGCCTGATGGTCTACCGGGGGGCGCGGGCTTATGCTAAGCGAAGGAAGATCGATTCGTCAGACCAATAACTTACTATTTTCTTATCCACTGCCTGGCTGCTTCAATAGTAGTGCCATTTAACATAATCTCCAGATCGAAATTTTCGATGATTTCTTCATCGGGAAGAATGCCGTCTTTGTGTACAGTGCCGTCCACGCTCATGTAATAGGCAGTAGCGGGCATGAACACCCACTTATCGTCGAGTACAAACCACCCGTTCGTTGTGGAGTAACCTGCGGTTTGTTCCCCGAATAATCGCACATTGGGTTGACCTCGGAAACTGGACGCTACGACTTCCCCTGAACTGGAGGTATATCGGCTGACCAACACGGCAATTCTAGGGTTCTCCTTAATGAGTTCGGGGCAAGTTCTTGGCAGTGTACCGGCAGCTGACCAATCGCTCATATAGAAGCGACCGTCACGAGTTGACCAGCGGCTGTAGGGTGATAATCCGTCTTTGGTGTCACCGCCCAGCTCAGCATTCGGAATCAGTTCTCCCAACCCACTCATCATCAGATGGGTATTACCACCACCATTGGCCCGAAGATCGATGATCCAGCCAATTGGTTGCTTGGCCGCCAAGGCACAAATTTCTCTACGAATACTGTCGATCCCTGCCATGATACGAGTGCTGTCCATTACCCCAGTACCAAAGATTTTCACGTACGCGATTTTATCTTTGGTAAAGTAATGTGCCCCGGCCTGGTAGGGTTCTGGAATGTGGGTGCGGTAAATGGCCTGACCAGTTTCCTGATCCCAGGGAATGTGATTCGCACGTTTTGGTTTAATGGCTTCACCCCGGAAACTCAGTTGATAATTATACATCAGGGAGCCATGAAAGTCACCCAGTTCGGTCATCAACTTCCGAATGGGTACGGTAAGGACATCGGCAGAATCTTGCTTGGCTGCCAGATTTTTAAGCTCCGTTACCAGGGCAGGCCAGTCTAGGCGATCGGTGTAAAGCGAATGTTCCCGGGCAAATATAATGATGGAATCAAGATGAGTCAGCGCGAGTTGACGATCCATCTGCTGAGCATTCAGCACCGGCATTAAGGCTGAACTGGCAAATAAACTCAGCAGGATAATAATTCCAGGTAGATTCATTGGTGATAATTTCTAGATACAAATGTTGATCATATCGGCACCATGATGAAGAACGACTTCGAGTAAAAATTTATTCAACCATTTGAATCGGCTGAGTATTAGCGAGATAAATCAAACCATCGAAAATCCGGCCGGTCGCCTGATCCTTAGCTTTTGGATTTGAAATTGCGATTGCCCCTACATTGGCGGTGACCGGTAAATTCAGCCGGTAAAGTTCAGGCAAATTCTGACGCAGGGATTTAAAGTCCAAAAACGCATTCGGTATACCCAACTGCATCAAATAATAGGTTATTTGATTCGCAGCAGGCTTGGGAGCTTCATTGATATCCCTGGCATAAGTCTCAGGATTAAGGGCCACATATTTTCCCGGACCATAATCCGTACCGAGCGCATAGTATTTTTCTCGATACATTCGCCGCAGATGATGGCCCAGGGTATTTACGTAACCCCCATTACCGAAACCATCCATCACGTGGGCATTATGGGTCCAGACAAATATTTTCTCTTCTCCTTTCAGGGCTAATTCAATCCAGCGAACGTTTTCGAACATGTACTGATCGCGCAGATCGTGTTTGTGCTGTTCACCTTCCACTCCTAGGGTAGTTATGAATTGTCCGATCACCCGTAGGTTCCGATCAGCGTCTTGATAGGCAGTCTCGCCACCCTTCGCCGTAAGCAATTCTTTTTGCGCCAGCAGAAGTTTACGTAATCGCCAGTATAGCGCACTGTATTCCGCCAGTAGGTCGAGATCGATATGCTGCCAAAGATGCTGGTTGAAAGACTCCGGCGGAAGGTCGCCCGCCAAGCCGAACTTGTGCAAGTAAGCGTATAAACGATCGTACTCCGGTTTCACCCATTGCATCTCACAACCGTATAATTGAATGGACTTAGCGGGATGCGCCAGATTGTAAGTCCGCAAGCTGACCATCAGGTCAATAAATTCAGTGGTTCGGTACCGCCAGGTAGATATACGTTGCTGCAATATGCTGGTCAGGCTGTCTACTGGCCAGTTGCTGCGCAGCCAATCTTCCAGATAGGCTACCTCCCCTACTCCCGCCTCAATCACAAAATGGCGGTAAGCGTGTTTTTCGTTGAGGTACAGGATCATAGCTTCAGCCAGTTCGGTAAAGTCCGCCGTACCATGGTTCGCTTCGCCGTAGCCGATAATGCGGTGTTCGGCGGCAATCTGGTCCAGGAAAGAAAAGTCAGTTTGGTCAATCGTCTTTACCGGAATCGCATGGGTGCCAATTTCGTGGAGTATGTCTTCCGACTGAGCAGTTAGCCCCAGAGTAATCAGAGCAATAACGATGAAGAATATGCACGAACGGATCAATTGCCCGATGATTTACGCTCCTTCCGCTTTTTGAGTTCAATCTCGTGACTTCTGTTTGCCTTTTGCTCCTTGCTTTTGTAGGTAACGATCTTTACTACGGCTTCGTGTTGGCCACTTGGGTCCAGGGCTTTCAACCGATCCTTGTCCCTGATCACTTCCAACGACTCTATCCCTTTTTTCTTCAACGCCTTGAAGTTGAGATTTTCGGTGATCTTTCCGTCGACGTAGAACAAGACATTATCGGTGCCGAACATATCTTCCACTCCGTTGTCTTCCGGTTTTTTTGCCAGACCGGGCAGTAATTCCTCAGCGGAGTATCCGGCTTTGAGTTGCACCTTGACAATTGTGGTGATGCTTTCGTTATACCCCCTCATTTCCGCGCTACGCTTTTCAACGTTTACCGATGCAATTGCTTCGGCCGGTAGCCGCTCAATGGTATTGGGGTCGTAGGAGTAAATCTTCTCGTTGATGATGTAAAGATGGTTGTCATCGGGCTGCTCCGCCAGTTCAAGAGTCTGGGGCTCCTCTGCCTCTCCTGCCAGGGAACGCCCCGGTTTCAGTTTGATATCAATCATTCCCTTGTAAGACTTCCCATAATCACTCAGGCGGGCCGGGTCTTTAATCACGTTGATGGTTGCGATATCACCGGGAGGAATCCGTTGCAAAATCGATTGATCCTCGAACGGCTGATCATTTATAATGACCAGAATTGTATCGTTGAAGCTGATTGCGGCAGTAACATTCTCCGTAGCCTCATCTCCTGTTTTGGCGGTCTCCATTACAATGGCCCCGTCGTAGTCGAGTCCGGAGCGGCGTATGGCACGTTTTGTAATGGGGTGATCTCTTTCGTAAACCGTAGCTCTTTCGGCGGTAAGTGTGACCAGTGAGCCACTTCCGGGCTCCTCGTAGATCGGTACTTCATTTATGAACATGGCCAAATTTTGCTGTCCGGGTTCTTCCACAGTCGTCGGTTCAGCCAGGGAAACGCCTTCGTAGATGCTGCTTTCTCCGGGATCAAGCTTCAGTTCGTTTACGTTTACTCCATCACTGAAGTAACGACGAATGCTGGTATAATTGGTCCCTTCTTCGGCGTTGATCCGGAGCAGTTCTTCATCGTCACAATCACAGGCTTCCGAAAAGAGATTATTCCCGAACAAATGAGCGAAATCGTCAAAAGCGGCGTAGCGATGATTATTAAAAAAGTAAACGATCTCATCAGCCTGGTCTCCCGGGATGGCCGCCCGCAATTTTTCGATCGCCTTTTCCCGAAAAGACAGCGTCGGATCTTCGGGCGATTTATCCGTTTGCTCAACAAGCTCTTCCATTACCTGAGCTTCGGCTTTCTGAGCGGTCAGTACGGCGGTCAGCAACAACGGCAACAAGAGAACGGGTAACAATAGCCAGCGCTGGTTTTGCCGGGGTGCTTGCGAAGCAAACAGTCGCTGGATGCGTTGGGTAAATTGGGATTTTCCCTGGGCTTGCACGATAAATCGGTTTTTGTGGGTTACTGAGAAACGAGCCACCCTGAGCAGAGAGTTGGCGTACAACCGGGGTTCAACCCGGCCGATGACCAGATCGTCACAGGCGTATTCGCGCTCGCGGTCGATCTGACGGCTGAGCCAGTGAACGACGGGGTGATAAAAAAAAAGCTGTAACAAGGCACTTTGCAGAGCGTTCCAAAGGTGATCTCGGCGAACGACGTGGGCCAATTCGTGGAGCAGGATTGCCTCCATTTCAGCCGGAGCAAGTTGATTGACCAAACCGATCGGCAATACGATAAAGGGGCGAATTATTCCTGCCGTCAGGGCGCTGCCAACCTGGCCCGACAGCCGTAAGACCGTAGAAGCAGGTATCCGAAACTGGGCCCGAAGCCGGTTGAAAGTGTTCCGCAGCTCTTCCGGTACGGCCAGGCTTTTACGCCGGACGGCCCCCAGCCGGAAGAGATCCAGGGCGGATTTACAGAGCAGCGCCAGCAGCACCAGTAAATAGGCGGCACTCAGTAGTTGGGGGACGGTTGGCGTGGACGTCAGCTTTGCTACTTTGTCAGCCATAATACCTTCAACTATTTCCGGAGTATTGGCGGTCATGATTTGTCCTGGCAAAGTAGCAGTGTCGATTGGGTAGAACCAGAAAATAGTGCTGCCGAAAACGAACGGACAGAGCATTATAGCCACGAGATAGACCCAATGCCTTTTGCTGGCACTGGGGCAAAAACCGGCGAAGTAGTGCGCAAGGCCCACCAACAAAATGAACTGCCAAAGGCTGTGTAGCAAGGCCGCGGATAAGGCCGTGAATACGGGGTGAGCGAGCCAATCGATCATGATTGCTTCTTTTGCTCATCCAGCCAGCGTTGCAGGTCATCCAGTTCTTCGGGGGAGGGTTTATCCCGGCCCAATGCACTTATCGCCAGGCGGATTGAAGAGCCGCCGAAGATGCCATTGGCCAACCGTTGCAATAGCTTATCCTCCACAGAATTTCGCTCGATAGCCGCCCGGTAGAGATGTTGTTTCCCCGATTTGCTACGGCTTACCAAACCCTTTTTGTGCATTCGCTGCAGTTGGGTCAATACGGTTGTGTAAGCCAGCTCACGGCCGGCACTACTACGCTCATGGACTTCGTGGACGGTAACATCCGGATGTTCCCAGAGTACCTGGAGCAGGATTAATTCCGCTTCGGAAGGGGTATTTGATTTTGCCATGTGACAAATATATACGACAAGTGTAGTAATTGCAAGTCCAATCTACTACTTATGTCGTATTTAACACTTGAGGAGAGTTTGAATAATTAGAACTGCGAGGCAATACAATCGCCCGGTAGCCGGATAAACCGAGACTTAACCCTGGCTCACTTCAGCACTCAGAGGGCTGCTGAGATGCCTGGGTTTATTAAAACAGCACGATTGAAATCACTAACGAAGCCCCGAAACAAATGCCTACGATAACTACGTAGCTAAAATAAAGCAATATTGCTTTCAAGAACACTTTCCACCAGCTTTGGCCATAATAGCGGCGCAATGAGAAAAGGAAATAGAGGGGGGCGACACCTATGGTCAGCCAATAGAGCAGGTTTTGGCCGGCAAACAGGTACAGGAGAGTGGCGCAAGTCAGCCAGAGAAATATAAAAGTGTGTACGTGCAGGGCAAAGATGAAATGCTCGACGTATAAATATTTGCGTCGGATAAATACGAGTTTCAACGCCAACGCACAAAGTGGTATCAGCAGCAAGATGCCCCAAACCGTTTGCCCCAGTAAAATTGGAATGGCGTCGGAACCAGAGTCGTTGATCCGCAGCATTTGATAAACCTGATAGCGATTGAACCAGCCCTTTATCTGATACTTATCGGCAATTTCGGATGGCCGGAGGGAAACGAATTCCGAAACAGGGATACTAAAGTTCCTTTCCTGAAACGCGAGTCCGCCTTGCCACTCCAGGTAAACTATTCCGATGCTGAAGTGAGATATCTGAGCTTGCCCCAAATTACTTACTTCGCTGACCAGGTTGGCACAGTTAGAATCGGGGCTGATTGCGGCCAGGGAGTCCGCTCTTTGGGCGAGTTCGTCCTGAAAGATATCGTAGTAGCCCTTGCGATGACGCTCTGCCCTACTTTCGTCCATATCATCCCCGACCGATTGCTTAAGAAGCGCCGAAAAGGCCGCCAGACAGACGACGGTAACGATAAAAAAGAAGCGGAGTGGACTCAGAAAAGGTTTGCGCCGGCCAGCGGAATAGGCTTTGGTCAACTTCCCCGGCACCGGTAATGCCGCCAGGGTTCGAAACACCCGGTTATCTAAGTTAAAGACGGTCTCAAAAAATTCACTGAACAGTTGTCCGAAGGAAGGTGGCCCCGTGGTGATGCGTTGGCCGCAGTCTGCGCAATACTTTTCCCCCGGCCAGTGTGGGCTACCGCAATTGTGACAAGCTGGGTGTTTTTCGAGCGGATCTTCCTTTGATTCAATCGACAATGTGATCGGATTTAAACGAAGTTACGTGCTAAAAATAGCACATTCAAAATTATTCGACCAAAGCGACCGACCGATTAAAGGTAAACTGTTTACTTTGTGGGATGCGTCATTTCTTCATAATGCTTGCCTTCTTGTGCCTACTTCCTGAACTGGTAGTAGGACAAAACAATAAGGTCAGAAGAGACACCATTGAACCCATTGATCCACCGGCCGAAGTAGAGCAGATCATTGAGGATCAATTGGCCAACGAAGCCACGGATAACGAGGATTTCGATCTCAACTTTGCTTTCGCCGGACTGGATGTCTATCGTCGCAAGCCACTGGACTTGAATCGTGCCACGGCCGAAGAACTGGCCGAACTTCCCTTTTTTAACGACATTCAGATTGGTCAGATCCTCGACTACCGTGATCGCATGAACGGTTTTGTCAACCAATACGAGCTACAGGTGATCCCCAGTCTGGATTTGGAAACTATCCGCGCGGCCACGCCCTACTTACGGGTTGGAGGGGGCATAGACGATCTGCGGACACCCATTGGGCAAATGCTCAAGGAAAGCGACCGGACATTATTCCTCCGCTGGAACCGCTTCCTGGAAGAAACCCGAGGCTATTCGGATGGCCGTTATTTAGGTGACCCTAATCAATTTTACGTTCGATTCCGCCAACAGTACAGCAACAAGTTAAGCTTTGGATTTACGGCGGAGAAAGACCCCGGAGAGCCATTTTTCAAAGGCCCCAATGCCAAAAGGGGTTTTGATTATTACAGCGCCCACTTTTACATGCGTAACGTCAACAAGACGATTAAAGCAGTGGCATTAGGTGACTTTACCGTCAATTTCGGTCAGGGGCTTATCCTCTATACCGGCTTTGGAGCGGGTAAATCGGCTTTGGTTACTTCGGTTCGCCGCAGTGGGCGGGTCATTAAGCCCTACGGCAGTGTGAACGAAAGCCTATTCAAGCGTGGAGCGGCAGTAACCCTCGGTTTAGGCAAGAACGTCGAGTTCACGGCTTTTGGTAGTCGCAGGGGGCGTGATGGAAACCTGCTTTCTCCGGACACGATCACGCTGGAGGAATTTATCGACATCACCACCGAAGCTTCCATCAGTTCTCTGGACCTGGACGGGCTACACCGCACCGAAGCGGAGATTGAGGACCGCAACGCAGTTCAGCAGACTTCCTTCGGTGGATCACTACGTTATAATTTTCCGCGCAACAAGGGAAAGATCGGCATTAATGTACTGAACGAGAATTTGGACAGTCCATTACGACTAAGCGACCAGCCTTATAATCGTTTCTTCTTTCGTGGCACTACTCTAAGTAACGCCAGTGTTGACTATACTTACCGCTGGCGCAACCTGACTTTCTTCGGCGAAGTAGCCGGCAGCGATAACGGTGGAATGGCCCAACTGCACGGTTTGCTAGCCGGTTTAGATCGCTACGTCAATCTTGCCGTCGTCTACCGCAAATATGACCGCGACTACCAAGCGTTAAACGCTCGTCCTTTCGGGGAAACCGCCGGAGGCCGCAATGAAGAAGGGCTCTACTTCGGGGTGGAGGTTAACCCCGCTAAAAACTGGAAATTTTCCGGCTATTACGACCTGTTCCGTTTCCCCTGGCTGCGGTTCAATACCGACGGGCCGAGCAGCGGAAACGAATGGCGCTTCCGGGTCACTTATTGGCAAAAACGCAAGCTGGAAACTTACGTAGAACTTCGTAAGGAAAGCAAAGGCGTAGGTGTAGATCTACTCTTCAACCCACTGGATGGCGTAGTTCAGCGCGATCGCTTTCAGGGGCGTTTGCACTTTGCTTATAAGGTGAATAAGTCCTTTGAGTGGCGCAACCGCATCGACTGGGGTTTTGCTGACAACCCGATCAATGATCGGCAAACCGGTTTTATGGTTTACCAGGACTTCATTTACCGCCCCATCAGCATTCCGGTAAGTTTCACCAGTCGTATCGCCTTTTTTAACACAGACGGTTACCAGGTCCGTTTTTACAATTACGAAAATGGACTGCTGTATAATTTTCGTATCCCTGCTTACTATGGCCGGGGTACGCGGATGTACCTGAATGTACGTTACAAGGGCATCCGTAACGTAACGATTGAAGGGCGGATCGCTCAATTGTTCTACGCAGATCGCGAGGTGATCGGTAGTGGAATTGCCGCTACTACCCTACCCCGTCGCACGGAGGTGGGTGCCCAAATCAAGTTTAAATTCTAAAGTCACCTCATGAAGTATTACCTGTTGGCCGGGGAAGCTTCGGGCGACCTGCACGGCGCCTATCTGATGAGGGCCATTCAGCGCCAGGATACAAAAGCCGAGTTTCGTTTTTGGGGCGGAGATCAAATGGCGGAGATCGGTGGTCAGCCAGTGGTTCACTACAAAGAGCGGGCCATGATGGGCTTCGCTCAGGTGATTGCCAAATTACCAAGTGTGCTGGGATTCATCAAACGGGCTAAGCGAGACATCGCAGCCTGGCAGCCAGATCGATTAATTTTCATTGACAATTCCGGCTTCAATTTAAGAATTGCTAAATGGGCCAAGCCAGCGGGTTTTAATACCCACTACTACATCGGCCCACAGGTGTGGGCCTCTCGGGAAGGCAGGGTAAAAACTATAAAAGCTTGCATCGACCGAATGTACGTAGTGCTGCCATTCGTCAAGGACTTTTATGCCAAGCACGATTTTGCGGTGGAGTTTGTGGGACATCCGCTTTTGGACGTTGTGGGGGACTTTTTAGAGGAGTCTGGAGAGGGAAAATCGTTCAAAATACATGAATACATAAATACATGTATACATATAAATACAAAAAATGAAAACCCTGAAGGAGTAAACGAAAAACCAGGTAAAGATCAATCCACGGATAATTGGACATATCCGATTATCCATAAAAACTCCCCCAAACCTCCGAAGATAATCGCCCTTCTTCCCGGCTCCCGTTCCCAGGAGATCAAGGCTATGCTGCCCATCATGCTGGCCGCGGCAGCTGAGCTTCCGGATTACCTATACGTCATTGCTCAGGCTCCTGGTCAGGAACAAGAATTCTATCAGTCTGTCATTGATAAAATGTCCATTATTCCACCGAAGCTGGGTTTTGTCGTTAATGCCACCTATCCGTTATACGCCAGCGCTCACGCAGCTTTGGTGACCAGTGGCACGGCTACTTTGGAGGCCGGATTATTCGATCTCCCGCAAGTGGTTTGTTACAAGGGCAGTTGGTTGGAGTACCAGATCGCCAGTCGCCTGATCAAAGTCGACTCCATTTCATTGGTCAACCTGGCACTAAATAAAAAGCTCGTTCCGGAACTGATCCAGAACGAGCTTACGGTCAAAAACCTGAGTGAGCACCTGGCCCAGATCGTAGAAGGTCCGCAGCGAGAGCAGCAGCTTAACGGCCTTCAGGAATTAAAACAAGTATTGGGTAGCAGCGGAGCCGCCGACCGGGCCGCGAAATTCATCGCAGCCGAATAGTTGTTATTCCAATACGATGATCAAGGCATAGATAATACCAGGCAGGAAAAAAAGGAGCGTCAGCAAAAGACTGATCCAAAAGCGGGTGTTGATGGCACCTTCGTGCAGATATACCGCCAGCGGTGGCAACAAAATCGCCAGCACTACCAACAACGCCAGATCGACATCACCGTGCGCTTTAGCGTCTTTTATCGCTGCTTTGGCCGCTTTGCGCTGTTCACGTTTCAGTGCCCGGCGCTCCTTACGGCTCATGTCTTTAAGGCCGGCCTTGTACTCCTTGACCTGGTTCAGAATTTCTTCCTGGCTAACTTCTTCGGCCGGTGCCACGGCAACCGGATTAACCACGGCGCCCAGGGGCGCAAAAAGGCCCACAAATAGGGCAAAAAACAGTATACGTACTCGCATGCTAAGGGGGATTGAGTTGGTTTGTAATTCCGCCTTAACGGTTGGGGGTTACGGAAGTTCGAGAAAAGAGAAAAATTGCAATCCCTGAAATATCTTCTCACCTTCCGGCGTACTACCCCCTGCCTACGTAAGTTTCAGGTCGCACCGCCGCCAGTTCCATTTTCACTTCGTCACTTACCTTCAGTTCGGCAATGAAATCACGGAAGGTCTGCTCATTGATTTGGCCTTGTCCGCGGGTCAGTGCCTTGAGGGCCTCGTATGGTTCCGGATAACCTTCGCGGCGCAGGATATTCTGAATTCCCTCGGCTACCACCATCCAGTTGGCTTCCAGGTCTGCAGCCAGTTTGTCCTCGCGCAACAGCAGTTTACTCAACCCTTTCTTAATCGCCTTGAGAGCAATCAACGTATGGGCGACCGGACTGCCAATGTTACGCAGGACGGTACTGTCGGTCAAATCGCGTTGCAGCCGACTAACGGGGAGCTTAGCCGCCAAGTGTGCGTACAGTGCATTGGCAAGGCCTAAGTTACCCTCGGCATTTTCAAAATCAATCGGATTGACCTTGTGGGGCATGGCACTGCTGCCTACTTCCCCGGCAATGGTACGCTGACCGAAATATTCCATGCTGATGTAGGTCCACACGTCGCGACACAGGTCGATCAGAATGGTATTCACCCGCTCCAGCCCGTGAAAAATTGCGGCCAGGTTATCGTAGTGCTCGATCTGGGTAGTCGGATAAGAACGGCTCAGCCCCAAATCCTCGTTTACGAACTGGTTGGCAAAAGCGTGCCAGTCGTAATCGGGGAAGGTAACGTAGTGAGCATTCATATTACCAGTTGCTCCACCGAATTTGGCCGGCACTGGCGTCTGATCGATTTGGCGAATCTGTTCCCGCAAGCGGGCGGTCCAGACCCTGAACTCCTTACCCAGCAAAGTCGGGGAAGCCGGCTGACCATGCGTTTTTGCCAGCATCGGGATGGCGGCCCATTCCTCGGCCAATTGCTCCAGTTCTTTTAGCAGACTTTGTAGTTCCGGATAGAGCACGCTCGATAGACCGTCGCGCAGACTCAAAGGAATCGCTGTGTTATTGATGTCCTGGCTGGTGAGTCCAAAATGCACGAATTCAAGAATATCTTCCAGCCCACGTGCCTTCATTTCGTCCTTCAGGAAGTACTCTACGGCTTTTACGTCGTGGTTGGTCGTCCGCTCGATCTCTTTGATCCTGGCCGCATCAGCTTCCGAGAAATTCTCGTGAATCTCATCCAGTGATCGTAGTTGGGAGGCGTTGGTTCCGGTCAGTTGTGGCAGCCCCAGTTCGTGCAGCGCCTGCAGGTACTTGATCTCCACCAGAACCCGGTAACGGATCAGGGCATATTCGGAGAAATAAGGTTGTAAATCACTGGTTTTACCGGCGTAACGGCCGTCGATCGGGCTGATGGCGAGTAGGCTACTCAAGGGTGGGGTATTTTGACTTCAAAGTAGCAAAGCTAATGAAAGTTGACCGTTAGCCCGTTAGCCGAAGCGGACAAGTCTACCCTGCTACTTTGCTAGCCACAATATTCAACAATTACCCGTCATTTTTTTTGCATTTGCAGGAAGAACGACCGAGATAAAACGACACCTTGACCATGTTTCAGCCAGCCCCGGTTACCCGAACTTCCACTTTGGCGATTTTAGCTGGACCCAGATTTCCGGGAAATCGTTTATCTTCGCCCCGCAACCAGCCGTTTTACGGCATCTACTTTTCTACAGCCTCCCTACGGTTTCTAACCGGATTTCGAGAAGACGGCACCCACCAAACAGATAACTACGAACTATGCGCAAGCCACTATTAGGCCTGGTGGGCCTCCTGTTTTCCACGCTCTGTTTCGCCCAGGACGCTACCCTATTCGGTACGGTTATGGATGGGGAAACGGGAGAGTTACTCATTGGCGCAACCATATTCGAGGCAACCACCCAGCGTGGTACCACCACCGATCTTGACGGACGCTATGAACTGTCGCTGCCCGCCGGAAAGTACAACGTTACGCTTTCTTACCTGGGCTATGAATCCATTAATCAGCAGCTAACGCTTACCGCCGGTCAGCGCAGGGAACTGGATTGGACCATCGGCAGCGCCGCCACCATCCTGGAAGTGACCACCGTCACCAGCGGCCGCTACGAAAAGCCCCTGGGTGAGGTTACGGTCTCGCTGGAAGTCCTTAAACCGGCCTTGCTGGAAAACTCCAACCAGGCCAGTCTGGACGGTGTCCTGGAAAAAGTGCCCGGCGTTAACATTACCGACGGCCAGCCCAGCATCCGCGGCGGAGCGGGTTACAGCTACGGAGCCGGCAGCCGGGTGCTGCTGTTGATCGACGACATTCCCATTCTGCAGTCCGACGCCGGTTTTCCCAACTGGGATGATGTGCCGATCGAGAATATCGAACAGATCGAAGTGGTAAAGGGTGCCGCTTCGGCCCTCTACGGTTCTTCGGCCATGAACGGTATTGTGAATGTACGAACCGGTTTCGCCCGCGCTGAACCGGAAACTTCTTTTTCCACCTTTGGTAAACTTTACCTGACACCGGGCAACGAAAAATCCGCTTGGTGGCAGGTGGACAGCACCAGCGCCACACCCTACGAGACGGGTACCTCCATCCGTCACGCCCGCAAGATGGGCAAGCTGGATATGGTCCTGAGCGGCTATTACTATAACCAGGGCAGTTACGAGCGCAAGAATTTCGATAAATACGGCCGTTTCACCACCAGTTTCCGTTACCGTTTCAGCGACCGACTGAGCGTGCAACTCAATAGCAACTACAATAAAGGCAGTAACCGTGGCTATTTCTTTTGGGGCGGGTTGGACAGTCTGCTCTACGTTGGCGCCCCGAATACCGAAAGCATCGGCCGACCGATTCGTTACAACCTGGACCCTTCCGTAACCTACTTCGCGGAGAATGGTGACCGCCATCGATTGCTCGGCCGCTATTACAGTGTCAACAACCGCAATAATGCCAACCGCAGCAATTCCTCCGATCTCTTCTACGGAGAATACCAATACCAGAAGCGCCTGGAAGATAGCGGATTGGTCCTCACCGGCGGCCTGGTTACCCAGGGCACCTCGGTACAAGCGGAGCTTTACGGCGACACTACCTACACCAGTCGCAATTACGCCGGCTATCTTCAGGTGGAGAAAAAATTCTGGGATAAACTCAACGTCTCCTTCGGGGCCCGCTACGAATACAATCAACTGAACAGCCCGGAGATCGTTAGTGGAGACACCATTCCCGACGGCATTACCCGGGAGAGCAAACCGGTATTCCGGGTGGGCATGAATTATCGGTTGGCCCCCTATACCTTCCTGCGCGCCAGTTGGGGACAGGGTTATCGTTACCCGACCATCGCCGAGAAATTCATCCGTACCGATTTCGGCGGCGTGCTGGTTTCCCCGAACCCTCAACTGGAGAGTGAAACTGGTTGGACGGCAGAGTTGGGAATAAAGCAGGGCTTCAAAGTAGCAGGGCTTTCCGGATTCGCCGACTTCAGTATTTTCCAAAGTCGTTACCAGGATATGCTGGAGTTCAGTTTCCTCAATCTTTTCGTTGATGGATTCCAAAGTCTCAACGTCGGCGACACCGAGATCAACGGTCTGGAGATAAGCATTGGCGGCCAGGGTGAGTTATTCGGCGGCAAAACCTCGCTGATCGGTGGCTACACCTACATCCTGCCACGCTTCGCTCAGTGGGACACGACGGCAATTGAGAGCGGGGAACTCGGTACCCAGGCTCAGCGGAATTACGCACTTGGCACCAGTGAGGAAAATATTCTGAAGTACCGCAACCAGCACAGCACCAAACTGGATATCGAGACCCAATGGGGCCGCTTCAGCCTCGGTCTGGCCGGAGTGTATAACAGTCGTATCGATAACATCGATCTGGTCTTCCAGACTTTCGTGGTTCCGGGCCTGGCGGATTTCCGGGAAACCGAGACGGGTAACCTGGTTACTAATCTACGGATGGCTTATCGATTTAGCGATGTCTTCAAACTTTCCTTCTTGGTGGATAATGCCCTGAATGAGGTGTATGCGCCACGGCCGGGCATTTTAGGAGCACCGCGGAGTGTGGCGTTGCGGTTGGATGCAAAGTGGTAGCTGAATGATTACACAGTAAAAATTACCGGCGCTTACCGCTTGGTGATTTTTACTGTGCAATTTCGGATTCGGTCGTTACAGTCGCATTATCTCTTAGAGACTATCAAGAATGCTTCAACAAATGAATTCAGAGGTTGAATACCTCAGTTAGTGGGGGTTGAACTGTCAAGCTAGCATCCTGACTACAAACGATCCCGCTGGTATGAAACTACAGTTTATCATCCTCTTAATGGTATTGGCGCTTCCTACTCAAGCACAACACCTATTCTCCGATCTAGATTACGGCGTCTACCCCGTCGGTTTCACCCACTACGTAGCCATTGACAGCACCCGTCAATACCAACGCATCCATGATTTCACCGACAGCAAGATCTACCGCCCCATCCCCATCAGCGTATGGTACCCGGCCAAAGAGCAGACAGCTGATCAGCGATTAACGGTCGATGATTACCTGCGCATCGTCGCCGAAGAAGCAGAGTGGGAAAATTTACCCGATGATCTCATGCTAGGCTGGTTCGGCTACGGGACGGATTCAGTTTACCAGACCCGGCGAAAGCTAAAAACAAAAGCGGTCCGCAGTCTACCTTACATCGACGACAGTCACCCGCTGATCGTTTACTCCCCCGGCTACGAGCGCTCTTCGGTGGAAAACTTTGCGCTTAGTGAGTACCTGGCGAGCCATGGCTACGTCGTCATCTCTAGCCCCAGCAGGGGAACCGGCCAGCAATTTCTGGACGCTGGTACATTCCGCGATATTGAAACCCAAACCCGTGACTTTGAATTTCTGGCCAAAGAAGTTCGTAGCCGTTACGCGGCGGGACAACTGCGTAGCGTTACGGCGCTGGGCTACAGTTTCGGTGGCCTGGCCGGAGTTTACGCTGCTACCAGAAATGATTACGTCAACGCCGTCATTAGTCTGGACGGAGCAATCAAGTACCAATACGAAAAATTGAAGCAATCCCCTTATTTCGATGCGGTTGACTTCAAAGTAGCAATGGTCCATATTTCTCAGAAAGACATCCCGACGGAGTTACTGGACGCGGAGGATCTTCCGCCAAGCATCAATACCGAGTTCGAATTCTTTGATGAGATCGGCAAAGTACACGCTTACAAAATACGAATGGACAGCCTCAGCCACAGCTATTTTACCAGCTTGGGCGTACTGTTTCAGCCACGTGATCCCCGGCAAGACCCGGCGTGGCGGACGATCAGGACCGGTTACCAAACACTTTGCCGATTGTCCCTAAAATCTCTAAACGCCGTACTCACTCAGCCTTCGGCTCTTTATGAGCAAATCGAGTCTGGCCATTTGGCCAATCCGGAAGACTTTACTTTGCTGGAGTATAAACAGGCCGCTATTGACAATACACCGACTATGAATTTTCGCGAATGGGTGGAACTCATGCGAGCTTACAATTACCAGGACCTTGCCGGTTTGAACTCGGAGTACAGTCATTTCAGGGATATGCCAACCTCTTTGTATTCACCCAAAGAGTGGGAACTCAACACATTGGCCCTTAAACTTGCCTTTGATCCGGAAACCTACGAGGCGGGTATCCGGGTAGCGGAGTTTGCCACGCTGGCCTACCCCGAATCGGCGAATCTTTACGACACTTTGGGCGAAATTTATTTATTAGATAATCGAAAAGAGAAGGCTATTCTAAATTTCAAAAAATCGTTAGATATCTATCCCGAAAATGGCAATGCCATCAAGCGGCTAAAAGAACTAAAGGTTGACTGATTCAGGGCTGTTGCACTAAGGGTGAGAACTCCCCCCATACTGGCAGGTGATCGCTCAGATGCCTCAACAGTGGCAAATTCTCACAATCTCCGTTGACAAAATCCGTGAAGCCACTGCCGGTCATTTCCAATTTGTTTGCCGGATAGTATAGGTTATCAATAGAGTGATTGCGGTAGTCACCATCCTTGCATTTTCTTTTCAGCGTAGTGGGCGTATTGCGTACGGCGGGCGCGTAGCCCAGGACATAAAAAGGCTGCCAGACGGCGTGATCTTCGTCCAGATTCCAGTCGCCCAATAAAATGAGTGGCTGATCACCGGCCCGGGAGGGGTAACTGACGAGCTGAGCAATCTCCAGTTCCGGCTCCTGATCGTGGGGGCGGGAGTGAAAATTGGTCAGCCAGATCGGCCGGTCGAAGCCTTTGACCCGTATTTCCAGCCAGAATGGTTCGCGGTTGACCGTAGCGGCCAGCTTCCCATCCAGCCCACTGCGTAAATGAGTTACCTTACTTTTTCGCCAGATATAGGCGTAGCGTTCACTGATGTGACCGGAGGTGCTGCGGGTAGGATCACTGACTCGGTAATCCCAACTGGACCCCATTCGATTGAGTTGGTCTACGATCCGGGCGACCGCTTTGGCACCGGCCGGGTCTTTCCCCACCACTTCCTGAATGCCCACAATATCGTATAAACTGATAATGGTAGCCATGGCCCAAATCTCTTGGCCTGTTTTGGTCTTGCCCAGATTAGATATATTCCAGGAGGCTAGGGTAAACGATTGCCCTACCAGACTCAGCGCCCCGGAGAACAAAAGAATTACCAAAGAAATGTATTGGCGCACGAAAATTAACTTGGGCATTCAGATATTGATTCAGATTGAATTACTCCCCTACTTTTTAATCGTCTACTTTGACCTTTGGGTCGTATAAAATAATGGCTTGCACCGCCAAGGCCATAATGATCAGGGCAACAATTTCAATTTGAGTAAAGAGGTGAGCTGAGCCAATCGCTTTTCTCCCGCGCTGAAGTTCCCTACGGCCCTGTGATAGTTGTATTTCCGACAGTTCAGAGATAAAGACTTGAATATCGTTGATCGATTCTTTAATGTGGGCAAGATTTTCACTGGACATTGCCGACTTTTCCAACTTATTCAACCGACTCAACTCTTCTTTCAAGTGACCAAAAACTCGTTCTTCAGACTGCGTCAGTTTTGTTTCTGCGAAGCGATTCTCCCACTCCTGAACGTTAAAGTTGGGAGTGTCTTTCGTCAGATCGGTATTGCCCGTTCCGTGAGTGTATAAAAATTCTTTCCACTGAATACTAGTAGAAAGGTCATGGATAATATCCTGGGCCACCAGACGATCCGCATAGATCGTTTCAATTGCATCTCCCACGATGAAGAAGTTTTGCCGATCCACCAAGTTGGTTCCGAGTACGATCAGAAAAACCATTGACACCCCAAGGGCCCACTTTATTTTATTAAATATAGACATGCCGCAAAATTTTAAATTAAACAATAGCTATTTCCCTAGTATAATCTTTCTCACCACGGGCTCCACATAAGCCTGTACGTTATCATAGCAATATTTGCAAAAGGAACTTATTGAACAAGGCTGACTTTCGCTTAGTTCAACGCCAGGAAATCAGGCAGCACTCATGGAATTGCCGGCCTTTGCTACCCCGTCCGACTTGGCGTCTAGCCGGGCGGGTTTATTAGCACAAATAGACAGCCCACTGATTGCTATGAGCAATCAATATAGGCTCTTATCCGGCAGACTTAGAGCTGGTTCGGGCGGGTTTTGGTGATATCATCGTCCGCCTTAGGCGGCTACCGTGGGCTTTATCGACGTGGATAGAAATAACGGTTCCTTCAGTCGTCACTCACTGTTTTTGTTAGCTACTGCCAGCAGCTTTAGAACTTACGTGCATCCTGGCAGGTCAAAACCTTTACCAGGATGCATAACTAAGCCACTTTACCCCACCACGATATTCACCATCCGCCCCGGTACAACGATCACCTTACGGACAGTTTTGCCGTCCAGATAAGGCGCGGTTTGCTCGTTGGCCATGACCATTTCTTCCACTGCTTTTTTGTCCGCGTCGGCGGGCAGATCGAGGGTAAACCGGGTTTTGCCGTTGAAGGCCACCGGGTACGTTTTGCTGTCTTCCACCAACCACTTATCGTCGCTGGCTGGCCATCCGCTGAGGTGGACACTTGTGTCGTGACCTAGTAACTGCCACAGTTCGTCGGTCATTGCCGGTGCGAAAGGTGCCAGCAATTGAACCATTGGTTCCAGCACGGAGCGTTTATTGCATTTCAGCTTGATGAGATCGTTGGTAGCCACCATGAAGGCACTGACACAAGTGTTGTGGGCCAGCTCGTCAATATCGGCTGTTACCTTCTTGATCAGGGTATGGAGAACTTTCATTTCCTCTTTGGTCACCTCGTCGTTGCTGACATTCCAATCGTGGTCTTCGGTGTGGAACATGGACCAGAAACGGCGCAGAAAGCGGAATACCCCATCGATACCACTGGTACTCCAGGGTTTGCCCTGCTCTACCGGGCCAAGGAACATTTCGTACATGCGGAAGCAGTCCGCCCCGTAGCGATCGCAGATGTCGTCGGGATTAACGGCATTGTACTTGCGCTTGGACATCTTGCCCTGCTCAAAACTCAACTCGATGTAGTCACTTCCCTCTTCATCCTGACGCCAGGCAAAGGTCTCGCCCTGCTGCAGGATCGTACGGAAGTAGCTGGCGTCCGGGTGATCGGCTTGCTGGGCATCTTCCACCTGACTGCGGTAGATGCGGAAGGTCTGATTCTTATCTACGGTCACCTCAGTGGTATAGCGCAGCGGGTTTAGACGGCGTCCGGTAGCTTCGTCCAGGATGATCCGACCGGAGCCAATACCGTCGATACTGATCTCGTCACCTTCGGCCAGGTCACTGCTCACCCAAAGTTGGTGGCGCTGTCCGTCTTCGGTAACCATGCCCGCCAGGTGAATGTAGCAGATCGGCCCACCGATCATCCCCTGGTTAACCAGTTTTTTATAAGGCTCGCTGGTGGGCACTTTACCCAGGTCGTACAGAAACTTATGCCACAAACGACTGTAGAGCAAGTGAGCTACGGCGTGCTCAGCGCCACCGACGTACAGGTCCACGTCCTGCCAGTAATCCATCGCTTCCTCGGAGGCGAAAGTCTCTCCGTTCTGCGGGTCCATGTAGCGCAAGTAATACCAAGCGGAACCGGCGGTGGCAGGCATGGTATCGGTCTCGCGGGTCATTCCGGGAGCGGGATGCAACCAATCCTTGGCGCGGGCCAGGGGACTTTCACCGGAAATGGGGCGGAAGTCTTCCATCGGCGGCAGGCTTACGGGCAGGTCATTGAGGTCGATCAGGTGTGGTACGCCGTCTTCATCGTAAATGATTGGGAAAGGCTCGCCCCAGTAACGCTGGCGGCTGAAAACGAGATCACGAATCCGGAAGTTTACCTGCTGCTTACCACGCCCCAGTTCTTCCAGTTTTTTGGTAGCGGCTTTGATGGCTTCGGGTACTTCCATACCGTTCAGGAAGTCGGAATTGATGAGCTTGCCCACTTTGTCCTTCAAAGTAGCACCGGGGTAATCGGATTTGTCAACGACATCGATAATGTCCAATCCGAAGTGTTCGGCGAAACGCTTGTCGCGGTCGTCGTCGCTCGGCACGGCCATGATGGCACCAGTACCGTAATCTTTCAGTACGTATTCGGCGATGTAGATCGGAGCCCGGGCACCACTCAGCGGATTAATGCAATAGGAGCCGGTAAAAGCTCCGCTGACTTTATTCTCCGCCTGGCGATCCAGTTCACTGCGGGTTCCGACGTATTCCAGGTATTGATCGATCTCCTCCTTCTGATCGGCAGTGGTGAGTTGTTCCACCAAATCGTGTTCGGGGGCCAGTACCATGAAAGTGGTCCCGAAAATGGTATCGGGCCGGGTAGTGAACACTTCCAGCTTTTCGTCGTGGCCTTCAATGTCGAAGAAAGCCTGGGCGCCGATGGACTTACCGATCCAGTTGGATTGCTGGGCTTTCAGTCCTTCGCTGAAACCGACGGTTTGCAAGTCGTTCAGCAGGCGATCGGCGTAAGCGGTGATGCGCAGGCTCCATTGCTCCATCGGGCGCTGAACCACGGGGAAATTGCCCCGCTCGCTACGGCCGTCCTTGATCTGATCGTTGGCCAAAACCGTACCCAATTCCTCACACCAGTTCACGTAGCTGGTGGAACGGTAGGCCAGACGGTAATTCATCAGGGTATCTGACTGTTCCCTGGCGCTCATGGCGTTCCAGTCGGCGGCACTGAATTCAATTTCTTCGCCGGCGGCGGCGTTTACAGCACTTGAACCTTTAGCAGCAAAAGCAGCACGTAAATCATTGACGGACTTAGGTTTATCAGCATCCAGATCATAGTAATGCTCGAACAACAGACCGAAGATGTACTGGGTCCACTTATAGTACTTAGGATCGCTGGTATTGACTTCCCGTTCCCAATCGAA
This sequence comes from Lewinellaceae bacterium SD302, assembly GCA_002591745.1. Taxonomy (GTDB): domain Bacteria; phylum Bacteroidota; class Bacteroidia; order Chitinophagales; family Saprospiraceae; genus Neolewinella. The sequence continues at coordinate 62,227 of PDLQ01000026.1, forward strand.
ACTCAGTGCCAGGCGGTGCATTTGCTCGCGGTAGCGATCGGTATTGTCCTTGGTTGAAACGGTCGGGTGAACGCCGCTCTGGATGGCGTACTGCTCCGCCGGCAGGCCGAAGGCGTCAAAACCCATCGGGTGTAATACATTATGACCGGTCTGTCGTTTGAAACGGGCGTAAATATCCGAGGCGATATAGCCCAACGGGTGCCCCACGTGCAGTCCCGATCCCGATGGATAAGGAAACATATCGAGTACGTAACACTTCGGCTTGGAAGGGTCGGTACCGGTCTTGTACGTATTGTTTGTACGCCAGACCTGCTGCCATTTTTTATCGAGTTTGCGGGGATCGTATTTCATCGGTAGATTTTAAGAAGCGGCAAAGATAGGAATTCGAGGTTAGAGGGGGAACCACTAAGGGCACAAAGGAACACAAAGAGGCAGCAGGTAGATGTTTTTCTGAGACTAAAAACCTGAAAACTATGCGTGTCTCTTAGAGCTTGGTATGCTTGGTGGTAAAATCTACCTTACATCCATGAATTTAATAGCCGACCTTTGGCCGCTGGCATTGCTCGTCTTACTTACTACCCTACTCACAGAATGGGCCACTAAAGCAGGAAAGTTCCCTTACTGGATCGGACGGAAGATATTGCATTTCGTGGCGGTGGGCAGTTGTGCATTAGCGGTAAGAATGACTGATGATCTCAACAGTCTCTTCTGGTTGATCTTGCCAGTCTGGTTACTGCTCTTTTACCTGATCGCTACCAATAAACTGATGCGGGATGAGCGGGGGCGACCCGCCTGGGGAATCGTTTGGTTTCCTTTTGCCTATTTGATTTTACTTTGGTTCTATGCTCAAGAGCCGCGGTGGATTTACCTATCAATGCTTATCCTCGCGATTTCTGACCCATTGGCGACCATATTCGGCAAACTCTTTGGCAAGTTGAAGTATTCACTTAGCGGAGAGCCAAAATCGTTGACTGGCAATGCAGCTTTTTCGATAAGTTGCCTGGTCATTCTCAGCTACTCTGTACCTTATCATTTTGAGTACGGATTTATTCATGATTTTGGTCTATTCCTTTATCTAATCGTCATTTTGCTTACCGTTGCCGAGGCATTGGGTTCTTACGGAAGCGACAACCTACATATTCCGCTATTTGCTATTTGGCTATTATCTGACCCTCAAGACCTCACTATGCTATCGCCCGTTATTGTTGTTTTAATGCTGGCCATCCCCTTCATCTGGCTGACCGTCCGTAGTCAAAAGCTCACCCTGGGAGCAGCCATCACTGCTACTTTGTTAGCCATAATCGTGACCTTTAAATCAGGAAGCTATTTGCCATTGTTGCCATTGATCTTCTTCTTTGGCTCCAGCCTACTCCTGGAGAAAATATTCCCGACCAAAGTGCTATCGGACAGCAAGGACCGTCGATCACGCGACATCATGCAGGTAATGGCCAATGGCGGCGTGTACGGAGCGATCTTCCTTTTTTTACCAGAGCTGACGCGAGAGTTCATAGGGGTTTCTCAGACTGGCAAAGTAGCAGTGTCACTGTACGAAGCCCAGCGGGAGAGTGTCGTTCTGGGTCGTTTTCTTTTGGGAATGGGCCTGGTTTCCCTCGCCGTAGCTACCGCGGATACCTGGGCTTCCACAATTGGGAAGCGCTTCGCGAAAACGGCTTTTGATCCTTTCCGCTGGCAAAAAGTTCCGGCCGGGCTCAGTGGTGGTATTTCTCTGCCCGGTACCCTGGCCGCACTATTGGGTAGCGTCGGCATCGCCAGTTTTCTCTACCTGCTCCTGCCCGACTGGAGACTGATCATCCCCCATCTCATTATGATTTCCATCGCGGGGTTTGGTGGTATGCTGGTGGATAGTTTCCTGGGCAGTCGCCTGCAACGGCAGTATTTTTACGCTGGACGCTGGCATGACACGCCTCCGGATTCAGGTACTCCCGGGCAGACCCGAGGACTGAGCTGGATGACGAATGACGTGGTAAACCTGGTGTCCATTATGCTGGTTTGCGGAACATTGGGGCTAATTTTTCTGCTGCGTTGACGGTTATTCCGCCACAACCCGCCAGATGATTCCGGCGTCGTCGTCGCAGACCAGCAGGCTGCCGTCCTGACATTCCATGACGCCGACCGGTCGGCCGTGTACTTCCCCAGCCTCGGCATTGGCAATAAATCCGGTTAGAAAATCTTCGGGCATCCGGGGTTTCCCGGCATCGTCAAACGGGATAAACACCACCTTATAGCCGCTGAATTTGGCACGATTCCAGGAACCGTGTTGACCGACGAAAGCTCCGTTGCGATACTTAGCCGGAAAGTGGTCGCCCCGGTAAAAAGTAAAACCCAGGGAAGCAGTGTGCGGCCCCAGGGGTACATCTGGCATCAAAGCTTTGGCAACCATGGCAGGGTGAGGGTCTTTTTCCCAGCGGGGGTCCGGAATCTGCCCGTAGTAGCTGTATGGCCAGCCGTAAAAACCATTCTCTTGCACGCTGGTGGCGTAATCGGGTACCAGGTTATCGCCCAACTTATCACGTTCGTTCACGGCCGTCCATAGTTCACCGGTCAGGGGGTTCCAGTCCATTCCGACCGGATTGCGCAATCCGGTAGCGTAATTGCGTTTTCCAGATCCATCGGGATTAACTTCGATAATGGTGGCGCGGTCCTGCTCGGCCTCCATTCCGTTTTCACCTACGTTACTTCCGCTGCCCACCGATACGTAGATCTTTTCTCCATTTTGCCCGGCCAGCAGGTTGCGCGTCCAGTGGTTATTGTAGCCCCGGGGCGGTGTGGCCAGAATGACCTCTCTTTTGCGCTTATCCAGACTTTCCTGCCCTGCTTCGTATGGAAAACGGTAGGTGGTATCCGTGTCGGCCACGTAGAAATAGCCATTGAGGATGAGCATTCCGAAGGGCTGGTTCATATTTTCCACGAATATTTTTCTTACATCCGGCCGGCCATCCTGATCCGTGTCCCGTAGGAGTGTAATACGATTCGCGCTATTCTTGGTATTACTCTCGGCCACGAAGATGTCGCCGTTTTTCGCTTGATAGGTCCAGCGAGGGTGTTCAAGGTCGGTAGCGTAGCGCTCAACCCTGAACCCACGGAGGGCCTGGGGGGCTTGCCCGGTCTCCCAACCGATCACTTTGCTCCTTTTCACTTTCGAAGGAGTTGCGTATGGTGGCGGTAATTCTAATTTACCAACGGCCGTTTCTACGATATCAGACCCGCGATCGGCCAGTTCCTGCTTGCGCTCCTCGGACACCTTGGGAGAACAGCCGCATACCAGCAAGCAAAGAGTAACGAGTATAGAAAGTAGTTTTTTCATATTACTTTAAGCACATGATCACCTTTTTTTGTTCGTTATTATTCCTAAACCCCAGATTCTCATGAACGACCTCACCTGGCCTCAATTTGCCGCCGTGGATATGCGCGTTGGCACGATCGTGCGCGCCGAATCATTCCCCGAAGCCCGCCAGCCCGCCATCAAACTCTGGATCGACTTCGGTCCGGAGATCGGAGAACGCAAGACCTCGGCTCAGATCACGGATCTATACGACACTGCTACTTTGCCAGGAAGACAAGTCATTGCCGTGGTCAATTTTCCACCCAAGCAGATCGGAAAGTTCATGAGCGAGTGCCTGGTACTGGGAAGTGTGGACCAAAACCGGGTGGTAACGCTATTGCAACCGGAACGAAGCGTGGAAAATGGATTGAGGATTGGGTGAGGTTGGGAAGTTTTGTAGTCCTACGGTCTTACGGTCTCACGGGTATGCATACCGTGGAGACTGTAAGACCGTAAGACCATAAGACCGTAAGACCGTAAGACCGTAAGACCGTAAGACCGTAAGACCGTAAGACCGTAAGACTGTAAGACCGTAAGACTGTAAGACCGTAAGACCGTAAGACTGTAAGACCGTAAGACCGTAAGACTGTAAGACCGTAAGACCGTAAGACCGTAAGACTGTAAGACCGTAAGACCGTAAGACTGTAAGACTGTAAAACCATTAGACAAAAAACCATTCCCCCATTTTCCCTACCTTTGCGGCCGCAAAATCCCCCGCTTCCATGCTCATCGCCTCGGACCTCTACCTGCAATATGGTGACCGTATCCTGCTCAACCACGTCGGTTTCACCATTGGTGAGCGCGATAAAGTAGGTCTGGTGGGCCGCAACGGTGCCGGAAAGTCCACCCTCCTCAAGTTGATTGCCAACTACATTACGCCGGACGAGGGTCATATCATCCGCCCGCCCCACGCGACCATCGGCTTTCTCCACCAGGAGATGGAGCTACCCACCGGCAATACGGTTATGGAGGAGACCCTGACGGCCTTCGCCGAGATGCAACAGATGGAAGCCCGCATCGAAGAGATCAACCAGCAACTCAACGTCCGTACCGATTACGAGAGCGACGATTACGCTAAAATGCTGGAGGAATTTGCGAGCCTGAACGATCGTTTCGCCATCTATGGCGGCGTCACTATGGAAGCCGAAGCCGAGCGGGTGCTTAAGGGACTGGGTTTTGAGAACAAGGATTTCGATCGTCAGACCACCGAATTCTCCGGCGGCTGGCAGATGCGGATCGAACTGGCCAAGATGCTCCTCCAGCGCCCGGATTACCTGATGCTCGATGAGCCGACCAACCACCTCGATATCGAGTCCATTATCTGGCTGGAAAAGTGGCTTGCTACCTACGCCGGAGCCGTGATCACCATTAGTCACGATAAACAGTTCCTGGACAACGTCACCAAGCGGACCCTGGAAATTGAGTTCGGCAAAATCTACGATTACAAAGCCAACTACTCTCAATACGTTATCCTCCAGGCCGAGCGCCGTGAGAAACTGGAAGCCAGCTACGCCAACCAGCAGAAGGTAATTGCCGATAAAGAAAGGACCATTAACCGATTCATGGCCAAGGCTTCCAAAACCAAAATGGCTCAGTCGATGCAAAAGCAACTCGACAAGGTGGAGCGCATCGAAATGGAAGACACCAACACGGCCGTGATGAACCTGCGCTTTCCGCCCGCTCCCCGTTCCGGGGCCGTGACGGTAAAAGCCACAAACGTCAAGAAAAGCTACGGTGAGCTGAAGGTGTTGCGTGGTGCCAACTTAAAGATCGACCGGGGAGACCGCGTCGCTTTCGTCGGCCAGAACGGACAGGGTAAAACTACGCTGGCCAAGATCATCATTGGCAACATTCCGGCTACGGGTGGTGAGGTAGAACTCGGGCACAACGTCAGTATCGGTTACTACGCCCAGAATCAGAGCGATGAGCTAAACGGAAAACTTACCCTGCTGGAAACCCTGGAAGACGTATCTCCGCCGGAAATGCGCACTAAGTTAAGGGCCATGCTCGGCGCTTTCCTGTTCAGCGGCGAAGACGTCGATAAGAAAGTAAGCGTACTATCCGGTGGTGAGCGCGCCCGTTTGGCCCTGGCCGTTATGCTGCTACGCCCCTTCAATTTGCTGGTACTCGATGAGCCGACCAATCACCTCGACATGATCAGCAAAGACATGCTCAAGCAGGCGATCATGGAGTACGACGGCACCCTCATCGTAGTTAGTCACGACCGTGAATTCCTCGGCGGCCTCACCGGCCGAACCATCGAATTCCGCGACCACGAACTCTACGAACACATCGGCGACGTCAACGAATTCCTCGCCAAGCGCGAAGTGGAAGACATGCGTAAGCTGGAAATGGTGGAAAAGAAAAAAGCTACCGAAAAAGCTGCCACCACACCAGCGCGGGAGGTCAGCAACGAAGAGCGTCGTCAGTTACAAAAGGACCTCTCCCGCGCCGAAAAGAAGATCGAAAAGATCGAAGCCGAACTGGCCAAATACCACGCTAAAATGAGCGATCCCTCCTTTTACCAATCCACCGACGCCGAAAAGATTATGAAGGCGCACGGGGCGAAGGAAAAAGAGCTGGAAGAAGCCATGGAAGTCTGGGAAGAAGCGCAATTAAAAGCGGAAGAAGCGGGGATTTAGTACGCTGCGCGTTAGATCGCTCGTTCCTCGCGTTAGAGCGTACTAACGCGCAGCTTACTAAAGGAGCTTGCTCCGCACTAACGCGAAGCGCACTAATTCCTCGGACTCACCCGCTTATTCGTCTGTGCCCCCAATACTTCATCATCCTGCCGGATCATATCCAGTTGCTCATTGATCGGCATACGGTTGGGGTCGGCCTCGAAGAGGTAGTAAGTATTGTTCGGGGTTACCCGAGATTTGTATTGCAAACCCAGTTGGTTGAATTTAACCACCCAGGCTCGTGGTTCGACATCGCGAACCAGTTGAATGATCAACTCTTCTTTAGCTACTTGTTTGTTGATCCCTAGTGGATTAGCCCGCTTTGCCCGCAGATCTTCGGAGACAAATTTGAAATCGGCGCTTTCCGCCAGGGTCCGCATCTGACTGGCTATATTTTCCAGTTTCGGGGTACTGCTTTCTTTCCAACTGGTGGAAAAATTCTCTCCCGTGGTTTTGCGATGATAGAGCATACGTTTAGTTGACAGGTCAGCTACGTTACTAGGGAAAACCTGGGGGAATTCTGCGAAACCGGCATCTTCCAGATCGGCCATCAACTCAGCAAATTTTGCGCGCGGCATTAGTTTTTGCCAGGTTCCTTCCTTCTCCGTAAAACGCTCGCCCTGGAAGACCATGAGGCCGTTGTCGTAAATACTCAGGGTATAGATCGGGCAGCGGCCAAAGCAGCCGCCTTGGTAGTATTCGGCCCGCAGCAGGTAGCGGTCCGCGTAACTGGCATCGGGTTGCAAGGTGGCACAATCAGTCAACAAGAAAAGGGAAACAAATGAAGCTATTATCGCTAGCGTTCGCATCGGGTTGGTTTTGGGCATTGCTACTTTGAAGTCATAAGACCGCTGCGCTGATAGTAATCAGACACTAGAAGGTTGAGCCGTTAGATGGCCGCTTCAGTATGTCTCACTTGGCAGTCTGACATCCAGTATCTGGCATCTAACGTCTAATGTCCATTTTGACTTCAAAGTAGCAAGGCGAATAATCTAAAATCAGGTTATTGACGATCGACTAAACTACGGTAAGACGATCATGATCTCCGTACGGCGATTCTCTGCCCGGCCGGTGCTGGAGTTGTCGTTGGTCAGCAGACTATAGGCGCCCTGGCCGGCGGCGAGAACGTTTTGGGGCGGTATTCCCCGGCCCACCAATTGCTGAGTGATGGCAATGGCCCGGTCCGTACTGTTTTCCAGGTCGATCACGGGGTCGGCGGTAGGGTCACTGTGGCCAATGACCCGGACTTCCGCGTTGGGATAGCGCTGCAGTACCGTAGCGATGCGCTGTACCAGAGCAATACCATCAGCACTCAGCTGGTAGCCATTGCTGAAGAGAATCGCCTGGCTGAGGGTGAGGGTCACGTCGTTGCTGCCCTTGTTCCCGTAACGGACATCGGTATAGGCGTAATTGCCAAGCGTTTGCCGCAATTCGGACTGGAGTTGATTTTGGCGCATGGCCGTTTGCTGATTCAGGTTCAACGACTGAGGCGTATTCACCGTATTTCCATAAGCCGCGGGCTGACCAGCCACGGGGTCGAACTGATTCGGTGCGACGGTAGCCAGTTGCTGCTCACGCTCGTAGAGTTCGATCTCTTTTTCCCGCAACAGTTGTTCCTGTTGACTGACTTCGGCTTTGCGGTCGGCCAGACTTTGCTGTAAATCGGTAACCTGACTGCCCGTGGCTTGGGTCAGTTCGATGTTTTTACGTACCTGCTCGTCGAAACGGGCACTTAGATCCTGAAAACTCTCATTCAGGCTGATGTTGGTGGCCCTTAAAGATTCGTTCTCCCGAATCAGGCGCTGGGCTTCAAGATCGGCCGCTCCTCCGCTGTTGTATTCGTTGATCTCGGCGCGGGAGTTGATGCTGTCTGTCCTGGTCGCTTCATTGCGGTAGTAATTCAGTTCGGCTTGGGCTGCATCATATTGGTTTTTGGGTACGCAACCCACCAAAAGGGCTGTAACGGTCAGGATAAAAAGGAGTTGTCTCATTATTATTGGTTTAAACAGGGTTTAAATTAGGTCAATTTTTTGTCTTAGCCCGAAGGCAATCTTTAGGGAGTCCGCTCCTCGCCCATAATCGGCTCTTTCGGGGCTAACTTTCAGTTCGGAATTAGTCAGTTGTACTGACAAGCTTCCATCCTCGACATTTATCGGGATCAAAAATAGCCCGATTTTGACCATACTCGGAAATCCCCAATATGTTCAAGTTTCGCAATTGCGGTCTTTCTCACATATCTTTGCCGCCAAAATAACGGCCTCCATGCGTATTATTATCGGTTTTCTCTCGCTATTTATTTTTTGCTTTGCCTGCCAAGGCGATCAAACGGGTGCTAATGGTCCGGTAACCGGCACCGTTAACATGAACGGCCGGCTCCAGGAAGACACTAAAGCCAGTACCCGGGCAACTGCCGACCAAGCCCTGATCCTGAGGATGGGGGAAGCGACTATAGATAAGGGCGAAATTGCGTGCCTGCCTGTCGTCAGTCAGGACTTTCGTAATCTGATCGGCTTTCAGTTCACCATGCGGTGGGACAGCACACAACTGGAATTTCAGAACGTTCGCAACTTCGGTCTCCCTGGCTACGGACCCGCTAATTTCGGCGATCGCTTCGCTTCCAGCGGATACCTTAGCACGCTGTGGACCGAAGCGACTTTAGAAGGAAAGAATATCCCGGACGGTACGACCCTTTTTGAGGTCTGCCTGAAAAACAAAGCCGGCTCCGGTGCTGAGGTGCCCGTTCGCTTTACCGACGGCCCTACCACCTTCGAGATCATCGCCGCGGACATGGGACAGTGGAAGCTGCGGTTTTCGAATGGCCTGATCCGGGGGAATTAGTCCGTACAATTTTTGATCTTCAGGATGCCGACTTCATCTCCATACTGCTCGGAATAACCGAGTTCCAGCGCTCGTTCAAAGTCGTTGCACGCCGCCTGCTGTTCATCCATTTTCAGTAAGACCAGTCCCCTGATCTTGAATCCGTAAGAATTGAGTGGATAGAGTTCCAGTGATCGCTGAATGTCTTCAAAAGCGCCCGCAACGTCATTCAGTTTCAGCCGATTGAAGCTACGATTACTGTATCCCAGTGGGTCATCGGGATTCATCGACAGGACTTTATCATACATTTCGATGGCCTTGGCGTGATCGCCCATTTCCTGGTATTTGAATCCCATGTTACCGTAAATGGGATAGAAAGAAGGATCGAGTGCCAGGGCTTTTTCCAGGAATTTCAGAGTTTGATCGCCCTTTCCCACTTCGTCGGCGACGGCACTGAGGTTCAGCAGCACGGCGACGTCAGTAGTGTCGAACAGGTAAGCCTTAAAAAGATGATCGTAAGCGCTTTCAAAATCCATGATTTTAGCTTCAGCGGCTGCGAGGTTCAGCATCATCTGATACTTCACGGTATCGCTCTCCGCAAGATCAACTGCGCGCGTATAATCCGCTATAGCAGCTTCTGCTTGTCCAATAGTGCCCAATGAGACACCTCCTCTTTGGGTGTGCAAAGAAGAGCTCTCTGGAAAACGATCTATACCCTGGGTGTATATTTCATGAGCATCATCAAAACGATCGATCTTTACAAGGATTCCCCCCGCAAGGTGGTAGTAGTCGATGGTCATTGAGTCCTCCGGAATGCCTTCCAGTTGAATCAGTGCGGAATTGTACATTTCCAGGTCATACAAGTCTGAAGCCGCGTCTATCTTTTGTTGGACGTGTTGAGCTTGTAAGGCACAGCTAATTAGTAGAGAAAGTAAAAAGGTAAAAGTCCTCATGCTTGGTTTTTAGAGAGAAATTGATATTTATTTAAGCCTGGAGAGAGTTTGATAGTAGTGATAGTACAAATGAGAGCTATGGACCTCCTCAAAATAACGGACAGTAGGCTGATCAGGCAGCGCGTTTAGAATTTAGTTTCATTAATCGCAGCTGTAGCGGAGCGACATTTCCAATCGTTGTGTGAATACGCCGCGTGT
>PDLQ01000027.1 GCA_002591745.1 Lewinellaceae bacterium SD302
AATTTTTCAACTTCTCCTCCGGGACGTAAAGTTGATTATTTGAAGGCCAAGGTTCGACACTTACAGTATTTATTGGGGCGAGCAGTTGCGTGAAAATATTCTTAACCGCTAAAGTCAAGCTTAGTCGAGTGTACTGACAAGGTCGCAATACCACTCGGGGAACTACAATCATTGCTACTTTGTTAGCCCATATGCACGACTAATATTTTGAACTGCTCCTCAGAGTTGTTTGCCAAAAGAAAATTACCTTGCAACCGCTCTAAAAATTCACCCAAAATGAAGCCTTCCATTCCCAAGGGTACCCGCGACTTTTTACCCGCCCAGGTCTACCGCCGCGAGTATATTTTCGGTACTGTCCGCCGGGCCTTCCAACTCTATGGTTACCAGCCGATCGAGACGCCGGCCATGGAAAACCTGGCTACGCTTACGGGCAAGTACGGGGAAGAAGGGGACAAGCTGCTCTTCAAAGTGCTCAATAACGGTGATTACCTGGCGAAGGCCGACCAAAAGGCCCTTGACGAGCGTGACAGCAACGGCCTCGTTGCCAGCATTTCTAAACGGGGTCTGCGTTATGACCTTACCGTGCCTTTCGCCCGCTACGTGGTGATGCACCAGAATGACTTGAGCTTTCCGTTCAAACGCTACGCCATTCAGCCAGTCTGGCGGGCCGACCGACCTCAGAAGGGGCGCTACCAGGAATTTTACCAGTGCGACGCCGACGTGGTAGGCTCTCCCAGTCTCGTCTACGAAGCTGAATTGGTGCGGCTTTTTGATGTTGTATTCAACGAGCTTGGACTGAAGGTGGTTATCCGCCTGAATAACCGTAAAATATTGGCTGCCCTGGCCGAAGTTGCCGGCCACTCCGACAAGATGATGGACATCACCATTGCCATCGACAAGCTGGACAAGATCGGTATTGAAGGCGTCCGCCGAGAACTGGACAAGCGCGATATTCCAGCTGCCGCCCAGGACATCATCGAGAAATTTCTGGCCGTTGATTCACTCGACGAGTTTGAACCCCTGGTGGCCGATTCGGAAATTGGTCGTGAAGGTTTGGCAGAGTTGCGGGAAGTTTTTGACTTCATAGAAGCAATGTCGGTAACGAACCGAGTCACCTTCGATGTGAAACTGGCCCGTGGCCTCAACTATTACACCGGTGCCATCTTTGAAGTGGAGGTGGATCTGGACGCTCACCCCGGCGTAAAAATGGGCAGCATTGCCTCGGGTGGTCGCTACGCCGACCTGACCGGCATCTTCGGGATGAAAGACATGCCGGGTGTTGGCATCAGCTTCGGAGCCGAGCGCATCTATGATGTACTGGAAGAACTAGAACTCTTCCCGGACAGCAACCCCGCCCAGCTAACGGCCCTGATCGTTTGCCTGGACGATGAGACGATGGCTACGGGCTTCAAACTGGTTAATCAGTTGCGAGAGGCGGGCATTAACAGTGATCTATACCCTACCGCCGCCAAGCTAAACAAGATGCTGAAGTACGCCAATCAACGGGACGTTCCTCACGTGATCATTATTGGTAGCGAAGAAGCGAAGAGTGGCGTTTACAGCGTTAAAAACATGCGGGCCGGAGAGCAGGTGAAACTGGATTTGGCGGGCCTGATCAGTCAACTCCAATCATAATGGCATGAAAAATGATCAGCCATATCCGACTATTTCAGCTTTACAGGCCGCACTTGCCACGGGTGAGACAACAACCGTAGCCACGGTCAATCATTACCTGAAACGCATTGAGGCCGCCACGGATCTGAATATCTACGTCGAGGTCTGGGCCGAAGAAGCTTTACAGGAAGCCGAACGCCAGGATACTGCACGAGCTGACGGCAAAAAAATGGGCCAGCTGGCAGGAGTCGTCGTCTCCCTTAAAGATGTGCTCTGTTACGCGGAACACCGGGTTTCGGCTGCCAGTAAAATGCTGAAAAATTTTGTTTCCCCCTATTCCGCTACGGCGGTAGAGCGGCTTTTAAAAGAGGATGCCATCATCATAGGCCGGACGAACTGCGACGAATTCGCCATGGGTTCTGGCAACGAGAACACAGTTTACGGACCGACCAAAAATGCCGCCGATCCCGATCGGGTACCCGGTGGTAGTAGCGGTGGAGCAGCGGTTTCCGTTCAGGCGGGTACCTGTTTGATTGCCGTCGGTAGCAGCACTGGCGGCTCGGTAAGACAACCGGCCAGCTTCTGTGGTTTATATGGCTTGAAGCCAACTTACGGCAGGGTGAGTCGCCACGGACTGATTGCTTACGGCAGCAGTTTTGACGTAATCGGTCTGTTAGGTCGTGAGCCCGCGGATCTGGCGCTCGTTCTGAGTGTCATTGCCGGGGCTGATGAATTTGACAGTACAGCCCCTAATCGGATGGTGCCGCGCTATGACCGGACGAGTAGTGAAGGGCCAAAAAAGATAGCCTATTTCCCGGACTTGATGCACAGCGACGGGATTGCCCCGGGAATCAAAACTGATCTGGAAAACACCCTGGAAGATTTGAAAGAAAAGGGCCACGAATTAGTGCCCGTAACCTTCGATCTGTTCGATTATGTGGTACCTGCCTATTACGTGCTGACCACCGCAGAGGCCAGTAGCAACCTGAGTCGCTTCGACGGACTGCGTTATGGTTATCGCCACCCCGAAGCCAATAGCCTGGAAGAAACTTACCGTAAAAGCCGAAGCGAAGGCTTCGGACTGGAAGTCCAACGTCGGATATTACTGGGGGCCTTTGTCCTTAGTAGCGGCTATTATGATGCCTATTACGAACGGGCGCAGAAGGTTCGCCGCCTGATCCGGGATCGATTGATGGCGATTCTATCAGAGAATGACTTTATTTTAATGCCCGTAAGCCCCAGTTTGCCTTGGAAGATCGGTGCCCAAAAAGATGATCCGGTCGCCAATTATCTGGCCGATATTTACACGGTATTAGCTAATCTGGCCGGATTGCCGGCGATGGCGATTCCGACGGCAACGGGGGAACAGGGTTTACCGTTAGGCTACCAACTCATGGCTGCCAATTGGAACGAAGCGGAATTATTGGCGTTTGCCGAGCGCTTGAAAAAGGCTTAATCAACGTCGACTCACCCCACTTCCCATACCGTCTTTTAATTCAGTTTTGGTATACTCCGTACTGGGTATAGGCGGGGCGATCCGCCGAACCGGATAAACGATTTTCTGATGGCGCATGTAGATACCATTTAGCCACTGGCCCGCTTCTTTAGCGTTGCGATACTGCCAGGGATTGTAGATATAGGCCATTTCTTCATCGGGGGAGTCGAAGATGCGGGGGACGATACCACCGTAGGCCATTTCAAGGTAGTAACTGGTGGCCGGCTCCATCAGCGTATAGCCCAGGACGGCTAAGTCTTCACCGGATTCTTTGAACTGATTGCCGATTTTTATAGCATCTGCCTTCAGCCGCTGGCCACGGTCATCACCGGCGGCGCGGGGAGGTAGGACGAATAGGTTAAACACGAGTCGGAAAAGTAACATGAAAGCAACGAAAGCAAGCAGAGGCTGCCGCCAAACACCAACTCTGCTACCCCGTCCGACCTGGCGTCTAGCCGGGCGAGTTTGACAGCCAAAAGAATTTTTCACTTTTGACCCCAGCCAAGTAATCAGTAGCCCTAAAACCCCACAACCGATCGCTAGTGGCCAACGGTAGGCAATAATTGCGGTGTCCGGATGCAACGGGGCCAGAAAAAAGGCAATGGTAAACAACAGCATCAGCCCAGAAATGATAGCGTGGAACCAGCGATAAATGCTCGCATGACCGCCCGCTGACTCACGATAAAAATACAGGCCCGCTCCGAAAAGCAAAGGAAATAACATGAGCAGATAGCGGGGGTATACATTGGGCGACAGCCAGTACAGCGGCAAGTTGACCAAGAAGACCAACAACCAAAATTGCACGGTGGGTTTGCTGGAAAGCTGAGCCATGAAGTTGCGCCGAACGAAGAAAACGATCAGTAAGGTCCACGGCAAAAAGTGGTAGATCATCTCGAAGGGAAAGGCCAGTAAGTGCCCCAGCGTTTCCTGCCAGGGGTGATTGACCGCCGTGCGCTTGCCGCTTTCCACAAACAACCGTTTTCCAATCACACTCAGGTCCAGTTCCTGACCGAGTGGCACATAATAGAGTGCTAATAAAGCCAGGCAACCTAAACCACTTAGGATGTGAGCTGGTGAAAACAACGACCAAAAACGCCGTTGCCAAACTACCAGGGCGATCAGGGTAATTCCGGTGAAGGCGATAGCTGGTAACCCTTTCAGCATGAAACCGATTGCGCAGAGCAGATAGGTGAACCCAAAAGCCGACCAAAGCTGATCTTTTCGCCAAAAGTGCCATAGTAGCATGAATTGAGTATAAACCACCCAGCTGAAGGTCACGTCGATGAGCCCCAGCATACTGTCCCAGAAGAGCATGCGTCCACAGGTAATGATCGTAAAAGCGTGGATAAAGGCCATTTTTTTGCCCAGTACCGGTTTGCTGAATACAAAAGCAGTCGCTGCGAAGCCCAATAGTGCCAGTACGGTGGGGAAGCGCGTCGCCCACTCACTACTACCGCCCCAGAGCCAAATACTGGCGGCCTGGATCCAGTTCCATAAAGGAGGTTTATTTAGATATACGTCGCCGTGCAACGTAGGCACCAGGTAATCGCCACTCCAGATCATCTCCTGGGCTACCAGCGCGCGAATGCCTTCATCGTCGATGAAGATCATTACACCCAGGTTGAGAAAAAGGGCGGGCAGCAACAGCAGGGCGATGAGGGCGTAGAGTAATTTCTGGTACATTGGTGTACGGTACTGGGTAGATGGTATTGGGTGCCCGGTACCCAGTACCTGGTACCCTATACCTGCTCCCTCAACGAAGCAATGACATTAGATACTCCCCATATCCACTCTTCATGAAGCGCTGGGCTTGTATTTCTAACTGAGTATCATCAATGAAGCCCATTTCATAAGCGATTTCCTCGATACAGCCGATTTTAAGCCCCTGGCGATCTTCGATTACTTCGATGAATTGCCCGGCCTGAATCAGGCTCTTATGGGTACCCGTATCCAGCCAGGCGGTGCCACGATCCATCATGGCTACTTGCAGTTTTCCGGCTTCCAGATAGTGTTTGTTGACATCCGTGATCTCGTACTCACCACGGGCACTGGGCTCCAGATTTTTGGCTACTTCTACTACGCTGTTGTCGTAGAAATAGAGACCGGGGACGGCGTAATTCGATTTAGGATGCTTCGGTTTTTCTTCAATAGAAACGGCCGTCATTTGCTCGTCGAATTCCACTACGCCGTAACGTTCCGGGTCGGCTACGTAGTAAGCGAAGACTACGCCCCCGTCTGGTTGGGTACAAGCTTGCAGCGTACTTTTCAGTCCCGTGCCGTAAAAAATATTGTCGCCCAGAATTAAAGAAGCCGGGTCGTTGCCAATGAATTCTTCTCCGAGCACGAAAGCCTGGGCCAAGCCATTTGGCTCGTGTTGAGCCACGTAGTTGAAGTTGCAACCAATCTGTGAGCCATCACCCAACAGGTGTTCGAATTTCGGCAGATCGTAAGGCGTGGAGATGATCAGAATATCCCGAATTCCGGCACTGAGCAGCGTCGAAAGGGGGTAGTAGATCATCGGTTTATCATACACCGGCATCAATTGTTTGCTTACCGCCATGGTTAGCGGGTAGAGTCTGGTGCCGAGGCCGCCGGCGAGAATAATTCCTTTCATGTTGAAGTCTTTACGGCGGCAAAGATAAAATTTAATAACGGGCTTGTGATTTGTATTTCCTGGCAAAGTAGCAGGGTCTAGAAACCGCTCGTCCGACGAATCAACTCCTGCGTCACGCTTCGGCGGACGAGCTGCTAATACAGTTTCACTTCGATCCGCTGATTTTTCAATCTGCCCTCTACGGTACTCCCATCGGCAATAGGGTGTTCTCGACCGTAACCGACTGCCTTAATTCGGCTGGCTGCTAAACCCAGTTCCACCGTAAGGTAGGCGAGGATACGGTCAGCCCGCTGTTGAGTCAATTCACGGGCGAATGAATAGCTCATTCTTGAATTACCGTGAACGCCGATCTCCATCATCAGATCAGGATTAGCGCGGAGATTTTCGGCCAGGCGATCCAGTTCTCGTTCGGTGCCGGGTTTAAAAACGGCACTATTGGGCGCAAATCTGAGTTGGCCTAACGTAATGACATTCCCTTTAGCGAAGGGAATGAGTTCCAGTTCGTCAGCCTTCCCTGTTGATGAAGATGGACTATTTAGTGATTCGCTCGCAGGCTGACGATAGACACCGGTTGTCGGCATCGGTGGCGCGGCTCGGTTGGGTGTAGCCTGCTGAGGCGTACTTACCGGTGGTTGGTAAGCGGAAGAGGAAGGAGTAACTGATGGAGGAAGTACACCTTTGGCGGTCATGGTCGTCGGTCGCTGAGTATTACCGTAAGTGGTGGGTGCCATCCGGCTTTCTTCAGCGAGCTGGGCATCCAGCTTTCGGGCCAAGCTATCCTGGTAGCGGCGAAGCTCAGCGCCCCGGTCGATCAGGTTCTTTTGTAGCTGCTGGTCTTCAGCCATACTCTGCCGTAGAGGAACTTCTAGTTTTTCCCGCAAAGCCGTTTTAACGGCAGGGTCGATGTTGTCGATAAGTTCATTTTCCCAGCTCTTGCGTTCGTAAACCGCCGGCTGGTTCGGAGGGGTGAACAGACTTGAGCGAATATTGCCTTCCATAGCCAAGCTGTCAATCTGTTCGTCGGCGTAGGTTTGCCTAACGATCTCCTGGGAGATTGTCGGAATCAGTTCTTCGTTGATTTGTTGCTCGGCTTTACGGCGGATAGAGATCGGGTCAGCCTTTTTCCAGTCATAATCGCGGCCGTCTGCACCCATTGTTGCTTCCTGACTGGCCCGGAAACGACTGCGTAGTGCTTCTAGTTCGTCCAGGGCAGCAGCATTACTTTCGTTACGAATACTTGGCTTCTGGTCCTTGGGCGGAGTCGATTTTGGTGCCGGAATGGTATCCGGGCGAAGTTGGTCATTGGCCGTGACCAGCTGGCTTCTCAGTTTAGATAATTCAGGGTCAATGTAACCCGAAAGTACTTCCTGGCCGGCCCGCAACTGGGTTTCACGAACTCGGTACTTCAGGGCTTTTCGCTGTTCATTCAATTCGGCCAATTCTGCGGTTGTAACGGAAATTTTCTGGTGTAATTCGTGGATGGACCTTTCGCGAGCGTAGTAATCCGGGCTGTAAGCTGTCTTGGTTGACTGTGCTGCAGCCAGTTCCTGCTCATTATCAGCTGGATGGTTATTCACCACGGTAGTAAAGTAGCCGGGGGCCTTAGCCGCAAAACGTTCAAAACCCGCAGCGGGCACTACAATGGTGTAATTCCCTTCGTGATCGGGGTAGATCGTACGGCGACGATCGTCGATTGCCACGGAGAGGCGCAAATCACCATTTTCTACGATTCCCCTTTCCCGCACGGCTACTTGTCCGGAAAGTAAGCGAGTTGGTGCCGGACGAGCCGTCTCCGGAAAACTGGCGACCACTAATCTTTCATCGTTTCCGGCCTCATCCGTCGAGGCAAAAAGCAAATCGGGTTGGTTGACGGACATGGCAATTTCCAAAAATCGTCGGGGCAGAGCTTCGTTCACAGAGGCGGGAGCCAGGTAATCGTTACGCTCCCGGTCATAATCAGCCCTGTGCCACTCGCCATTCTTACGGAAATAAAGTGTGTTCCCGTCGGGAGACAAGTAGGGCTCGTAGTCGTCGCCCGTTGAGTTGATATAGGCTAGTGAGCGTTCTTCGCTCCAGTCGTCATGGTTAAGGGCTGTGCGGATGAAAAGGTCGCGTTGACCGTCTACTGAACGACAGTAAATAAGACGATCTGTTTCCAGGTCGTAAGTAGCGGAAAAATTTTCTTCGAAGGCAGAAGACAACTCCTTGCTGGAGGTGATTCGCCAGCTTCTGACGCCTTTTTTTAATAGGTCGACCCGGGCATCACCCACTCCACGACGGAGTACGGCAAGTCGCTGACCATCGGTACTTATACCGATAACTTCATCGTGGGAGAAAGAGTTGATCGGGCCACCGGCATTCAAGGCTCGCCCCCAGCTACCATCCGCTTGTAGCTTTCGTAACCAAATGTCACCGGAATTGGCCGCACCTTGGTTGCGGGGGTGACGGCCACGAGTAAAGTAAAGCGTCTGACCGTCGGCCGTAATCTGCGGTTGGATTTCCCGGTATTGGGTGGATTTACTGATTACCCGCACGCCTACCTGCGCTTTGATATGGCCGGTAATAACCGTAGCCAAAAAAAACAACAGACCCAGCGATGGAAGGTAGCGGTGCATGAACGTGTATTGATATACCAAAATCAAAGTGCTACTATGACGTAAGTTAGTAGCAAAAGTCAATGAGAAAGCTGGTTTTTTGGTAATTATTTAACGCTCAGCAGCCCTTTACAGTTCGAAATCCACTTCTACCTCGGGAGTAGTCGGATGACTCTGGCAAGTCAATACCATACCTTCGGCTACCTCGTCATCATCCAGGGCGTAACAAACGTCCATCTTTACTCCACCCTTGATCACCTTAGCGGCGCAGGTTGAGCAGGCACCGGCCAGGCAACTGTAAGGAGGGTCTACCTTGGCTTCCAGGAGCCCGTCTAGAATAGACTGGCCCGGCTTGAGCTGAACACTGACCTCTTTGCCACCCACTTTCGCCTTTACAGTGGCGCCTTCCAGGGCATCTGATGATTTGGGGGCTTGCTTTACATCGTGAGCCGAGACGAAGCGTTCCGTATGGATATTGTCCTTGGCTACACCCCGGCCAAGAAGTACGGCTTCAGTAGCGTCGATCATGCTGCCGGGGCCGCAAACGTAATAAAGGGCCCGCTCGGCGGTACTGGGGTGTTGATCCAGGAAATCGTAAAGTTTACTTTCGTCGATCCGGCCTTTATCACCCGTCCAATTCACCTTGCCACGGGTAAAGAAACCACTGATGCCGCCTTTTTTCTGGCGCACGGGCTGGCTGAGGGTATGTCGTACCGTAAGTTGCCCGGTATAACGCTCTTCCAGTTCGACCAGTTGGCGCTTAAAGATGATGCTATTCTCATCGCGGCTTCCGTACAGCAGGTAAACGTGGGATTTGGGCTCGTCTTCGAGCACAGTACGCAGGATCGACATCAAAGGCGTAATCCCGCTTCCCGCTCCAAACAGATAGTAATCGTGGCGGTTGCCACCGTCGGTCTTGGCTACGAAACGTCCCTGCGGCGGCATCACACTCACGGGGGAGCCTGGTTCCAGCTCGTCGGCAATGTGGTTACTTACCAGGCCGCCTTTGACTCGTTTTACCGTTACGGCCAATTCATTGTCCAGCGGGC
Organism: Lewinellaceae bacterium SD302; assembly: GCA_002591745.1. Lineage (GTDB taxonomy): Bacteria > Bacteroidota > Bacteroidia > Chitinophagales > Saprospiraceae > Neolewinella. The sequence continues at coordinate 9,367 of PDLQ01000027.1, forward strand.
TGGAACTCATGCTGTAAGCCCGGCGAACGTCCTGGCCGTCGATTACGAAGCGCAGGGTCAGGTATTGACCGGCAGTGTACTCGAAATTATCCGCGTGTTCACTGGGTACGGTAAATTTAACGGTCACCGTATCGGGGGTTTCCGTTACGATTTCTTTTACGGGGAGGGTGAAAAAGTCAGTATCGTTCAAAATGCAGTCAGGTTTGGTTAGCCGCTCGCGCGTGCTTATGGGGGGATTATCAATCTATCGACCGTAATAAAATTAACGGCCACCCAAAAGGTTGCGCGAAGGTAAGGAACTGCCCCTTACTCCACCGAAGTAACCTTGAGCATATTCGTCCGGTAGCGGCGCTGGATTGGCATGGACGCGGTATTGACCACCATGTCGCCCACGGCTACCCGCTTGTTTTGGCGTAGGATGCCGACCACGTCCTCAATGGTGTCATCAGTACTTGAATAGCCATCGTAGTAGTAGCAGCGTACTCCCCAACAGAGGTTCAGGGTAGCTAGCATGTGCTGGCGATCGGAAAAAATATAGGTCTTCGCCGCCGGGCGGAAGCTGGATAACTTGAAGGCTGTGTAACCGGAACTGGTCATCCCGATAATGGCCTTGGCATTGATTCCCTCAGCTACGTCAACGGCACTGGCACAGATCATATCACTGACGAACGTGCGGCTCTTCGGGCTGGGCTTGGGGCGGCGGCGTTCTTCGTCGTGGTATACTTTTTCAGCTTCCTCAATGATCTGGTTCATTGTTTCGATGACCAGCTTAGGGTGGCGACCTACGCTGGTTTCTCCGCTCAGCATCACGGCATCGGCACCGTCCAGTACGGCGTTGGCCACGTCGGTAGTTTCGGCGCGGGTGGGCCCCGGGTTGGTGATCATACTATCCATCATCTGGGTAGCTACAATGACCGGGCGAGCCCGCTGGATGCATTTCTTGATGATCATTTTTTGCAGAATCGGCAATTGCTTCATAGGCATCTCGATTCCCAGGTCACCCCGGGCGATCATGATGGCATTGGAGTGCTTGATGATTTTGTCGATCCGCTCGATCGCCTCCGGTTTTTCAACTTTGGCGATGATCTTGGCGGGGTGGCCGGCCGCATCAATACGCTCTTTCAGGTCACGAAGGTCTTTGGGGTGGCGCACAAAGGAAAGGGCGATCCAGTTCACCGGTTGGGTCAGGATGTACTCCAGGTCAATCAGGTCTTTGTCCGTCAGACTGGGCAGGCTGATCTGGGTGTTGGGTAGATTGACGCCTTTGTTAGATTTCAGCAGACCACCAAATAGTGTTTTAAGTTCTACTTCGTCCTGGCCGTTGGTTTTTACGACTTCAAAGACAAGAGTTCCGTCGTCAACCAAGACTTTTTCGCCCACTGTTACATCGCGGGCAAACTGGGCGTAGCTCATGTAGATACGCTCGGCGTTACCGATACACTCTTCGTTGGTAAAAGTAATAACCTGTCCTTCTTCTACCTGAAGGCCTTCGCCTTCCATCTTACCGACGCGCAATTTAGGACCCTGAAGATCAGCCAGGATACTCACGTGAACGTTCGTTTCTTCCTTGATCCGGAGAATATGATTGATCACCGCTCCGTGATCCTCGTGGGTGCCGTGAGAAAAATTCAGGCGAAAGACATCCACACCAACCTTTACCAGTTCGAGTAATTTCTCGTAAGAGCTACAGGCTGGGCCAACGGTGGCAACGATTTTGGTATTCTGGTGGTCAGTAATCTTCATAGCGGAGATAGTGTACTTTTTACAATAATTGCTGTGTTGTCACAAATGTAAGCAATTCGTGGCATAGAGGTACCAGCCGTCGGCTTCCAGGCGCGAAGCAGGTGGTCGGCTGGTTTTCAGCTATGACTAACAATGTAGCAAAGCGGGTAGGTCGGCAAAATCATTATGGCCGGCGACGATCAGCAAACCTAAAGATAAGCGTAAACGAAAAAGCAGAGAGCATAATTAGGCCAAATGAAAACTACTCGGCCCACTCCGGGAAAATCCGATAAGTCTCCGGGAAGAATGGAAAACTGGAACCCTTTTCGTACACCCATCTTTGCAATATCAAATCAATTGCGCTGAGGCGCACAACCATTAAAGATATTTACAATGAAATTTTTCCAATCTTCACTTCTCTTCGTTTTCGCCCTCCTTTTGAGTGCTGTTTCCCTGAGTGCCCAAAGTAATCATGAGAATGCCATGATGAAAAAAAGTGGACCAACCGTCATTCAACTGTCCCAGACCGAAGGGCAGTACGAAACCAAGTCACTGAATCTACTGCCCGGTAAATATATTTTTGAGGTCACCAACATCGACGTTGACAAAGACCTGGGTTTCTACCTCCAGGATGCCGATGAGGCTCAAGTGAAACGCTCAGGTCTGAAGAGCCTGGTAGGTAAGGGACAAACCAGCCGCACCGGCGTAGTGACCCTCACCGAAGGAAGCTACAACTATAGCTGTCCGCTAAATCCTACGCCTCACTATACACTGAATGTAGGTGAACCACGTGTCGTGCAGCTCAACCAGATCGAAGGACAGTACGAAACCAGTGGTCTCAACCTTACCGCCGGCTACTACATCTTCGAAGTTTCCAACCTGGAAGTGGACAAAGAACTCGGCTTCTATCTGCAAGATGGCAGCGAAGCTCAGGTGGAAAACTCTGGCCTGAAGGAATTGGTTGGTAATGGCGAGACCAGCCGCACCGGTGTCGTTTTTCTTGCTCCCGGCCAGTATAACTACAGCTGCCCCCTCAACCCTACGCCCCACTATACGCTGAACGTCCGCTAACCAAAGCGAGATCAGATTATGGCGTTAAACCCGCCGGCATACACGCGCTACCTCGTTCTTCGGGGTAGCGCCTCGTAATTGAATATCCATATCCCAGCAAAAATCTAAACCATCACCGCCCACCGCTCGTTATTTTCAAGGACTCCCAATAAAGACTTTTCCTTGAACCAACAGAACGAGCAACTGCTCTTGGATTACGCCGAAGACGGTCGCGTGGCCCAAATCATCGAAGCTACTCGCCACACTGATGCGCCACCCGCCCGCGTGCAACTGCGTAAACTCGCCGGTGCCCTGGATGCCTTCCTGATGGCGGGAGTGTATAAAAAAGTACGGGGGCACCATCTGATTATTGCTACGGATAAGGAAGAAGCCGCTTATCTCCAGAACACCATCAGTAGTTTGCTGGCACCCAAGACGGTCCGCCTTTTACCGGACTCTTTCAAACGTCCGCTTTACTTTGAAGTGCTGGACCCTACCAATGTACTTCAGCGAACAGAGACGATCAACTACCTCACCAACTCCAAAAGCCCGGGAGAGATCGTGGTGACCTATCCGGATGCCCTGTTCGAAAAAGTGGTGGCACCCCAAGTCCTGAATAAGGCCCGGATCATCATCGTTAAAGGGGAAACCCTGGACGTAGATACTATTATCGAGGTGCTGGCCGAATACGGGTTCAAGCGGCAGGAATTTATCTACGAGCCGGGGCAGTACAGCGTGCGCGGGGGCATTATCGACATTTACAGTTACGGTAACGACTATCCCTACCGGATAGAACTATTCGACGATGAGGTAGAAAGTATCCGCACATTTGATCCCCTGAACCAACTTTCGGTAAGGGCGGTGGATAATGTCAGTATCGTCCCAAATATTAACACGAAGTTTGACCACAGCCAAAAAGTCAGTGTCTTCAACGTGCTGCCGGAGAATACCATCGTTTGGCTCAAGGATTTTCAACTGTTGCTGGACAAGTTGGCCGAAGCCTACGATCGCGCCATTACCTTCGGGGATAAACTGACCATAACGGACGATGCCGAACTGGCCCAGATATTTAAAGACCGCGCTTTTATCCGGCCGGGGGAGGTGGTCGAGGACGTGGTGCACAAGAACGTGGTCATTTTCAGCGACTATAAGCAACCGGATAGTTTGCTCAAGCCCCCGGTATCCGCAGACACTGCTACTTCGTTAGCCAAAAAAATCGAGCTGAAAGTCATTGACTGCCAGGCACAGCCCCAGCCCAGTTTCAATAAGAACTTTGAGGTCATCATCCGTAACCTTAATGAGAATACGGGGGAAGGGATCAAGAATTTTATCCTAACTGATAACCCCAAGCAGGTCGAGCGCTTCTACAGTATTTTCAATGATCTGGACGCCAGCGTGCAGTTCGAACCGGTGCTGAAAGACATTCATGCAGGCTTCCTGGACTTTGCTCAGGGGAAGGCCATTTATACCGACCACCAGATTTTTGAACGCTTCCACCGCTACAAACTTAAGCGGGGCTACACCAAGGATCAGGCGCTGAACCTGAGAATGCTGCGCGACCTGCAAGCCGGCGACTTGGTCGTACACATCGACCACGGGGTAGGACGCTTCTCCGGGCTTGAAAAACTGGAAGTAAACGGGAAAATTCAGGAAAGCGTGCGGCTGGTTTATAAGAACAACGACCTGCTTTACGTGGGTATCAACAGTTTGCATAAACTGAGCAAGTACAGCGGCCAGGACGGAAAGCTGCCGAGGATCGACAAGATCGGTTCCGATGCCTGGAAAAACCTGAAGAACCGCACCAAGAAGAAAATGAAGGATATGGCGGGTGAGCTGATCAAGCTCTACGCCAAACGTAAGGCTACCCCCGGCCACGCCTTCCCGCCCGACGGCCACCTGCAGAACGAATTGGAGGCCAGTTTTATCTACGAAGACACCCCCGATCAGCTTAAAGCTACCAACGACGTGAAGGGCGATATGCAAGCTGATAACCCAATGGACCGGCTGATTTGTGGGGATGTGGGGTTTGGCAAAACAGAGGTGGCTCTGCGCGCCGCATTCAAGGCCGCCGTAGACGGCAAACAGGTAGCGGTACTGGTGCCTACGACCATCCTGGCTCTTCAACATAGCCGGACCTTCAAGGAGCGATTGGGCGAATTCGGCGTGACGGTGGATTACGTGAATCGCTTTCGCAGTGCTAAGCAGAAGAAAGAAATTTACGCCAGACTGAAGAGCGGTGAGATCGACATTCTGATCGGCACCCACGCGATTCTGTCAAAACAGGTGGAGTTCAAGGACCTGGGCTTGCTGATCATTGATGAAGAGCAAAAGTTCGGGGTTTCGGCCAAGGAAAAGCTGCGTAAATTCAAAGTGAACGTAGATACGCTGACGCTGACCGCCACCCCCATCCCCAGAACTTTGCAATTCAGCCTAATGAGTGCCCGGGACCTGAGTGTGATCCGTACCCCACCGCCCAATCGCCAGCCGATTCACACGGAAGTGCGGGCTTTCAGCGAAGAGTTGATCAAGGAAGCGGTCGAATACGAAGTGTATCGGGGTGGGCAGGTCTTTTTCGTTCACAACCGGGTGAAAAGCCTGGTAGATGTGCTGACGATGCTGCGCCGCTTGTGCCCTGACGTACAATTCGCCGCCGCTCACGGCCAGATGGAACCCAAAGAACTGGAGGAGAAGTTGCTGGACTTCATCGACCGCAAGTTTGAAGTATTGGTTTGTACCAATATCATCGAAACCGGTCTGGACATCGCCAATGCCAATACCATTATCATCAACAATGCCCATCAGTTTGGCATGAGTGACCTCCACCAGCTAAGGGGCAGGGTAGGGCGAAGTAACAAAAAAGCATTTTGCTACCTCATCGCCCCGCCGCTGAGCGTATTGACCAGCGATGCGCGTAAACGACTGCGTACCCTGGAAGAATTCAGTGAACTGGGTAGTGGGTTCAACATCGCGATGAAGGATCTCGATATCCGGGGAGCGGGAAATCTGCTGGGTGGTGAGCAAAGCGGCTTCATTAGCGATATTGGCTACGAGACTTATCAGCGGATTTTGGAAGAGGCCGTCCACGAATTGAAACAAGGTCAGTTTGCCGATGTATTCGCCGACCAACTCACGGAGGCCAGCGACTTCGTCCGTGAAGTGACCATCGATACCGATACCGAAATGCTGATTCCCACCGAATACGTGGAAAGCAGCCAGGAACGCCTTCGTCTCTATCAGGAATTGGACAACATTGAGCATGAGGAAGGGCTGGTAGCCTATGCCGCCGGCTTGAAAGATCGATTCGGAAAAATTCCCGCCCAGGTTGATGAGCTGTTCGATGGCCTACGCCTCCGTTGGGTGTGCCGCCGCCTTGGTTTTGAGCGGCTGGTGTTGAAAAATAACAAACTGATGTGCTTCTTCGTCGAAGACCCTCAGAGCCTTTATTATGAAAGCAAGGTCTTTCAGGAGTTCAGTGCCATCATCGCCAAAGAAGGTGTGCTGCGTGGCCTGCGTCTGAAGCAAAGCACCCGCCACCTGATGCTCATCAAGGAAGGGGTCAAGAGTTTGAGTATGGCCGAAGATGTATTAAAGGGGCTAGCGGATAAATTGGAGGAGCGGATGGAGGCCTTAGTGGTGGAATAGGTAATATCTGTGGCAGTTAAACAACATTGATCGCTTCAAGTAAGTCCTTTTTTTAATGATCAGCATTTTATTGCTTCACCCACCGCAGAACCTTCCTTTTTCCATTCTGCCGTATCTCTACCAAGTAAGGACCAGTAGTTAAAACTTGTCCATTCAGATTTATCGCTTGCTGCCCGCTTTGCGCCGTAATCGCCAGATTGCTGTTTAAGATGATGTGCCCCCGCAAGTCAAGAACCTGAAAATGGGCCGTACCTACTTCCAGCCCCTGCCAACTCAATTGCAACGGTCCGTTACTGGGATTGGGCGAAAGTAAAAGCTCGGCGGCTAGATAGTGATCGCTCCGGGCACTTACCGGTGGTTCTACCGTCGGATTAATCAGTGAATCCAGGGAATAGGTAAGAATAGACCGGGCGAAACTGCCGGCTACGAGTTCGTTCGTGCTGGTGTCGATCTCCAGGTCCCGAACCTGCACCAGCGGCATGTTTTGCCCTAGCCGCTCCCAACTTTCACCGGCGTTGATAGAGCCGTAGACTCCGCCTTCATTGGCTATAAACAGGATGCTGTCGCCACGCCCGGGGTAGACGTAGATATCATTAATGGATAAATTGGGCAGGTCACCGGCAATAGATGTCCAGCTTTCACCCCGGTCCAGGCTACGGAAAACCAATGGCGTAAAATCGTAATCTTTGAAAGCCGAAAAGGTTACGTACACAATATCGGAATCATCCGGTGAGGGCTTAACGCTGGATACGTAACGGTCTGGCAGCCCGTCGGTGATGGACGTCCAGCTCTGGCCGGCATTGTCGCCCCGCCAGACATTCCCATCGGTGGTGCCTACGTATAGTAAACCGGCTTCGACTGGCGACTCATCGATACAGGTAATCGTGTGGTAACGTGGGTTTAAAATCAGTCCGTCGGTCAGGTCGTCACTAATGGGTTGCCAAAACGGGAATTCACTGTTGCTGGCCCGGTAGGCCCGGTAAGTGCCAGTGTACAGTTGATCCGGGTCGTGCGGGCTCAAAAAATACTGCATATCCCAGTTGCGTCGGTCACCGCCCTCAATACCGTCGTCGGCCGGGAACCAGTCGAAACCACCGTCCAGCGTCACGTTTATGTTACCATTTTGGGTTTCGGCGAAGAAATGCTGAGGATTGTTGGGGTGAAAGCGCATCTGAAAACCGTCGCCACCGAAAATGCGGGGCCATTCTTCCTCCAGGTTGTTACCGCCGGTGCTACCGTTGTCCTGGGCGCCACCGAAAACTGTGCCCGACAAATGTGGACTCACTGCTACGCGATAAAATTGAGTACAGGGAATGTTTTCCATATCCTCCCACTCCGTCACTTCGGGGTTTGAGCGGTACATGCCACCATCGGTGGTCAGCAGGATTCGTCCCTGGCTATCCCACTGCAGGTCATGCTTGTCGGCGTGGACGCTGTATTCAAACCAGGGTGGGCTAGCACGCTCCCAGTCGACTCCTCCGTTGCGGCTGCGCCACAAGTCGACGCCCAATACGTAGATGTCGTTCTGGTCAGCCGGGTTGACCCGGATTTTACCGAAATACCAGCCAAAACCGCCTAGCGCATTTTCACTTATGGGATTAAATGAGGTTGGGTCCAGTACGGGTGCCCAACTGCTGCCACCGTCGCTCGTTTTATAAATGTCGAACAGTTGGCTGTTGGTACCGGTATAGGAGGCATAAATCGTCTGTGGGTCGCTCAGCGACTGCGTTAGACCAATGCGCCCCTGGTTGTCGGTTGGCAAACCGTCAGTGAGTATCGTCCAGCTGTTCCCACCATCTTCGGAGAAGTGAATTTTAGCATTCGGGCCGTGAACGATTGATTCTTCGTTATTGCGAATCCGGTCCCAGGAGGAAGCGAACAAGCGATTCGGGTTGTTGACGTCCATTACCAAGTCGATGATTCCGGCTTGGTTGCTGACGAACAGCACCTGTTCCCAGTTTTGGCCGCCGTCGTGGGTCCGGTAAAGTCCCCGTACGGTATCCCGCTCGAAGGGTACGCCCATTGCCGCGGCGTAAATGGTGTCGGGGCTGGTGGGGTGAATCCTGATCTGGGTCACGATGTTCAAACCACCCCAGCCGATGTTTTCCCAACTGTCACCGCCGTCGGTGGAGCGGTAGACGCCGTCGCCGATCATGAAATTGGAGCTGATGTTGGGGTCGCCCGTCCCTACATAAATGATGTTCGGGTCAATGGGGTCAAATTCAATGTCGCCAATGCTCAGGTAGAGTTGCTCGTCGAAAACCGGTATCCAGTCCTGCCCCCCGTTCGTCGTGCGCCAAACACCCCCGCGAGAAAAGCCCACGAACATAATGTCGTCATCATCGGGATGGATGGCTACCGTATTGATTCGTGCGCCGATGTTGGCGGGCCCACGGGTGGTCCAGTTTAGGTCGAAGCCGGGACTGTTGTCTTCGGTCAGGGCCATCAGTCTGGCTTCCTGCAAGCCGCGTTCGTGGGCCTCGGCGCTGATCTGCCCGTCCGGCCAGCCCTTGGCGAGGAAGTTGTCGTCGCTGGGGCGGGTGCCGGGCAAAAGATCGGTTGCCGTGGCTTCTTCCCGCCGCTCGGCAATAGTTGACAAATCGCAGGAGGTGAAGTTGAATAGAGTAACTAGTATAAAGAGGTAGAGCGCGTTCTGCATACAAAGCGATTTTGAAAAGTAGGCTGGTGAAAATACGGAATGGAAATATACTTGCCGCGGGCGTTGGCAATTTATGACTTCAACTCCGAGGAGCTGCTTAAGTATTTGGTTGGCTTATGGCTATCAAAGTAGCAATGTTGTTGGGTTCACCTATGATCAATTAACAAAGGGAGCAATAGAATTTTAGACAAAAAATCCAAAGTTTTGACATTTCCCTGGGTCGAGGACCTCCGGTCCGAGCGTTACGTTGGCCGCTTCAAAGAGTACCTCGACCCAGGGGTTCTTCTGCTCGTCTTGTTAGCTGGAACTCAGCCCACCAATACTCACATAGCTATTTTGCAGCAACAGAAACCTGATAAGCGTCAAGAAAACAGTCTTCGGCCCAGCTCCTCCTAAGGTCGTCGAGTGTACTGACGACAGAAGGTGACACTGCTACTTTGAAGCCATCATTACCTCCTCCACTTCATTTACGTCTGCCCCCAGCCAAACTTGTCGGCTAACCTGACTCAAGAAGCTGCTGCCGAGGTAAATCTCACGAACACTTCGCTCGCCATTTTGGTGGGTGAGCATCAATCTGCTCACGCCAGCTTGGGGCGAATACCATCGTCCGCCGGGTGAATTGGGTAAACGATAAGCACGCGTTGGCCCCTGGTTTTCAGCGGCTACGGCTATTCGTTGATCGCCGCTACGAAGGGTAACGAGCGTACGGCCATTTCCTGGAACGTAAAGTCCACTCTCCTGAATAGACAATGGACGGAAAGTTTTGTCCGCGGGTTGGTAAATCAGGCAGATACCGTTCATCGCGTCCAGGCGTCCGCCGCCGGTTTCTGTGCCATAGTCGTTCCCGATCGCCATGATGTCGAGATAACCGTCACCATTGAGGTCGGTAGTTACGCCACCGAAAAGGGGGGCGAGTTGAGCTTCTAGTGGCAGGGTGTGAAAGGCAAAATTTCCGTCGCCCAGATTTTCCACCCAGCAGGAACGGAGGTAGTTGGCCCGTAGGGCAGTCACCTCGTCATTTGGAAAGTCTTTCAAAAACTGGGGCATGGTAGTACGGCCAAAATCGCGGTGTTTGGGATAGACCAACTTGACCATTACGACTTGTTTTTCGGTGTCTTTGCGCTGGAAGTGAGGAAATTCTTTTAACCTGCCCATAGAGTCAAGTGCACGGTCGGCAACCAGTAGGTCGTATCCACCATTTCTATCGAAATCAGCGCCGTAGAGGCCCACAAAGTCTTCCCCATTTTGCTGGTAAAGGTGGTTGCCACCGAAGTTGGTGGCCAGGTAGTCTATATCGCCATCGTGGTCGAAATCCGCGCCGGTCAGGCCGTTCCACCAACCGACGTGATCCTGGAAAACCTGTGGGGTATTCTCGGAGAGTGTACCGCCATCGTTATGAAATAAGCGTAGCGGCATTCCCTGGCCACCGACGAGCAGGTCAATCCAGCCGTCGTTGTCATAGTCTGTGAAGAGGGCATCAGTGACCAGGCCAAGTTTTTCGAACAGTTCAGTTTGGGCCAGGGTGAACTGCCCTTTTCCGTTATTGAGCATCAAGTAACTGTCCACAGCTTCCGGATAACGGGCCGGAGCCAGGCGACCACCCACGAAAAGGTCGAGGTCTCCGTCCTGATCTACGTCGGCGGCGCGGACGCAAGAGGAAGAGTTCTTAATCTTCGGCAGGGCATTGTCGGCGAGCTCAAAGTTGCCACTTCCGTCGTTGATGAGCAGGCGATCTAGGTAGTCGTTGCTGGAAATGCTCAGTTCACTGCCGCCGGAGGCGAGGTAAAGGTCCTGGTCGCCGTCTCCGTCGGCATCGAAGAAAAGACTGCCCAGTTCTTCCTGCCCCTTGCCGTGTCCTTCAAAAGGTACTGGAGAAAAGCCGCCACTCGCTTGTTGCAAAAGTAATTCGCCGGCGTAAAAGTGGGAGCCGCTACGGTAAAGGTCATCGAGGCCGTCACCGTTCACATCGGCGACCGCCAGGCCGGGACCGTACTCGGAAAGCTTGTGCGGCAATAGTGGTTGCACGTTGAAGTCAATAAAAAGGCTGTCTTTATGCGGGCCGAAATTTGCAACCAAATTTGGTGCGGAGTCCAATACCGGACGGTCGTCCATAGATTCAGCCGCGCCGGCGGCTGCGCTACCTTGTGGTCCGGCAATTGTAATGACTTTGTTGTAATTGTCGATCTCGTGAACGGATATTTGCCCGCCCGGCCAGCTAACCATAAGTGAACTGGCTGATCGTTCCCCGATCCCGAAGTAGAGGTCCTGGCTTACACTGGATAAGTAGCCCCGCGTTGGGTTTTGGTAATGAGTGGCAAGTATCTGTCCTTGTTCATCCAACAGGTCTACCCTTGCGCCCGTTGCAGCGGTGTTTCCATCTGATTGTTGTAGGCGAACGCCGACAAAGGTCGGCTCATCCGTTATCCGCTGCTCCATCAGGTTGTTACGGTAAAGGAAACATCTGTCGTTGATGTTGTTGACTACGTAATCCAGGTCGCCGTCGCCATCCAGGTCAGCATAGATCGCTCCGTTGCTATAGGAGGGAACGTCCATGCCCCATTCCTGGGTCACTTTTTTAAAGGTAGGTACTGCCCCACCGTCATTGGCGTAGGCGTAGTTGGCCAGTTTGATCTCTGGAATTTGGGGGATGAGCATTTCGCGGCTGGCAATATTGCCCACCCGGATGTTGTAATCCATAAAATCCATGTCGGTCACGTCCTTGGGGAAACCGTTAGAAATAAGAAGGTCGCGGTCGCCGTCGAAATCATAATCGGCAGCCAGAACGGACCAGCTCCAGTCCGTGGCCGCTATCCCGGCCTGGCCGCCCGTTTCGGCAAAGATCGGAAGGGAATCACCTTCCGGTCGTGGGCCACGCGCCAACTGTAATACATTGCGGGTATACTGATACTGGTAGCCGTAGCGGTCGTTGTTGATGTAAGCGAAGTAGTTATTGGCCGGCATCATGGACTTACGGCGGGCATTGGTTTCGGGAAACATATCCAGGGCCACTACGTCGTCCAGTCCGTCATTGTTGAGATCGGCCACTTCGTTACCCATAGCGGAATAGGCCGTGTGTTTGAAGTAGTCATCAGCCCGGTCGGTGAAGGTGCCATCTTGGTTGTTGATCCAAAGGAGGTCATTAGTAACGTAATCGTTAGTAACGTAGATGTCTGGCCAACCATCGTTGTTGAGATCGCAGATACTGAGGCCCAGCCCGTAGCCATCCATGTTGATGCCTGCTTCAGAAGTGGCATCGACGAAAACCGGATGGCCATCGCCCTGATCTCCTTCATTACGGTACAACCGATCATTACGGCGTCCGCTACCGTCCTTTTTTTTAGGGAGATAACGATTGGGGATCATGCGGTTGTCCATCTCATTGATCACCAGATAGAGGTCCAGGTCACCGTCGCGGTCATAGTCGAGGAACGCGGCCTGGGTTGTGTGGCTGGTGTCGGCAATTCCGTAATCTCCGGCTTGTTCGCTGAAGCGGGGAACGCCGTTTTCACCGTTTCCTTCGTTGATGTAGAGTAAGTTTTTTCTGCGATTTCCGGTGGCGTAAACCGTGGCTGAAACGTAGAGGTCCGGCCGGCCGTCGGCGTTGATATCGGCTACGGTTACCCCGCTACACCAACGATTGGCGGCGGCTGTTTTGGTTTGGTCCGTGATATCCTCGAATTGGAGATTGCCGCGATTTAAGTAAAAGGCGTTGGATTCAGTATTTCCGGTGAAGTAGAGATCGGGCAATTCATCACCGTTAAAATCCGCAACGGCAACGCCACCACCATTGTAGACGAACTCGAAGTCCAGGATGTTGAAGGTGTCATCTTCGGCGATCTGGTTGGCAAATAGTAAGCCCGATGTTTCGGCGTCCACCAAGTCGAACAAAGGTGGGGTGGATGAATCTTGGCAGGCGGAAAATACACACAGGCAAATCAGCCAATAGACTGGAAATCTAGTCATAAAGTCGGTGGCTTGAAATCTAAAAATAGGATAATAATCGGGGTAAGTTACGGATATAGTTGTCGATTCAAGCCAGCGAAAATTCGCTAGGTTAAATCGACGAATTTTGCACTTTAATGAAAGATTTTACAATCATTGGGCGTGAAAATGCGATTTTCAAAAATTTTCGGACATTTGAGGCACTTTGATTGAAATATAATTTGCTTATTGTGAATTGTACCATTTCTGTCTTAGAGCTTTGGTAATCATGCTTAACTTCTAAACTCACACTTATTATGAAACAATTTTTATGCTTATTGCTGCTCGTGCTCACCACGGCAGCGGTTGGCGCCCAAACTACCGTGACTGGTACCTTGGTGGATTCAGACGGTTTTCCCCTACCCGGGGCGACTATTCTGGCCGAAGGAACCAGTTCGGGTACCGTAGCTGACCTTGACGGCAACTACAGTATTTCCGTTCCAGCGGGTGTCGAAAACCTTGTTTTCTCCTTTACGGGATACGAAACCCAAACCGTTGCTATTGGCGGCCGTACTACGATCGACATCACGCTTTCCGAAGGGGTGGCGCTGGATGAAATTGTCGTGACCGGCTATTCCGTCACGAACAAACGTCAAACCACCGGAGCGGTTTCCACGGTATCTACCGAGGAACTTACTGCCATTCCAAGTGGTAACGTGGAGCAACAGTTACAGGGTCGTGCACCGGGTGTAACCGTTATCACTAATGGTCAGCCAGGTACAAGTTCCATTATCCGTATTCGTGGATTCGGTTCATTTGGTGGTAACGCTCCACTCTACGTCGTAGATGGTGTACCGGTAGACAACATTGAGTTTCTCAACCCCGATGACATCGAGGCCACTTCCATTCTGAAAGACGCAGCTTCTGCTTCTATTTACGGCTCTCGTGCCGCCAGTGGTGTAGTTGTAATTCAGACGCGTCGCGGCAAGAAAACCGCCCAGCCAATGAAAGTGAGCTACAATGGTTTAGTTGGCTTCACCGATCCTGGTCAGGGTCCCGAGTTCCTGACACCACAACAAGATGCCGACAAAACGTGGGAAGCCCTGCGTAACGATGGTCTGTCTCCCGGTGATGATGGCTGGGGACACCCACAGTATGGAGATGGCGCCACACCCGTTCTTCCTGACTTCATTATGGTCGGTAGTGAATTTGGTGTCGTTGGTGAGGTCAACCTGGACGAGCAACGTGAGCTATACAACGTTGATGCCCGTAACGGATCGCTTTACCAGGTAATGCGTGCTAATAAAGAAGGCACGGATTGGTACGACGCCGTTACTCGCACCGGTATTCTTCAACGTCATACCCTTGGCTTTAGTGGATCTACCGAAGCTTCCCGCTACTACGTAGGCCTGGGTGCCCAGGTGCAGGAAGGTATCTTGAAGAATAACGATTTGAAGCGGTACTCATTCCGCATCAATACGGAATTCGACCTGACGCCACACATCAGAATTGGTGAAAATTTGCAAATCACCCACCGTCAGGCCAACGGCCTTATCGGCGACGGAGGTGGTGCAGGATCAGCTGATGATGAAAACAGTATCCTCGGTGCCTTCCGGATGAACCCGATAATTCCCGTCTATGATGAGTTCGGAGGTTACGCTGGTACACGGGCCGCTGGTTTTAACAACCCGCTCAACCCGGTTGCCGAACGTGATGGTGTAGTAGACAACCGCGGATTCAGCAATCGGATTTTCGGTAACGCTTACATTGAGATCGAGCCAATCGAAGACTTAGTAGTACGTTCCAGCTTCGGTGGAGGCTTTATTGGCTTCAACAGCCAGTTTTACAACCGCCAAACCTACGAGAACTCTGAGAACAACGCCAGTTTCGGCTACGGTGAAAACCAGGGTTACTTCAACGACTGGATTTGGACCAATACGGTCAAATACGGAAAGTCGTTCGGCAGTAATAATTTTGATGTGTTAGTAGGCTATGAGTCTATCGAGTCCGGTAACGGCCGGGTCAGTGGTGCGAGTGGTATCAACCCCTTCAGCCGCGACATTAATTTTATCAACCTTTCCACCGTTCAACCGAACCCACCGTTCAGTTCTTACGGCGTACCTGTGAAGTTCGCTTCGGTATTCGGTCAGGTGAATTACAACTTCAACGAGAAATACTACCTGACTGCCGTTGTTCGTCGTGATGGTTCCAGCCGCTTCGGTGC
The DNA here is from genome assembly GCA_002591745.1 of Lewinellaceae bacterium SD302. GTDB lineage: Bacteria > Bacteroidota > Bacteroidia > Chitinophagales > Saprospiraceae > Neolewinella. The sequence continues at coordinate 24,585 of PDLQ01000027.1, forward strand.
CAACCAGCGCTTCGGTACATTCCCGGCATTCTCCGCTGCCTGGCGGGTTACTGCGGAACCTTTCATGCAGAACCAGAACTTCTTCACGGATCTGAAAATTCGTGGTGGCTGGGGTGAAATGGGTAACAGTAACAATGTGAACGCCAACAACCGTTTCTCTTTGTTCGCCCAGTCGCTGGGTGCATCCAGCTATCCCATCACCGGTAGCAACAGCGAAGCCATTATCGGTTTCTTCCAGAATCGGATCGGTTCCGAGAACGCTCGCTGGGAAACTTCCGTTACCTCCAACATTGGTTTTGACGCCACCATCCTGGGTGGAAAAGTCGACGTAATTATGGACCTGTGGCGTAAGGAAACCGACGACCTTCTCGTACAGCTTCCTCTGCCTGACGTTAATGGTAACGCAGCCGCTCCGTCAACTAACATCGGTAGTATGCTGAATCAAGGACTTGATGCGGCGATCATTTACCGTGACAAGTTCAGCAGTAACTTCGGATTTGAAGTTACGCTAAACGGTGCTTTACTGCATAATGAGATTACCAAGTTTACGGATGATGTAGACTTCTTCGATGGTTTCGGTACCCGAATTGATGGTGCTATTGTACGTAACCAGGTGGGTAACTCACTGTCTTCTTTCTTCGGTTACCAAGTCGTCGGTCTTTTCCAGGATGATGCTGAAGTTGCCAGCGCCCCTTCTCAAGATGGAGCAGCCCCCGGTCGCTTCCGTTTCGAAGACAATAACGGTCGTGATGAGAATGGAGATTTGACTGGTGAGCCTGACGGACAAATCACCGAGGCTGATCGGACTATTCTCGGCAGTGCCGTGCCGGACTTCACCGGTGGATTGAACATCAAACTGACCTATGGACAGTTTGACCTGACTACTTTCCTGTACGCCAGCCTTGGTAATGAGATATACAATAACTCCAAGTGGTTCACTGACTTCTATGGTACCTTTACCGGAGCCGCTGTATCTAGCCGAGTACTCGATAGCTGGACCCCGGACAATCGCGATACTGATGTTCCGATCTACGAGTCTACCGCGAACTTCAGTACTTCCACGCAGTCTACCAGCTACTACGTAGAAGATGGTTCTTACCTGCGGATGCAAAACCTGACTCTGGGTTATACCTTCCCAACTACAGCATTTGGAGGTAGTCTGAATAACTTAAGAGTCGCCGTTTCTGCCAATAACCTCTTCACCATCACTGGCTACGATGGCCTCGATCCCGCCGTTGGCGGTGCCGCCGACACTGATTTCGGCGTCGATGTAGGTAACTATCCCGTTACTCGTAGCTACAACTTTAACGTAAGTCTGGACTTTTAATAAAAGTGCACACACTAAATTATCATAAAATGAAAGCAATATCTCGCTTTTTCCTACTGCCCGTAGGTGCGCTCGTTTTACTGAGCTTACTCTGGGCCTGTAGTGAAGACTTTCTCGAAGTGGCCCCACGTGGTGCCCTCGACACAAACGTTCTCAGCTCCAAAGCCGGTATCGACGGCACCCTTATCGGTGCTTACTCCCAGCTTGGTGGCCGTGGCAATTACTTCTCCGGCGCCTCCAATTGGGCCAATGGCTCTATCCAGGGCGGTGAGGCAAATAAAGGAACCGATGACGGTGACTTCAACGCTATTAATGAACTCGTTCGTTACCAGTTGAACGCTACCTCCCGGATCCCGGCTGACCGCTGGAACGGACTTTTCAACGGTATTGTACGGGCAAACTCCGTACTTGACCTCCTGGCTGCTTCCGAAGATCCGCAACTTACCGCGGAAGATCGTACGCGCTTTGAGGGTGAAGCCCGCTTCCTGCGCGGCCACTACTACTTTCAGTTGAAAATTTCCTACGATCAAGCTCCATTTATCTCACCAGGCCTGAGCGTAGAAGAGCAACAAATGGTTGTTTCTTCCCGCGATATCTGGGATGATATCGAAGCTGATTTCCAGTACGCGTTCGATAACCTGCCCGAAACTATGGCGCAGGCCGGACGTGCCAATAAGTGGGCTGCTGGTGCTTACCTCGGTAAAACCCAACTCTACCAGGAGAAATGGGAAGCCGCTCGTAATACTCTGCAGACCGTAGTAGACGACGGTCAAACCGCCAATGGCCAACCATACGAGCTGCTGGACAACTACGCCGACGCCTTCAACGCTGAGTTCGACAACAGCAGCGAGTCCGTATTTGCTGTTCAGGCTGCCGCTAACTCTGGTACCACGAATAACGCTAACCCCGACTTCGTGCTGAACTTCCCGCACAATACTGGTGCTGACGGACCAGGTAATTGCTGTGGTTTCTTCCAGCCTAGCTTTGACCTGGTGAATTCTTTCCGGACCGAAGACGGTCTTCCATTGTTGGATAATTCTTACAATGACGATGGCAACGCTCTGGTAAATGACCAAGGCCTTGGCGGCGGAGACGATTTTACGCCCGATTCCGGCCCCGTTGACCCTCGTCTGGATCACAGTGTTGGTCGTCGTGGTATCCCTTACCTGGGTTGGGGACCACACCCCGGTGCTCCTTTCATTCGTGACCAAGGGTACGCCGGACCTTACTCGCCCAAGAAGTTTGTTTACTACGCTAGCCAGGAAGGCACTCTTTCTGATGGTACTTCCTGGACCCGTGGCTACGGTTCGATGAACTACAACATCATTCGCTTCTCCGACGTGCTGCTGATGCTGGCCGAGGCTAAGATCGAAACGGACGATGTTGCCGGTGGTATGGACTTGATCAACGACGTCCGCGAACGCGCTGCTAACCCTGATGGTTTCATCAAAAATGCAGACGGTACCGATGCTGCTAACTACGAGATCTCAACCTATTCCGGCATTACCGACAAAGAAGAAGCCCTTACGGCCCTCTACTTTGAGCGTAAAATGGAACTGAGTGGAGAAGGTCATCGCTTCTTCGACCTGCGTCGTTGGGGGCTTGCCGCTACCGAAATTCCCCGGATCATTGACCACGAGCAACAGTTCTTGCCAGTGGCTTACTCCGGTGCGAACTTTGTTACTCCGCAGGATCTATTCTACCCGATTCCTCAAGGTCAGATCGATCTGCAGGGACCGGAAGTCCTGCCACAGAATCCTGGCTACTAGTTTTGGCTTAATTGACCGGACTTACTAGTCTTTTTGGCCCCCGCCCCTGGATTGTTTCCGGGGGCGGGGGCTTTTTAATTTCAGTCGGTAGCTTAGAACACGATATTATTTTATCGCATTAGGCTCTCAACTGACATTGCTACTTTGATAGCCAAAGCGTTGATCGTCTTCTTCCTCGCGGCTAATGGCCAAAGAAAAGCCTCCACGGAACACAGTCTCGTGGAGGCTTTCAAAACAGGTCGCAGAAAAACGATTAATCGCCTGTACTGAACCATCAATTGAATCGATGTTTTTTTAATTCGCCATTTCGCTCAAAAATTTGATGCGGACCAGCTTAACTTCCTCTACCGTCAGTTCGTCATCGTCCTCGCGCAGGGCATGATAAGCAGTATCAACGTCGTCGGTTTCAGCTTGCATGAAGTATTCGTAGATGTCTTCGATGCTGTACTCGTCGACTTCTTCTTCAATGTAATAGTCGATATTAACTTTGGTGCCGGAATGAACGATGGCGACCATCTCGTCATAGAGGTCATCCATGCTTAGGTCATTATCGGATGCAATATCCTCCAGGCCAAGTTTACGATCGATACCCTGAATGATGTTCACCTTTTTCTTAGATTTATTGGCCAACTGTTTGACCACGAAATCTTTGGGGCGATCAATGTCATTGTCCTCCACGTACCGTTCGATGAGCATAAGGAAGGGGGTGGCGTAGCGTTGGGCTTTGCCGATACTGACACCATTGATGTTCTTCATCTCCTCCATCGTCAGCGGATAGCGGGTCGCCATCTCTTCGAGGGAAGGGTCTTGGAAAATGACGAAAGGGGGCAGGTTCAGGCGGGCGGATTCCTTACGGCGCAGGTCGCGCAGCATTTTGAGCAGATCGTTGTCCAAGGTGACGGAAGCAGCAGCGGCGGCATCCTCCTTAAGGTCATCGGCCAGTTCTTTTTCGAAATCATGATCAATAGGAATCATGAATTCCCGGGGTTGGGCGAGGAAGTTTTCTCCCTGCTCGGTCATTTTCAGCAGCCCGTAGGTTTCGATGTCTTTGCGCAGCAGGTTGTTGAGCAGCGCCTGGCGGTAAACACTACTCCAGAAGGTTTCATCCTTGCCACTACCTTCTCCGAAGAAGGGACGCTTGTCAAACTGAAAGTCCTTGATCTGCTTGGTTTTTTCGCCCATGACGAATTTCATCAGCAGCTGCATCGGATAGTTTTCGTCCAGTTCCCTGACGGCATTCAGGGCGAGGGTCATTTCTTCTTTGACGTCGATCTGCTGTCGTGGGTTGGCGCAGTTGTCGCACATATCACCACAACCATCTTTGTCGTACTCTTCGCCAAAGTAATGTAACAGAAAGCGCCGGCGGCAAGCCGTGGTCTCACAGTAGGAGAGTACTTCCTGCATCAACTGAGCGCCCATTTCACGCTCCTTCAGTGGTTTGTCCCTCAGAAATTTTTCCAGTTTCTGGATATCCTTGTGGGCGAAGAAAGCTACGCAACGGCCCTTGATGCCATCACGACCGCCGCGCCCGGTTTCCTGGTAATAGTTCTCAATGGACTTGGGAATGTCGTAGTGGATAACGAAACGGACGTCCGGCTTATCGATGCCCATACCAAAGGCAATGGTGGCTACGATCACGTCGGTACGTTCCATCAGGAAGTCATCCTGGGTCCTGCTACGGGTCTTGGGGTCCAGCCCGGCGTGGTAAGGGGCGGCTCTCAATCCGTTTACTTTCAAGGCGCGGGCAATCTCTTCGGCGGATTTACGGCTCTGTACGTAAATGATGCCAGACTGCCCGTCAACCTCCTTGATGATCCGGATGATCTGCTTGATCGTATATTCTTTCTTTCCTTTTGGGCGTACCTCGTAAAAAAGGTTGGTCCGGTTGAAAGAAGAGACGAAGACGTTGCAGTCCCGCATTTCCAGGTTCTTCACGATATCGCTCTGCACCTTGGGCGTTGCCGTTGCGGTGAGGGCAATGATCGGAATGTCAGGATTGATCATGTCCAGCATCTCACGGATGCGGCGGTATTCGGGCCGGAAATCGTGGCCCCATTCGGAGATACAGTGCGCTTCGTCCACGGCCACGAATGAAATCTTGGTGTTGCGGAAGAACTCTATATTCTCCTCCTTGGTCAGCGTTTCCGGCGCAACGAAGAGTAATTTGGTCTTACCGTCGGTAATATCCTCTTTTACCTGCTTCATCTGCACCTTGGAGAGTGATGAGTTAAGGAAGTGGGCCACCTCGTCATGGTCGTTGTAGCTGCGGATGCTGTCAACCTGGTTCTTCATCAGGGCGATCAGCGGGCTGATCACCAGCGCGGTGCCTTCCATCATCTGGCCGGGCAGCTGGTAGCAAAGGCTTTTGCCACCGCCGGTAGGCATGATTACGAAGGTGTCGCGTCCGTCCAGAACGGATTGAATGATCTCTTCCTGGTTTCCCTTGAAAGAGTCGAAGCCGAAATGCTCGTGGAGGGCGTGCTGTAGCGGCGTAGTGTTTTTTATTACGGTCATAGCGTATTCGCTTGTTCCGGGATATGTCAGTCAGCTGGCTTGAAAATAGTGGAGTTGTCCTTGTAAAAACTCCACTGGCCAGTACTTACCTGGTTTAACAATGGGCCGGTTCGTTGAACCGGCAATATTTTAATATCGAGTAAATTTCTGGACGATAGATCGGGTATGTTAGTCAGGTAGGGATGTTCTATTACACTATAGCGCTTCTCCCTAAAAATAGGCATTTATCTTCGGGGAGCCAAGATTCGGACGGACAAAAACAGATAAGGTAACACATCGTATCTTCGCCATTGAATCGGGGGCTTTTTCCGAAAGCGACCAAAAATACGAATTCCCTTGGAGTTTTCCGAACTGATCCGGCGGGTTGCCCGACGTACTTTATCCATCGAAGAAGCGGCCTTAGCCGGACTTCAAAGTAGCATAGATGACGACTTCGTGAAGGGAGTAAAGGCTATCTATGACTCCCAGGGAAGACTAATCGTAACGGGCATTGGGAAAACGGCTATTGTAGCTAAAAAGATTGTAGCGACACTGAATAGTACCGGTACCCCGGCCATTTTTTTACACGCCGCCGACGCTATACACGGAGATATCGGGATGATCCTGCCGGACGACATTGTACTCTGTCTATCCAAGAGTGGGGAAACGGCTGAGATCAGGGTGCTTTCCTCCCTGGTTCGCCAATTCGGCAACCCGCTGATCGCTATGGTTGGCCGGGGTGACTGTACCCTCGCCAAACAGGCCGATTACACTTTCCTGACTCCGGTAGATCGGGAAGCCGATCCAAATAATCTCGCGCCCACCACCAGCACGACCGTACAAATGGCGCTGGGTGATGCTATGGCCACTGCTTTATTGGCTCTGAGGGGATTCAGTTCAAAGGATTTTGCTCAGTTTCATCCCGGTGGGTCACTGGGTAAAAGACTTTATTTACGGGTCGACGATCTGGCCGGTCACCATGAATGTCCGCGGGTTTCTGCGGATGCTACCCTCCGTGAGGTCATCATCGAGATGACGGCTAAAAGACTGGGGGCCACCGGAGTTGTGAGCAAGGACGATGATCGATTATTGGGCATTATTACCGACGGAGATCTCCGTCGAATGCTGACCAACCGGACCAAAGTCGATCACCTCAAAGCTGCCGATATCATGACCGCTGAACCACGTACCGTACTACAGGGAACCCTGGCGGTGAAGGCTCTGGAAGCCATGAGAACCAACAGCATTTCCCAGCTGCCTGTATGTGGGCCCACGGGCCGGTACATCGGGATGATCCACCTCCACGACCTTATCCGTGAAGGTCTGATTTAGGAACCTTTTTTGACCAATGTCATGAAAAAAGTCGCCACGCAGTATAAAATCGATTCAATTCGGTGAGTTTACGATTTTGGGCAATATTGTTAAACAAATCCCGTACTTTATCCTTATATTATTCGCATTGCTACTTTGTTAGCCAACACCTAATTACTTGATTAATAATTGATTACCTTTGTGGCCGCAATTAATGGCGGTGCCACCACCACCATTGACTTCATATTCCTGAAAAGCTGAATGCAGCTTGATTTTATAATGAGTTTTGCCGTTAATTGATTTCGCCCAGCCAATTTGAAAAACTAAACTACTACGCTTTGCCAGCCATCGTTTCTAACCAAACGAATTCGGACGTTAGCTCCGTTTCCTTCGATCGTGAAGATGTCCTGCGGGACTATTACATCGGTCGGCTCAGTCGAGAACTGAGCAATGTCATCCGCCGCGACGTGATGATCGGCCGCGCTAAATTCGGTGTCTCTGACGATGGCAAGGAACTTTTTCAATTGGCTCAGGCCAAAGCGGTGGAGGCCGGTGATTGGCGATCCGATTATTATCGGGGCCACACCTTGTTGTTGGCAACCGGCCAGGCCAAGCCCGAAGATATCCTCGCTCAGCTGTACGCCGACGCTTCTAATGATCCTTTCAGTAAGGGCAGGCAAATGAGTAACCACCACGCTACTCCTTATCTGGATGAGCGGGGCAATTTTAAAAATCAACTCGAAGCGCTGAACGTATCGAGTGCCACTTCCCCCACCGCCGGACAAATGGCCCGTGGCCTGGGGTTGGCCTTCGCCTCCAAAGTGTACCGCGAGGCCACTCAGCTGGACGGTAAAGGATTCTCTGATAACGGCAACGAAATTTGCTGGACATCCATCGGTGATGCTTCCACGTCCGAAGGCGTTTTTTGGGAAACAATGAATGCCGCCGGGGTGATCGAAGCTCCGCTGGTAGTTACCGTGGCTGACGACGGATACGGTATCTCCGTACCGGTGAAATACCAAACAACCAAAGCTTCCATCAGTGCGGCGCTGGCGGGGCTGGAAGTGGAAGAGGGCACCAATGGTATTCGTATTCTCAAGGAGAAAGGCTGGAACTACGCCGAACTCTGTCAAATTTACGCTGAAGCCGCCCGGATCGCCCGTGAGGAGCACCGCGCCGTATTGGTCCACGTCCACGAACTTACCCAGCCCAATGGCCACAGCACCAGTGGTTCCCACGAAAGGTATAAGAACGAGGAGAGGATGAAATTCGAACAGGAATTCGACTGCATGCGGCAGTTTCGTTTCTGGATCCTCAGCCAGGGAATCGCCGAAGCCACGGACCTGGACAAGATTGAGAAAACAGCCAAGCAAGATTTGAAAATTGCCCGTGATCTGGCCTGGGAACGCTTCGTGACTCCCCGCCGGACCCGCCGTGATGAATTGGTGCAGCTAATACAGTCTTTCCTGACCAGCCACTCCGGTGACCAGAATAGTGGAGGCTCCGAGGTTTTTGCCCACTGCGAAGCAGCGGCCAAGGAAATCAGCAGACTGCAACAACCGGTACAGTCCGAACTGGTAGACGCCGCCCGCCGGCTGCGCCACCGGCTGGCTGGTCATCCCTTTCCTGACCTAGACGTTTGGATTCAGGAGAAAAGGGATGAACTGGTGGATCTGATGGGCCGTCATTTGCTAAGTGAAACAGCTGATTCTCCGATACTCGCCGGGGAAATCGCTCCGGCATACGCCGAAGAATTAGAGCAGCAGAACGGCTACGAAATTCTCCAGGACTTCTTCAAGCAAAAATTTGCCTCCCTCGATACCCTTTATGCTTTTGGTGAGGACGTAGGAAATATTGGCGATGTAAACCAGGGCTTCGCCGGTGTTCAGGATGAGTTCGGAGAGCACCGGATCTTCGACACCGGTATCCGTGAGTGGACCATCCTGGGGCAAGCTCAGGGAATGGCCATGCGTGGCCTGAGACCGATCGTGGAGATTCAGTATCTGGATTACGTTTATTACGCGCTTCCTCAGTTGACCGATGATGTAGCTACCCTGCGCTGGCGTACCGCAGGAATGCAGTCCTGCCCGTTGATCGTAAGAACTCGTGGTCATCGCCTGGAAGGTATCTGGCACAGTGGCTCTTATATCGCTCCGCTAATTGGCAGTTTGCGAGGTATGCACCTCTGTGTACCCCGCAACATGGTGCAGGCCATCGGTATGTACAACACGCTGTTGGATGGTGACGATCCCGGTCTGGTGATCGAAGTACTCAACGGTTATCGCCTCAAAGAACGCATTCCGCATAACCTGACTGAATTGAAAGTGCCGCTGGGTGTTCCGGAGGTTGTCCGCGAGGGCGATGACCTGACAATCGTTACCTACGGCGCTTGCGTTAAGGTCTGCAACGAAGCCGCCGAACTGCTGGCCCAACGCGGGGTAGAGGTAGAGGTTATTGACGTGCAGACCTTGCTGCCCTTCGACCTGGAGCACCGCATTGCCCAGCAACTCAGGCACACCAATCGCCTGATGATCGTCGATGAAGACGTGCCCGGCGGTGCATCGGCCTACTTGCTACAACAAATCACCGAGCAACAGGGTGGGTTCCTGCAACTGGACGCCCCGGTGAAAACCGTAACGGCCCCGGCCCACCGTCCCGCTTACGCAGATGATGGTAATTACGTCAGCAAGCCACAGGTGATGGATGTGGTGGATGCGGCGATGGAAGTGGTGATGTTTTAGGTTCGCGAGCAACCGCTTTTACTTGCCTCCGGTGGCTTCTTTTTTGCATTGCCAAAAGAATAATAGGGGCCTTGTGCGTAGATCTCAAAGCGATATGCCACTCTTACTCTACTTTTTCCATTGATGAACTCTGAGGACGAAGGACGATCACCGAAGGTAAAAAGTAGCAAAAAATCTAGAACTCAGTAACTCTAAGGACGAAGGACGATCAGCGAAGCTAAACTCGCTTCGCTCAGACAGTACTGAGTTCGGTCCCTGCTCCGAACTGATGCTTCTGGCGAGCGTGATTGCCGCTCAAAGCGACTTGCTCGGGCTCCATACTAAAGGACTAATATGAACAAGAACTGGCAATTGAGCTGGCGGAGGACCGGCTTTATTAGCGTAAAGCCAGCAGTACAGTCCTGGGTTTTTTCCTCAATGGAACTCCGAGGACGAAGGACAAGCAGTGCAGCTAAAAAATGAAGTCGCCGAAGGCACGCCGCAGGCGAATACAAGCGCAACGCTACTCAATCCCGCACTGAAATATCCCCGTAAGAAGAAGCCAACTCCAGTTTACCGGAGCCCTGTCCCTTGTGCTTTCCGACGATACTCTCCGAGTTGCTTTTATTTTCCTTGCGGCTGACGTCCAGGCCGGAAGGGTAGTCAATACTGGCGTAACTGGTACGGGCGTTAAGCTCGTAGCCGGCCGTCGGGTCCATGCGGACCTCAATGTCGGAGTAACTGCCTTTGATACGTACTTCGGTGAATCCCGCCTGTAGCCAATCGATCTCCACGTCACCGTAGCCGGTACTGATGTCGACTTCCTGGTAAGCTTTTTCGATTTCGTATTCGGAATAGGTGGTGCTGGCCCGAATAATGTTTACTTCCTCTATCCGCAAGTCGCCGTAGCTGCCGTTCAGGCGCAGGGTGCCGATTTTGCCGAGACGCAGTTCGGTGTAGCGGCAATCCAGATCCAGTTTCGGGGCCTCGTCGATGCGCAGTTCTCCGTAGCGGGTCTGTACATCGAGCGTACCGCTGGCTTTGTCGATGTCGAGGTTTCCGTAGCCAACTTCTACGCGGGAATCGGCAGCCAGCGTTTCGATGTTGATGTTACCGTATTGGCACTGTACCTCCGCCTGGTCACCGATGTCTTCCAGGTCGATGTTACCGTAGCGGGTATAAACGTCCACTTCTCCGGCGTGGTCGCCTACGCTGATGTTACAGTATTGCCCTTCGGCGCGCAGAAAAGCCTCATTAGGCATTTTTACCTGGTAGACGATCTTGAAATCATCGGAGTTGAATCCACCGAAGATGCGATCCCACCAGCCTTTGGTCTCAGAGCCGATCTGGGTTTTCACACTCACCAGGTTGCTGGTGTGGCTAAAGTCGATGCGAACCCGCTCAAAGACCTTATTGGCGTCTTCCTGGTCACCGGCGTTGACAATGATCTTGATGTCGATGGTCGTCTTTTCCTGGTTCCAGCTCTGCACGTCGATGTAGCCGTGGCGGTTGGAAAGTTCCAGTCTGCCGTCGGCATCCAGGTCGAAAGTCTTATTAATATTCTTTACGAATTCACGTTTACTGCCGCAGCCCGGATCGGATGCATTAGCGGCGCTCAGTTGAAAAGAGATAAATAGAGAGAGGAATAGCGATAGTTTATAAATTGATGGTTTCATTTTCATTTGTTTTTAAAACGCTCTCGTCGGGAGAGGCAGAGGGTAGTTTGTCAAGAATCTTCTGTAAAATAGCCAGTTTGATCTGGTAGCTTTCGATCAGGTTGGCGATTACCTCGGCGCGTTCTTCCTTGGGCACGGTGCTCAGGTCGTCGCGTAATTCGATCATGGCCTCGTCAATAGCCTCCAGGTCAGCTTTTAGCAGCGGGTCGTCGTTCTGCTGGCTTACCAGCCGGAAGGTACGATCGATCTCGCCCTGATAATATTCTTCCATTTCACCGAAGCCAGGGGCAACCGATTCGATGGCAGCCAGTTCTTGTTGCTGCACGGCTCTAATGCCCATTTCCCGACCCAGGAAAAGGGTCGAGATCAGGAGCAGAACGGCCGCGGCGGCGATGGCGCGGTATTTATTAAGCCGCTCCTTGGGAATCAGGCGCATTACCCGCCCCGGGAGTTGTTTACGGATGCGTTTCCACGTCCGCTCCGGCACATCGGCCCGGTCGAAGGCGGGGCGATTGACGCGGACGAAGGTTTCCAGTCCGTCCTCGTCGCTCATCCGGTGTCCTCCACCGCCGTCTTTATTGGTCTGGTCGTCGTCACCGTCCAGTTCGTTACTGATACGGTCCCAGAGTCCGGCGGGCGGTTCAGCGTCGTTAAAACCGTCGCGCTCGTTGTTGATGAAATTTTCCAGTGGATTGACTGGCATGGTAGTTTGGTTTAAGCTTGTCTTAAAAGGGTGGTGTTCTAGGCTGCTTCTTCCAGTACGATTTGCCGGATTCGCTTTTTCGCCCGGTGGTACTGGCTCTTGCTGGTGCTGGACGAAATGCCCAGGATCTGGCTGATCTCCTCGTGGTCGTAACCCTCGAAGAGGTAGAGCGACAGAACCACCCGATAGCCCTCACTGAGTTTACGCATGGCATTGCGGATGAGTTCTACGGTATAGCCGGGGTCGGCGGCTAGTCCGGATTCTTCGTCTTCCTCTTCGGCCACCAGTTTGTAGTGGGTGCTTTCGAGGTCGTCGAAACGGATCCGTTTCTTTTTCAGGTGATCCAGGCAGCGATTCACGGTGATCCGCTTGATCCACGCTCCGATGGAAGCCTCGAAGTTGAAAGTGTCGATCTTGCGAAACACGTCTACGAAAACAACTTGCAGGACGTCTTCGGCGTCGTGATTATTGCTCAGCATTCTGAGGCAAATGTTGTACATGGCTTTGGCGTACTGTTGGTAGAGGCCGTGCTGGCTGGCACGTTCTCCCCGCTGGCACCCCAGCACCAGGTCGCGGTGGTTATTGCGTGGGTCGTTGGCGGCGACTGGGTTCATAATCGGGTTTATTGGGGGGCGTCCCATTTTTCAATAGCTATTTGATATAAGGACGATGGGTGAAGCAGAGGGTTGCAGCAAATGTTAAAATTTATTTTAGTTGTTAATCCAGGTGAGCAACTTTATTATTAACGTTTCGGACTAGCAAAGTAGCAAGGTTAGTTCGTAGGCCGAAGCGGACCGAAAGAGCCAACTCGACCGACGAACAAGTGAAGATTCGAACAACAGCTGCAATTTTCACCAAATAAATACTGGTTATTTTCGAACATGTCAGAACAATCATCGTTCAAGCGGCGAATTTTATTAACCGGACTTGTTTTAACCCTAAGGAAAACCACTGAACTAATTACTACTTTCTAGCGCTTTTTCAGTCACCATTTTCTTTTTGTCGTTGCGGGTCGCAAACCCTTCTCTTGATGAGATTTTTCTACGCTTACGGGAGCGTTAGACGCGCACACACACACATTATTTCTTCATTCTTTATGCTGTTGCTCGTGATGGGCTGTATGGCTTCGCTGCGGGGGCAGGCTATTACCGGAGGATTTATTGCCAGCTTTATTCATCAGAACGCGGATAGCGATCAGCACGGCCCATCTTACGTTAATTGTTCTGCCTTGGAGATTGGTGTTAGGGTAGAGACATTCACTACTCCAACTAACGGAGGAGATTACCAAATATGTTTAAATATTCCCACAAGCGCCAATCTTGATCAATTTTTGGTCGTAGATGAGCCAGGAGATTTTGCTTTTGTAGAATTTCTTCCGTTTGGAAATTCTAGCTTTTGTGCTACGATTACTTTGCCAGCCACGGACTTTACCGGACCATTGGTAGACGAAATACTAACCCTGACCGCTACACCAATCGCCCCTGATCTTGCAGATGCAAATCCTTTTATCAGTAGTGGTTCTGTTGAAGTTACGATAGAAGAGCTTGCGGGTACTCAAGGAGTTCAAACAGCTAATCCGACAGATGATATACCATTTTTGTTACAAGAGAGCCCTTACCTCGCTGGAAATGCTTTTCTCGACAACCTTTTCGGAGGTACAACCCCCAACGAATTTTCCGACCCAGCCAACGGAGATATTGGAAAAAGAATACTCTATGACGGCACGATACGAGTAAGAAGAGATTATACTTTCGGTGGTACAATAACCTCCATCAATCCAGACGAAGGTAGCAAGTTGACCTTAGTTGATGGTTCCCAAATAATAGTCGAATCCAACACAACCTTGATTATCGAAGGAGCTACTTTATCCAGCTGCCGTGGTATGTGGAACGGCATCACTGTAGAAAATAATGCCACTCTGATCATTCGATCTTTTATTGCACCGGACGGGACTGAACTTGTCCCGGTTATTCGCGACGCTATTAACGCTGTCACTGTAAGAAATGGAGGCAACCTAATCGTAGAGAATGCTATTTTCGCTAATAACCGAAACGGGATCCTGGTTGAGGAATCAGCCAGCGGTAATATTGACCAAAACCCTACCGTAGTAGTCAGGGGGGCGACCTTTGAACAATCTACTTTAGCAACAACTGACCAACTCTCACGACTCAAACCACCATTTGTCGACGACGAAGTACTCGCCGGTGCCATTTTTCACGACGTTCAAGACGGCATCTTATTCAGCGTGTTGGAACCCAACGATTTCAATCACTTCCGTAACATGAACAACGGTATTATCTTCCACCGTAGTTTCGCCAACGTTCGTGCTTCCATTTTTGAAGATATGATCGACGATGGGACACTACTCTCCAGTAACGGTGTTGTCGTGGACGACACTGACGGAACGCTTCCTTCGCTAGCACCCACCCAGACCGTGATCGGTTCTTACGACCCGAACAAGCAAGTTACTTTCGACAATATGCACACGGCCGTGCGGTTGATCAATAACAGCAACACCCGGCTCATCGAAACAAATATCGATAATGTCGATCACGGGGTGTTTGGTGATTTCGTTGGCCACCTTAGAATGACGGGTAATCACGTTACCTCTAATATTTCGGGCGTGGATATTAACGCCCGTTTTCCAGATATTAACCAGCGCATTCGCGACAATGTCTTTGTTGCCAAAAATGGCAGCGGTCAAGTGGATGAAATGTCCGCTTTCGGCATTCGCTTAATGGACGTCGACGTTGGCGACGGCAACTATGACCAGATGGTCATAAGAAACAATGACTTCATTTTGGATGGTGCCACGGAAGGTGTCTATGCTTTTAACAGCCAAGGCTTACGGATTGAAGACCAAAACAGCTTTACCTGGGCGGAAAACACTTTCATTAGCGATGCCATTCACTTCGAGGGCGGCAGCAGGGGGCTGATTTACAATAACTTGATCCAAGGGCCGGACCCCAGTGGTTTTACCGATAGCCGAGGTATTTACGTGAGTGGTATGCCGATTGCGCGGGTGGCTTGCAATACCATTGATCTGGTGGAGAAGAACGTGCAGTTCTTTGGAAAGAATCCGGGCGTTCTCTTTGCTGGCAACCTTTTAGAAGGAGGTGGCATCGGTTTGAAATTAGGACTGGACGGAGCTGGCGATTCGGATGAAACAGAAATTAGTGAACAGGTCCATTATGCAAATCAATGGAATAATTCAGGGTTTGTATTAGGTGCTCAACACGAAAGTTCAATACCAATTATTCTTGATCGTTCTTTGTTCCGAGTTGATACCGAAAACGGAAATGATCCAGAATATCTACCTACGGTTCCTTTGGATAATATTGGGTGGTTTGAAATTCAAACCGTTCCTTCTTCGGTAGAATTTACCTGCCCCGTAGGTCCCCCTTCCCCGATTCCGAATGATCGCACGAATGATAATTTCGTAACTGATGTCATTGCCGATACTTATAGCACTACCGGAATTTGGGGAAGTAGCTACTGGACTGCCGACTATGAGGTCTATAAAATGTATCGTTTAGGCTTGATCGATTCTACGGCCCATCCTGATTTCAGTAACTGGATGATTGATATCAACAATTCCGACGTGCCGGCTTATTATGCGGTGGAAGAAGGAATGACCGAGTTATTTCGACTCGACTCTATCGACCAAGCCGATTACGACCTGTCCATACAGCGGATTCGTGATTTTTCCGACTCCCTTAGTTCATCTCAAGAAGCCCTTTATTACGCTACGACGGCAGCGGATTCACTAGTCCTGCTGAACCAATTAGACAGCCTGACCCGCGAACTGGAAACCGAATATGATTACGCATTCTTCGCCGGATTAGACAGCACCGTGGCTGCTCGTGTACCTGGATTGGAAGCCCTGAATAACGCGCTTACCACCGATTCATTGTTCAAGACCAATCGCCAGAGCGTGAATACCCATACTTTCACTTATCTCACTAGTGGTAAATTGGGGCTTAGCCAAAGCGCGATCAATGATTTGAAAGTCATCGCGGATCAGTGCCCTTTAAATGGTGGGCAGGCGGTCTACGCCGCCCGAAGTTTGGTGAACATCGTTGAAGGCCCTTCGTATTTTAATGATTCACTTGCTTGTGCTATTGTTCCGGAGAATTTGCCGGTTAAAGAACCCCAAAAAGGAAGTGCATTAGTCTATCCAAACCCAACCGACGGATTGGTAGTACTCCGATTAGAAGAAGGTTACATCACTTCAATACGCCTCGTTGATGGCTTTGGACGGGTAATATTGAGTAAAAGTTGGTCGAACGACGGTAACGTTAAACGAGAAATCGATCTGAGCCGTCTGCCAAGTGGAATGTATTCCTTAGAAATAACCGGTAGTGATGTCGTTATTTCTACCGAACGCATAATTCTGCAATAATGAATAAGCAAATAATTTTTACGTTGGTGAGCCTTTGGCTCACCAGCTTTATCGTATTCGATATTGGAGCCCAGCATCACGATAACATCTGGCTGATGTCGAGCGTAAACGGTGGGATAAAGATTGATTTTTCTACGGGGGAGCCACAGGTGAGTGAAGTAGATATTCCAATTATATTTCACAACACTGCTGCCACCACGAGTGATGTCCAAGGTGATTTGCAGTTTTATACCAATGGCTGTGAAATTCAACACTTTGAATTTGGGAACATGCAAAATGGAGGAGGGCTTAATCCAGGCGAGGTATTCGATGACTTTTGCGTAGGTCCCAGTTCTTCTAATTGGGGGTACCCTCAAACAGGGCATGGTGCCGTAAGTGTACCAGTTCCGTTTCAGGAAAGCGAATATTATCTAATTCATAAGCCATATGACCTTTATTCACAGAACGGACAGCTATACGGAGCCTGGGCATTTGAATTATTATATTCAAGAATAGATATGTCTGAAAATAATGGTTTAGGCAAGGTCACTGAAAAAAATATTGCATTTGAAATCGATAGTTTCGAACTAGGGCATGTTGCTTTAAATAAACACGCGGACGGTGAAAATTGGTGGTTGATTCAGCCGTTGAATTATTCAAATGAATATGCCGTTTTCCACGTCGATAGCTTTGGGCTCAACCAGCAAGCAAGATATACATTAGGGGTGGTTGATGAGCTTGAAACAACAGGAACAGGTCAAAGCTTATTCTCGCCAGATGGAACACAATACTTTCGCTATAATTCCATCCAGGGACTACGCATTTTCGATTTTGACCGTATTACTGGTGAATTGAGTAATTTTCGGCATGTACCACTTCCATTGGAGGATCAAGCGGAAATAGCATACGGTGGTGTCGGTATTTCTCCTTCTGGTCGCTTTGCCTACGTCAGTACTATATTCGATATCTACCAATACGACCTCCAAGCTCCCGACATCGCCGCCAGCCGCGTCCACATCGCCGAGATCACAAATCCAATGGATTACATCATCCACCCCACCGCTTTCAACTTCCAACTCGGCCCCGACTGCAAGCTCTACGTCTTCAACAATTCCGGCATCAGCCACCACGTCATCCATTCCCCGGATGAGCCGGGGCTGGCCTGCGACTTCGAGCAAGGCGCCCTGGAAATGCCCTACCCGGTTTTTCGGGATATGCCTTACTTTCCCCACTACCGCCTGGGTCCGCTGGGCAATGAAGGCAGCCCCTGTGCGGAGCCGCTGGTGAGTACGACGGAGCAGCCGGTGGCAGCCACGGACAATGCTTTCGAAGTTTATCCCAACCCTACCTATGGGCTGGTGACGGTAAAAGGGAAGCGGGAAGGCGTTGCTGCTTTGCGGGTAATCGATCAATTTGGTCGGGTATTGTTGCAAAAGAACTGGGCAAACGATGCCAGCTTCAAACGTGAAGTTAACCTCAGTCATTTACCAGCCGGGATCTACACCCTGGAAATAACCACTGCAGACGACATCATTTACACCGAACGCTTAATTCTCCAATAATGAATAAGCAAATAATCTTTACGCTAGTGAGCCTCGTGCTCACCAGCTTTTATACTATGGCATTATTGGGTCAGCACCACGATAATATTTGGTTAATGTCAGATATCAACGGTGGGGTAAAAATTGATTTTTCTACCGGGGAACCGGAAGTAAGCGCGGTTGATATTCCAATCATCTTTGAAAACAGCTCTACGTCAATGAGTAATTCGGTTGGGGAATTACAATTTTATACCAACGGTTGTAGGATACATCATCATGAATTCGATGATATGCTCAATGGAACGGGTATAAATCTTGGAAATATATTTAGCGACTTCTGTGTTGGACCCAATGCCCCGTATTTCGGTTATCCTCAGTTAGGACACGGAGCGGTGAGTATCCCAGTGCCATACCACGAAGAAGAGTATTTCCTAGTCCATAAGCCTATTGACAACTTTGTGGATAGTGATACATTAGTTGGTATATGGGCGTTTGAACTATTGTTTTCGCGGATCGATATGACTAAAAACGATGGTTTGGGAAGGGTAATGGGAAAAAATATTGTTGTTGAAGTCGATAGTTTCGAATCCGGTCATATAGCATTGAATAAACATGCTAATGGAGAAGATTGGTGGTTAATCCAACCGATGAATTTTTCTAATGAGTACGCTATCTACTTAGTCGATAGTCTTGGTGTAAATCAACATTCTCGGGTAAATATCGGATTAGTGGATGAGCGTGCTACTAGTGCTTTGGGGCAGAGTCTATTTTCTCCGAATGGAGATAAATATTTCCGTTATAACTCAATTCAAGGGCTGCGAATTTTTGACTTTGACCGTTCCACGGGAGAATTGAGTAATTTTATTCATATATCCAGCCCTGCTGGAATTCAATCAGAAATTCAAGCCGGTGGCGTAGGAGTATCCCCTTCAGGACGATATGCTTATGTCAGTACCCGCTTAGACATCTACCAATACGACCTCCAAGCCCCCGACATCGCCGCCAGCCGCGTCCACGTAGCGGAAATTACCAACCCGATGGACTACATCATTCACCCCACCGCCTTCAACTTCCAACTCGGCCCGGACTGCAAGCTTTACGTTTTCAACAACTCCGGCATCAGCCACCACGTCATCCACGAGCCGGATAACCCCGGACAGTCCTGCAATTTTGAGCAAGGCGGCCTGGTAATGCCCTACCCGGTTTTCCGGGACATGCCCTACTTTCCCAACTATCGCCTCGGGCCGCTGGGCGACGAGGGCAGCCCCTGCGCGGATCCGCTCGTGAGTACGACGGAGCAGCCGGTGATAGAGGCGGAGAGCGCGTTTGAGGTCTATCCCAACCCAACCTACGGGCCGGTGACGGTGGAAGGGAAGCGGGAGCGCGTGACCGGGCTGCGGGTGATCGATGGTTTCGGTCGCGTATTGTGGCAAAACAAGTGGCCGGGAGGGGGTAGTGCTAAGTTGAGTATCGACCTCGGTCACTTGCCGAACGGCCTCTATACTTTGGAAGTCACTGACGACGAAGACAAAGTTTCCACCGAACGCCTGATTCTTCAGCATCAGTAGACAACGCATTGAGGTATTCACCGGCATTGCTACTTTGTTAGTCCAAAAAACTACGAGTATCAGGTGGTGCGTTTGGATATTAGGTTAAGCGAAAAAAATCCTGATACTATGCCCAAGTTTTTTCTTTTTGTGCTGACTTGCTTGATTTATTTACCCGCCTTCGCGCAAACATACTTTGATACCCTACAGACCCGATTGGCCGCAATAGAAGCTCGTAACGAATTGCCCGGTTTCGGTGTAGCCATTGTAAATGGTACGGGCATCCTTTACGAAAACGGCTTCGGCTACGCGGATTTGCGAGCCAAAGCGTCCTATACAGAACACACGGTACAGAATGTCGGCTCCGTTTCAAAGACACTGATCGGTATCGCGCTGCAACAACTGGTGGACGAAGGCCTACTTAATTGGGACGACTCCATCAACGAACACCTAGATTTTAGGGTCGTTCATCCGCGTTTTCCGGAACAGCCCATTCTTTTGAAGCACTTGGCCAGTCATACGGCTGGGATCAATGACGGAAAATACTACGATGCCGCTTATTCCTTGCTGGAACCCGAGCGTTATACCTTGAAGGAACTTAAAGCGATCGGAACGGAAACACCCAAGATGCGCAAAAGCAAAAGCATGACCATTGGTGAATACTGTCGGCGATTTTTTCTGAAAGACGGTGCATTTTACCGTAAGAATAATTTTACGAAATATCCACCGGGCGAACGTTACGTATACAGCAACGTCGGCGCGGCCCTGGCCGGATACGTACTGGAAAGGGTGACCGGTCAGTCTTTCGCGGACTACACCCGGGCGCGTATCTTAAAACCGTTGGGGATGAACAACAGTGGTTGGTCTTACGACGTGATAGACCCGGAGACTATCGGAGAGATTTACGGAAAAAGCCGTTTGGCTCTTCCTCACTACACGCTGGCAACCTACCCCGACGGCGGGTTATTGACGAGCGTACATCAGTTAGGTCTTTATTTATCCGCCTCCATCCGCGGAAAAAGAGAAGGCAACGAGATCCTGAGCAGGGAAGGCTATCGGGAACTGATGGAACCGGTGGTGCAAAGCGATAAGGGGGGTGATCGGTACGGATATTTCTGGGAGACCATGTCTTCCGGCTTCAGCGGCCACTCCGGAGGCGACCCAGGAATCGTGACTTTAATGTACGTCGACCCAAAAACTGAATTGGGGGCCATCGCCTTTTTTAATAGTTCGGCGGCTAAAAAAAACGCTTACGCGGAGGTATTCCGGGAATTGATCCGCGCCGCCCGCAAAATCAATCGCTAAAATCGAGAGATGTTATAAAAAAAAGAGAAGCCGATTTTCCCCGCGAGGAAAATCGGCTTCTTTATCGATGGGCGGCTTTTCGGGCCGCGGAACTATTTCAGCTTCTGCTTGATCTCCACGATCTCGTAGCCTTCGATCACATCGTCGACTTTGATGTCGTTGTAGTTCTTCAGCGTGATACCACACTCGTAACCCGCTTTGACTTCCTTGACGTCGTCTTTGAAGCGGCGCAGGCCGGCGATCTCGCCTTTCTGACCTTCCTTCTGTGGATAGACCACGATACCGTCGCGGATGAGACGGACGAAAGTATTGCGGGTGATCTTGCCTTCGTCGACGTAACAACCGGCGATGGTACCGATCTTGGATATCTTGTAGGTTTCGCGTACGCTGACCTGACAGACGATCTTTTCTTCCTTGGTCGGCTCCAACATCCCTTCGATGGCGGCACCGATCTCGTCGATGGCTTCGTAGATGATGCTGTAGGTCTTGATCTCCACGCCTTCGCGTTCGGCCAGCTTGCGGGCGGCGGAACTCGGACGTACCTGGAAACCAACGATAATGGCGTCGGAGGCAGTAGCCAGCAGGATGTCGGATTCGATGATCTGGCCCACTGCTTTGTGGATCACGTTCACCTGTACCGTTTCCTGGCTCAGCTTGATGAGCGAGTCGGAGAGGGCTTCCACGGAACCGTCGAAGTCACCTTTTACGATGAGGTTAAGCTCCTTAAAGTTACCCAGGGCGAGTCGGCGACCGATCTCGTCGAGGCTCAGACGCTTATTGGCCCGGTTGGCCTGTTCACGGTTGATCTGGGCGCGGCGGCTCGCCAGCTGGCGGGATTCCTGTTCGCTTTCCATCACCTTGAGGGCCTCCCCGGCCTGGGGTGCACCGTCCAGACCCAGCAATAGGACTGGTTGAGAAGGGTCGGCTTCTTTTACCTGGCGGTTACGCTCGTTGAACATGGCACGCACACGGCCGCTGTTCTCTCCGGCAACGATAATGTCACCGATCTTGAGCGTACCGTGTTGCACAAGTACTTTGGAAACATAACCCCGTCCTTTTTCGAGGGAGGCTTCCAGGATAGTACCCACGGCGGGGCGATCCGGATTTGCTTTCAGTTCGAGGATGTCGGCTTCCAGTCCTACTTTTTCAAGTAGCTCTTCAATGCCGGTACCCATTTTGGCGGAGATGTCGTGGCTTTGGTATTTGCCACCCCATTCTTCTACCTGATAGTTCATTTGAGCCAATTCCGTCTTGATCATGTCGGGGTTAGCACCTGGCTTATCGACCTTGTTGATCGCAAATACGATCGGTACCCCGGCGGCCTCAGCGTGGCTGATGGCCTCCTTGGTTTGGGGCATGATCTTGTCGTCCGCCGCGATGATGATGATGGCAATATCCGTCACCTTGGCACCACGGGCACGCATCGCCGTAAAGGCCTCGTGACCCGGTGTATCCAGGAAGGTGATGTTACGGCCGCTTTCCAGGGTAACCTCGTAGGCACCGATGTGCTGAGTGATACCACCTGCTTCACCGTCGATCACATTGGCGTCGCGAATGTAATCAAGTAACGAGGTCTTACCGTGGTCAACGTGGCCCATAACGGTCACAATGGCCGGGCGGGGTTGGAGATCTTCTGGATCATCTACCCACTCTTCCTCTTCTTCTTCGCTTTCTTCGGCGGAGATGAATTCTACTTCATGGTCGAATTCTTCGGCGATCAGTTCGATGATCTCCGCGTCGAGACGCTGGTTGATCGAAACGATCACTCCGGCGTTCATACAGGCCATGATGACTTCACCGACGCCAACGTCCATTAGGTTGGCAAGCTCCTGGGCGGTAATGAATTCCGTTACCTGCAGGTTTTCCGGTGTCATTGCGGCGTCCCGCTCTTCCTGGCGTTCGCGCAGGCGTTCGCGGTTGTCACGGCGCTGACGTTGGCGCTTTTTCTTTCCACCACCGCCCTGAATGCGGGCCATGGTAGCTTTGATCTTGTCTTCGATCTCCTTCTTGGAGACTTCACGAATTTCTTCGTTACGTCCGCCACCACTGGTACGACCGCGTCCGCGGCCACCGCCTTGTCCGGAGCGTCCACCGGTACTTGGTCCGGTGGTGATCTTTTTACGTTTGCGCTTGCGCTTAGTGCCGTCTGCGTTGGTCTTGGCCGACTTTTTGACGGGCTGCTTGATCTCGATCTTGCCCATGATCTTGAGACCGCGTAAATTCGGAGCTTCTCTCTTTACGTGCTCGGGCTTATCCGCTGCCGGTTTAGGTGCTGGCGTGGTTTCGGCCGGGGCTTGCTCGCCATCAGTCTTGGGCGTAGGGGGTTTTTCAGCAGCTGGCTTCGGCTTAGGAGCTTCCTCCTTAGATGCCGGAGCGGGCTTTTCTACCTTGGGCTCTTCTTTTTTAGCCACCGGTTTCGGTGTCTCTTTCTTAGCCGACTTGCCGGGGGCTTTGCCGCGTCGCTTTGCAGCGTCCAGGTCAATTTTGCCCAATACCTTCAGGCCGGGAGCATTGCTCTTGGTGTCCTCGGCAGTAATATTGGCAGTGGGCTTTTCCTTCGGCTTCTCTGCCACGGGGGTTGGAGGAGCGGGCTCGGGCGCAGGAGCAGGAGCGGGAGTTGGCTTTACCGGCTTGGGCGCAGGAGCAACCGGCTTGGGCGCGGCTACTTCCGGTTTCTTAGCCACCGGGGCGGGGGCCGGTTTGGGAACCGGTGCCGGGCGCGGCGGTGTAACGGGCGCGGCGGTAGGACGGGTGCCAATAACGAGATTGTCCGCCTCTTGCTTTACAGCGGCAGACTTGCTGAACTCGGTGCGTAGGGCAGATTCCATCTCAGCGGTAACTTTCGCAATCGGCTTGTTGTCGATGTCGAATCCTTTACCGTTCAGGAATTCCACGATAGTCGCGGTTCCCACGTTCAGTTCCTTGGCTACTTTAACTAATCTTTTACTCATTCGTCTCTTTAAGCACCTTTAACTAGCGGCGTGCGGACCGCATTCTGCAATTCTAAAATCATACCGGACGATCCGGCAGCTGCTTAAAATTACCAAACTTTTGCGCCGATGCGGGAAAAAGCTTCGCAAAGATAAGCTTTGCAGCGCACAATCATGCGCCGTTCACTAGACTTCCTAAGGTAAAACATTAGAAGTCTTCCACCAAACCACTAACCGGGGTCATAAATTCCGGTCAAAATTTGGTTTCGTAATACTGGGAAGGGAGGGGCAAGTCTGCCCTGGATCGGGTATTTAAACACCCGTATCCTGGAAAAGTTCCAGAGGGAAAATACAGTCGTGAGTGTTTTAGTGGAGAGTATGGTAGTTTCTGCTCTCGCATTGACTACCATACGCTCAACTAAAATACCTTTAACAAAGATACTCCCGCTTGAAGAATTACTCCTCAAACTCGGCTTTCAGTACATTCAGTACCTCGTCGACGGTTTCCTCTTCGAGGTCGGTCCGGCGAATAAGTTCTTCGTTGCTTAGTTCCAGTACTGAGCGGGCCGTGTCACAGCCGATGCCTTTGAGTTCGTCGATGATCCAGCTTTCCAGTTCGTCGGCGAATTCTTCCAGGTCGACGTCATCGATCTCGATCTCGTTGTTGCGGTAAACGTCGATCTCGTAATCGGTCAGTCGGCTGGCCAGTTTGATATTCGTACCTCCCTTGCCAATAGCCAGGGAAACCTGGTCGGGTTCGAGGAAGACTTTGGCGCGGCGGTTCTCCTGGTCCAGTTCAATGTTGGTAACCCGGGCCGGCGTCAGACTACGCTGAATATAAAGTTGGGTATTGTTGGTGAACGGGATCACGTCGATATTCTCGTTCTGCAACTCGCGCACGATACCGTGAATCCGGCTACCCTTCATACCAACACAGGCACCTACGGGATCGATACGGTCGTCGTAGCTCTCCACGGCTACCTTGGCACGGTCGCCCGGCATGCGTACGATGCCTTTGATCGTGATCAGGCCGTCCTCGATTTCTGGAACTTCCTGTTCCATCAATTTGGCTAGGAAGCGCTCGTCGGTACGGGACACGATCACCACGGGGGTGTTGTTGCGCATCTCCACTTCCTTAATGATGCCGCGCACCATATCTCCCTTGCGGAAGTAGTCACCACGTACGGTTTCGGTACGGGGCATAATAAGTTCGGTTCCGGTGGCGTCGTCCACCACCAGGATCTCTCGTTTGAGGATCTGTGCTACTTCGCCGATGATCATTTCGCCCACCCGTTCGGTGTAGGCGCGGTAGATCTCGTCTTTCTCCAGCTCCATGATCCGGCTGATCAGCGTCTGGCGGGCAGCCATGATACTGCGCCGGCCAAAATCGGCGAGTTGAAGTTTCTCATAGCACTCCTCACCGATTTCGTAGTCGTCGTCGATGGCAGTTGCTTCGCTGAAACTGATTTGAGAAAGGTCGTCGGTCACCTCGCCGTCGGATACGATCTCACGTACACGCCAGAGTTCAAGGTCACCCTTTTGGGTATTGACAATGATGTCAAAGTTTTCGTCGGTACCGAATTTCTTACGGATCAGGGTGCTGAACACGTCTTCCATCACTTTCACCATGGTGGGACGGTCAATGGCTTTTCCCTGACTGAATTCGGAGAAGATTTCTGCTAAGTCAAACATAGTTAAAAGCTGATTTTAACGATTGATTTTTTAATGGCGTCGAAGGCGATTTCGATCTCCTCCACCACGGTTTTTTTTCTTTTACCCTCTTTACGTCTCACTTTGGCTTCCAGCACGATGCGGCTGGGTTCCACGGTCAGTAATTTACCAGTGTAAACGTCGCCATCGGTAGTGGTCACTTCCAGGTTACGGCCAACGTTTTTGGGGTACTGGCGATAGAACTTCAGGGGCCGGCCAACGCCAGGACTGCTGACGTCGAGGGTGTAGCTGTCGCCCAGCGGTTTTTCAACGTCCAGATACTCCTGCTCCAGGTGGCGGCTGATGCTGCGGCACTTTTCAAAGTCGATCTGGTCGTCGCTATCCACGAAAACCTCCACCTTGTTGCCAGACTGTTTAACGTCCACGAGGAAACAGTCGCTGTACTCTTCAGTAGCGAATAAGTTATCCAGAATGTCGTTGATGCGTTCTTCCATTGGTTAAGGATTGAGTGATCTAATGAGATAATGATCAAATGCGCAGTACCCTATAAAAAGGCCATTGGTTCATTTTGTCATTTTATGGCTTCAAAGTAGCAAGGTTATTAGCTCACTCTGAGCACTGCTACTTTGTTAGTCCAAATAAAAGATCATACTAAGCCTACTGACACGAAAAAGAGGGATACCAGATGGTTCCCTCTTCCGAGTATTTTAAGCCTTGTTGCTGCAAATGTAACGTTTTAATTTTAAAAAAGATCATTATTTATGCTTTGAGGGAGAACCAGAGATGGGGTAGGCTACGTAATTAACTGTACGCGAATAACTAACGCGACTGTTTCATCAACCGATGAGCCGACAATTTTAGGGTTCCTGCGGCTCACCCAAACTCAGCATATATGAATTATAGATCATTACTTTTAAGATGGGCATTTCTGATCTGCCTGTTACCATTAGGGGCGCTTTCCGCGGCCAATATTACCGTAATATCCACTATCGACGGTGCGGAGGGCTCTTTGCGCGATGTCGTCAGCGATGCCGTGGCGGGAGACACTATCTCATTTGATGCCGTAAATACTAATGGTCTGTTTCAAAGCCTGTTGAGCGGACCGATCATGGTGGACAAATCATTGGTAATCATGGGCAATAGTACTATCAGCACAATTATCAGTGGCAGTTCCCTCAATCAGATATTTGTCGTTTCGGGTAGTGAAACAACACTTATCCTTGAAAACATGGCACTTTTACAGGGAGCTGCTTCCGTTAGCGGTGGGGCTATCCTTAACACCGAAGCGAATTTGCAACTCAATGTCGTGGTCATCAATGGTTGTACCGCTGATGGCGATGCGGCCAACGAAGGTGGTGGTGCCATTGCCAACGATGGTGGCATAGTGTCCCTGACGGACTGTCAGCTTAACACGAACGCTGCAACCGGTAGCAGTGGTAGCGGTGGTGCTATTCTGAACCTTAACGGCGGTACTGTAACCGTAACCAACTCGACCATCCAGGGCAACCTGGCCAACCGAGCCGGTGGTGGGATCGAGGATGCCTCCGGAACGGGCAGCATCACGCTAAATAATGTCAACCTCGACGAAAATAATGCCGGCAGTAATCCCGGTAACGGTGGAGGTTTACACATCACCGGCGGCGGTAACGCCACGATTACCGGAGGTACGGTCAATCTCAACCAAGCCGGTTCCGAAGGTGGTGGCCTCTGGAATGGCAATGGTCTGATGGAAATCAGTATGACCACCATCACCAATAATGTAGCCAGCGGAGACGCATCCGATAACGGCGGTGGCGGTATTTTCAACCTGGGTGGCTTCGTCGACATCACGGGCGCGACCATCGAGAACAACTCCGCAAACGGCGACGGTGGCTCAGGTGGCGGAATTTTCAACAATACCGATGCCACACTGACTATGAACGGCGGCTCGATAATGGGCAACGTCTCCTCCCGCGCCGGAGGTGGTATTGAAGATAATTCAGGTTCCGGCGGCGGTGTTCTGCTTACCGGAGTGACCATCAATGGCAACTCTACCGGAGCTTCTCCCGGTAACGGTGGTGGTATCCACATTACCGGATCGGGCGATCTGGAGATCATCGGTGGTACCGTAAGTGGCAATGATGCCTCCTCCGAAGGTGGTGGCC
This sequence comes from Lewinellaceae bacterium SD302, assembly GCA_002591745.1. Taxonomy (GTDB): domain Bacteria; phylum Bacteroidota; class Bacteroidia; order Chitinophagales; family Saprospiraceae; genus Neolewinella. Next base: position 52,103 of record PDLQ01000027.1, read on the forward strand.
TCTGGAACGGAACCGGGGTTATGACAATTAACGGCGTGACCATTAGCGGCAACACCGCCAGTGGGGATGACGCCACAAACGGCGGCGGCGGTGTTTTTAACGCCGGCGGTACGGTGAATATCGTACAACAAACCATCATCAGTAATAATAACGCCGACGGAACATCCGGTTCTGGCGGTGGTGTTTTCAACGATGCGGGGGGTACGCTGAATGTCAGTAACTCTGAGATTGCAGTAAATACTTCCAACCGTGCAGGTGGTGGTATTGAAGACAATTCTGGCGAAGATGGCGGTGTAGTACTGACCGATGTGCAGCTGAACAGTAATGTGACCAACACCAATCCCGGTAACGGCGGTGGCTTTCATATCTCCGGTGCGGGCAATGCTACCATCATGGGTGGCACCGTCAGCAGTAATTCCGCCGGATCTGAAGGTGGCGGCCTCTGGAACGGCGCCGGAATGATGACCATCATCAACGTAGCCATCGATAGCAACGTGGCCAACGGCGACGCCGCTGATAACGGTGGTGGAGGTGTATTCAACCTCGCCGGTACCGTAGATGTCTCCGGCACAACCACGATCACCAATAACGAAGCACTGGGTGAAGCCGGTTCCGGTGGTGGCATTTTCAACGATACCGGTGCAACTCTGAACGTAGATGGCGCTACGATCTCCGGCAATGTATCCAACCGCGCTGGTGGTGGTATTGAGGACAACTCCGGCACCGACGGGGGCGTAACACTGACCAACGTTTCCCTGAACGGCAACACTACCAATACCAGCCCCGGTAACGGCGGCGGTCTGCACATTACTGGTGCTGGTAACGTCGATATTACCGGCGGTACCGTAAACGATAATAATGCCGGTGCCGAGGGCGGTGGTCTTTGGAACGGCGCTGGTGTGATGAACGTTACCGGCGTTACCATAGATGGCAATACAGCCAGTGGCGATGATGCTGACAACGGCGGTGGCGGTATCTTTAATTTCCGCGGAACGGTAAACGTGATGGCGGGAACCAGCATCACGAATAACGATGCCGATGGCACCGCTGGTTCCGGTGGCGGTATCCTGAATGACTCTACCGGAGTACTCACTGTAACCAGTGCAACTATTTCTGCAAACACCTCTAACCGTGCTGGTGGTGGTATCGAAGATAATTCCGGTGTTGAAGGTGGCGTAACCTTAACTGATGTCAACCTAGACAATAATGAAACCTTTACTTCACCCGGCAATGGTGGCGGTCTGCACATTACTGGTGCTGGTAACGTCGACATCACCGGTGGTACCGTAAACGACAACAGTGCGGGTGCTGAAGGTGGTGGTCTCTGGAACGGAGCCGGAATCATGAACGTCAGTGGCGTGTTGATCGATGGCAATGTTGCCAGTGGTAATGACCCCGATCAAGGTGGTGGTGGTATCTATAACCTGTCCGGTACCGTAAACGTGACTAATGAAACCCGAATCTCCAATAACGTAGCGGATGGTTCATCCGGTTCCGGTGGTGGTATTCTCAACGACTCCGGAGCTACGCTAACGGCTGGCGGTTCCTTTATCATTAGTAATACGGCCAATCGGGCCGGCGGTGGTATCGAGGATAATTCCGGTACCGAAGGCGGCGTGACCCTGATCGGTATGAGCGTAGATTCCAATACGGTATTTACTTCCCCCGGCAACGGTGGTGGAGTACACATCACGGGTGCTGGTAATATCGATATTCAGGGAGGTTCTTTCAATGGAAACGTAGCCGGCTCCGAAGGTGGCGGTCTATGGAACGGTACTGGTCTGATGACTATCTCCAGCGCGAATATCGACGGAAATACTGCCAGCGGCGATGAAGCCGATAACGGTGGCGGTGGTGTATTCAACGCCGGTGGCACAGTTTCCATCAGTGCGAATACTACGATCTCCAACAACGTAGCTGACGGAGAATCCGGTTCCGGCGGTGGTATTTTTAATGATGCCGGTGGCCAATTGAACCTGAACAACGTTACTGTTTTCGCTAATACGTCCAATCGCGCCGGCGGCGGTATTGAAGATAACTCCGGCGAAGATGGCGGCGTACAGTTGATTGGCGTCAATTTGAATAATAACGTGACGAATACCAACCCCGGCAATGGTGGTGGCCTGCACGTCACCGGCTCCGGCGACGTAGAATTTCGCGGCGGTTCCGTTATCGGAAACGTAGCCGGATCCGAAGGCGGTGGCCTCTGGAACGGCGGCGGCTTGATGATTCTCGAAGACCTTAATATCGAAGGTAATATTGCCAGCGGTGACGACGCCGATAATGGCGGTGGTGGTGTCTTCAACCTCAGCGGTACGGTAAACATGAACCGCTTGATGATCGGTGGAAACATGGCCAACGGTGATGCCGGCTCAGGTGGTGGCATCTTCAACGATGCCGGGGCGACCTTGGTAATCGATAGTGTCATCGTATCCGGCAACAGTGCTATTCGTGCCGGAGGTGGCCTGGAAGATAATTCCGGAGCAGAAGGTGGTGTTACGCTCACCAACGTACAATTTCTGGCGAATTCCACCGGCGCTGCACCGGGTAACGGTGGCGGAATTCACATCACCGGGGCTGGCGACATGAGCGTCGAGTTCGGTGTGTTCAGTGATAACACGGCCGCCAGCGAAGGTGGTGGTCTGTGGAATGGCGCGGGTACTATGACCCTCACCAACGTACAAGTAAACAACAATACAGCCAGTGGAGACGATGCCGATAACGGCGGTGGTGGCCTATTTAACTTAGCCGGTACCCTGATCGTAAATAGTAGCACGATTTTAGAAAACAATGCCGACGGCGCTTCTGGTTCCGGTGGTGGTATCTTCAATAATACCGGTGCTACACTAGAAGTGAACGACACCGATATCGAAGGCAACTTCGCTAACCGCGCTGGTGGCGGTCTCGAAGACAACTCCGGTGAGGAGGGCGGCGTAACGCTGACCAACGTTAACTTGATCAACAACGAAACCGGTAGCGCCCCCGGTAACGGAGGTGGTTTTCACATCACCGGAGCAGGAAATGCTATCATCACCGGCGGTAGCGTAGTAAACAACTCCGCCGTAGCCGAAGGTGGTGGTCTCTGGAACGGTAGCGGTTTAATGACCATTTTGAGCGTGAGTATTGAAGAGAATACAGTCGTAGGTGCTGATGCTACCCAAGGTGGGGGCGGTATCTTCAATGCCGGTGGTATAGTCGATGTGTTTACTTCCACTATTGCTAATAACGAGGTTACAGGTTCAGGCTTAGGTGGCGGTGTTCACAATAGCACCGGCGGAGCCGTGGCCGTACGCGGCAGTACCGTTAGTGGCAATCAATCCGCTAATGCTGGTGGCGGAATCGCCAGTTTCGGTGGCGTAAATGTCGAATTGACCACGGTAGCCATGAATACCGCAACCGAAGGTGGTGGTGTATTTCTGGCCGCCGATGCCAATGCCATAGTGAGCAGTTCTATCATTGCCCTCAGTTCAGATAGTAATGGCGATAACATCAACGATCTGGCCGGTGAAGGAGCATTCAACACCTTTGGGTATAACCTCATCGGCATGGATTCAGAAAGCGTTTTCCCCGCTGATATGACCGACACCACCAACGTCGACCCCAACCTGGAAGGATTGGCCGATAACGGGGGCCCTACGAAAACGCACGCCATTGTTTGTCCCAGCCCGGCTTATGATCGGGGTAATCCGGCCATTGGCGGTCCCGATCAGCGTGGCGAAGATATTTTCGGTGATAGTCGTGATATCGGATCCTTTGAATTGCAGGAAGAGTGTATTGTCGGCGTCCGGGAAGCAGACTTGTTACGTGGTAGCGAACTATACCCTAATCCCGTTAGCGGTGGTCAGTTCTTCCTGACTATCCCAACCAGTTTTGGTACGAACGTGGAAATGCGCATCAGCGAAATGGCTTCCGGTCGTTTGCTGGTACAGCGCACGATTAATCCCGGTACGGTAGGTGTACGCACCGATGAATTGGCCAATGGTACATACCAGGTACAGCTCTTTGCCAAAGGGAAATTCGTATCCCACAAAATGGTGGTGATTAGATAACGAACTTCCAGTTTTCCCAATTGGATCAATGAGGTCGGGCTTCCTGCGGGAGGCTCGGCCTTTTTGTTTGTTAGGTGAGTAGGTTGGCTATCAAGGTAGCAATGCTGTGAAAATAATCGGCCGAGCCCCCAAACAGAAGACTCGGCCAATTGATGAAGTCTGAGTGTCAGGTGAAACTACTGCTTGAAGAAGCGGCGGCTGACTAGGTTGCGGCCGGTGCCGTCAAAGAGTTGTACCACGAAGGCACCGGCTGGCAGATCGGCTACGTTGACCATTCCGCGGTTAAGCCCGCTGATCAGATCAACCCGGTCCGTTACCAGTGTGCGACCGGTAAGGTCCAATACGCGCAGATGGCCATTGTTTACCGTAGCGTTGGTTTCTACCTCCCAGTTCAGGATATTCTCTACCGTAGTCGGGTAGACACGGGCGCGATTTACGGAACTGGCGTCGGTAACGGAAGCGGGGCCGCCTTCGTTTTCCCAGAAGAGAACACTGTTTTCTTCGGCAATGTAATCGTATACGGTCGAGATGATGTCGATGTCACCGTCACCGTCGATGTCTACGAAAGTAGGGACCAGAATTTCTACGCCTTCGGACAACTGAAGATCGAAAGGATTCAGCGTCGGGGTCAGGAAAGAGGGGCTGGTAGCGGAACCGGCGTTTTGGTAGTAGTAAAAGTCCATTACATCACCATCGTAGCGGGTCCCGCCTACGATGAGGTCCTGGTCGCCGTCCATATCCAAATCACCCGTATTGATAATGATCCGGTCCAGTGCGTCGTTTGTTAAGCCGAAGGGATTGTCCTGGGCCGGGCCGTACTGAGGGAAGGTACCCATGATGCCCAGGTTCTCCTGGTAGCGGAATTGCTCGATGGTATCTTCGGTCGTGGCCAGGTTCATTAAGAGGTCGTCATCGCCGTCACCGTCCAGATCAACGAAGCCTACTTCGGAAAGACTGGCCGATGGCTGGAAGTTGAACGGATTAGTGGCCACGTTTAGCGGAAAGCTAGGTGAAGTTCCCGTTCCCGTATTTTCCCAGCCGTAGATGGGAGCGTTGCCGGTGTCGAAATCGTAGGAACCCATGAAGAGGTCCAGGTCACCGTCGTTATCTACGTCGGAGAGATCAATGGTCGTTGGGTTGAAGTTTAGCCCAGGCAGATTGAATCTGTTGGAATCAACGGGGGCAAAGGCAGCTTCGGTGGCCGTGCCGGTATTTTCCTGGAAACCGAAGAAGCGTTCGTAGTCAGCATCGTACAGGCTGATGAAAGCATCCTGGTCGCCGTCGCCGTCGATGTCGGCGAAGTGGAAGATAGGAAACCCTAATTGGGTAAGGCCGGACGCAGCCTCAACGGGGGCGGCGAAGTTTTGTGCTCCGGCAGCGCCGGCCATGCCCATGGCCAGGGCGGTAGCGGCCAGGCCACGGCGCAAATTTTTGCCGGAGAAGCCGGAAACAACTTCTTTGTAGGTGCGGACCATCTTTTCGACAAAGGTCACCTGGCGGTCCGTGGTCAGTCGCAGGAAAGACCCGTTGGCGACCATTTTTTCCAGCTTTTGCGAGAGTTCCCGGAATTCCCGGACGCGTTCAATTAAGTAAACATTAGGATTCATAACACTAGTTAATGGATTAAAGAATTAGGGGAAAATCATCCGATGTAGATGAATTTTCACTTTCGAATCCATTAAACTATGTCGTAGAATTACTAAAAGCCAAAGATTGGATACCGGAATGTTCTGAACGACAGGGTAAATGTTCTGAATGGTAGAAATTTGTTCTGAACGGTTGGTCTTGAAATGAAAACACAGCTACTTTGCTAGCCAAAAAACAAATAAGAGATAGGGGCGTTGCGCTTCGGGAAATAAGAGCTCTCTTAGAATATTCAACAATTACGCGGACTGGCCTTGTACGGAATAAAGTGCAGCGTTAACGCATCCCAGGAATGTATCTAGCTCGGTTCCTGTTTCCTATAGCCAAGGAAGCGCAGCGAACAACGACGATCCTGGTTCCTGGTTCTTTTGACTAGCAAAGTAGCAAGGTTGACAGCCTGCAAAAATAAACCAGTCTCCGCGACGAACATCGACCAACACAAATGGTAAACAGCTTAAGGGAAATTATTACCTTCCACCACACTTATTTCTAATCCAGCAACACCCAGTATGTCTACTTACAAACGCAGCCCCCTTTGGTACAAAGATGCCATCATCTACGAATTGAACATCAAAGGCTTTTACGACAGTAATAAAGACGGGATCGGGGATTTTGCCGGATTGGAGCAGAAACTGGACTACGTGGAAGATTTGGGCGTGACGGCCATTTGGCTGCTGCCCTTTTACCCCAGCCCGTTGCGCGACGATGGCTATGACATCTCCGACTACTACCATATCCGCGAGGCTTACGGCAACATCGATGACTTCAAACGTTTCCTGGATGCCGCCCACGACCGGGGCCTGCAGGTAATTACGGAGTTGGTCATCAACCACACCAGCGATCAACACCCCTGGTTTCAAAAAGCCCGTCGATCGCCGAAGGGAAGTCCCGAAAGAGATATGTACGTCTGGAGCGATACCGATAAAAAGTACGAGGACGTCCGCATTATTTTCACCGATACGGAAACGAGTAACTGGACCTGGGACCCCGTGGCCGAGCAGTATTACTGGCACCGTTTTTTTCACCACCAGCCTGATCTGAACTATGATAACCCTCAAGTGCAGGAGGAAATCATTAAGATACTGGATTATTGGATGAATATGGGTATCGACGGTTTTAGACTGGATGCCATTCCCTATCTATTCGAGCGGGAGGGCACCAACGGCGAGAACCTGCCAGAAACCCATGACTACCTGAAGAAACTGCGTAAGCACGTCGACGAAAACTATGATAACGTCCTCTTCCTGGCTGAGGCGAACATGTGGCCGGAAGACAGTGCCAGCTATTTCGGCGATGGCGACGAGTGCCATATGAATTATCACTTCCCGCTGATGCCCCGCCTGTACATGAGCGTGAAGATGGAAGACCGTCACCCGATTACCGACATCTTCGAACAGACTCCCGAAATTCCCGAAAACTGTCAATGGGCTACCTTCCTCCGTAACCATGACGAGCTGACCCTTGAAATGGTTACTGACGAGGAACGGGACTTCATGTATAAGGTCTACGCCAGCGACAAGACTGCCCGGATCAATCTGGGTATCCGCCGCCGTCTGGCTCCGTTGATGGACAATGATCGTAACAAAATCGAATTGCTCAACGTATTGTTGATGAGCCTGCCGGGCACCCCGGTACTCTACTACGGCGACGAGATCGGTATGGGTGATAACTACTACCTCGGTGACCGCGACGGTGTACGCACGCCCATGCAGTGGGACAACAACGAAAACGCGGGCTTCAGTGAAGCCAATCCCCACAGTCTTTATTTGCCGGTCATCCGGGATACGGAATACAGCTACCGCTGGGTGAACGTCCGTCGCCAGCAAAACAATCCGAATAGTCTGCTGAACTGGACCAAGCGCCTCCTTGCCAAGCGCAAAGAATCTTCCGTTTTCGGCCGCGGCAGTATCACTTTCCTACGGCCGGATAATGGTCGGGTACTCTGTTTCCTGCGAGAGTACGAAGGCGAGCAGGTACTGGTGGTGGTGAACCTGAGCCGCCACCCACAATCGGTGTTACTGGAGTTGTCCGAATTCCAGGGGGCCGGTGTCCGGGAAATGTTTGGAGGTAACCAGTTCGCGCCGATCGGCCGGGACCCCTACCAGTTGTCAGTGGGTTCTTACGGTTACTTCTGGTTGAAAATCGAGCAATCTGCCGTACAGATCAACGATTTTCGCAAACTAGACCGGGCTAATCTGGTGGCTGCTGAATTGACCGACCTCTTCAGTAAGGCCAATCTACGTAAGCTGGCCACTAAGGAATTACCTAATTACTTGCGCAGTGTAAACTGGATGGGCATACGTGGGCAACATCTGGAAAGGGTGGAAATCCTGGAACATAAGCTGTTGACTAACGAGCGTCGCCACTTTGGTTGGCTCCTCCTTCAGGTCACTTATACGGAAGGGCAGCCCGAATTGATTCAGCTACCCGTCGCCATCCATAACTTTCGCGAAGAAATGGACTACGGGGAGCGACCCGAAGTTATTTGTTTACTTAACTACGAAGCTGACCGGACCGGTGTATTGCTGGATGCTATCCACGATGAGGAGTACCGCAATGCGCTGATCAACGGTCTTAAGGAATTTGACTCAGATCGGGTATTTGACTTCACGGCACAGGAAAGCATGCTCGCGACCGGCCAGCAGGAGATCAGCATTGAACACGAAGGGGTGGAATATGCGCTGCTACAATCCAAGGATTTTAATGTGAAATTTTACCGCCGGGTAGATTTTGATCGCATCACCGATCTGGAGATCAAAGACGTGTTGCAGGCCCGTGGATTCGAGGGCGTACCGACGCTGCTGGGCCTGCTGAATTTCAAAATGACCGGTGGTCGTCAGATATCCGTGGCTGGTTACGAAGAAAGAATCAGTACGGAAGGTTTTCTTTCGGATTATGTACGGAACCAATACCAGCGCTTTGCCGAGGAAGTACTGGCTCGCCGCCGCGATCCGGATACCGTGCACGCCGATGACGAAGAAGATATTTCACTGACTGATCGCATGGTTTACAGCGAGATGCCCGAGCTGGTTCAGGAATTACTTGGCTCCACTTTTGTAGTGAAAATGGCTGATCTGGGCCGTACCACTGCTGCTTACCACCACCTACTCTCAGAAGCGAAGCTGGAAGGTTTTGGCACAGAGGCCCTGTCCTTACATTACCAGCGTAGTCTCTACGCCAGTCATAAAGGACAAATTCGCTCCACGGTTGAATTATTGAAAAAGCGCCACGCTGATTTTGATGAACGCACGCAAATGCTGGCAGAGCAGCTACTTAGCCGCGAAAGTGAGATTCATGATCACCTCAAGCGCGTTTTCCGCCACAAGATCGAGAGCGACAAAATTCGTATCCACGGCGACTACACACTGGAGCAGATCAGTCTGCTCGATGATGGTTTCCAAATCCGCAATTTCGACGGCGATCCAGACATGGCCTATAGCCAGCGTCGCCTGCGCCGCAGCCCGGCCAAGGACTTGGCCAATATGTTCCGTAGTTTGGAATACGCTTCCCAGCTGGCCCTGGAAGAACAGGGTAATCTTAAGGACGATGCCTTCGAATACCTCACTGGATGGTTGGATACGGCCTACCGCTGCCTGGCTACGGAATTCCTCACAGCCTATCGTAAATCCACCGCCGGTAGCCGCCTGCTTCCAGCCGACGAAGAAGACCTGATGGTACTTCTGGATACCTTTATGATCGAAAAAGCGCTTCAGGAAATTCGTTACAACCTGAACTACCGGCCCGAGCAGGCGAGCGTGCCGATCCGGGGTCTGTTGGGGATTTTGGATAGTGAGTGAGTTGGTTAAACAAACCCGTGCAACCCTTTACTCGGCTAGTCGTACTTAATGCACACTAGTTGACTGATCTTAAGATGAGAATTTTAATTTGTGCCATTCTACTGGCAGTAACTTCCGGGCTACTGGCCCAGGAGTCCGTTACGCCACGCCCCGAATACCAGACCCAGCGCATTGAAGGTGAACCACCCACGATCGATGGCAAGTTGGATGATGCTGCCTGGAATCAAGTGGAGTGGGGTGGTGATTTTTACCAAAGGCAACCCGATGATTCGGCTCCGGTTTCCCAGGAAACAAGCTTTAAAATTCTTTACGATAATCGCTACCTCTACGTTGCCTGGCGGGCCTACGATACCGAAGCGAAACTGATTGAGGCGCGGCTGGGCCGCCGCGACGAATTCCCGGGTGATTGGGTGGAGATCAATTTCGACAGCTTCAACGACAAGCGCACGGGATTTTCTTTTTCAGCATCTGCCAGTGGAGTTCGGGGTGATGAATTTATCAGCAATGACGGAAACAACTGGGATAGTAGCTGGAACCCATTTTGGTTCTTTAAAAGCCAGATCGATGACGAGGGCTATACCGTGGAAGCGCGGATTCCTTTTTCTCAACTCCGTTTTGGCAAAGACGAAATTCAGGAATGGGGACTTCAGGTTAACCGTAATCTGTTTCGCGAACAAGAATCCAGTTCCTGGTCACCCATCAAACAGACTCAACCCGGCTGGGTGAGCCGCTTTGGTACACTCAAGGGACTCTCTGGCATCAAACCACGCAAACCACTGGAAATTCAGCCCTACGTACTGGGCCAGATTCGTACCGGTGGTGGTTTTGCGGATGCAGACCCCTTTGACCGCAAAACCGAAGAAAGACTGAGTGTCGGACTGGACGGCCGGATCGGTATCACCAATGATATCGCCGTGGACTTTACGGTCAATCCCGATTTCGGTCAGGTAGAAGCCGATCCCGGCGCAATCAACCTCGACGGGTTCCAGATTTTCTTTCGTGAACAACGACCCTTCTTCGTAGAGAACCGCAATATCTTTGACTATAGCGTCACTTCCGCCGAGGCTGGGGGGCAGTACAATAGCGATCTGCTGTTCTACAGTCGTCGGATCGGTGGCTCGCCCAGCCGCAGGGTCAGAGCAAATAATGGTGTAGGCCGCTTTGTCCAGCAACCGGAGAATACCACCATCTTGGGCGCGGCCAAAGTCAGCGGTAAGACCAGGGAAGGCCTCAGCCTGGGAATCTTGTCCAGCTTCACCGAACGGGAATTCGCTACCGTCATCGATACAACTGGTGAGTTTGAAGAAGAGGTAGAGCCCTTCACCAGCTACAATGTAGGTCGGGTACAACAGGATTTCAACAAGCGCCAAAGTACTATCGGCGTGATGGTCACCCGGGTAGACCGTAATCTACGTACCGATCAACTCGATTTCTTGCACAACCAAGCCACCAGCAGTGGGGTAGATTTGGTGCACCGCTGGAAAGATCGTGCCTGGTCCTTACGAGCCAATATGGTTTTCAGCAACGTCAGCGGTAGCCAGGAGGCCATCACCCGCACCCAGCGATCTTTCGAGCACCTCTTCCAGCGACCCGATGCCGACCACCTGGGTGTAGATACCAGTCTGACCAGCCTGAGTGGCACCGGCGGTACAGTTTCCATTGGCGAGTTTGACGGTGACTGGGTTTTCCAGTCCGGCTTCACCTATCGCAGTCCTGGACTGGAACTCAACGACATCGGTTTTTTGACAAATACCGATCAGATCAACTACTTTGCCTGGGGAGCCAGACGCTGGCGTAATCCAACTAAATTTTTCAATCGCTTCCAGTGGAACCAGAATATTTATATGGGCTGGGATTTCGCCGGCAATTCCCTTAACCGGAGCTACAATACCAACTTCTGGGGCCAGACCAAGGGCTTTAGCAATTTCAATTACTTCCTGAATCTGGAGCAGCAGGATATCAGCAAGAATGCCCTCCGGGGCGGACCGCTTTTGCGTCGCTCTCCGGGATATTTTACCGGTGGTGGCTTCGGATCGGACTACCGCAAACGATTCAACGTTTACCTTAATTTTGGCTTCGGCGGCAGTTATGACGGAAACGTAAGGGGAGCTAATATTGGTCTGGATTTCAACTACCAGCCCATTGATGCCCTCAGCCTTTACGCCAGCCCTTCAATCGATTGGGGGAGCCGTAATGACCAATATTTCGACCAACAATCTGATGATGGCCGCATTGGCTACCTTCACGGCAGCATCGAACAGCAAACCCTCAGTATCACCCTGCGGGCGACCATTAACCTGACGCCAGACTTTACCATCCAGTACTATGGCCAGCCCTTCGTGGCCCGGGGCGTCTACGATAATTTCAAGAACGTAGCCGATCCACTGGCCAGGGACTTCGGCGATCGATTCTACACCTTTAGCAATATCACCTTCGACGAAGAGAATAATGAATTTCTGGTCGATGATGACGATGATAGTGAAGTCGATTTCGAGTTTAGAAATCCCGATTTCAACTTTCTACAGTTCCGCTCCAACTTGGTTGTTCGCTGGGAGTATCGCCCGAGTTCCACCATCTTCCTGGTTTGGTCTCAAGGCCTGGTCGGCAATGCAGACCCCAGTAAAGGAGTACTCAGTGCTCTGAGTGACGACCTTTTCGGCAATGACGTGCGAAATACCTTTTTGGTGAAAGCTACTTATCGCTGGGTGCGGTAGTGGACGGCCTTCGGCCATTTGACGCCTTCAGCTTTTGGACGGGCTAAAGCCCTCTTAGACGATCGCTAAAGCGATTTTTTTGGGTAGCTGGCATCGAAAATCAGGAGCTTTCTGCCTTCGATTAGAGCGTTGCCAAAAGCGAGGCACGAGTGTCTAAAAGCGCGAAACGCGTCCACAAGGCCGAAGGCCGTCTATAATCGTAGTGTCCAATACGCTTCCACCCCCCGTCTCCGCAACAACTCCGCCAGGGCTTTGCTCTGTCGTCCTCTGGCACAGTAGAAGACCTTCTTGTCCGGTCCTTCTTTGAGGGCGCCTTGCTGATAACGTACGGCACCTCCGGGTAGATCCGGCTCCTGGGCCTCATTGAGTAAGCTAAAGAGCTGGTAACTGTCGCTGGGCCAGTCCGCAAGCGTGGCATGACTGATTTCAAAGTCGTCGCTAGCCTGTCTGCTATGGCGGTTAGCTAAAGGAGATTGCCCGTTCGAGTAATCGCTGCGCTTAAAGACGTCTTCAAGGTCTCCGTGGAAATTTTTGGCCAATTGGATTACCTGCTGTTCCATCCGTAGGCAGTCGTAGGTGAGCAGACGGTTATTTAAGGAATTGCCGATGCTGAGCAGCCACTTGAGGGCCTCGTTAGCTTGTAGCAGACCAATCAGCCCGGCAGCAGTATTTAATACGCCCACTTCAGCACAGGTTGGGAGGCGGTCGTCCGGCTCGGGGAAAAGATCACGGAGGTGGCAGTCGGTTTCTTGTTGATTGGCGAATAAGGCCAGGTAGCCCTGGCTCTTGTGGATAGCCCCGTAGACCAACGGAATTTCGTGGATAGCGCAAAAATCGCTGACCAAATGTTTTACCTGGGCCTGGTCGGTACATTCCAGCACAAGATCGAGACGGGCATCGTCGCCCAATAATTCAGCGATGTTTTGCCGGTCGAGATAATTCACTGCTACTTTGAAGTCAACATCCGGATTAAGCTTATGTAGCCGGTCGGCTAAAGCCGTGGCCTTATCCTCTACTTCGCCAGTATCGTAAAAAACCTGGCGGTGCAAATTACTGAGTTGGGGCCGGTCACCGTCAATGAGCAGTAAGTATCCGACGCCGGCTCCGGCCAGATACGCCGCGGCAATAGCTCCCAAACCTCCGCAACCGACGATGGCGACCCGGGCGGTGGCTAATTTTTCCTGTCCCTTTATGCCGATTGCCTCCAGACTGATTTGGCGGGCGTAACGCTGATCATTCATCGGATAGGTTCATTGAGTAAGTCGATGACTTTGGCGCGTTCTTCGGGGGTGTTGGCGTTGGTCAGTGGTTGCTCGTTCCGGACTGACAAAGTAGCAATGTCACTGTTGATCAAGACCTTGCGGGGGCAGGCGTATCCGAGAGACAGAAAGCGCAAAATTCTTTCGTAAGCCCTCGGCTCGTAAATGGCAATCAATGGTTCGGGAAAGGGGCGACTGGCTCCCCGCAGCGCGGTTGCGTATTTGCGGCTATCTCTCTTGGCTAACAAAGTAGCAAGGTCGGCTTTTTCAAGGAGCGGCAGGTCACAGGCCAACACCAGCCAGGCGGTATCCGGTTCGTGGAGAAAGGCCGAAGCAATGGCCCCCAGCGGCCCCAATCCTAAAAAGCGATCACCGATTTGAGGAACGATCGCTCCTGGATCCGTGGTTTGTACGGAATGATGAACTTCCAGACCAAGCTCCCGGCAGATTTCCGTGAGCCGTTCCGATTCTGATATCCCATTGCGATAGACCAGCTCCGCTTTATCTTGTCCCATCCGGCTGCTCTTTCCACCCGCCAAAATGAGCGCCTTGAGGACGGGGATTCTAGATTGGGCCGTAGGCAGGATAGTATCGTTCAGTATTTCGATGATGTTCTTAAACTCGTAGATATTGACTTCAATCTGATCCGTGTCGAGTTTAGCTTGCAGCCAGTGGGGTACTGTATCCTCCGGTTTCACTTTTACGATGGCGGCAATATCCGTTAATTGCTCGCTTCTTCTTTCCAGGGTGCCGGATTTCTGAGCATCCAGAAAAACGATTTGCTTTTCGGCGGGGTAGTGGTTGCCGTTGACCAGGGCCAGATCATAGGTGCGGGCTTGCAGCCGGTCGTCATACTCGTTCCATTGACCTTGGGGGCTCATCCACTGACGGCTATCGTGCTGGCCCTGGCTGGCCCAGGTAACTTCACCGTGGTCGCCGGTCACGCCCAGGCATCGGTAATCTTCGCCGGCTATATTCAGCCAGCTTTCCATGATCGCTTCGATCCGGGCGCAGGTGGTACCTACCAGGGAGTAAGCAATACGGCCATACGTGCGTTGCTCCGGGCGAGCGATCTTAGGGTGTTTCTGATGCATCGTAATCGCTTTTTCCGCCGCGTTTTTGCAGCAATTTTAGATCGGAGATCCGGATAGACTGACTGCGGCTTTTACACATGTCATAAACCGTCAATGCGGCTACTGAAGCTGCGTGGAGAGCTTCCATTTCTACCCCCGTGTTGGCATTGGTCTTGGCGGTTGCTTCTAGCCTTAGCCCCACTTCCGGCACTATTGTGGTTGCGAACTTTACAGAGCTGAGCGGAATGTTGTGACATAAGGGGATAGCCTCCGCCGTTTTCTTCGCCGCCAGGGTGCCGGCGATGATGGCCGTCTGAATAATGCTGCCTTTTTTGGTTTCGAAACCTAGCTCGGTTAATTCTACGGTGATCTCCGGCCCTAATTCCACGGTGACCGTAGCGGTGGCAGATCGGGCGGTGACGGCCTTTGCCGAAACGTCCACCATTCCGGGCTGGTCGTTTTGGTCAAGGTGGGTATAATTTTTCATTGTCGCGTTTTAAAACAGCCGGTCAATTGGTAGGTACTCATAACGCCGGCCGGCCTCGTATCGTTTTTTACCCCTGGGTAAAAGCAGGAAGCCATCGGTACGCAATAGGCTCAGTGCATCACCTGACCCCTGGCTTTCGACGGGCATGGCGGCATCGTCGGAGCCAAATCCATCTACCTCCAGGCTAACGGCCAGGGCCAAATCCAAATCGGGGACGAAGCGGTGAGATTTTCCGAGGCTGATCTTACGGGTTTCGGGTGACTGAAGCCCCAGATTTTTGCGAATGAACGGTCCGACGTAAAGCAGCAAACACGCCAGGCTGGAAATCGGATTTCCTGGTAAGCCAAATACCATACAGCCATCCGTTCGACCCACCCAAAGCGGTTTGCCGGGGCGCTGGGCCACGCCGTGAAAAAGCTTACGGATGCCCAGTTTTTCGAATACTTCCGGAAGAAAATCCAATTTACCTTTAGAAACACCTCCGCTGAAAATGACGATGTGGTGCTGGCGAATTAATTCCTGGATACCTCTCTCCAGGGTTTTTTGGTCGTCCTCGAAGTGGTGTAGACTCACCTCGATTTTTTCTTTGGCTAACAAAGTAGCAAGCTGATAAATATTTGATCGGCGAATTTGATGTTCCGCCGGGTTCTTTTTACTCACCGCCACCAATTCATTTCCGGTAGAAACCACGGCCACCCTGGGAAGCTTACTCACCTTTAGCCGGTCGTAGCCGAAGGTGGCCAGGGCACCTATTGCGCCGGGGGTGATTTTTGTACCACTCCTGATTACTGGCTGCTCGCTCATGGGGAGGTCGCTGCCGGCGACGTGGATGTTCTTATTGTCTTTTACGTCTTCTGGCAACTGAAAGCCGCCTTCGCGGGCAGTCAGGTCTTCGTAGCGGATCACGGTGGTATAGCCATTTGGTAACGCTGCGCCGGTCATGATTTCAAGGCATTTTGCGGAATCCTTTAATGCTTTGGGGGCGTCACCGGCAGCGTGGAGGCCGGATATACTGAAAAAGCGTTGCCCCTGGGCATAGCGGCTATAGTCGATGGCTATGCCGTCCATAGTCACCCGATTGAAGGGCGGCTGAGGTCGGTCTGCCATAATATCCTCGCGAAGGGCACGGCCCAGACATTTTTCCAATGGCAATTTCTCCTTGCCCCAGTCGAACTGCTGCTCCAGAGTGAGGCGGCGGGCTTTGGATTGGTCGATCATATTTACGGGGTGGCTGGTTGTGGGGAAGTTACGTAAGTTGAGAGGCATATACTAGCTCGTCCGTTTTGGCCTTCGAGTTCAGCTTTGCTACTTTGTAGCCATAAACCACGATCACGGGGGAGTTGTTGGTAAATTAGCTGCTCGTCAGGCCATCTTGCAATTGCTGTGCAAAAGCTTCGAGTGTGTAGACGAGGGTGTCTAGCCCCCAATGGTGGTCATGCTGGCAAAACGTCCATTCAAGCCAGCTAAACGCTCCGCCTCGTGCCCGTTGATGGCCTTGGTGCCCAGGTATTCGTTGATAAGATGGATGAGGTCTTCGTCGCTGCCACCGGCGCGCAGGATGCTGCGAAGTTGCAGGCCGTCGGTGGCGTAAAGACAGTTGAGCAATTCTCCCTGGGGGGTGAGGCGGATGCGGTTGCAGCTACCGCAGCGACTGCGGCTGTAAGCCGGGATTATCCCAATGCCACCGGGCCAGTCAGGGACAGTATAACGATCAGTGGCGGAATGGAAATTGGTCTCCGCTGACTTGAGGTTGGGGAGAGCCGCGAGTAAGCGGGCGTGGATGTCGGCGGCAGAGATGTAAACGTCTTGGTTGCCGTCGCCGGCGTTAAAGGGCATGGCTTCGATGAACCTAACGTCGATCGGGTAATGTTGGGTGAGGCGGGCAAAATCCACCAGCTCATCGTCGTTGACCCCCCGCATAAATACGCAGTTAATTTTGACGGGCAACCCGGCTTCCAGGGCGGCGAGCAGGTTTTTCCAGGTAGCCGAAAATTCATCGCGGCGGGTGATGGTCTTGAAACGCTCCGGTTGAAGGGTATCCAGACTGATGTTGAGACCGGCTACGTGGATATCTTGGAATAAACCAATAAATGGTTGAAGTAATATGGCGTTAGTAGTAAGGTGAATGCTGAGACCTTGGGTGGCAAGACCACGCAATAGAGTCTCGACACCACGTCGGGCCAGGGGTTCTCCGCCGGTCAATCTTACCTTTTTAAGTCCGTAGCGTTTCAAAACGCCGGTCAGTCGCAACATTTCTTCGTAAGTCAGTAGTTCCTGACGGGGGGCGAAATTGATGCCTTCGGCTGGCATACAGTAGCGGCAACGCAGGTTGCAGCGGTCCGTTACGGCGAGGCGGAGATAGGTATGTTTACGTTGGAAGCGGTCTGAAAGCATAAGTTTGCTCAAGATAAAGGAAGAAAGAGAAAAGGACCGCTTCGTATTTCGAAGCAGTCCTTTTAATTAGTGAACTTGAGAGAGCAGCCAGTCTAATCTGACTGCGAAACAACTGGAGTTTAGGGCGCTAGAAATGCGCCAACAATTCAAACCAAAACTAATATCTTTACTTTCGAAAAAAGGATGGGGGGAAAACCAACAATCCCCCTATCTCAGACACGCTTTTTGGAAAGTGTTTGACACGGACCATCTGTCCTTATGTCTGATACAAAAGTAGGTGCGTCACTGCATTGGGGGAACCCCATACCGATGGGGGGAGGCGAAATAATTGCAAAAATTCAGAGATTGTTTGGCTTTAGTATTGTGATCTGTCTGGGGTAAATATTCTTCTGAGCCTCATCACTCGTTACTTCCGTCCCATTCAAAAAAGAGGTGTAAATTCTTCGTACTTTAATTGGAACGAATTTTGCCAGCGGTTGGTTATACTCCCCTCGGTCACACCAGTTGATTTTTGACGGCCGCTTTTTCCGGCGGGCTTCACCGCCGAGTCTGCTTACATTTGGGCCCCTGCCCCAGTTGACGCTTAGCATACGGCTATGCCTGCGTCTCGCCAGTTTGCCAGCCGAAAAAATCGTCTCGTCAAATTTTCACCTCTTGTGGCCGAGGGGAGTATAGAAAGCGAAACCTACACAAACCTTTAAATCGGCGTTCCTTACATTTGCCATTCTAAATAGGGTTATGGTATTCCAAATACGTAAAGACGAACGGAAGATTTTTTCCATCATCAGCAAGGCTGCCGCCGAACTCGGTAGCCCGGCTTACGTGGTGGGCGGCTACGTGCGCGATCGCCTGCTGGCCCGGCCGAGTAAGGATCTGGATATCGTCTGTGTAGGTAGCGGTATCGAACTGGCTCGCAAAGTTGGTAACGCCTTACGACCCCGAAGCCGGGTAACGGTTTATAAGCGTTTTGGTACGGCCATGCTGAAACACCATGATCTGGAAATCGAATTTGTAGGAGCCAGGAAAGAAAGTTACCGCTCCGATAGTCGTAAACCAACCGTAGAATCAGGTAGTCTGGAAGATGACCAGAACCGCCGCGATTTTACCATTAACGCCCTGGCTATTTCGTTGAATGACCGGGATTTTGGTAGTATTGTCGACCCTTTTAACGGGCTGGAGCATCTGGAAGCAAAATTGATAAAGACGCCCCTTGAACCCGGGAAGACTTTTAGCGACGACCCACTACGTATGCTGAGGGGCATTCGCTTCGCTGCCCAGCTTGGTTTTGTGATTGAGCAAGAAACGCTGGCGGCCATCGGTGAGTATAAGGAACGTATCCGGATCATCAGTCAGGAAAGAGTAGCGACGGAATTGAATAAGATGTTGCTGGCCTCTAAGCCCAGTGTCGGCTTTCGTTTGCTGCACGATACCGGACTATTGCAGCTGGTTTTACCGGAACTGGAGGCCTTGAACGGAGTAGATGAAGTGAACGGCAAACGCCACAAAGATAATTTCTACCATACCTTGCAAGTGCTGGATAACCTGGCCGAAAAAAGTGATGATCTGTGGATGCGCTGGTCTGCTCTGTTACACGATATTGGTAAAGCCCGTACCAAGCGTTTTGAGCCGGGCGTCGGCTGGACCTTTCATGCGCACGACGCCGTAGGCGCTAACATGGTGCCGAAAATTTTCCGCCGCCTTCGTTTGGGAAATGATCAGAGCAAATACGTTCGTAAAATGGTCGCTCTCCACCAGCGTCCCATTTCCCTTACGCAGGAAGGTATCAGTGATAGTGCCCTGCGCCGTATCATGTTTGAAGCGGGTGAAGATGTTGACAATCTGATGCTGCTTTGTGAAAGTGACATCACCAGCAAGAACCCCCGTCGGGTAAAACGCTATCTCGAAAATTACGAACAGTTGCGTCAGCGAATGTCGGAAATTGAAGAGGCCGATCATCTACGCAGTTGGCAGCCGCCGATTTCTGGTCAGGTAATTATGGAGACTTTCAATATTCCTCCCGGAAAAGAAATCGGAATTATCAAAAATGCAATCCGCGAAGCTATAATCGAAGGAGATATTCCCAATGATTATGATGCTGCTTACGCAATGATGCTGGAAAAGGGTAAGGAGATCGGCCTGGAGAGGTTGGAGTAGTCTTGCAGTCGAGAGTCAGGAGTCATGCAGTCGAGAGTCTGGTAGTCGAGAGACTGGTAGTCGGGAGTCAAGAGTCTTGTAGTGAATAGTCTCCTTGGACCTCCTCAAAATAACGGACAGTAGGCTAGATCAGATTGCGTGTTATCTTAAACACGATAAATCTACCTGATTATGTCTAAAAGACGCCAAAAATTCAGCCAATCCGAACGGCTGG
>PDLQ01000028.1 GCA_002591745.1 Lewinellaceae bacterium SD302
TGGCCGTCAACCTGAGTTTCAACAGCGCCGGGACGGGTGCGAACGGCTACGAGGTGCTGGTGGACGGTCAGATGGCGGGCACCTTCAGCTACGCGGGCAACGGCAACGAATCGGCCACGGTACTGGTAGCCGGTGACGGTCAGTCACACACGATCGTGGTACGGGACGCGGACGATGCGACCTGCAGCGCCAGCACTACGGTGACGACGCCGGACTGCAATGCTTCAACCTGTCAGATCAGTAATCTGACGGCCACGGAAACCGGCGGTTGCCAAGGCAATCAGTCGGTGAACGTGACGGTGAGCTTCGCCCAGAGTGGTGGCTCGGCCGGTGGATATCAGCTTCGTTTAGATGGTGGCCTGATTGGAACCTATCCCTACGCCGGAGCGACGACGACACAAACGATTGACGTAGCTGGTGACGGTCAGCCACACCTTATTGAGGTGAGGGACGTTGAGGACGCGGCCTGTACGGCAACGACGACGATCACGACGACGGACTGCTCGATCCCCTGCGGGCTGACGAACCTGACGGCCTCGACCGGTGGCGGCACGGTCCACCAGGTGGAGGTACGGGATTTTGATTTTTTACCAGAGCAGATCACGATCGCGTCGGGGGACCGGGTGGAATGGGTCTGGACGGGCGCAGTGGCGCACACGGCGACCTCGGATGCGACGAGCGGGGCGGATAGCTGGGACAGCGGATTGCTGGGTCAAGGGGCGACCTACCTGAGTCCGGAACTGTCGGCGGGGGTTCATCCTTACTACTGCGTTCCCCACGGAGCGCCCGGCGGGGTGGGCATGAGCGGCACGGTGACGGTGCAAGCGGACTGCGACAACGGTTCGGTGGCCGTCAACCTGAGTTTCAACAGCGCCGGGACGGGTGTGAACGGCTACGAGGTGCTGGTGGACGGTCAGATGGCGGGCACCTTCAGCTACGCGGGCAACGGCAACGAATCGGCCACGGTACTGGTAGCCGGTGACGGTCAGTCACACACGATCGTGGTACGGGACGCGGACGATGCGACCTGCAGCGCCAGCACTACGGTGACGACGCCGGACTGCAATGCACCGACCTGTCAGATCAGTAATCTGACGGCCACGGAGACGGGCGGTTGCCAAGGCAATCAGTCGGTGAGCGTGACGGTGAGCTTCGCCCAGAGTGGCGGTTCGGCCGGCGGCTACCAGCTGCGGCTGGATGGCGGCTTGCTAGGCACCTTCTTCTACGGCGGTGCCACGACGACTCAGGTAATCAACGTGGCCGGTGACGGTCAGGAACATTCCATTACGGTGACGGACGTGAGTGAGGGAAATTGTACTACGTCAACAGACATCATCACCACCGATTGCTCTATCTCCTGCTCGCTTTCTGGTGGTAATGTGACCATACTGGAAGGAACCCCTCCTTCATTGAACCATACGATTTTCGTTGAGGATTTTTCTTTTAACCCATTAGAGTTAAACATTAATGTAAACGATACCGTAAGCTGGGTTTGGACAGGACAGATCCCTCACACGACTACGTCCATCGCTACCACGGGGATGGACAGTTGGGATAGCGGCCTGCTAGGGAACGGTGAAGTATTTTCTACCGTTATTGACAATGAGGGCGAACACCCCTATTATTGTATACCTCACGGAACTCCAAGTGGTACAGGGATGGCCGCGAATCTGACCGCTTCAATTCCTGATGGGGACCTCTGTGATCAGAATGGCCAGGTAATGGCTCGTTTAAGCTTTACAGCCACCGCCCCGGGAAATCAGGGGTTCGTGGTAATTGCTAACGGGCAACAGGTATATAGTGGTCCGTATTCTGCTAATGGCCAGACCATTGTCGACATCTTGTTGCCGGGCAACGGAGAAGAACAGGAACTGATGGTGGTAGATGTAGAGCAACCGGACTGCGCGCTGTTGCTCAGTGTAATGACGCCCCAATGCGTACCGTCGGAAGAATGTGAACTAACGATGCAAACGAGCCTGGGCAATTGCACGGCCGATGGAAGAGTCGCCGTGACGATAGAAGTAGGAGGCTTGAACGATACGCCCATGGACTTTAATCTTTTCGTAGAGGGTAACCTGATCAACGACGGGCCATTAGCATTGAGTAGTAACGATTCAATATACACCTTTCTATGGCCGGGGCTGGGGCAGGAAATCTTTATTGAACTACTGGGCATCGAACTTGATTCCTGTGCCGTGGATCAATCCGTCGAACTTACGCAATGTGGGTTGGAATGTGCCATTTATGATCTTTCGGTGGAAGGAGGAAACCGTAGACACCTGGTATTCGTCGAGGACTTTACGTTTACTCCCAATGATCTAGAAGTTCTGGTCGGCGATACGGTACATTTTGTGTGGACGGGAATTATTCCGCATACCACGACCTCGGACGCAATCTTCGGTCCGGATACCTGGGATTCCGGTTTGTTGGGCCAGGATGCCGAATTTGAAGTAGTCATTATTTCGGAAGGGGAGCATCCCTATTACTGTATACCACACGGCGGGCCGGGGGGGATTGGCATGTCCGGTATGATACAAGCTTCTCCGGTTTGTACGGAAGCGGGACTGTATAACACCTCGGTTAATTTCGGGGTATTTGGAGGATCAATAGCCGGTTATCGGGTTTTCGTTGACGGGGAGTTGTTAACGGAGTTCATGCCATATACCCTGACCAATGGCGTAAATACCTTCAACCTGAGTGTGCCCGGCGATGGATTACCTCACCAAGTCACTTTACAGGATATGGAGAATGATATATGTGCGGCCACTACGGTATTCATGGCCGAAGACTGTAGTCCTCCGCAACCCTGTATAATCAGTAACGTTACCGCTGTGCTTTCTCAACCGGTTGCTCAGATAGTAGAGGTCAGAGATTTTGATTTTTTTCCGGAAAATGTCGTCGTAAACGTCGGAGATACCATCCGGTTCGTCTGGACGGGCCAGATACCGCATACGGCTACGTCGGACACTCCTGGTAGTTGGGACAGCGGGTTGCTAGATAACGGAGCCGTTTTCGACGTTGTGATGGACAGTGCCGGGGTGTTTCCCTATTACTGTATTCCCCACGGAGGCCCCGGCGGAATTGGTATGGCCGGTTCGATTTCTGTTCGGGAAGACTGCGACGAGGACGGGCTCCGAAGTATATCCCTTGGATTTGAGATTGTCGGCGAACGATCGGACGCTTTCGAAGTGATCGTGGATGGAGAAACTCATACAGGAGGCCCCTATACCTACGTAGAGGGAGCGCTACAATCTGTTGATATTTTGCTGCCCGGTTCGGAAGATCCCCGATCCATAGCTATTGTTGACAGCGAATTTAGTGAGTGTAGTGGCATTATATCTTTGATCGTTCCTCCCTGTCTGGAAGGATGCGCTGCGGTGATCGCTGATTTTTCCTACCAATTGAATGGAACGACCGTACAGTTTACTGATCTTACCCAAGGTAACGTGACCTCATGGCTCTGGGGCTTCGGAGACGGTGGGACCAGCAACGAGGTCGATCCCATCCATACTTTTGAAGATCCGGGCACGTATAACATTTGTCTGCTGGTACAGGATTCAGTATTAAATTGCAACGCCGCTTACTGTGAGTCCATTCAGGTAGGGCCGGTGGCGGTAGAAGATCCCGAGTCCGCATTCAGACAGATTGACATTTATCCCAATCCGATCGGTGGAGAGCAAGGATATTCATTCAGGGTCAGAAACGGACCGGCAGGAAACATGGACGATATCACGGCTACGCTGACCACAATCGATGGGCGAACTCTCTCCCGTCCGATCCTCCGTCGTGAAGGAGCTGAAATCAGCGTTCTAGCCGGACGACTGTTACCGGGAATGTACACTTTGCGCCTTGCGTATGGTAATCAAGTGTACATTGGCAAACTCATGGTTCACTAGGGGCAAGGGATGTTGAAATTCCCGCTCAGCGGGCTAATCTTCCCACTCGACAAGTTGAATTTGCTATTTACCACCGGAAAGTCCAATTTAGGGGCATGAATATGGTTGGATTAAAAAAATCGATGGGCTGGTTGATCGGGAGCATGCTTTTGCAGCTGATAGTGACCGGTTACGGTTGTGAACATATGCCCACTATGCCGGATGACCCGATCACTACGATCGACACTACAACCAACCCGATTGATACTTCGGGTAATGGGATGGATACGACGGTGACATCCAACCCCTGTGAACCGGATATTATCTATTTCGAGCGGGATATTCTGCCTATCCTGATCAGTAACTGTACCACCAGCGGGTGCCACAACGCCCAAGATGCTCAGGATGGCGTAATACTGAACAATTATCAAAATACGGTTGAAACGGCCGATGTGCGTCCCTTTGATCTACTGGGCAGTGATCTCTATGAAGTGATCACCGAGGACGATCCGGACAAGGTCATGCCCCGGCCACCAAACGCTCCTCTGACCAACAGCCAGATCAACCTGATATCCGCCTGGATACTTCAGGGAGCCGAAGATCTGAGCTGTGATGAGACGGCCGGCCAATGCGATACCGAAGATGTAAGCTATAATGAAGTCGTCGAACCGATCATCATTACCAATTGCCGGGGGTGCCACAGTGGCGGTAGCCCCAGCGGGGGTATCGACCTGGGTGATTTCGCGGCGGTAAGGGCTCAGGCGCTGAACGGAAACCTTTATGGCGTGATCGAACGCCTGCCCGGATTCGTACCCATGCCGCTCAACGCGGATAAACTGCCCCAGTGCCAGATCGACCAGATCGAAAGCTGGATCGAGAACGGGGCTCTCCAAAACTAGCGGTAACATGAAATACTATTTGCTCGCCTTACTCTGCATCCTGTTCGGAGGTTGCTATTATGACGTGGAAGAAGAACTCTATCCCAGCCTAGACTGCGCCACCGAAGGGGTAACCTATTCGGCTACGGTCGTACCGCTGTTGCAAGATAATTGCTACGCTTGCCACGACGCGGAAGCTAATTTCGGCGGGGTTACTCTGGAAGGCTATGACCGTTTACAGACCTACGTGAACAACGGTGAGTTACTGGGGGCCATTCGCCATACCCCGGGCTTCTCCCCAATGCCCAATAATGCTCCCCAGCTGCCGGGTTGCGAAATTGAAAAAATCGTCGTCTGGGTCGAAGCCGGAGCACCAAACAACTAAATACAATGAACAAGAAGAATATTCTGATTGCCATACTTCTT
This sequence comes from Lewinellaceae bacterium SD302, assembly GCA_002591745.1. Classification (GTDB taxonomy): domain Bacteria; phylum Bacteroidota; class Bacteroidia; order Chitinophagales; family Saprospiraceae; genus Neolewinella. The sequence continues at coordinate 5,180 of PDLQ01000028.1, forward strand.
TTGGCCGCAGTTGGCGGTGGGGTAGCTTACTACCTCTACCAGCAAAAAACCCCGGACGCGGCGTCCTACCGTACGGATCATCGTCTTAAGGCCACTGAGTTGTTCGCGGCTTACGAGGCGAATGAGGAGAAGGCCAACGAAAAATTCCTGGGGAAGACCCTGGAAGTGAACGGAACCGTGCGCGAGGTAGCCACCAACGCCGAAACAGGTACCTTGACCGTTCACCTCGAAGCCGGTGGCCTGCTGGGCGGTGTCAGTTGTGAGATGGCGCCCGGAAGCCGGGCTGAAATCGTGCCCGGCCAAGCATATACCTTAAAAGGCATCTGCAGTGGAATGCTGATGGATGTCGTTCTTAATCGTTGCGTTGTGCTCTGATGATCGCCGCGTAGCATTGTCAATAATCCCTAATTTAAAACCATTGCTTCTATGAAGTCCTTATCTCAATTATCTCAGAAAACCATATTGTTCTTCCTCCTTGCTGTAACTATGAGCATCAGCCTCCACGGGCAGAAGTTCTTTACGCGGGCCGGACAGATCACTTTCCACTCCGACGCACCGCTGGAAAAAATCGAAGCCACCAACGGCAGCGTGACCAGTGTGCTCGACACCGAAACAAATCGTCTGCAATTCGCTGCTCTCATCAAGGCTTTTCAGTTTGAAAAAGCACTGATGCAGGAGCATTTCAACGAAAACTACATGGAAAGCAGCAAATTTCCGAAAGCTACTTTTGCCGGTGAGATCGTGAACGCGGGGGAAGTGGACTGGTCGGCCGATGGCACTTACGAGGTGAAGGTCGATGGTAAACTCAGTATTCACGGCGTGGAAAATGAGGTGAGCGTGCCCGCCACTATCGTGATAAAGGGTGGTAAGATCACCGCCAATTCCAGCTTCATCGTAGCCGTTGCGGACTACGAAATCGAGATTCCCGGAGTAGTGGCTGATAACATCGCTAAGGAGGTGGAGATTATGGTCGACATCAATTACGAAGCCCTGCAACAATAGCCTATGCTCGCCGAAAAGCTTTTTATTTCCCTGTTCTTTCTTTCCGTTCTTTGTTCCGGCCTAAGTGCCCAGGAGGACGATCTGCTTTCTTTGCTCGGAGAAAGTGAACCTACGTTGGAGCTGGCCGAGGCCGCATTCAAAACCAACCGGGTCATCAACCTGCACAGCATCGAGAACACTGCCGCCGGGGTGCTCGATTTCAAGATCGGTCACCGTTTCGGCTTTCTGAGTGGTGGATTTTCCGAACTTTTTGGCCTGGACGATGCTTCTATTCGGCTGGGTTTCGATTACGGACTAACGAACCGCCTGCAAATCGGGATCGGCCGTAGTGGCTTTCGCAAGACTTACGACGCTTACGGGAAATTCAAACTGCTTCGGCAAAGCAGCGGACTGAGAAACTTTCCCATCACGGTCGCCGTACTCGGTACGGCGGCCATTCAAACCCTGCCCTGGCAGAACCCGGACCGTGAGAACTACTTTACCTCGCGGCTGTATTATACCGGCCAGTTGATCATGGGGCGTAAGATTTCCGAATCGATCAGCTTTCAGCTCAGCCCTACGGTAATTCACCGGAACCTGGTACGGACTTCCGAAGAAAGCAACGACGTACTGGCGCTCGGCGGGGCCGGCCGCGTAAAGCTTTCCCGCCGTATCGCCCTCAACGCGGAGTATGTTTATGTGTTGCCGGGGCAGCTGACTCCGGGCTTCCGCAACTCACTTTCGGTGGGGGTGGATATCGAAACCGGCGGCCACGTTTTTCAGTTGCACTTTACCAATTCAACCAGCATGATCGAACCGGGGTTCATTACCGAAACGGTGGGGAGTTGGGCGAACGGCGACGTTCACTTCGGCTTCAACGTCTCCCGTGTCTTCACTGTACGCAAACCCGGGTAAGTTGTGACTATACCTGAAACGAAGTAGTTTGTAAATGGTGGGTGGGAACAAACAGCAAAGCCAAACCAATTGGATTGGGATAGGTTTTGGCTGGCAAAGTAGCCGTGGGGATTAGGAGTGAGAGCAGTTGTCGCCCGCGGAGATCGCCTCAAAATGATGCTGGCCGAATACTAGGGAGCCTTGAGTCGTATCGGATAAACATTTGAATATTATGCGCATAATCAGCAAGCATTTAAGAATCGGTTTAAACATAAGTGTCGTGTTACTTGCTTGTCTGCAATGCGCCTCGCTTTTCGCGCAACGGGACGGCGACTTACAGGTCTATATATTTGTGGCTGAGGAATGCCCCATCAGTATCGCCATGGCCGCTCCTTTACGAGAGGTTGTCGAGCAATTCGGTGACCACGCTGCGTTCACTGCGGTCTTCCCCAACCGAAAGAGCGATGAGATCAGCATCCGGGCTTTTCTGGGCCGCTATGAACTGAAAGGCTTCGAACCCGTGCTGGACCCTGATCAGAAGATCACCCGCCGGCTCGGCGCGACCGTTACACCGGAAGTGGTCGTCACGGACGCGGCGGAACGTATTCTTTACCGTGGCCGGATCTCGGATGCCTATTCCTCGCCCGGGCGGGTACGTCATGGAAAGTCGAATAACAATCTGGCCAGGGTAATGAGCAAACTGGTAAATGGAGAAGAAGCGACCAGGCCCTGGCCCGAGGCGGTCGGCTGTTTCATCACCTTTTTCGGGACGGCACCATGAAAATGATTCTTTCTTGCGGCCGGCCGGGCTCATTTTGGCTGTGGCTAATATTGATATTACCACGACTTCAGGCTCAGCCGGTTGAATTTTACGCGCACGTTGCGCCCATCGTGGCCGAGCATTGCACCCCCTGCCATTCCCCCGGTGGCCCCGGACCCATGCCGTTCACTAACTACGAGGAGACGGTTGCTTACGGTGCCATGATCGCCTACGTTACCCGCACCCGTTACATGCCTCCCTGGAGAGCCGACCAGGATTACGGACATTTTAATACACCACTCAGTCTGAGCGAAGGGCAGATCGATGCTATCCAACGGTGGATGCAGGCCGGTTTTCCTCCCGGAGCCGGGAAAGCAGATCTGTCCGAAGCACCACCGGTTGCGCTGGAGCCGTTGGAATGGGATCTGGAACTGACGATGGACACGGCCTTCGAACAATACGATATTTATTTCGATCAATTCCAGGTCTTCCGGTTGCCTACCAGGTTGAAAACGGATCGATGGGTGGAAACCGTCGAGTTTGTTCCCGGCGACGCTTCCATCGTGCGCTACGTGTCCGTTTCCCTTAGCCAGGGTAAGACGGCCGCCCGATTGGATAAATGGGACCCACGGTACGGTTACACCAGTTTCGGTGGCCCCGGCTTTATGCCCGAGACGGAGGGATGGTTCACCTGGTCGATAGGGGACGAAAACCGAATGACGGACGGAAGCCGACGCTTTCTTCCGGCCGGTTCCGAATTGATCATGTACATTCATTACGGCCCTACGGGAGTGAAGAAACTGGACAGGAGTACGATCAGATTAAAGTTCGCCGAGTCGGAAAGTGAGCTTCCCGTAACTTTCACCATTAGCTTGATCAATCCGACTTTGTTGCCCGGAAAGACACTAGAAATTCCGGCGGGTGAACTGACTACCTTACAGGCTGGGGTGAAAATACCCCGACGCGTAAAATTGTATTCTATTGAGCCTCAGGGGCTATTGCTGACCCGTTCCTGGGAAGTTTTCGTCAGACTTCCCGGAGGAGAGGTAAAGCCATTGCTCAAGATATCCGATTATGATATGCACTGGCGGCGGTCCTATCGGTTGCCCCAGCCTCTGGAACTTCCGGCGGGTAGTGAGATTCAGGCCCGGGCAGTTTACGACAATCGCCCGGAAAACCCTTTTTTACCGGTAAGTCCGCCAATCAAGGCTCATTGGGGGTCAAGATTATACGAGGAGCAATTTCTGCTGCGTTTGCGATTAGAGTGGCCTGATCATTCACGAGGACGATGGTTGTCGGGGCATCCGAATCAGGTGGAGGCCTATCGCCAGGTCAAATTGGCCCGTCCGGTCTACGGCAAATTCACGATTAGAGTAGTATCGCTTCAGGCGGGTACTTCGTACCGGGACTATCATTTCTCTCCGGCTAGGGTAGGGGCGAATGACGTAGAGGTGAACCTGAGTGGCCTCCCCTACGGTAATTTTATGCTTAGTTTAGTAGACAGGAACGGCCGGATACTGGACAGTGAGCTTTTCGTATACTGGCCACCGGAAATGACCAAATCGCTACTGGATGAATAATTACTTGCTGACTTTTTTGCTGTTTATCTATTACTGTGCAAATCTGAGTGGTCAGTTGTACAGGGGAGAAAAGTGTACGGTAAGTTTCCGTTCTGATGCTCCTCTCGAACTGATCGAAGCGGATTCACGTCGACTACGTTGCGCCATCGATACCGAGGCAAGAGTGTTTGCTTTCCGGGTGAAGATCAATTCATTCGAGGGTTTTAATGGTAGTTTACAAAGAGAGCATTTCAACGAGAACTATCTTGAGTCTTCCACTTACCCCGAAGCTACTTTCAAGGGTGCGATTATCGAGAGAATCGATCTATCCGAAGCCGGTGAGTACACCGTAAGAGCAAAAGGAACCTTGATCGTACACGGCATTGCTCAAGAGAGAATAATCAAAAGCACCGTGCGTTCGGATGGTGAACGCCTGGAGGTTCGTTCTAACTTTACCATCCCCCTGGAAGACCATGGTATTGAGGTGCCGAGGATCGTCAACCAGAAAATTGCGAGCGACATTGAGGTCAGTGTAGTCGCTGATTTAGCGGTTCAATAATGTTGCCGAAACTGATGATCGAACGAAGGTACGCTCGGGTCGTTTCAGGCGGCATTTTGTTGTTATTAATGCTGTTCCCGTTGACAGGGTCGGCCCAGCAGCCCTTTTTTCGGTTTCAGCCTTTAAAACATTCTGCTCTGGCCACCGATCCGGTAATGATCCGTCCGGATGACGACGGCAGAATGTGGGTGGGAACGAAACAGGGTCTTCATCGGCTGGAGGGTAACTCCTTCCGGAAAATTCCCGTTGTCGGGCAGGAGGAGAGTGTAGTTTCAGCCATCTACCAGACCAGGGACGGAGAGTTGTGGGTAGGATATCTGGATGGCTCAGTCAGGATAATGAAGGGAGATCGCTTGCATAAGTGGGAACCCGAGGAAGGTCTTCCCGTCAAGGCGATCACCGGTTTCGCGGAGGATGACCTGGGCCAGCTTTGGATCAGTACCTACGGTGAGGGATTATATTGTCTGGCGAAGAACGGCCGTCTCTACAATCTCGGGCCGGACGATGGTCCGTTACAGCATGACATTTATGCGCTATGTAGTGGACCGAACGGGGAAGTATGGGCGGGCACCGACGCGGGAATTTCCGTTTGCACCTTCAGGCGGGGGAACAAAAAGATCCGCCGGTTCAATGACCTACCGGACGAGATCGTACTGTCCTTACTAGCTGATGATCACAACGTCTGGATCGGAACCCATGAAGGAGGACTGGTCCGTTATGACACGGAGCAGAAAATATTCAATGGCATGGACTCATCCGGAATCTTCGGCGCAATCGTTCAATTAGTCAACGGGGTTGGTGACGAACAGTTTGCTCTTAATCAGGCGGGTGAACTATTCAGAGTGACGGCCGGAAAGATCCACCGCGTGCATCCTCGTAAGGCGCAGGAGACACGGTTAGATCACTTGGGAACAGACAAAGAAGGCAACTTATGGCTACTCGACGCAAAGAGCGGGTTATATTCGGCATCCCTGAGATTCGACTTTATGGATATGGATTTCGGACAACCACAAACCGTACTTAAAATAGTGGAAGGAGCTACTTGGGTGGGGACCGAAAACGGTTTGATTCGGAAAGGGCCGGAAAGTGAAAATTATCAGACTGTTAGCGGATCGGCCGGCACGAACGTATTGTGTATCTATGCCCTAAGCGAGAAAGATGGGAGCGAAAGAATACTAGTGGGCACTTTTGGCCAGGGATTGCTGGTCTGCCAAGCAGAGAACTGCCGCAGAATCGGGGAGGCGGAAGGATTACCCAACACCAATATACTGTCCATTGACGGAGGCCGCGGCGATACGATCTGGATGGCGACCCTGGGTGGGGTGCTGGCACTCGATCTTGCCAGTCTGGAGGAGACCAAACCCTTGGTAAGAAAACTGAAGGGGGTGGCCGAAGGATTCATCTATCAGTTACATTGCGCGCCTGACGATATATTATGGGTGGCAACCGACGGAGACGGTTTGCTTAGATACGACGAGAGCGGCGTGAAAAGGATAAGCCTGGATGAAAATTTTTTGGAGGATCGACAATTGCCCTCTACTGTATTCTCCGTCGTGCCAGCCAGAGGAGGAGGCATCTGGGTAAATAGCCAGGAGAAAGGAATTTTGAAATTCGATCAGGGTAAGTTGAAGCAATTAAACGTGGGAGATTATCTGGTGGAATCGGGGCAAGAGATCAGTGGCCTTCTGGAAGCTCCTTCGGGCGAACTCATCGTCGTGCATCCGCAGGGTGTTAGTCTGTTTTCTTCCTCGGATTCGACCTGGCTGACTTACGGGGCACAGTCAGGATTCACGACTGGGGGTTCGGCCTTCAATGCGATCGGTGAGAACGAGGACGGAGAGATATGGCTGGTAGCTGGCAATCAGTTGGTACACTATCGTAGTGACAGCGGGCTGCGGTCCAAGCCGGTTACCCGCCTGACTTCCGTTCTGGCATCGGGCCTGGAGATCGAAGCGAACGATACGACCCTGGCCTACGACCAAAATTACCTGGTGTTTAGTTACGAAGGCAACTGGCTTACTGATCAGGAGGCCGTCAGCTATCGGTACTGGTTGAAAGGCCACGACCAAAATTGGATTACCTCGGCGGACGACCGGGTAAATTACTCTAACCTTTCGCCAGGCAAATATGCTTTCTGGCTGGAAAGCGGACTAAATGGGCAATTTTCCGGGCGTCCTGACCTGACGTACGAGTTTTCCATTGCAAGTCCCTGGTGGATGCGTTGGTGGGCTTTACTAGGATTTGTCACGCTTTTTGGCTTAATTCTCAACTTACTTACATACCACCGTCGTAATAGACGCGCCAGACTGTTATTGCTCGAAAAAGAAAGAGTACAAAGCGAACTGGCCGCCCTGAAAGCTCAGGTTAATCCTCACTTTTTGTTCAATAGTTTCAGTACACTGATCGCTACAATTGAACGATCGCCGGATAATGCTATCGCTTACGTAGAACAATTATCCGCTTTCTTTCGCAAGGTGCTCTCAATGCGGCAAACCGATCTTCTTCCTCTGGTCGATGAGTTGGAACTTGCGCAAAATTATTTCTACCTGCTCAGAAAACGGTTTGGAGAAAAATTACGTCTGGAAGTTGACTGTCCTGACCATGGAGGTCTGCTCCCCCCGATGAGCCTGCAGATACTGGTGGAGAACGCAGTGAAGCACAATATGGTCAGTCGTCGGCATCCGATGATCATCGAGATCACCCGAAAAGGGAACGTGCTGTTGGTGCGCAACCCGGTACATCCAAAGCGCAAGCCGGAAATCAGTACCGGCTTCGGGCTCAGTGCCATCAGGAGAAGGTACCAATTGCTGGGTATCAGAGAACCTCGTGTCGAAGAATCGGGCGGCTACTTTTGCGTTCATTTACCGATACTGTAAATACGAATACCTATGAGGATCATTATCGCCGAAGACGAACCGCTCACGGCAAATCGACTCAAAAAGATGATCGCTGAGTTGTTGACCGAAAAAGCGGACTATATTTTTACGGAAACCGTATCTGAAACACTGGAGGAACTAGCCGGCGTCACCCCGCCGGACCTCCTGCTGCTGGACGTGCATTTGGCAGACGGGTCTTCCCTGGACATTTTCGCCGTGACGACAGTCAGCATTCCGGTCATCTTCACTACCGCCTATGATGAACACGCTGTCAGGGCCTTCAGACTTAATGCCGTAGATTATCTGCTCAAACCCATTAACAAAGATGAGTTGGCTGCGGCATTGCTGAAATGGAGAGCACAACAGACCTCGGAAATCGACTATGCCAAGCTGGTAAGGGCAATGAAGACAGAAGCTAATACCCATCGATTTCTGATTAAAAGCGGACAACAAATTCACCTGGTTGAGGCTACGGAGGTCGCTTTCTTCTCCACGGAGGACCGCCTGACCATCCTTACGACACTAACGGGAAAACGACACGTGCTGGATCAGTCACTAGATCGGCTGGAAACAGAGTTGGACGCCAATCAATTCTTCCGGGTCAATCGGCAATTTATCGTTCAGCGTCGGGCGATAAAGGAGATGCACGCTTACTCAAAAGCGAGAGTGAAACTAGTGCTGACCACGGGTCAGGAAACCATAGTCAGTACCGAACGTTCCCCTCACTTCAAAGAATGGCTGGTAAGTGGCGTTTGAATAGACCCGCGATGTTGACGAAAGCTTTACCGGCCAGCTAATATAAATTTGTATAGCTGCCGTATTCTTGCAGAAACTATTCTTACCATGTCATTCGAACAGCGTATTCCCCGCGAAAAATCGGCAGCATTATTCGCGGAAGCCAAGCAGTATTTTCCCGGCGGAGTCAATTCTCCCGTACGGGCTTTTAAGTCGGTCAGCGGACCGCCGCTGTTCATCAAGGAAGGACAGGGCAGTCATTTTACGGATGAGGATGATAATACCTATCTTGACTTTTGCTGTAGCTGGGGCCCGCTGATCCACGGCCACAATAATGATCACATCCGGGAGGAAGTATATAAAACGGTGGCGAAAGGGACCAGTTTCGGCACGCCCAACCGCTTGGGAAATGAACTGGGACAATTGATCCTAGATAACCATCCTTACCTGGAAAAACTGCGCTTCGTTAGTTCCGGCACGGAAGCGGTAATGAGTGCGCTACGCCTGGCCCGGGGCTTTAGTGGAAAGGATAAGATCATTAAATTCGACGGCTGTTACCACGGTCACGTCGATAGTTTACTGGTGCAGGCTGGTTCCGGCCTAGCCACCTTCGGCACCAGTTCTTCGGCCGGGGTGCCGGAAGCTTATGCCCGTGATACCCTGGTTTTGCCACTAAACGACCGCGATCTGCTGGAAGAAACGCTAAGTAAACACGCCCACGAAATAGCCGCCGTTATCGTGGAACCCATCCCGGCCAATAATGGATTGTTACTCCAGGACAAAAGTTGGCTGGAATGTCTGCGCACCAAGTGTTGGAAACACGGTGTATTACTGATTTTCGATGAGGTGATCAGCGGCTTTCGGGTCGGCTTTACCGGGGCAGCAGGCTACTACGATGTACAGCCCGATATCCTGACCTTTGGTAAGGTGATCGGTGGTGGATTCCCCGTGGGCGCTTACGGAGCCAGTGCGGAGATCATGAGCCACATCGCCCCGGAAGGTAGCGTCTACCAGGCCGGCACACTTTCGGCCAATCCGGTAGCCATGGCGGCCGGTAAAGCAGCCCTGGAGCAATGTCTGGAGTCAGGCTTTTACGAGAGACTGGCAGAAAAAACGGCGAATATGGCCGCGAAAATTCAGTCACACGCTACGGAGAAAAAATACCCGCTACACGTCGTCAACGTCGGTTCTATTTTCTGGCTGGCTTTCGCCGAAGAGCGCATTACCCGGGCCGATCAGATTGATCCTGCCAGTATGGAGCATTTCAAAGTTCTCCACCACGAACTCTTGCAGGAAGGCGTTTACTTAGGACCGAGCGGCTACGAAGTCGGCTTCGTCAGTAGCGCACACACGGAGGAAGACCTGGCCTTAGCCGCCAGGAAAATTTGCGCTGCTCTGGACCTGGTGTTCGGCTAGCTTGCTGGTGTTAAAGATGTGAGTGATCGTGGTGGTAATGAGCACTGCTACTTTGTTAGCCAAAAGCCAAAAGCCAAAAGCCAAAAGACACTAGACACTAGACACTAGACACTAGACTTCCGAACGAGGCACGCTAAGGTGGCAGTCTAATAGTGGAGCGGTCTAGCGTCTAACATCTAACAGCAGAGCGGTCTTTTTGACTTCAAAGTAGCAATGCCTCCTAAAACCCAAAACCCATATCTTGCGGACCAAACAACCAAGATACCATGCAGCGCAAGTACTTTTTAATGTTTCTGTCGGTCACTATGACCTTATTATTGACGGCTTGTAGTGGAGAAGAAACGACGACCAGTAGCGGATCAGAAACCGACGAAGCCGCCGTAGTTGTAGAGCCACCAGCACCAAAACCAGAGGCTACTGACCTGGGGATAAAAGCCGGCGATGTGATTGCCGATAACGAACGACTGCAAGCCGGAGAACTGCGTAGTGGAGAGGGTGAATTCGATGTCTTCTACCTGAAGAATGAAGCAGGACAACGGATTGGCTACGTGATAGAAGATTTTGATGCACCGGGTAAAGTGGGTGATATCTTTATTACCAACGCCGGCAGTACCGCCCCTGGTGCCAAAGGCATTAAAGTGGGCCAGAGCTGGGCCGATCTACAAGCAGCTTTCCCGGATATTGAGGCTTACGGCTCCGAGGTGGAATCACGTACTTACGCTATCACCGATGAGTTGAGTTTTCGACTGAGCGTGATGAATAACCAGTACGAAGTAGAGGAATCGACCATTCCAGCCGACACCAAGATTACGGAAATACTAATTAAAGCGCCCCGCTGATGATGAAGGAGGAGGAAGGACAAAGGTTTTCCACCCGCGCGATCCGTGGGCAAACCGAACGCACCCAGTATCGGGAGCACGCAACGCCACTTTTCCTGACCAGTAGCTTTACCTTCGATACGGCCGAGCAGATGGCCAACACTTTCGCGGGTGAGGAGGAAGGAATAATTTACAGCCGCTACAGCAATCCCACGGTAGATGAATTGATCGCCAAGGTTTGTGTAATGGAAGGTTGTGCCGCCGGTTTTGCTACGGCTACCGGAATGGCGGCAGTATTTTCGAGTTTGGCGGCTTTACTTCGGGCGGGAGATCACATCATTGCTACTCGGGCGGTATTCGGTTCGACCCATCAGATCCTGACTGAAATACTACCGCGCTGGGGAATTACCACAACCTACGTTGACCCGGAAAATACCAGCCAATGGGATGCCGCGATCAAGCCGACTACCAAACTAATGATGTTGGAGACGCCTTCCAACCCTGGCCTGAAGTTGGTTGATCTGAAAGCCGCAGGAGAATTTTGCACCCACCACGGTTTAATTTACGTAGTTGATAACTGTTTTGCCACTCCTTACCTGCAACGCCCGGCCGAATACGGAGCCGATCTGGTGATTCACAGTGCTACTAAGTGGATGGATGGACAGGGCAGGGTATTGGGCGGATTGATCGTGGGGAAGGAAAAATACCTGGAGCCAATTACCTTTTTTTGCCGCCATACCGGACCGGCGATGTCACCTTTTAATGCCTGGGTTTTAACAAAAAGCCTGGAAACGTTAAAGGTCAGGATGGATGCTCATTGTGCCAATGCTCTGGAGCTGGCGAGCTGGCTGAGTGAACAGGATTGGATAAATAAAGTACATTATCCGGGCCTGAAGAGCCACCCACAATACGAGTTGGCGCAGCGGCAGATGAAGGCCGGGGGCGGAATTGTAACCTTTGAGTTGAAGGGTGGTGTTTTAGCTGCTGGTGAGCTTATCGACGGAGTCAAAATTTGTAGTCGCTCCTCAAACCTTGGAGATACCCGTACTATTCTGACGCATCCGGCTACTACTACGCACAGTAAGTTGACGGAGACGGAACGACTGGCCGTTGGAATCAGCCCCGGCTTGATTCGGATGAGCGTAGGACTGGAAGACACCCAAGACCTCAAAAATGATTTGACCCAAGCCGTATTACCACATGGATGAGCCGTACCGCAATAGCTTTTGGGAAAGTACGAGTTTGCTACGCCCTGTGGGCATTACGGTGATCGGTGGCGGCCTCACGGGCCTGCAAACGGCCATTGCTATCAAGACGTTGCGGCCGGAATTGGACGTTTTACTACTGGAGAGAGCACCCTTTAGCCGTGGGGCATCCACGAGGAATGCCGGTTTTGCCTGTTTTGGTTCTCCCACCGAACTGCTTGAGGATTTGGAAAACGGAGATGAGACAACCGTATGGGATACGGTGTCTCGCCGCTACGCCGGGATCCGAAAACTGGAGGAAAAATACGGAGCCCATTGTGATTATCATCAGTACGGTGGCTATGAGTTATTCTATGAAAAGTCGACGGCTTACCAGAAAGTATTAGCGGCTCTGCCAGCCTTGAACGAATCGTTTTCAAGAACGACAGGAGCTGGTCCGGCCTGGAAGATCGTACATAGTGCTCCAGGAATTGCGGATGATTGTCGGCTGGTTTACTGTACACTGGAAGGTCAACTGCACCCCGGAAAACTGGTCGAGCACTTGATGCAAAGAGCCGATCGATTGGGTGTCCGAAGTCTGTATGGAATGGCGGTGGCTTCCATAAATGGAGAAGTTGGACGATATGAACTATCATTTACCGATCAAAGTGCAACGCTAATCACGCAAGAGGTAATCGTAGCTACCAATGCCTTTACAAAAGCTTTACTACCTGATCTAACGATTCAAGCTGTCCGCAATCAGGTAATAATTACGAAGCCAATTCCCCGATTACAGTTACGTGGCTGCTTTCACTACGACCGTGGTTATGTCTATTTCCGGAACATCGGCCCCGATCGGCTGTTGATTGGAGGAGCCCGCAACCAGGCAGGAAAGATTTCAGAAACGACCGAATTCGGATCTAATGAGAAGATCGACGCCCTGCTGCTTAGCTATCTGCAGAGAGCGTTGCCATCAACGATCAGGGAGCAGGTTGAAGTAGATAGACGTTGGAGTGGAATCATTGCCCAGGGGGGTAAAAGTCCAATCGTTAGTAGACTGGAAAATGGCCTCATCGTTGCGGCTCGACTGTCGGGAATGGGCGTTGCCCTCAGTGCTCAAGTGGCCGAAGAAGCTGCTTTATTAGCATTGTCGTAACGCAAGTGCCGCAATAATCGGGGGGATGATGATCGTTTATTAAATTGGTGGATATAAACTATGCACCACAAACCAACACTAGTATTATGAGTAAGCACACCCTTTCAATTGCCTTTTTCTTCCTGATGGGCCTATTAGCCGGCCAGAATCAGTATAGCGGAATCTATCAGCCTACTGAGGCTCAGATGGATTACCGTGAAGCTAAGGGCTGGGAAGCCTTTTTGACGGATAACGAAAGCATGAACGCAAAGGGGTATCGCCTGATCGACGTAGAATCCAGTCAGGTAGGAGGTGACGAAAGAATCTATTACGGAGTATATACGGAGAGTTCCCTGAAAGATTCGTTGGGTATTTCGTTGGGTTGGGAAGATTTTGTGGCTATGAAACGCAAAATGGCGGCTGCCGAATACACGATGGTCGATGTACACGCTTTCGCGTTGAATGAATTCGATACCAAGTACATTGGAGTATGGGTCGACGAAGAGAACGACCATAAGATCGCAAAAATGACTTCACGCGAGGGACTGGACCGTCGAATCAAGAATATGGGGCGAGCCCGCTATAAGCTTAAGCGCGTGCACGTACTCTCTACACCCGATGGCGAACCGGAATACATCGCGCTGTTCCATTACAGTCCGGTTCAGGAATACAATTTCCTGCATTACACCGAAAGTATGGAAGATTTTATGCGTGAATTCAATGAGCGCATCATTAGCAAGACCCGCTTGGTAGACTATGCTACTTTTTGGGAAAACGGCAAGAAATACCATTTGGGCGTTTACCAGAATGGCGACTACGATTACCGCTTCCTACGTAATGCAGATAAGAAAGTACTGGATGCGGAAGGAGACAAGCTGAAAGAAGCTAAAGGTTTATCGCTGTTTAATATGAACGTATACTAATACCTATTTACCACTCGCGGTAGCGTACCGCATCTTTACCGTTGGTAGTGTTACTGTTACCCGTATTGCCATATCGTTTACGCAATTGCTTTTGGCGCATCGGCATGGAGTCGATGAGTTCAAAAATAGCTTTGGCAGGGGTGACACTATTAGTAGCTCGAAGTTTTACGTTCCCATCAAGACCAACTAATATCATTTCAAATTGGTAGGGCTTGGGGCTGTACAGGTCATAATACTGAGCCGCTTCAGCTTCGTCCACAAAAAGGGTAGTGTTTTCAAAATTACCACTCGGCTCGACGAAGATCGTGATGAGCTGGCGATCCACCATCTCATCCACCACTGTTTTAAGTTCGGCAAATTGCTGCTGAAAAACAGGATTATCAGGTTCCGGTGTAAAAAGAATCAATACCCGGTTTTTCCACTGGAATCGATTCAGTGCCTGACTCTGCAGACAAATTGGAAATAGAAGAATAAGGAGGAGGTTTACTAGCACTTTCATATTACTACAACCTTGAGAAACAACAACTTGTTCGAAATCAAGGCTTTTACAGGGCACTCATCAGGGCGCCGAAATTTTCACCTTCTCGGTAGAGGGCATCCTTGTAAATGGTAGCCCTTAAGCGCAGATTTCTTACTTGGTCATCCCGTAATTCCAGTTCAATGGTGATGTTTCCAAATCGCTGATTGATCGCTTCTCCTTCGGCGTACTTATTCCTTGGTTTAAGGTAATGTCGTTCCTGGGTTTCCACCCAACCGGAGCGACTGAAAATCCTGCGGTCACTGATTTGTAGGCGGTATTCCAGACTTTGTACCCGTTCTTTTAGATAGTGAAAGAAATGAGTAACCTCCGCTTTCGTATAATTCGTTTCGTGGAAATGGATAACGAATCCCTTCGAGCTGGGCGTATCCAGGAAATCAATGGACCTGTCCTGACGGCCATCGCTGAGATAAACGGCATATTGATCCATCAGCCAGTCGATCAGCCGGCGCTTGGCCAGGGTATTTTTCCAACGATCAAAATCCGCTGACTCTTCCGGCCCGCGTTCGATCATTTCGTGTACGGCGGGATGAGCGGGTGAACTTTCCTCAGCCCGCTCGAATAACTGTTTTACTTGCTCCCAAAAGGACGCCATCGGGAGAAATTTTAAGGCTGCTTACGGTATTCCGGCTTCAGAATGTCCTGAAATGTTTTCATCACCTTCTCTACTTTCGGCTTACTCACGTTTTGTACGTAGCTCTGGTTGGGATTGGTGGGGTCTTCGTAATAATCCTGGTGGTAGCCCTCGGCTACATAGAAGTCACTTGCTGCTTCGATCTCCGTGACTATGGGGTCATCAAATTTACCCGCTTTTTCCAGGGTGGCGACCTTAGCCAGGGCGGCCTTTTCCTGCTCTGGGCTAAGAAAGTAAATGCCGGAGCGGTATTGAGGTCCACGATCCGGCCCCTGACGGTTCAGGGTAGTGGGGTCGTGCGCCACGAAGAAAACATCCAGTAGTTTTTCGTAAGTAATGACCGCGGGGTCGTAATACACGACGATAGCTTCGGCGTGGCCGGTTTGTCCGGAAGCAACCTGGCGATAGGTAGGGGCTTTTTCCGGTCCTCCGGTATAGCCGCTGTATACATCTTCCACTCCATTGATCCGGTCGAAAGAAGCTTCGGTACACCAAAAGCAACCACCGGCGAAATAGGCTTTTTCAAAATCAGCGTATTGCTCGTCCAGCTCCTCGATGGTAATCCCGTCCTTCATTTCTGGTTGGGTAGTCACCGTTGCCGTATTAACCGTATTAGATTCGGTTTTGGCTGACGAAGTAGCAGTGTTGCAGGAAAACAGCAGGCCGAACAGCCCGGCGGCGATCAGATTTGAGAGGGTCATAACTTGATTTTTAGCTACAACAGCTTCCTGTCTGCTTAGTTCTTAGAGAATAAAGTACTTGTAATTAGATGACATAAGACGGATGAAATAAGCCCAGACGTATCTATGCGTATCCGAGCGAAAATTTGCGAACCTAGCGGATCCGGTGCCGTAACCCAATCTGCAAACCAGCCAACCAATAGCGTTCATTCAACGCATAATCTGCGTGGGTGAAAGAAGAGCGATAGTTTTTGAAGGTTGGCTCGACCAACAAACTATTACCCATCCCCAGGTCATAGGCTGCGGTGAAGCTGAATTGGTAACTCAAACCAATGTTGTTGCGGTAGATGTTTTCGTCTTCCAGGCTAACGGGTTCCATGAGGTCGGGTAACAAATAACGACCGTTCGCGGTGGTGGATAAGTTGATAACCGGGCCGGCGTTCAGGGCCAGTCGGAAGCGTCTGCCGGGTAAGGTGAAAGAAGCCAGTAGCGGCACTTCCAGCATCTTGATCTGGTTGCTGCTTTTGATCAAGATAGTCGCCTCACTCGGAGCAGGTGATCGCTGTTCGAACTCAAATTGATTACGGACTTGAGTATACAAAAGTCCGGTTCTAATGCTCCAGCGAGGCCCCAAACGGTAAGAAACTCTAACGCCAGCCAGCAATGACACAGTTGGAAACTCACTGATTTCCCGGGCATTCAGTAATTCGCGGTCAGCTTCGTCGTCGAGCGTGAAAAGCTGGTTAGCGTAAGCCGGACCGGCCAGTAAATCGATCTCCAGGCGGTTTTTCTTGCTGCGCTCAAAGCTTTCCTGCTCCTGGTCCAATACGTTAGCAACCGGTGCCGGTACACTGGCGGCACGTGGGGAAAGGATCGGAAGGGGCAGGGTGGGTAATTGGTCGGCACGTTGGTCGACAGCGGCTAAAGTAGTTCGTGACTCCTCAATCATTTGAATCGGCTGATCGCCCAGTACTACTTGTTCCGTCAGTTTTTCGCTTGCAGCAGATCCGGAAGTCATAACTGTCGATGAGGCTGATTGATTGAGTATCTTTTTGTCAGTTGCCGTAGTAGCATGATTCGTCAGGCGCCGATCTGCTAACTGATCTACCTCAACCTGGGCGCTAATATCGCCATTGTCAGCCAGGGAGTTTGGTGGCTGTTCGGTAACCAAGGGAGTTGAAACAGCCTGTGCTTCATCCTTTAACTGAAATGTAGCTGCTGGTAATCCTGATTTGATTTCTTGTTCGGCAGCAGCGTCGATGGATGAATTAAAATAGTTATAACTCGGCCAGACAATGGCCAGAAGCAACAATAATGCCCCGGCGTATTTGGTAGCGGTCATCAGACGAGCACGCTTGCGCTTGCGGGCCTGGTCCGAAGCGATAGCGGCCCAGATGTCCGGGGCGGAAGAAACCGGCGCTTTATGACGACCGAGCTTCTCGCGGAAGATCTTGTCTATTTGCTCACTCATATGGCGATGCGTTGCTGGTTTTCAATTTGTTTTTGTAAAAGTTTACGCGCTTTCAGCAGCTGACTACGCGAACTGGCTTCCTGAATACCCAGGGTCTTGGCAATTTCCTTGTGACTGTAGCCCTCGATGGCGTACAGATTAAAAACGACTCGATAGCCGTCGGGTAGTCTCATGACCAGACCCATTAACTCTTGCTCGCCTAATCTGGCGTATGCACTGGGGTCGCCGCTTTGCTCGGGCACTGCTTCCAGACCGCTTTGCTCGTGGGTGAAGCGTTTACGCTGGTAGGCTTTCAGAGCCACGTTTACGGTCAGTCTTTTAAGCCAACCCTCGAAAGAACCTTTGTAATCGTAAAGTCCCAGTTTATCGAAAATGCGGATAAAGGATTCCTGTAACGCATCTTCGGCCTCACTGCGGTTACGGCAATAACGAAGACAAACCCCCATCAAAACGGGAGAGTAACGGTCAAAAAGCGCACGCTGACAACGTGCGTCTCGCTTTTTGGCCCCTTCGATCAGTTCTTTTTCCGACATGCTCAGCATTCGCGGGCGGGCTTCTTTTAACAATTAGACACTATCAGGTGCTGTTTCGTGGCCCGGCCGTCTAAACAAAGATAAGGTTTAAAGGGACGCGATCCCTTAGCCATCGTAAGTAAAAGGAGGATCAACCCGCCCTTAATGAACCCTTTTCCTCTGCTTGGGTTACCTTTGTCGCAACAGTAACGCATTTTCTTATGAGTATTCGCAAACAGGCCAGCCTCATCATCTACCGTTTTAAAGAGCGTGGACTAGAAGTATTCATGCTCAATAAATCCAATCAGTGGGGGTTGCCGGAAGGCAACGTAGAAACTGCCCACGACCAGGAAATGATCGAGTTGGATCCCTGCGAAGAAGATGATTGCCAGGCTTTGGCCATGGAAGGCGACTGGCACGAAATCCCCAGCCTCAAAGCGATGCTTTACCAGGATGCCAAAGAACTCAAAGAAAAACTCAAAGAGATCGAAGGCGGCACTTATGTCTCCATTAAGGAAGCTTTGGAACGCAAGCTTTCTCCCGGTCAGTACCAGTTCCTTAAGGAGCTCAAAGACGTGCTGGTAGATCGTAACTCCGTGCGGGATATCTAAAAGCGCAGCAGCTATGTTGTACTATTCCCTCTCAATTAGCTTTTTTTTGACTAACAAAGTAGCAGTGTTTAAGCTCGTCCGCCTCGGCCGATGAGCTGATTACTCAATTACGCTCCGGGCAATAATACTCCTACCCAACGTTACCCCATCCGCATATTCCAGCTCACCGCCGAAACTGACGCCGCGGGCAATGCCGCTGACGGTAACATCGATGTCTTTCAACAACTTATTGATGTAAAAGATAGTCGTGTCTCCCTCAATAGTGGGGGAAATCGCCATAATGACCTCCTTGGCACCAACATCTTTGACGCGGGTGACCAGGTCCTCAATGTAAAGGTCGCCGGGGCCGATTCCCTCGATGGGGCTGATCACGCCACCGAGTACGTGATAAACGCCCCTGAACTGGTGGGTATCCTCGATCGCCATAAGGTCGCGGATGTTTTCTACCACGCAGATCTGTTGTTGGTCGCGCTTGTGGTCGGTGCAGATGTTACAGATATCGTTATCACCCAGGTTATGGCACTTTTTGCACTCCTTGATACCATGACGGAATCGGGTGAGACCAAGAGCGAATTTGTCCGTCTCTTCCTTGGGTTGTTGCAGCAGGTGAAGGACTAGCCGGAGAGCCGTTTTACGGCCCACGCCGGGCAAGCTGGCGAATGCTTCTACGGCGTCTTCGATCAGTTGGGAGGAGAATTGCATAGAGCGTAAAAATACAACAAATTGTGGTGCTGTTTTAGTCTGGAAAGCGGAATGTTTACCGCTGGTTGCCGGCCAATCCACATCAGACACAACATTGACCTTGCTACTTTGTTAGTCCAAATAATCGCCCACATTTTGCTAAGAACAATTTTGGTGGCAAATTTGCGGACTTACAACACACAGCAAAAGAAAAGAAAATTATGGCAGAGGTCATTCGGATGCCCCGCATGAGTGATACGATGGAGGAAGGCAACATCGTAGCCTGGCTTAAAGAAGAAGGTGAAACCGTAGAAGCAGGAGAGATCCTGGCCGAGGTAGAAACCGATAAAGCAACCATGGAACTGGATTCTTATTTTGATGGTGTGCTGCTGCACATTGCCATTAAGGAGGGTGTCGTTCCCATAAATGGTGTCATTGCCGTGATCGGGGAAGAAGGCGAAGACTGGAAAGCTGCCATCGAAGGCTCCGGCGGTAACAGTGCCGCCGATAGTGATTCAGACACCGAAGCAACCGATACCAAAGAACCCGCTCAGGAAAAAGTAGTTGGGCCGGCCTCCGCCGACGACGTCACGCCGGGTGCTGCCTCCGATAATGGGGCCGCCAGTTCGGACGAGCGCATTAAAGCCAGTCCACTAGCCAAAAGCATGGCCAAAGATGCCGGCATCAGCCTGTCTTCCATCTCCGGTAGTGGTGAGAACGGCCGCATCGTGAAACGCGACGTGGAAGCCGCCATGACCCAGGCACCCGCACCAGCCGCCCAGGCCGCGCCCGCCCAACCTGCTGCGGCCATGGCCCCTGCTAATCAGGCGACCTCACCCGCTGCCGCCGCTCCGGCTCCTGCTGCGAATGTACCGGCCTTCTCCTTCAACGGAGGCGGCGAGAATTACGAAGACCAGCCCGTCAGCCAGATGCGCAAAGCTGTTTCCCGCTTGGTAAGCGGCAGCAAGTTCAGTGCGCCTCACTTCTACGTAACCGTAGAAATCGACATGGGCCGTATCTGGGAAATGCGCAAGAAACTCAATGAGGTGGCCCCGGTCAAAATCAGCTTCAACGATCTCGTAGTGAAAGCCTGCGCCGTGAACCTGACCAAGCATCCGGTCATCAACTCCAGCTGGCAGGAAGACCACATTCGCGTCCACCAAGACGTACACATCAGCGTAGCCGTAGCCATTCCGGACGGACTGATGATGCCCGTAGTACGCTACGCCAATATGAAGAGCCTGAGTCAGTTGAATACTGAGGTGAAAGAACTCGTCGGCCTGGCTAAGGCACGAAAACTGGGCACCGACCAAATGTCTGGCAGTACCTTCAGTATTTCCAACCTGGGGATGTTCGGCATCGAAGAATTCACCGCTATTCTAAATACCCCCAACGCCGCTATCCTGGCCGTGGGCGGTATCAACGACAAGCCGGTCGTCAAGGACGGCAAGATCGTACCCGGCAAAATCATGAAGGTTACCCTGAGCAGCGACCACCGCGTGGTGGACGGAGCTTCCGCCGCGGCCTTCCTGAATGACGTAAAAGCTACTTTGGAGGATCCGATCCGGTTGCTGGTGTAAATGATCTAATGCGTCAATGATTGAATGATCTGATGCTTTTGCAGGACCGATCATTCAGTCATTGATCTGTTTATTCATTAGAACATTCAATCACTAGATCATTGCTTCAGTGTGGATCATTGCTTCACTAGATCATTGACGCATTAGATCATCGATCTATTCAATCATTACCCATGACCCTCGTCTTAGGTGCAACCCCGAACCCCTCCCGCTACGCCAATATCGCGACCAAGCGTCTACTGCGTAACGGTCATGAGGTAGTTTTGGTCGGCATCAAAAAAGGGGAGATCGATGGCCAAAAAATCCTCAATGGCAAACCGGATTTGGAGACGGAAATCGACACGGTCACGCTTTACGTCGGCCCGCGCCATCAGCCGGAGTATTACGACTATCTATTGCGGCTGAAACCAAGACGGATCATTTTCAATCCCGGCACCGAAAATGCTGAGTTGATAGAACTGGCTAAAGAAGCGGGTATCAAGCCGGTAGTGGCCTGCACCCTGGTAATGTTGAGTACGGGAGAATACTAATGGCCGTTAACTGACTGCTGAGATAAAAGGTGCCGAATCATACGTATGCTTTTACCGATAGAGGGCGGAGACACTAAGCCACGCGTGTACCTTGAAACTTGTGTATACTTGTGTCGCTCATTGCCCGTGTGGTAAATCCTATGGTAAAGCCAAATCCTTATCTCCGCTGGTCCAACATCTGTCTTCTGGCCGGTTTCGGCTGGCTGGTTTATCGGCGTGGGATGCCCTGGCGCAACCTGGTCTGGGACGAGGGAGCTTTTCAGCCGCTGCTGGAGCTGATTGGGGTAGATTGGGGCTGGTGGGTAAGTAGCCCGGCGGTAGAGGTCGGTTTACTGCGACTGGACTGGCTGGTTATTATTATCTGTTGGTTAGGAGGCCTGGCCTTGTTGCTGGTCCAACGGACCCCAAAGCAGATTCGCAATTTTTTTCTTGCAACGACGGGATCCATTCTACTGCTCAACCTGCTGTTAAATACCAAAGGGAATTTCTGGCGAGTCGGTTATTTCATTGAACACGCTGCTCAGGTAGCTACGCCGTTTTTGTTGCTTTATTTAGCTACGCTCACTCGGCGTTCCAGTCTGACCTGGTGGCTAAAAATTGTGATTGCGCTCACCTTTATCGGTCACGGATTATTTGCGTTGGGGGTACATCCCGTTCCTCCTCACTTCGTCTTAATGACTACGGAAGGCTTGAGTTTTATGGGGATTAGCAAAGTAGCAATGGGCGAGGTTACGGCCGCCAAATTATTTTTGTTCACCGTCGGAATTATGGATCTGCTGGCGGCATTACTGCTTCTGCTCCCCGGCAAAAAATGGATGAAGGCGGCCCTCTGTTGGATCATTCCCTGGGCGATACTGACAACTTTAGCCAGGCTCTGGTCCGGCGGGCAATTCAGCTCCGGGATTAGCTTCTGGTCTTACTGGGTGCCGGAATTTTTAGTGCGGGTGCCGCACGTATTGCTACCGGTTTTGTTGTGGAAGTTAGTTGCGAAAAAATGAACGCAGACGCAGCAGACGAATCATTGTGCTTCGTTCAGACGGGTCCTGCTTTTAACATGAAGAATAACTTCTAAACTTTCCCATACACGGCGAAGCCGTTATTAGCGATCCGCGTCCCAGACCTAGAGCGACCAGGAGGTCGCTAGCCAATCCTAATTGCGTTTCACCCGACCATCCAATTCCGCCGTAAAGGGTCCACCGTCTTTGCGCGCGTATTCGATCAATAAATCCCGGATCCGCTGCCCGGATTTGTACTGCTTACGATCCATCAACATCTTACTGTCGGAACCTCCGTTAGCTACGTAGTCCGGTACGGCAATGACGTAGTTTCGGTTAAACTGGATAGGTTCTCCCCGGATCAGCACTTCCACCGCTTTTTCATCCTGAATACGGTAGCTTACTTCTTTGGAAACCGGCCAGCCACCGGAACCCGCCATGTGGTCAAGGAATTCCTGGAGTACAAAACCGTTAAGTTCCACGGCCACCAGTTCGTTATCGAAAGGCATCAGTTCGTATAAATTTCCGACCTCTAATTCTCCGGCGGCCAGTTCACCCACCCGGATGCCACCATAATTCTGGACGCTGAAAGCAATGTCGCGATCAGTAAACAAGTCAACGGCTGCTTTCTGCATCATATCCGCTAGCCAGTTGCCGAGCCGACTTTCCGGACGTGCTTTTTCCAATGTCTGGGGGAGGGCACCTAGCACTTCCTGCATTTTCTCGCCCAACTGTGCTTTATACGGTTCGATGGTAGCGGCCACCGCATCGGCGGTAACACTACCTTCCGTATCGATTTGCGGACTGATGGGCCGACTGAGGTTCTCGGTTTCCTTGGGGTGGTAATAGGATTTACAGCCGGCGGTGGTTAACAGACCGAGGATAGCTACGAGACTATAAGCCAGGAAACGATTAATCATTATCAGAAATTTGACTGCAAGATAAGAACCTTGCATTAGGAGTAGGGTGCTTTTAGAAATAGGAAATAGGATCACCATCGGTCGCTGCGCTTCCTTGACTTTAGAAAATAGTAGCCGAGCCAGATGCGTTCCAGGGATGAGTACAGGTTGCGTTATATTCCTTCTGAGGGTCGGGTTTGCGTAGCAATCAGACTGTCACGAGGGCTCCTGTTTCCAAAAGCGCAGCGTTCTTATCTCTTATTTCCAGTCCTTCCGCAACACCATCGACTTTACCAACAACGCCCCCTCAATCGGCTGCGCAAGTGAAATGCTGATGTCTCTCATTGTCGAATCAATCTGCAAATAGCTGCTCACCTCATTCCATTTTCGCGGGTAAACCTCCTTTCGCTGCACCAGGTCCCTGGTAGCCAGGTCTTTATTAGGGAAAACCGGAGCGGCCATGCCACTAAGCTGGCGACCGGCAGTGATTTTAATGTTACAAGGGGCATCCACTGCTGCGGTTGCGTATTCAATCGTACAGTGGTAACGACCCGGTTCGATCACTTTCACCGGCCAGCTGATACCATCCTGATTACTACGGATGTTTTCTGCCCAGTCATTGGCCCAGCCGTATTGATCGTGAAACTTAGCCTCGCCGAAGGGCTCACCTTCGTGGGCCAGTAAACTGAGGGCACTTACCTGAGGGTGGCCGATTTCAATGGGAGGCGCCACCAGGTCCGATCGAGACAAGTCAGCGGTAAAATTGGCGTAGTCGTCTGCCAGAGCACGATGCCCAGGTTTTTCGCCATCGTAAAGATTGGTTTCTTGGCCGGGGTCATCGATCAAGTCATAAAGTTCATGCACGCCCGGCTTCCTTAGAACGTAGCGGTAACGGTCATTGCGAAAACCACCAGGGTAATTGACGAAGGGAAAGCCCTGTTTGATCACGTAAAGGTTCCGTTCCGTCCAGGACCGCCCGTTACCCTGAAGTAACGGCAACAGGCTTCTGCCGTCCAGAGGATCGGGCCATTCAGCCGGTGAGGCGCCCGTTAGTTCCAGTAATGTCGGTAGTAAATCCAGGTGAGCGGCCGGGGTGGTGATCTCACCGCTGAGTGCTGGGAAGCCCATCCGTTTTCCAACTTTACCCAGCCGGATGCCGAACGGAACCCGGATCCCTCCCTCGTCCACCTGGCCTTTCTGACCGCGTAAGCCCATTCGGTAACGATCACCATTGGGGCCATTATCCGTGGCAAAAATGACGACGGTATTGTCGAGTTTACCGCTGGCCTCCAATTCATCCAATAGCCTGCCGATGGCTTGGTCGTTAGCTTCGATCATGGCGTAGATGCCAGCGTTGTAATCGGTCAGTCCCAGTGATTTATAGTGGGCAAACAGACTATCCGGTCCCTGCACCGGCGTATGCGGAGCCTGGTAAGTAAGCATACAGAAGAATGGAGCTGTTGCTTCTTGCATGAAGTGCAGCGCAGTGTCCGTGAGTACGTCCGTCAGGTAAGCTGAAAAAGGAACGCGCTCACCGTTTTCATTTTCCAGATGGTAGTCGTAATAACTGTTGTAATGCCCCATGCTGAAACCCAGAAATTCCTCAAATCCCTGTCCGGCAGGATTGTACGGATAAGTTGCCCCGTTATGCCATTTACCAAATAGACCAGTCCGGTAACCACGCTCGGCGAGCACTTCGGCGATGGTGGTCACGCCATCATCCATCGTCTCGGCGCGGCGGGTAACGAAGAGTGCGCCCGTGCGTTGAGGGTACTGACCACTCAAAAAAGCCGCCCGGGTGGGTGCGCAAACCGGATCAACGTAAAATTGCGTAAACCGGTGGCTTTGGCGCAGCAACTCGTCCGTACGTGGCGTCCGGATACTGTCGTTGCCGTGCAGGCTCAGGTCGCCGATGCCCTGGTCGTCGGTAAGGATGAAGAGGAAATTGGGTAGCTCGCCGGTTGGCTCGTCCGTTTTATTTTCAGCATTGCAGGCCAATAGCAGGCAGCAAGCAATGATGGTGAAGTTTATTTTGACTGGCAAAGTAGCAATGTTAATGAATGGACTAAAGTAACTTTTTACAAGCACTTAAAAGATACTGGATTACTTGCTCGCTTCGCTCACTACGTAGGAAGGATACGCCTGTCAAACGTACACCAGTAGGAATGGCCCTTTGATTTGCCAGGGGCAAATCGAAGTAATTAGATGAGCCAAGAGCGAATCTGGGAACTATTCCTATTAGCTGTACAGATCGCTTTCTGCTGTATTCCTACGTAGCGGCTGCTGCCGAAAGCCATCTTGTGTCTTTAACATCGTATCTTTACAACATGCAGAAAAAACATCTCCTTCCATTCTTTCTTACCATTATTGTAGCTGCAGTATCTGCTGGTAGCGTAGTAGAGTATTTCTCGCCGGAATGGGGGTTTTTCGGCCACCGCCGGATCAACCGGATGGCCGTTTTTACGCTGGATCAGGATATGATGCCTTTCTTTCGTGCTAATCTGGAGTACTTAACCGATCATGCCGTCGACCCGGATAAACGTCGCTACGCCACCAAACACGAGGCCGTACGTCATTACGTCGACATCGATCATTGGGGAACTTACCCTTACCCGAACGTACCCCGCGACTGGGCCGAAGCACTGCTCTGGAAAGCCGAAGTTCAGGAAATCAAAAGTTCGGGTGATACATTGGTGTGGACCGTAGACACAATCGTCAGGGTCAATCGAAACGGCCCGGAAGAAGAAATTTTCAATGGTAATGTTCCCACTGCTACTTTGCCAACCAAAAAACTGCCTCAGGTAAGCGTTTACGCTACGGATAGTGTACACTTGAGCAGCAGCGCCGGTGATAAATTCTCCCTGGCGCTGGGCGATTACCGGACCTTCTGGTACCAGTACATGATCGGTCAATACTACGAAGACGACTGGTTGCTGGAGTGCCGCGTACAAGCGACTCTTAACTGGCCGGTCAGTGGTGATTGCAGCCGGTTTCGCTATGTCGATCACTTCAGCGAATACGGCATCCTGCCATATCACCTGCTACAAATGAAGGGCCGCCTGACCAACGCTTTTATCGATAAGGATCCGGCTAAAATATTACGCCTCTGCGCAGAGTTCGGCCACTACATCGGGGATGCCCACGTACCGTTGCATACTACCGAGAATTACAACGGGCAGATGACCGATCAGGTCGGTATCCACGGCTTCTGGGAAAGCCGGATCGTTGAACTTTTTGCGGACGATAATTACGATTACTTCGTCGGTAAAGCCGAATACATCGAAGACCCCAAGGCCTATTTTTGGGAAGTCGTGATGAAAAGCAACTCCTTGGTAGACAGCGTATTAATGACCGAAAAACGCCTCAGTGTCCAGTATCCGGTCGATCAACAATTCTGCTACGAAGATCGCGCCGACATCACCATTCGTACCCAGTGCCGTGAATACGCCGCCGCCTGGAGTGCCGCTATGGACGGTATGGTCGAAGAACGTTTCCGCGCCTCCATCCTTGGCATTGGCAGCGTCTGGTACACCTGCTGGGTAGACGCCGGCCAGCCAAACCTGGACCTGTTACTTGGCGAAGGCTACAAAGCACCGGAGTTGGATAGTCTGGAGCGGGCGTTTCGGAGTGAAAAGATCAAGGGGCGGGACCACGGGAGTTGATGGACGGCCTACGGCCTTGTGGACGCTTCGCTTTTGGACATTGCTGCGCGACTTTTGGACGATCGCTGAAGCGATTCTTTTGGAGGAGTTAAGTTCGAAGATGGAAATGCTGTCCATTGATTCGAGTTGCCCCAAAAGACCGCTTCAGCGATCGCCCAAAAGGGCTTTAGCCCGTCCAAAAGCGAAGCGTCCAATAGCCGCAGGCGTCCAAAGGGCGCAGCCCATCTAACTCTCCTTCTCCTTTTTCTCTCGTTCCACTACCGCTCGTGGCCGCGGAGCATTCCCTTCTTTCGGTGCCGGCCAGCCTTCGCGTTGGGCGTTGCGATCGCCGTCGGTCTCTTCGGTTTGGTCGTGGAAGAGGTGGACCTGGGTTTCGTAGGGCATATCGATCTTGGCCTCATCCAGGGCTTGTTTGATGGCTTTCATAACGCGGGCGTGGACCTGTACCACATTGGCGCGGGCACTGTTTGTCCACCAGCGGACGCGGATGGTCACCCAGCTGGCAGCCAGGTCCCAGGGCAGCACGTCGATATCTTTTTCCGAAGAGACGCCTTCCAGCCCCTTCACGGCTTTACGGAGAACTTCCACGGCTTCCTGCATATCGTCTCCGTAGCCGATCCCGATGTCGTACTGACTGCGGATGAGTTTGTTGGCGGTCTTCACTTTCACCGCGTTGGTGTAAATGTCGCTATTCGGAATCACCACCCGCTCGTGGTTGTACTGGCGGATGATGGTGGCCCTGGTCTCGATGCGTTCCACGCTGCCTTCAAAACCGTTGACGACGATCTGATCACCGATTTCGAACGGCTGACGCAGCAAAATGAGAATGCCGGCCAGCCAGTTTTGCAGAATGTCCTGAAAAGCAAAGCCGATGGCTACGGAACTGACACCGAGCCCGGCGATCAAGTCACCCGGACTGAGGGTCGGCATCACGATCGTGGCGGCAAATAGGAAACCGGCGATCAGGATGATCCACTTTACGAATCCTCCGGCCACGTGGCCCAGATTAGCGCGACCACTGGCCTCCAGTCGTTTTTCCAGCATGCGCCGGATCAACCGGGCAATGAAATAGAAAATAATGAAGACAACGATCCCTACCAGTAAATTGGGCAGGATACGAACGGCTCCATCGAGCCAGCTGTCCAGTTTCTCCCAGAGGATGCCGGGATTGAAATCTACTTCCTGAGGCGTGTCCTGTGGCGTATCCTGATTCTGTTGAAAAAACATTGATTTGCTAGGTTGATCTATTATATATCGGAATAAGCGCGGTTGAGGTTCATATTGGTAAGCTTTCAGCGAGTACGGCTTCGCCTTTGAGGCAGGGCCCACTAACGCACAGTCTACTAACACAGAGCGTACTAATCTTCAAAGTCAATAAATAAACCACTTCCATTTTGAGTAGTTAGGTCGTTACCATGGCCGAAAAACAATACAAAACTCTGCGCCTGATCCTGGGCGACCAACTCAATAGCCAGCATTCCTGGTTCGCTAAAACGGATGATTCAGTAGTTTACTGTCTCTTCGAATGTCTGAATGAGACGGCTTACGTGAAACACCACATTCAGAAGATCACCGGCTTTTTCCTGGCCATGCGCGCCTTCGCCGGGGAGTTGCAAGCAGCGGGCCACCGGGTAATTTACCAGCGGCTGGACGAGGACAGTGACTTGCTTAGTTTGACTGACAAAGTAGCAAAGTTTTTGGCCGAAACTAAAGCCGAGCGCTTCGAATACCAACTGCCCGACGAATACCGGCTGGACGAAGAACTCCGCAATTTCTGTGCTGACATTGATCAGGAGATCGGAGTTTACGATAGTGAGCATTTCCTCAGCGAGCGGGACGCTATCGAAAAAACCTTTGCTGGTAAGAAGACTTACCTGATGGAAACCTTTTACCGGAAAATGCGGCAAAAACACGAGCTGTTGATGGATGCCAACGGCGAACCGGCCACCGACCAGTGGAACTACGATCACGACAACCGTGGCAAACTGCCCAACAAGCTGGAAATACCATCTACCCTGCGATTTACCCGAGATGCCACCGAGATCGTCGAGTTACTGAACAAAATGGGCGTGGAGACCATGGGGAGGATGAAAGACAATCAATTTGACTATCCCATTACCCGCACCGAAGGGCTGGAAGCCTTGGAAGATTTTTGCCAAAACCGGTTGGAACATTTCGGTACTTATCAGGATGCCCTGACGGTCCGCCATGATCTGCTTTTTCACTCCCGCCTCAGTTTCGCGATGAACGTCAAGCTCATTTCCCCGCTGGAAGTGTGCCAAAGGGTAATTACTGAATGGGAAGAGCGGCCGGAAGAGATCGCGATCAATCAGGTGGAAGGTTATATCCGCCAGATCATCGGCTGGCGAGAGTATATGCGGGGCGTCTATTGGGCACAAATGCCGGGCTACGAGGAGAAGAACCATTTCAACCATACGGCCAAACTACCGGACTGGTACTGGACCGGTGCAACCAAAATGACCTGTCTGAGCCAGTCCATCAACGAAAGCCTCGATAATGCCTACGCTCACCATATTCAACGCCTGATGGTAACGGGGAACTTCGCGTTACTGCTTGGTGCCCATCCGGATGAGGTCGATGCCTGGTATTTAGGGGTATACATCGACGCTATCCAGTGGGTAGAGATCACCAACACCCGTGGCATGAGTCAATGGGCAGACGGTGGTTTAGTAGCTACCAAACCCTACATCAGCAGCGCAAATTACATCCACAAACAGGGTGATTACTGCAAGAACTGTCAATACGACCGTAAGGCCAGGGTAGGGGAGAAGGCCTGCCCTTTCAATAGTCTCTACTGGGATTTTCTGGACCGCCACGAAGAGGAACTGCGTAAAAACTTCCGGATGGGTATGATTTACCGGGTCTGGGATAGGTTTGAGGGCGAACAAAAACAGGGGATTCTGGAGCGGGCGGCCTGGGTGAAGGAACACGTAGAATCGCTGTGATAACTTGGTAGCGGATTCACCAACATTGTCTCTCGGGAACAGCCGGTGGTTTTACGGATCGATAATTGAGATTTCGTCGTACGAATGCCAGGGGGGACTTCGGTCCGTTTGAACGAAGTCCGGGGGGATTCGCCTGCCCGTCTCCGTCGCCTGCGTTTATGTTTGTCAACGCTTTGCAAAGACCCTCCCTAATTTTCCCCGCTTCCCGGCCCCGGTAGTATCTTCGCCGCAAATTCACCCGAATATGACACTGACTACGCTGCTCATTAGCATTGCCATTGCTGCCGTTATCCTGACATTGTTGACGCACTTCGTTTTCAAGTCGGTCAAGAGTTGGCCCGTTAGTCTGTTGCAGAATTTCTGTGGTGCATTGTTTGTCTTTTCCGGTTACGTTAAAGCCGTCGATCCGCTGGGTACCGCTTACAAAATGGAGCAGTATTTCGCCGAGTTCGAGAGTACGTTCGCCGATACGACTTTCAGTTTCCTGGCCCCGATCTTTCCCTGGTTGGGTGAGTTTGTGGTGGCCTTTTCCGTCTTTATGATCGTGCTGGAAATCGTACTGGGCGTAATGCTCATCATGGGACACTGGCGCAAGTTTACCGCCTGGTTATTCTTCATCATCGTTGCTTTCTTTACGGTACTTACCGGTTTTACCTTCCTGACAGGCTACGTGCCTTCCGGCGTCAATTTTTTCGATTTCGGCGGCTGGGGCCCCTACGTGGAAACCAATATGAAAGTGACCGACTGCGGTTGCTTCGGTGATTTCCTCAAGCTGGAACCCTACACCTCTTTCCTCAAGGATGTCTTCTTGATGGTACCCGCCATCTTGTTCCTGTTCACCACGCGTAAGATGCACCAGGTATTCAATCCGCTGGTCCGTAACCTGGTTACCGCAGTAGCAACCTTTGGCCTCATCTTGTATTGCTTCAGTAACTTCCTTTGGGACATCCCCGGCCAGGACTTCCGCCCCTTCAAAGTCGGTACGGATATCGCCGCCCAGAAGCTGGCCGAAGAAGATGCTGCTGCCAACATTCAGGTGCTCGGTTACGAGATAGAGAACAAGGAAACGGGAGAAGTCACCAGCCTGAGTATGAACGAATACCTGGAACAGTACAAGAATTTCCCGGAAACCGAGTACAGCATCAACCAGCTCACTACCGACCCAGTTATCGAACCGACTAAGATCTCCGAATTCGAACTGAGTAATGCCAGCGGGGAAGACATCGTACCGCAGCTACTGGAGGTAGAAGCGCCCGTGCTCTTCATCGTTGCCTATGACCTAAAAGGTGAGCAAACCGGTACTACTTCCAAGACCATCACCGAGCAGGAGATGCGTATCGATACGATTGGTACTGTAGACGAGACGAATTTGACCAGGAATGGTGAGATCTACGACACCAACTACGTCGACGTAGAGCGTGAAATTACCGTACCCGTCTTCACCTTCCCCGCCGGCTACCTGGCCAAGTGGACGGATCACGTTCAGCCCGTCATCAACGAGGCCCGCGCCGCAGGCATCAACGTCATCGCCGCCACCAAGTACGCTGATCCGGACATGATCGCCGCCCTTAAAGAACAGGTCGGCGCGGACTATAACTTCGTCCAGGGCGATGACATCATGCTCAAGACGATCATCCGGTCCAACCCCGGAGTCTTGCTGCTGAAGAAAGGGGTGATTTTGGATAAGTGGCACTACCGTAAACTACCTAGCTTCAATGAACTGAAAGTAGCTTACGGATTGGGAGAGTAGTCGTTGACTTCAAAGTAGCAAAGCGGGAGTGCTCATAATCACTGCTACTTTGAAGCCCAAAAACGTCCGATAAATACGTTTTTTCCAGCACAATCAGCCAACTTAGATATGCCGCCACGGGTTTAATGAGTAAAGTTTATTTATGTCCAAGAATCCCAACGTCGCCAACGCCATCGTTCATGTCAATAATACCGACCGCGAAGAAGTCGCCATTATTGGTGGTGGATGTTTCTGGTGTATCGAGCCGATCTACAGCGACCTGATCGGCGTGGAAGCGAGCATTAGTGGTTACGCCGGCGGAAAAGCAGAGACGGCCGATTACGAATCCGTTTGCAGTAAAACCACTAAACACGTTGAGGTCATTCTGATCCGCTTCGACCCCCAGGTAGTCAGCTACGAGGAAATTTTACAGATTTTCTTCAGCGTTCACGATCCGACGACCCCTAATCGCCAGGGTAACGATTCCGGACCCCAGTACCGCAGTGCTATTTTCTATACCGATGAACGCCAAAAGGAGATTGCCGAAAAGGTCATCAAAGACTTTGCCCCCAGCCTCCACGACGACCCCATCGTTACCGAACTGCTTCCGTTTTCTCCTTTTTACCCCGCCGAAGACTACCACCAGGACTATTTCAATAAAGTAGGTGACCGCAACCCCTACTGCAACTTCGTAATCAAGCCGAAGGTGAGTAAGTTTCGGAAGAGTTTTGCGGGGCGGTTGAAATCCAATCAGACTTAGAGAACCACTAAGGTGCACCAGGAAACACAAGGAGAGAGATTATCCATTATTTCTCCTTGTAATTCTTAGTGCACTGGTGGTTTTACCCCTTGATCTTCCCGAAGTACTCCTTCGCTAATTTCACCACCAGCCCGGAAAGCAGCAGCAGTGCCAGCACATTCGGCAAGGTACCCAGGGCCATGGACAGGTCTCCCATCTCCCAGATCAGGTTGAGGGAGAGAATGGCACCTACAAAATGCATCGCGATGTAGAGAACGCGGTAGGGGAGGATGGCTTTGGTGCCGAACAGGTAGACGGTACAGCGGTCTCCGTAATAACTCCAGCTGATGGCCGTAGAAAGGGCAAAAAGCAATACACAGGCTAGTACAATGCCACTGCCCCAACTGCCGAGGGCGTATTCGTAGGCCCAGAGGGTCAAGGGGGCGGCGGTTTCCACGGCGGTAGCGTAAAGAACGGAATAACTAACGCCATCTTCGTCAAAAGCCAGTGCATCGTTTCTGCTGATGTGGCCGGTGAAGGGAGTGGCTAAGTTCTCGTCGATATATAAGCGGCCGGTACGAACTTCGTGCCAGCCTAAAGCTACGGCATTAGTTTTGCTGGCTTCTCCCCGGAGAACAAGGATATCGTCGTTCAGGTCGCTGGGGTGATAGCCGTCTTTGTTGGCTTCAAGGTAGCAGAGGTCCCCGGAACTGAGTTCAATGGGGGTGACTTTTTGTTGATTCCATACACCGGTGCAGAGGATGGCCAGGGCCGTAATGGTACAGATGATAATGGTGTCGATCAGTGGCTCAAGTAGAGCTACTACGCCTTCGGAAACCGGTTCGTCCGTTCTGGCGGCGGCGTGGGCAATGGGGGCGGAGCCCTGGCCAGCTTCGTTGCTGAACAAACCACGGCGAACGCCCCAGATCAATGTTTGGGCAAATACTCCTGCTCCGGTGCCGGCCACCCCCGCACTGGGACTGAAAGCCTCGGTGAAAATGAGTTGAAAGGATGGCAGAATCTGATCGGCGTGCAGGAAGATCACGGCCAGACCGCCGAGCACGTAAAGAGCAGCCATCAGGGGAGCCAGTATCCCCGTAACCTTTCCGATCCGACCGATGCCACCAATGATCACCAGCCCTACGATGGCCGCTCCCACCGCGCCACTTATCCAGGCCGGGATACCGAAGGAAGTACCCAGTAGGTCCGATAGTGTGTTGGCCTGGATAGCATTACCTGAGATCATCGCCATAGTGATGAGGGCCAGGGAGAAGAACATGGCTAATGGTTTCCAATTTGGTCCCAGACCTTTTTCGATGTAGTACATTGGCCCACCGGCTACCTGCCCGTCGGCGGTCTCGGACCGGAAGTGCTGAGCCAGCGTAACTTCACTGAATTTGGTCGCCATGCCCAGCAGAGCCGTCACCCACATCCAGAAAATGGCTCCCGGCCCGCCCCAGTGAATAGCAATGGCCACCCCGGCAATATTCCCAATGCCAACCGTTGCCGAGAGCGCCGTAGTCAGGGCTTGAAAATGAGTGACTTCGCCCGGCGCGTCGGGGTCATCATATTTGCCGCTCACCACCGCCAGCCCGTGGCCGAGATAGCGGAATTGAATGAGCCCGAGCCGGACCGTCAGCCACAACCCCGTGCCAAGCAGCAGGACCATGAGGATAATTTCGAGAGAGTCGTTGAGGTATGCGATGATGCTTTCCACCGTAGAGTTGGTTTTGTTACGGTGGCAATGCTAGGTGGGATTGGGGCTTGTCGGAAGGCTTTGTCGGAAGGGAAAAAGAATTGTCGGAAGAGAACTTGAGGTCTTGTAGTGTTCGCGACCTCCAGACCTCGAGTCTTACTTCAAGCTCACCCGTTCCCCCGGAATTGCCAGCCGTATCCTTCGGTCCTGACTAGCCGAAGACTCGAACAGGGCTGAGCGTAGCGGATCGAAGTGCAGTTCTTTGGTCCAGTGGCCTTTACCGTAAATACCGTCGGCAATGTTGGTGACCAGACGTTTAATCTGGTTGTGGTCGTTGATGTCGTACTGGCGTTCGCCGCGGCTACCCTGTTTGGGCTTAATTTCCAGCCAGCCCCCGGCGGGATCTTCCCGGAGGCGGCGCTCGACGAAGGTGTGGAGAAGTTCATAGGCGGCAGGGCTCAAATTGGCTTCTACCGGTGCCTTAAAACTGGTAAGGCCGGAAAGACGGATGCGGCGATAGTTTTTGTGCGTAGTTGCATCCACCCCTTTCAGTAAAGCCAGGCTTAATTTTTGTTCACCCGGCAGGACGGCGGCTTCGGAAAGTTCCTTTACCCAGCTGAGTGCCAGGGCAAAGAATAGCATAATGAGGTTGGTCTTGAAAATAGCGGAGAAAAGGAGCAAGCTGGTGACGTCGTCGGTAAATTTATAGGCCTGGGCCAGGATGGTGACCAATGTACAGATAACGGAGAGCCAGGCCAGGATGGGGAGCCTTCGCTTATTGAAGGAAGTCCAAAGCACCACGGTAAGGAAAGCCAGGGTGAGAAGAGCGTAATAAACGTCCAATTCGCCGATGAAACCGGAAGTGCGTCCGCTGAACAGCCCACTGACCGTAGGCAGCAGAGAAAATAAGAAAGGCAACCCGATTATAAGGGGCCAAAAGCGGTTCTTGACCAAGGGTTGAAGCCAGGTTGGCAGGTTTCGGAACCAGGGTAGTGCCAGGAGGATAAACAAGCTGTTAAAAAGTGAGAGGATACTCCGCCCGGCCGATAGTCCGATAGCCATATCGCCTTGGGTTCCCAGGTCAGCACTGCTACTTTGGTAGCCATAATAGGCCTCTAACAAGCCCGAAACACTCCAGCAAAATACGGAAAGTGCCAGCCAGACCTGTCCAAAATCATCCTGTCGCCGGCCAATGTGCCACCAGATACCTAAAAGTCCCAGCCCGGCGAAAAGGCAAACGGCAAATTGCCAATAACCAAAGAGTTCCAGCAATTGCGGCGCGGCGGTGTGCATTGCGCTAAGATAGGCTGACTATTTGACTACAACGAACGACGCAAGGATGCACCCTCGCGGAGGTAGCGGCGGATATTCAGCCAAAAGGCGGCAAAGAAATAAAACAGCAGCGGGGAGCCCAAAGTCAGGCAGGACAGATAAATGAAATAAGTGCGTACCCTGGCCCGGGGAATGCCCATTTTATCGGCCAGGTAAGCACAGACACCGAAGGCGGAACGTTCTAACTTATTTCTGAAATTTTCCATAATTCCCCTGTTTGCAACGATAAAGTAAGCAAAATAAGAACAGTTGTCTACCCAAATTAGTGCGCATTCAAGTACTTAGACCCAAGCTTGCGTACATTTCCGTTTTAGCTAAGGATTTAACTGGCTTTTGACTTAATTGTTCAAGTGAAAGTCCTTCGATCCGGTGGCGGATAAGCCGCAGAACCGGGAAGCCGACGGCGGCGCACATCCTACGGACCTGGCGGTTTTTGCCTTCAGTGAGCGTCAGCTCCAGCCATGAATCCGGGATGGTTTGCCGCACCCGAACGGGCGGATCGCGTGGCTCGCTTACCGGCGTAATGCCCAATAGTTCGGCCCGGGCGGGCAAGGTCGTCCAGCTCTTTTTCTTGGCCCGGATCGGCACACCGCCCCGCAGTTTTTGCATCGCTTCTTCGCCGGGAATACCTTCTACCTGCACCCAGTAACTACGCTGATGACCCCATTTCGGGTTGAGCAGTCGTGTGTGTAACTGCTTATCGTCGGTCAGGATCAATAGCCCCTCACTGTCGCGGTCGAGACGGCCAACGGGGTAAACGGATTTGGGAAAAT
This sequence comes from Lewinellaceae bacterium SD302, assembly GCA_002591745.1. GTDB lineage: Bacteria > Bacteroidota > Bacteroidia > Chitinophagales > Saprospiraceae > Neolewinella. The sequence continues at coordinate 41,048 of PDLQ01000028.1, forward strand.
CGTGGAGGTCTCCGAGGACCCGGTGATGATCTGCCTCGCGGGTAAATTGCGAGAGCATGCCATAGGGTTTATTGATGATAAAGTAATGCATCGGAGAATTCGTAAGTTTGGGGGCGAAGACATAAAGTTACATCATGGCCTACAAGGAAGAACACGCCGAACGGTTACGTAGTATGCTCTGGGCGGCGGGGGCGGAATTCAACCAACTCAAAATGATGGGCTCCTGTTGCTATAAAGTAGACGATAAACTCTGTGCAGGGGTGGTCACTGAAAAAGAAAGCGGTGAAGACCTAGTGCTTTTGCGCCTCGGCCCGGAGGCAGTCGGAAAGGCCCTGGAAAAGCCAGGTGTGAAGCCTTTTCAGCCCGGTTCCACCCCCATGAAAGATTACGTGCTGATCAGCGAAGATCACTTGGTTGACGACGAAGCCTACGCCGAATGGATCGCCCTGGCCCTGGCCTTCAATCCTTTGGCGAAAGCCAGTAAAAAGCGAAAGAAAAAGTAAAACCACCTAGCGATGAAAAAAAGAACATTTCTTAAAAATGCCGCCATCTTCGGTGCCGGCGTCGTCCTGTTCCCCGGTTGCGGCGATGGGGGGGCTAACAAAGTAGCAATGTCTGACGAAGCCACCAGCTCCCCGCTCCCGGACCGACTCAGAACGGCCCACATCGGCGTTGGCAATATGGGCGGAGAGGACCTGGCCGCCATATCCTCCCACGATAAGGTGGACGTAGTAGCCCTTTGCGACGTAGATGCCACCGCATTGGCCGCTGCCAAAGCACTGCATCCGGACGCAAAGACCTACCGCGATTACCGAACTATGTTAGAGGAATTGAAAGATGAGATCGACGCCGTCGTGGTCTCCACCCCTGATCATACCCACGCCCCGGCCTCCATGTTGGCCATGAACCTGAACAAGCCGGTTTACTGTCAAAAACCCCTGACTCACCACGTTTCCGAAGCCCGGGCCATGCGAAAATTGGCCGCTGACAAAGGGCTGATCACCCAAATGGGAATTCAGGTACACTCTTTCTACGATTATAAACTGGCCACCCTGCTGATCCAGGACGGCATCATCGGTAAAGTACAGCGGGTACGGGCCTGGTCACCCAAAAACTGGGGTTACGACGGGCCGGAACCTACCGGTGAAGATCCGGTTCCGGAAAATCTGGACTGGAACCTCTGGCTGGGCACCTCGGCCGAACGCCCCTATAAAGCTGACGTCTACCACCCCGGCAATTGGCGCAAGCTGGTTGATTATGGTTGTGGAACCCTGGGCGATATGGGCGTTCATATCTTCGACACACCTTATAACGCCCTGGCGCTGGACGTACCCAAAACCATTACTACGGAGTGCCGCCCACCCAATAATTTCGGTTTCCCGGAGAAGAATCGGGTAACCTATACTTTCCCCGGCACCGAATTCACAACGGAGGAATTTGAATGGGTCTGGTATGATGGCCCAGGCGCTCCGGACGAGCACGAAGAACTAGTATTGCCCAACGGTGATCCTCTGCCCGAGCAAGGTGCAATGTTCATTGGCGAAAAGGGCCGCTTCTTGCTGCCCCACTTCATGGAGATGCCCCGACTGATCGTTGATGGTGAGTACCAGGATTTCGACGTTGATAAATTTGAACTCGGAGAGCCGGTACGGGATTACGCTTCCGAGAGTCCCAAACATTACCACCAATTCGTGGATGCCTGCTTAGGCAAGGCCGAATGTACTGCACCTTTCGACTACGCCGCCCGCCTGACGGAAACGATCCTGCTGGGCACCATTGCCGGTCGGTTCCCCGGACAAACCCTACACTGGAGTAACGAGAAAGCAGCCTTCGAAGAGGAGGAGGCGAATGTATTTTTGGAGTCGGAGTACCGGGTGTTTTAGACTATTTGAACGGCTGCGCCTTTAGAGCCGCTCTGGCAGCCTAAAGCGCAGCCTTCTAAAGGGCTCCGCCTGTTCTAAAGGCGTTTACGCCGTCCTATAGTAAGGAACGAAAGTTCTAGCGGGCTCCGCCCGTCCTAACACGCAGCGAACTTAAGACCGAGGATCGTCCTCACTTCGCCTCCTGCCAAAGCGCCTCCATCTCCGCTAAACTCAGACTACTCAGCTTATCCCCGGCCTCCCGCTCGATGTGTTCGAAGCGGTGCTTGAACTTTCGGTTGGTCTTTTCCAGGGCAGCTTCGGGGTCGATGCCTTGCCAGCGGGCGTAATTGATGAGGGAGAAGAGGAGATCTCCGAACTCGCTTTCCTGTTCATCGAAGCTCATTTTTTCGTCAACGGTTTCCTTGTACTCAGCCAGCTCTTCCTCCACTTTGTCCCAGACCTGCTCTTTGTTCTCCCAATCGAAGTTGAACTGGGCGGTCTTTTCCTGCATGCGCAATGCCTTCACCATAGCGGGCAGGGCCTTTGGCACACCGCTGAGTACTGTTTTTTTGCCCTTGCCGGCCTTAAGCTTGATCTGCTCCCAGTTACGCTTAACGGCTTCCTCGTCTTCGGCCACCACGTCACCGTAGATGTGGGGATGACGCTCCACCAGTTTATCACAGACCGCGTTGAGGGCATCGGCGATGTCCCACGCTCCTTGCTCGCTGGCGATTTTAGCGTAAAAAACCATGTGGAGCAGCAGGTCGCCGATCTCCTCCTTGATGCCTTCCAGATTTTCCTCCAGTAGTTCGTCGGCCAGTTCATAAACCTCTTCTATAGTCAACTTGCGGAGGCTGCCAAAGGTCTGTTTGCGGTCCCAGGGGCATTGCTCGCGCAATTCGTCCATTATGGTCAAAAGGCGTTGAAAAGCGATCAGTTTGGCGTCCATAGTCTATCTTTGCAGCCGCAAAGGTAAGACAACATTACCCGCTTCCAGCTGTTTACTGGTTAAAGACAATTCTTATGGCATTCTGGCAACTCTTTCTGGTCATCTTCGCTGTTTTCGGCATTAGTTTCCTGCTGATCAATATCCGTCAGGTCGTAACCGGCCAGGAATTTCGCGGTACTTGTGCAACCAACAACCCTATGCTGAAAAACAAGATCGGCGACTGTACGGTCTGTGGCAAGAAGGGTGATGAGCCTTGCGCGATGCCGGAAGTGAAGTAGACGCGCTTCGCGCTTGTTGACAGCCCCTGGCCTTTTGAACGATCGCTTAAGCGATCTTTTGGGGGAGTTGAAATCTGAGAAATTGTACTAAACTCTTCGATCAGCTTACCCAAAAGCGAAGCGTTCAAAAGTCGCGCATCGACGTCCAAAAGGCCGCAGGCCGTCCAAAAGCAAAGCATCCACAAGGCCAACGGCCGCCTATTCCTCCCACCACCTCGGCTGACAAAATTCCTTACTCCCAAGCTGAAACCGTTCTCCGATAGAAGGGGTAAGTACGCAAGCCTTCCTGTCGGCTTCAAGAATACGGCGGATGGGATCCGACCAAGGGTGATTGGAGAGCGTAAAGCCACCCCAATGAATCGGTAGCAGCTGATCTCCGTTGAGATCATCGTGGGCCTGAATAGCCTCTTCGGGTTGCATATGTACTCCCTGCCAGCGGTCGTGATACTGGCCGCAATCGAGCATCGTGAGGTCGAACGGCCCCAGTTTTTCGCCAATTTCTTTGAAGTGACTGCCATAGCCGCTGTCGCCGCCGAAGTAGATGTTCTTTCCGTCGGCTAATCTGATGGCGAAGCTGCCCCATAAACTTTTGTTGCGCATGCCTGGTGAACGCCCCCCGAAATGACGGGCCGGTGTAAGGGTGTATTCTACACCTTTTATAGTAGTGCAGTCCCACCAGTCCAGTTCAGTGATTTTTTCTGCGCTAACGCCCCAGGCCATCAGGTGAATGCCCACGCCAAGAGGCACGAGATAATGGTCGGTAACGGGGTCCAGTCTTTCGATGCTGTTCATGTCCAGGTGATCATAGTGATCGTGGGAGAAGATGACGAGGTTGATTCGCTCGAAATCCCCGTTCAATGGGGAGGCAGCATATTGAAAACGGTGGCCGAGAAAGGGGATGGGGGCCACCCAGTCTTCCAGCATAGGGTCTAGCAGAATGGTCTGCCCATTGGTTTCCAGTCTTAAAGCAGAGTGGCCGTACCAGGTCAGGTAATGAGCTTTTGGGTCAGGTGGGGTGGGGGACTCATCGCGCACGGTCGGTACTGCCAGACGGGGAAAAGTGTCTTTGGCCCGCATGTAACCGATCAGATCACCGATGAGGCTTTTGAAATCTTCCTGGATCGGCGTGCGGTCGATGTTGCGAAAACGGCCGCGTTTCCACTGAGGACTAGCCTTAAGTCTTTTCAGGTAGGTGCCTTCCGGTTTACCTCCGAACTGAGGGTCTTTACGCAGCTTGCGGGCAACGAACAGAGCGGGAAGGGCGGCCAGACTCCAGAGCCAGTTTCGAGTCATTCAAATTTGGTTTTTTATGATAAGGCTTCCGCCCCGGACAATGTTTTATCGGATGACTTCAAAGTAGCAAAGTTAAGTCTATAGTGATGATATTAGCGGGCAGTGGGTGCCGGCTCAAAGACGGGACGGGCTGAAGAATCAGCGGGAATAGGTCTACGGAGCTTTTAAAACCGGATCGGAGCCTGTTGACCCTGTTTTGCTTCCCCGAATCAGTGGTGAACTGGTAAAACGGGCCTTAAAGCTTTCAATTTATCGAAATATTGTATATGATATTTGGATGACAAATGAAAAGTCCTATTTTTGTGACTGGATTGCATTATACCTATTCTATGGAATGCCTTTCGGCTTCCGCGATTAGGTTCTGAATTTTTACCCTGCATTTACACCTAAATATATCCATCAGAGCCTAAGCGCCATAACCGTTCATTTGGGAAAATCGGTATTGTTGACTTCCCCCCTTCAGGTCAACTAAGCCGTAAAAAAGAAACTGCTTTACGTGAATTCACCCGTTTTCGGGTTGGGTTGCTCGTAAGGCATTAGTTACGTTACACCGTCCGTTCTCGGGCAACTTATCTATTTACCAAAAACCGCAGCACTGCCCAATGGGGCCGCATAGTTGCAAAAGTTTAATCCCTACATATAATGAAGCATTCGTTTACCCAATTGCAGTTGTTTTTACTGCTATGTTGCCTTGTGGGCGGCTTTTCCGGCCTACGGGCGGAAGTTCCCTTCGTCAACGATCTGGTCAGCCACGATCACCCCACTTCCACTCAATTGTTCAATGCCGCGGAGCCTATCCCTTTTCTGGGGGCAATGTTGCAGGCCCAAACGGATCAGCAATATGCCGGACAGACGTCAATGATGCCTTGTTTGGATATCATTACTGTAGGCGACGACCAATCACTCTGTTTCGGCGATACCGCTACTTTGATCGGCTTGGCCGTAGAAGGGTTGGATACTTTCCAGGGTACCTGGTTCGTACTGGAACCGGGGGGAAGCGGGCTTGACGACGATGGTGTCTTCACGAACGTCGATGGATCGCCAGCTAGTGAATTGATCGTGCCTGGTTCGAATCTCTACCAATCCAATAGTGTTTCTGGAAGAGATACCATGCGCTTCTCCCGAGGTATGATGGACGACCCTAACCGCACTGATTATCTAGTGGTCTTTAGCGCTAGCGGCAGTTGTGGTACTTCAGAATCCGACACGATGTTGGTTCGTTTCGACCTGGAACCAAACCTGACACTGGACGTGAATAGCGGCGGAACTACACAGACACTGGAAACAGGGGCTTTCCCGGTTGGTGCCGCTTTATCCGGTGCTTACTGTTCCGGCAGTGATCTGGAACTCGTGCCGTCAGTAATTAACAACCCGACGCTTTCCGGTAAGCCGGTCTTTCTGCGGGTAGAATTAGTGGATACTGCCGGTTTATTCGGTTTTGGTGCAACCCCCCCTGCCGGTGATACTTTTAATATTCCACTTCCAGCCTTCGAAGTCGATACTATCCTGCAGAATTTAGGCGACGAAGACAAAGTGGCCAGCATTAAATTGCGCCCCTACCACGAGACGGACGGCGATATGACCGATCCGAACAGCACTTACAATGAGGGCATTGATATAATAGGTGACAGCATCGAGTTCGATCTGGTCGTCTTCTCCGAGCCAATCGCTTCCTTCGGTGGTAACGATACCATTTGTTTCGACGCAACCGTCCCCCTGGACTTCACTGGTACGCCAAACACCCGGGTTTTCTACCGGGATACCATTACGATGACTACGGACTCCGTCGACCTGAACGCACTGGGTAATTCTCAGGTCATCTTCAATAACGTAACCACGAATCTTTACTTCGTGATCGACAGTCTGGTACGTCTGGACCCGCCATTCTGTGCCGCCAGCCCCGCTACCATTGCCGGTATCGCCGCACAGCCATTCATCGTACTGGACAGCATCGGGGTTACCACTGACGCCGTGGACAGCATTGCCTGTGATACGTTGAGCATCGTGAGTTTCGACTTTTTTGCCAACGACAGTGCTAGCGTATACTCCTTTAGCCTGACCAATAATATCGACGGGTTCGATTCTACTTACGTTGCCCAGGGGGAGGATACGCTCTCTATCAACCTGGCGGAACTGAACTTCGGTGGTATGGACGCTCCACGCACCATTACCTTTTACGTTAGTGGTGTAGTAGATACTTCTTCTACGGCCAATTGCGACAACCCTATTCTTCAGGATTCTTTCGTCATCTTCGTCGATCCGGAACCAGCTATTCGGATTGGCCTGGCCGGGAACAGTGCCTTTTCCGACGATACGCCGATGATGTTGTTCGATACTTTCTGTATCACCGACGACGTGGCTTTCTCCGGTATCATTACCAGCGACCCGGCCGCCAGCGGTTTACCGCTTTACGTGCGCCAGATTGACTCGGTATATAATGTCGAAACCAACGTATTGATTTCGGTAGACACCGTGTTCCTGCCAGTGGACGCTGCTTACATGAGCAATGCTACTTTGGTAGCCGATAACCCTGACAGTATTGGCTTCGTACGTCGAATTCTGCCTTATTTCGAATCTGACGCTGCAAATGCGCCCGTTGATTACGACGATGATTCTGAATGCTCAGGAGGAGAAGTTCGTCTGGAAATTCTATTAACCCCCGCTCCATTGGAGCCGGTCCTGGCTTTTAGTACAGATACAATTTGTGGTATGCCGGGTAGCAACCCTGACATTCTGATCACTGGTGGTACTCCGGGCGCTACTGTTTCTTATGTAACAGTGAGTAACGGTGTCAACGGCGGCGTAAGTAGCACTATTCTTGACGTCAACGGTGAAGCGACCATCAGCTACACACCCGTTATTGATAGCGGAATGGTTGTAGCTCGTCTGCAAGCTACCTTCACGGAGTGTGCCCGCCTGCTAAGCCAAAGCGACACTTTAATCGTGAAGCCCCGCCCAACCGGTACGATCACCGCTCTGAACGATAGTATTTGTCTTACCGACACTGCTTACGTGGTTTTCAACACTGACTTCAGTTACAATGGCGTCGATTCTCTCGAATTACGCTACCGAATCATCGTTCCTGGAGATGCCAGCGGACCAGCCACCGACCTGATTGTTCGGGATGGTGATACCATTTTCTCTGGACTGCTGCCCGATGATCGTGTATTCCAACTGGAGCGTTTACGTCACGTATTCGGGATGAATTGCACCAATCAGGATGACGTATTCGATACTATTTATGTAGACAACGAGCCACAACTGATGATCGACGTCAGTGAGGTCAGCGTAAGCCCTCTTACCATGGCAACGGTTACGACCGACCCGATGGGAATGGATTCAGTTTACGTGGAAACCTGTGCTGCGGATAGCCTCTTCCTCATCTATGGTGTGCCGAACGCTATGACTGATACGAGCCAGTTCAACGATTCGCTTTACGTCGCACTTACTATTGTAGATCCACTGGGCGTGACCCCAGCCGGTATCGGAACGACCACAGTTTACTTCGATATCGACGAGCCTGGCGCTTATGATACCCTGAGCCTGATCAACAATACCAATGATACGGCCCGCATCGAATTGACGGCCGTACCATTCTTCTACGATCCAAGTAGCGGTCTCACTCCCGCTGGTGCCTTCTCAGAAAGCTGCCAGGGTGATACCGTGAAGATCACCATTGACGTGATCAACAACTTCGTATCTACCATTGGCGGAAACTACATCCTGTGTACTGGAACCGATACGGTCGTCTTGATCACCGGTCCTGATTTCGCGGAAGTGGATTACGTGGCCATCTTTGAAAATGCGATGGGCGACCAGGATACTTCGATGGTCCGCACCGTTGTACTCGACGGCCTTGGCCGCTTCGAAATCGAGATCGACAGTATTCTGGCCGATACGACTTACGATCTGATCGCCGCCCGTCTTCCGGGTAGTGGATGTGAGGCCAACCTCGGTCCGAATATTGATGTAACTGTTATTCCAGTTCCAATCGCAACCTTCGACTCCACCACCCTGATGGTCTGTGAAGGTACTGGCTTCAGTACCACGCTGATGGGGCCTCCAGAAGGATTTGCCCGAATCACCAACAACCTGAATGGTGATTCCGAGTTTGTCAGCTTTAACGATGACAGCGTTGCCATCTTCACCTTTGATTCCCTGGTTGGAGACATAACCTTCTACGTAGACAGCATCATTAATGATACGACCGGCCTTAATCCAGTCTGCGTAACCGATACGATCACCGACTCCTTGATGGTCATCCAGCTGGCCGCACCGACGGCTGAATTGGTGAGTGACACCATTTGCTTCGGTGATACTGCTTACGTGACCTTCTCTACAACGATGCTGATGGATAGCTTCGATGTTGAAATCCTCGTTGCCGGAGGGACTACCTTTACCCTCAATGACGTGATGAACGGCGATACCGTTGCTCAGCTAAACGGCCTTACCGCCGACAGCACTGCGGTATTCCTGCAATCCGCCCAGATACTGAATACATCGATGTGTTTTGTGTTACCGTTGGGAGCTGACGTAGATACCGCTTACGTGCGGGTAGACACCCTGCCCCAGATCTCTACTACTTTCACCGAGCCTTTCGACCTGACAGTTGATGCTAATACGGTGAATGACACCATCGTCATGTGTTACGAAGAAGTGGTGACCAATACCATCACTATTGACCCAATGACCAGTATCGCTGGTAATGGTGCGATGGTCTTTGGTAATGCAATGGTAAGAGTAGGCAACGCTGCTCCTTTCCCGCTGCTTGGGCCGGACTTCTCCGTGCCACCATCAGCACTCGAATTTAGTATGTTTGACGTAGCAGGTGCCTTGGGTAATCCTTCAGACTCCATTATTATCGATTTTGAGGTACAAGCTTACTTACCTTCTTCGATGGGAGCCAGCTACGATCCCGCTACCGATTGTATTGGTGATACCGCTACCTTCACGTTAATTGTACTGCCACAACCAACGGCGATATTCAGTTTCGCTTCGGACCCGATCTGTGAAAGTGAAATCACCCCTATTTCTATCCTCGGTAACCCTGGTGATACAGTACTCTTTGCTGTTGAAGGTTTAGGTACTTTCAACGTTGTTATCCCGGCTGATGGTTCCTTCGAATACATGATGCCTTCCGTGGCTGACATAGAAGCAGCGATTTTGTCTACCACGGGAATGGCTAACGACGATCAGATCGCTTTTGCCATCGTGAACGTACTTTCCGCGACGAACCCATCATGTGATGGTGGCGGTAGTGCTTTCTCTCCGCTATCTGTTCAATTCCTGGATATAGAACGTCTGATGCGCGTAGACCTGACGATTGCCGATACGACGGTTTGTACCGGTACCGACGCCGTACTGAACTTCAGCGGTATGCCGAACGCCACCTTCGAAGCTACTTTCGATTACGCCGATGACAATCTGGACAACCAGCAAACGCTGATGCTGGACGGCATGGGCGCATTGACAGTGATTATCCCTAATTTCCGGGATACCCTTACGGTGAGTATCGATTCAGTCTTCTCCGGTTCCGGCCTGATGTGTCTGGATACCAGTATGGTTGATACCTTCCCAACTATCTTCTCAATTCCATTACCGGACGCTAATTTCAGCCCCGATACGGTCTGTAACAATGGCTCGGTCGACGTAATATTTGACTATACCGGCGAGAGCATGGCTGCAGCAGGAGATACTTTCGAGGTAAGCTACACTGATCAAAATGGTATGGCTCAACTCGATACCCTTGAAGACGGAGAAACCGTTACGACGCTAATGGGGTCGGGTACTTATACTTTCACAATTCTTGCTGTTACTGATCTGCAAACCGGATGTGATACGACATACATGGGCGGCTTAACGCAGACCTTCGTAATCGAAGATGCGCCCGCCTTCCAGGTTGAGTTTACCGGAGGTGTAAATAATGGTGTTGTATTTGATACGGATATGCCGTTTACTTTCCCTAACCCAGGTATTACCAGTGTATGTAGCGGAACGAACCTGACCACCGACGTGATCGGAATGAACAGTTCTTCGGACGGTGATCCGACCTACGCCCGCCTGATCATTACTCAGGATCCATTGGGTGTGTTTGGTCCTGGTGCCGTGCCTCGGACTGAGTTCGTACCATTATCTACGCTGGAACTAAACACCCTGCTGGTTAACAATACGACCTCTGTACAGAACGTCGCCTTTAGCTGGACGGCTTATTTCGAGACGAATACTGCTGTACCAAACCTGGACGCAGGTGAGTGTATCGGTGGCACCCAGAATTTCCTGATCCGCGTTGCCCCTAATCCAATGGCCGAGTTCACGAACATGGACACCATGCGGGTTTGCCGTGGAGACGATGTCTTCATCAAGTTCAGCGGCACGGACGACGCTACCGTTTCCTTTACCGATGACAATGGGAATGTGTACACCTCCGTAGTAGGACCTAACGACAGCGTATCCATCGATACTGATATTCCCGGCCCCGACACAATCCGCTTCGGTATCGATACGGTTGGATTCACTTTCCCGGTCGTTAACCTGAATTGTACGTCTACACCGACCGATAGCTTCGTGCTCATCATCAACGAATTCCCCATTGCTACTTTGGAGTTCATGGCCAACGATACGGTCTGCTTTAATGAGTCAGTGGAAGTAGTATTCCGTAGTATGACCGGAATCGCGCCTTATGAGGTTACTGTAAATGGTATGAATTTCACCGACGTTCGCGACGGAGATACGCTGTTTAACTCCGGCCCATTGACGATGAACACCAACTTTACGATCACCTCCGCCAGTGATTCCAATGGCTGTATGCTACCGATGGAGTACCTGGACAGTGTAGTCGTAGACGAAGTGCCGCTGCTGAGTACCGATATAGAACTGTTTAGCCTGACCAACTCCAGTCTGGGTACCGAGACCCTGGTGGACGGTGAGCTTGAACTGGATACCTTCTGTTCTTTACAGCGCCTTGAATTCACGGGAATGACGACATCCACCAATAACGCCGGTGATCCGGTATGGGTACGGGTAGAACTTACCGGTGACGTTAATGCCATTTGGCCTGCTTACCTAGGAGATACAATCTTCTTCCTACCGTTCGGTGATCTGGGCTCCGCATTGGATATGCCGGCTATTGCCAATAATAGCAACATGACCATCGAGGCCGATATCTTCCTGACGCCTTACTTCGAATCCGATCCCTTCGGTATGATGCCGATGATTGACGGTGCAGAATGTAGTGGTGCCGAGGATACGCTCAGTATCGCCATCGACCCTCGCCCGAATGCGAATCCGACCTTCTTTGATGACGAGATTTGCTCCGGTGACACCTTCACTTTTGATCTGTCTACGGCGATCGATAATTTCCAGATGGGAACTACTTTCTCCTACACGACCAGTTCTACCGGTACGGCCAGTGCTGCACCGCGTCCGGTAAGCTCGGAGGATGATATTGCTGACGTGATCACGAATATCAGCACCAACCGTGACACCGTTACTTACGTTGTGACACCATTCAGCCCCAGCGGCTGTGAAGGTGGTGACTTTGAAATCGAAGTGATCGTTCGTCCGGAACCAGTATTGATTGCTAATGCCGACACCATCTGTAGCAACTCTGAATCTATGCTCGAGGTTACTCGCCAGCTCGGTGTGATCAACCCGACGAGTTACATCGTTACTGACGTGGTATTCGACGCGGATTCTTTGACTGCCATCGACGTGATCACCCCCGTGGATACCTTTGACCGTACCGTATCAGTGCCGGGTGAGGACAACCTCTTCATTCGTGATGAGTTTGTCAATATCAGCTTCGATACCCAGCGGGTAGATTACTACCTCGTGCCATTACGTAACGGAACCGGTTGTACTGGTGATACGGTTGTATTCAGTCTCTACATTGCTCCGGAACCATTGCTGCCGGCTGGTCTTAGCGATACCGTTTGTACGGATGTGCGTTTGGCTATCGACTTACAGGAAACTGTACTAAATGGTGTCGCGAGCGATTTCATCTGGGAGTTTGAGAGCGCCGATCCTTTCATCGAAGGAATCACGATGGGGCCACAAACAAATGGTGTTATCAATGACAGTCTGCGACTGAGTGCCGGTGCCGGTACCCAAGTACGCCGGGTGACTTACCGCGTAGAAGCAGTTGGTCAGAACGGTTGTCCATTGGGCGTTCCGGACACTTTCCTCTATGACGTATTCATCAGCCCGCAGATTCTGCTCAGCATCGACGCTCCGGGTAGTGACTTCATCTGTACCGGAGAAAGCAACATTATTGTTGAGGCCAACGCTAGCAATACCATCGGTATGGTGAACTATAATTGGTTCGTTACCGATCAAGATCCTGGAGTGACCAGCGTCAACATCATTAATCCGACCGGAAACGGTTCTTCCGTTTCTCTGGAAGCAATTGGTAACGGCCAGTTTACCATCAATGTAGAAGTTGATGATGATGGTGGTTGTACTGCCATTGCCAGCCGCACCGTCACCGTCTACGATGAATTGGTAGCCAGCTTCGATACGACTACCGTCGGTCTTTCTACGGTAGACTTCTTCGATACCTCAGAAGGCTTCCCGACCCAGTGGATGTGGATCTTTGATGACCCCGCCTCTGGCAACGCTGATACCTCGATGGTACAGAACCCGACGCATACATTTACCGCACCCGGTACTTACGATGTAAGTCTGCAAGTGATTCGCCAGGCTTTCTGTCCGGATACCGCAACGGTCATTCAGCAGGTTTTCGTTGGCTTTACGCCAGTGGCTCGCATCGACACCGTTATCCTGAACGAAGGCTTTAATATCATCAGTTTTGATGTTGATCCATCTAATGACAGCATTACCAGCGTATTCGGTGACGTAATTGCTAACGGCAACCTGGTTGATATCTTCAGTGTCGATCCAAACTCCGCTACTCAGTTTGAAACCTTCGATCCGAACCTTCCTCCCGTATTCAACAGCCTCGATATCATCCGCCCTGGATTTGGTTACTTCGTGGAAATGGCTCCGGGAACTACTGACACTATCTTCCTGCCGGGGCTTACGCTGGATCCTCAATTGCGTATCGACCTGCGGGCCGGCTTCAACTTTGTAGCTTACCTCTACCAGCAGGATACTTTCTTCAATAGCTATTTTGATGACCTGATCATCAATCCGGCTTTTGTAGATGCATTGACCTATGAGAACAGCGTGCTGATCGATTACGATCCTAACCCACTATTCAACCCGCTGGATTCTCTCCATAACGGACTGGGTTACGTGATTGAAACCAATGCTTCGCTGGACGGAAGCGTTTACCGGAGCGATGAGCCTATCTCGACTTCCAACCTCGAGTTCCTCTTCGGTTACACCGACCTGACGGATGCCGTTGGACAACGGATCAATATCCTCGATGAAGACCGCAATTACCGCGGACACTTCGTGATCGGAACTGATGGAATCCTGATGCCACAGGCGGTATTCGGTGACTTGGCGCACACTTCCGAAGTGGAGGGCATGCTCCCAGGCACTAAACTGCTATTTGAGTACAACAACCAACTACTGGACATCAACTACATCTTCCAGGGTGACTGGAGCCGCAACCTCATTGAACTCAACTTCGGTGAAACGGTCAGCAGTACCAACGAACTGGATGCCATTGGAGATCGCTGGATCATGAGTCCGAACCCATCCTTTGGTAACGTTGCCATCGACTTCCATTCCGCATCTTTCCGTCAGGAACTGACCATCGAAGTGATGAATGCTTACGGACAGGTCGTGACAACCCGCCAATTCGAGGCCCTGTCCGAAGGTAAGCACCGCTTCCTGCTGGACCTGACCAAAAACCAAAGTGGTATGTACCTCGTACGTATTGCTGCGGACGGTGAGGTAATCGGAACTGAAAGTCTGATTCTTCAGTAGTAGCTATCTATTATATTTGCTACCGGCGGGCATCTTCTTTCGAGAGTTGCCCGCCGGTAATTAAATCCCATAAAATGAATTTTACCTCTACTTTTCGATTAGTGACGGTATTGCTGATCTCTATGCTTAGCGTTACGCTGACCGCCCAGGCACCGCCGGAATTTGATGCCCCATTCGGGTGCTTCGTAGCGTTTAACCCCAATACGAACGTCCTTGGTGTTGTGAACCTTACCGGAGCCTGCGGGCCCGCTACCGGAGACGATTACATCGGTGTCAGAGATGCTCAGGGATTCTTTATCGGATCTCAGCAACTGCTTTCAAATGGGCAAACTTTCAGCGTTAACATCGCTGAGCAGGGTGCCCCGAACGGTGCCAGCTGTATGGAACCAGACTATGGTTACATCACCACCGGTGAAACGGTGACGGTAATCATTTACGACGCAGATCAGGATGCATTCTACGTTGGCAATAATTCCACCTTCGTGGGTGTAAAGGGAGGCAACGGCCGCCTGAACGGTCCGGATGGTGATGCAAACGTGATCGATACTTATAATTTTGACTGTAACATGCAGGTGCTGCCAGTGACCCTGGCCGGCTTCCGCGCCCGCGTACAGGATAACGGTACTGTAAAGATCGAGTGGTCTACTCTGGACGAGACCAACAACGATCGGTTTGAAGTACAGCGCTCCTTAGATGGTGGCCGTACTTTCGAGCAGATTGGTCAGGTTGCCGGCAACGGTAATTCCGACGTCTTTAACAACTACAATTTCCTGGACCGTACGCCTCAAAACGGAAGCAACGTTTACCGCCTCAAGCAGGTCGACTTTGACGGTTCTTTCGAGTACTCTCCGATCGCCCTGGTAGAAATCGGTGGTGGCAGTGAGCCGGGAAAAGTAGTCCTTTACCCGAATCCGGTAGCCGAATCGGGACAAACCACCGTCAGCCTCAGCGGAAACTGGGGGGCCGGTACGAGTGCTGACCTTTACGACATCAACGGCCGTATTGTAACCAGTTTTGCCGGCCTGCAGGGTGGCAGCACGACGATTGATCTGCCCAGCCTGACTACTGGAGTTTATCAAATGGTAGTGACTGATGCCCAACAAAGGGAAGTGGTTCGCTTGGTAGTCCGCTAGCGAAAAGCTTCGGTTATTTTCGGGCATTGCTACTTTGTTAGCCAAAAGACTATAAATAAAGGACTTTGAACCTCAGATATTCTGCAGATGAATGTAAGTCTATAGTGTCTAACCGTTTTTGACTTCAAAGTAGCAAGCTTTAAAATGACCACGAGCACTTAAGCTCAGCGAAGAACGGCAATGAAATCTTCGGCCGCTTCGTTTATATAATTCGATCCGCAATTATCCTGAGTGATGGTTGCGGATCGGCTTTTTGGCAAGCTTCCCGACCACAACCGGTTTCCGGTAGGTCCTTTTCCAACCACTAATGTATCTTCGCGCCGATGGCAAATATTGAAGCTAAAAATAAGACGCATTCACTGGTGCAATTCGTACTAGTGGTGCTGCTGCTCATTCTGGTAAACTGGTTGGCCAACAGCCGAATCGGGGGGCGTTCCCTGTTTGCGGCTCTGGACTTGACGGAAGATCAACGCTATACACTGACGCCGAGTACGGTGGAGCAGATTGAAGATCTGGAAGAAGTGGTTTTCGTAAGGGTATTACTGGAAGGCGATTTTCCGGCGGGTTACCAGAGGTTACAAAACAGTGTCCGGGAATTGCTGGAAGATTTCAGGGGATATAATTCACTGGTAGAATTTGAATTCAGTGATCCGCTAGCGGGTGATCCTGCGGGTGTACAGGAAAGGCAACGTAACCTGGCCGAGCAGGAGGGCATTTTACCGCTTTCACTGGTCAATCAGAGCGCAAATCAACGGGAAGTGAAAGCGATTTACCCTTACGCCATCATCTACTATAAGGGGAGACAGAACGTGGTAAATTTGCTGGAAAACGATTCCCCCGGCGTACCTCAGGAAGTAATTCTGAACAAAGCCAATGCTTTGCTGGAATATAAATTCAGCAGCGCTATCGAAAAGTTAGTCTCGGTGCGGCGCCCATTGATCGCAATTACCAGCGGCCACGGAGAGTTGCCGCCAATCCGTACTTCCGACATCGAGAAAACCCTACGAGAGCAGTACGAAGTCGGTCACCTCGACCTGGATAGCGTAGGGCTGATTCCTAATGATGTGGACCTGCTGATCATAGCAAAACCGACCGAGCCCTTTAACGACAAGGATGCCTTCAAGATCGATCAGTACATCATGAACGGTGGACGGGTACTCTTCTCCGTTGACGCGGTAGCTATGGCCCTGGATTCCCTGCGCGGACGCAACGAATTTTTTCCCGAAGCCACGGACTTGGGTAAGTTGGAGGACTTATTTTTCCGTTACGGATTTCGGTTGAATCAGGACTTGGTACTGGACCTGGTGAATACCCGGATCCCGATCCGAACTTCTACGGTAAACGGACAGCCGCAGATTGAAAAATTTCCTTTTCCGTATCACGTACTGGCCTTGCCCAACAGTACTCATCCGATCGTCAAGAATCTGGATCCGATCGACCTGCGTTTTCCTTCCAGCATTGATCTGGATGTGGAGACGAATACGGAACTGAAAAAGATTCCTTTGCTTACTTCCAGCGACCGCTCCCGCTACCAACGACTGCCATCGGCCATTGACCTCGACGTGCAGAAGTACAGCGTAGATCTGGATCGCTTTGATAAAGAAGGACTGGTCATGGCGGCCCTACTGGAAGGGCCGTTCCAAAGTCCTTACGCCAACCGAATCAGCTCGGATAACCTGGAGGTTTTAAAACAGATTGGCCAGGAATACCAATCCGAGATCGCGAATAACCGGGTGATTATCGTCAGCGATGGCGATTTGCTTTCCAATGGTGTTTCACCGGATGGGGAAGTAAGGCCGCTCGGTCTGAACGTATTCGAGGGCTATCAATTCGATAACAAGACCCTGGTACAAAATATGGTGGAGTATTTGCTCAACGACCAGGGCGTGATCCTGGCGAGAGGGAAAGAAGTAAAACTGCGCCTATTGAATCGTGATGCCGCAGCCGCCGAAGCTGGTTTTTGGCGTAGTCTTAATATAGCCTTGCCGCTTGGCTTTTTACTGCTCTTTGGCTTGGTCTATAATTACGTACGCCGCAGGCGTTACGCTAAAAAATAAGCCCCTTTAACTGCGTACATCACCTGAGTACCAACTAACCGAAAGAAATGCAAAAGAGAATTTACTGGATGCTGGGCGCTGCCCTGGTGCTCATCGCAGCTATATTTATCCTGGATAAGACCGACGGTAATTCCGCTCAGGGCACCCGTATCGTTGACGAACGTGACTTCAAGATTGAAGACACCGATAGAATTGGAAAGATCTTCCTGGCTGACCGGAAAGGCTATACAACTATCCTGGAGCGACAGGAAAACGGTGATTGGGAATTGGATGGCCAATACAAGGCCTACGACAATGCCATGAAAAATCTGTTGGATGCTGTCTCACGGATCGACCTTCAGTTTATTCCTGCGGCCAAGGCCGTACCGGCAATCGTAGGTAACCTGGCTAGTGAGGGGATTCACGTCGAACTCTTTGACTTGAAAGGGGAGAAGATCAAAGGCTACTACATTGGTGGTTCTACCAATGATGAGCGTGGTACCTACGCGATCATGGAAGACGCTGAGCAGCCCTACGTAGTACACTTGCCGGGCTGGACGGGGAACTTAAGGTTTCGTTACAGTCTGATCGAGCAGGAATGGCGGGACCGACAATTATTCGGAACGGATCTGGCAGACATCCAATTGGCGAGCATTGAGTATCCCACCCGTCGTAATCGCAGTTTTGTACTCGAGCGGAATGGAGAAGAATGGACGGTTGGGCCTTACTACGAAACGTCCCAGCCCGTACGCGAGGTTCCCCGGGGAAGAGCGGAGTATTTTCTGGTCAATTTCGAAGAATCCTATCTGGTGTCCTACGCCAACTACAGTCTGGAAGAAAAGACTGATTTGATCCAGCGTATTCCTTACGCCATCATTCGTTTAGCTCGTAAGGATGGCAGTGAAAAAGTAGTGAAGATTTTCCCCCGCCTGGATGAAAGCATTAAATCTCTGGACCCGAATACGGATGCTTTTGCCTCTGCACTCGGTGAGCGTGGTTTTAATCTGCTTTTTAACGATGATAAAGACTTTGCCACGGCGGCGACGGATCAGATCGTGCCTTTCCTACGGTCTTACGACAATTTTTAAGCGTCCTTCGCTACCCGCACGTAAAAGTCCTCGACGATCTGAATATCAGACGCCGATTTACTCACCTTCAGCATTTGCTCCTGCTCGGTTGGGTAAATCCGCATCTTTTTTCCATCCACGATAATATCCAGGGGCATTTTGAAGCCGGGGGCGACTTTGCTCCAGCGATAGGTTAGTTTGCCTTTTTTCAGCCGGTAGGTCAGAGTCGGAATTTCCGTGCCTTGCACGTAGCTGGTAAAGAAGGGTAGGGGCGAAAAATTGTCGGTAGTCGTTCGCTGGGCAATGTAGTCGAATATCTGATCGGAGGTGACGGTCTGGTGGCGAAAGTCAGCGTTGAGACCACGGAGGATAGTGCGCCATTTTTCATCGTCGTCGATCACCGTTCGCAGGGTGTGGAGGATATTGGCCCCTTTATAATACATGTCGCCGCTGCCTTCGTGTGCAACCCCCCGGTGGGGACTTTGGATGGGCCGGTCATTCATGATGAGCCGACGGGTGCCGATGACGTACTTGCGGGCATTTTCTTTACCGTAGTGGTAATCCAGAAACAGGTTTTCGGAATAGGCGGTGAAGCCTTCGTGAATCCACATGTCTGCTACGTCGGCATTGGTAATATTGTTGGCGAACCATTCGTGGCCGGCTTCGTGGATGATGATAAAATCGAAGCGTAATCCTTCGCCGGTACCACTGAGATCACGGCCAAGATAGCCCTGGCGGTACTTGTTGCCGTAAGTGACGGAACTCTGGTGCTCCATGCCCAGGTAAGGCACTTCAACCAATTTGAAACCATCTTCGTAAAAA
Source organism: Lewinellaceae bacterium SD302 (assembly GCA_002591745.1). Lineage (GTDB taxonomy): Bacteria > Bacteroidota > Bacteroidia > Chitinophagales > Saprospiraceae > Neolewinella. The sequence goes on from PDLQ01000028.1 coordinate 60,382, forward strand.
GGGTAGGGGCCAAACCAATGCTCAAAAGCCTCCATCATACGACGGGCGTCCTTGAAATGTTCTTTGGCCTGGCTTTCGTTTTCGCGCAGAACGTAATAGCTCATGCTTAGCGGTCCGGCTTCTCCCCGGTACTCTTCTTCCCAGCTCACATAATCACCAATGCTAAGGTTGACACCATAATCATTGATCGGATTCTTAACCGTCCAATGAAAAGTTGTTTTGCCATTACGTGTCTCCTGGCTAATTAGTTGGCCGTTGCTGACGTCCATTAGTCCTTCGGGTACCGTAACGCTGATGTCCATACTGTCTACCTCGTCAGCGGGGTGGTCTTTAACGGGCCACCAGACACTGGCACCGATGCCCTGATTGGCGTTGGCCACCCAGGGCTTACCATTGCTGTCCTTTTTCCAGACCAATCCACCATCCCAGGGTGGATTTTCCGCGACGATGGGCGAACCACTAAAATGAAGCAGAACAGTTGCCCGCTCTCCGGCTGAGAGTTGGTAGGGCAGATCAACGTAATGTGCATTACCGAGATGGGTAAGTTTCAATTGCTGGCCGGCATAAGTAGCCCGCTCGAGTTTCATCGGTTCCTGGAGATCGATCTGTAACCTTTGCCCGGCTTGAGAGGCGGTAAAACGAACTTCGTTGGTACCAGAAATGGCTTGCCCTTCTACGTCAACGTCCACTTTCAGGTGATAGTAATTGAGGTCCCACCAAACCCGCTCTTCGGTAAGACCACCGCGAATGGAGTCTGCGGTACTGAAGGATTGTGCGCTCAGCCCTGATAACAGTAAGCAGGAAAAGAGGAGAACTAATATAGGCTTCATCGACTAGTGGTTGATCAGAATTTGTTGGGAGGATAATAGCCTGCTGCCGCTACGGACGGTGAGCCGATAACTTCCGGGTATCAGATTTTGTGGCAAGAGAAAACTTCCATTTTCAGAATGGGATGAACCACCAGCACTGCTACTTTGAAGTCCCGCTAGCACTAGCTCTCTACCCAGCACGTCTGTAAGAGTAACGATAGCATCCGCCGGTAGATTATAGAATTGAATTTCCGCGCCGGCTGGAGAGGGATTGACGAACCGGAGACTGGTAAGGTTCCTCGTATTCGTATTCTTTGTTGAACTGAGTTCATCGATGCCGAGGTAGAGAACAAAACCGTCATGGTCACTGGCCCTGGCCAGTTGAAAGGCATTATTTGCATAATTGATGGAGGCATCGGAATTGCCCCTGGCGAAGGCAAATTCATTGACGGTCAGTCCGCTTAGTTCGTTGTGCAGGCAGTGATCCAATTGTTGGGCAGAACCCTGAAAAACAAAGCTATATTGCTCTTCTTCCGGGAGTGATGCAGCAGCGTTGACCAACGGAGGGTTTACTATTTCTTCTACCGGAAACTGCGCCCCCAAACTAGGCAGCCCACTGATCTGGTTGAAGACGTCCACGTAGCCGTCCGTGAACTGAAAAGCGTTGTAATCACCGACAACCACCAGGTTTTCGTCGCGTAAATTCTCTACCATATTGGCGATACTGATGGCTTGTTCGTTGCGGCGGATGCGGACCTCTACGTCATCGTCCACCCCATTGAGGGAACGAATGTGTAAGTTGAGTACCCGCAAGGTTGTAGACTCGTCGCCTGGAACGTTCAACTCCACCAACAGGGGAGGACGATTGTGGAGAAAACCCCCACAGCTGCAAAATTCGTTGCTGCCCAGTTCGGTAAAGGCAGGTGGGTCGATCCGGTTGTGAACCAGGTAAGCTACGTTGAGAAAACCTTCGTCCGGGGGCGCGAAACCCTGGTAATCTCCCAGTTCCGGGTCGAGTTGGCGAAGTCTGAAAATGAGGTCTTCGATCTCATCCGATCCACCGGTTTCCTGGATAGCCAGTACATCGGGAAAGTGTAGCTGCTCACCAATGTAGGCGACGATTTTATTCAAACGCAGACCGTAGTCACTTTCGTCGTTACGCAAAAAGAGGGTGTTGAGGGAGGCGACGGTAATTTCGTCATCCGTTCGTGCCCGTACGGGGCGGGTAGGCTCCACCAGTTCCACCGTCGTTGGCTCGATGGGGCTAAGTTCGTAGCCGAAACTGAATTGTTCCAGGATGCCAGTGCCCTCGATCACATCACCGGCGTTGTGGAAAATAAAGTTGCTCTGGCCCAATCCGTTGGGATCATAGTTCATCAGTTCAGGGTTGCCGTCAAATACGGGCAGATCGGGCAAGCCGGGGGGGAGCAGCCCCGGCTCGCGAAAGGGACGATCTACGGAAGTAACGTGTACGTCAACGGAATTAAAATCATCCGACCCGGAGGCGGCGGTGACCGAAAAATTCAGCAGCATGCCCTCGAACCTTTCCAGGGGAGAGGCTCCGTTGACCAGACTGGTGCCCGGGTCGAAAGCAACGGGAGTCAGGGGTGTGCCGGAAGACAGTTTATTGATGGTCACGGAGGCACCCAGGGCAGTTTGTCCGCTTAATTCCTGTACCTGACCGGAAATGAGTACGCGATCACCTGGAACCAACTGGAAGGTGTTGCCGTCGTCAATCAGTAATCCTTCGCTGGTGTTGGGGTCGCCGTCGCCCTCGGCATCCTGAATGTACGCAAACTCGGAATTGGCGAAAGTGACTACCGAAGTGTCGAGTTGTACGAGCTGTCCGAGGAACGGGCTGACCGAGCCGCTGCCCTGAACATCATGGATGCTCACCGCTGAGGTCTGGGCGGTAAGAGAAGCAAAGAAGAGGAGAAACGGGAGGGTGAAAAGGAGAGAAGTTTTCAAATAAGTTGTTTAAGGGGTAACAATCCCAAAGATATAATGTTAGGCCCTAAACTATAATGTTACTTATGGCCGACACTTCCCTCTTCGAACGCCGCTTCGATCCGCTCATGCAAGCTGCCGTTTGTCTAGGAGGCGTACTCATCGCAGACCTGCTGGGCGCAGGGTTCAGTAGTATTGGCGAGAGCGAAGCACCCAGTCGTTTTGCTTGGTTATCCATAACCGCTTTTATGCTGTTTTTTGCCATTTTCAACGCCATATTTTCCGTGGCCAGCAAAAACCTTTTCAAGTATTGGAGTCGTTCCATTTACGCTTATATGGGCCTGGCCGGCCTGGGCGGCTTGATGGCCTGGGGCTTCAGCGGGCTCACCATCTGGGAGGCTGGTTCATACAGTTGGATGTACATTGTGGTCACCATCGGTTACCTGGTTTTTATCAGTATGATCACGTTGATGCGTAAAGTGGTAGAGTTTGCGCAGAAAGAGGAGTGGAATGCACCGAAGATTCGTCAGAAGAAGCGGAGGCGGTGAGGGAGGTGCCCCTTTGGCGCTTTGTTTGCAGCGGCGCTTTGAGCGACGGTCGCCTTGATTTGCCGTTTTTACCTGCCGCTCTTGCCCTACTTTTTCCATTGATGAAAAAGTAGCAAAAAGTCTAGAACTCAGTAACTCTGAGGACGAAGGACGATCAGCGAAGCTAAACTCGCTATCGCTCAGACAGTACTGAGTTCGGTCCTACTCCGGTCCGCAACTTCTGGCAAGCGTGAGAGTTACTCGAAGCGACATGTTCGGGCTTCGCACCTGGGGGGCGCCAAGAACAACCACCGACAAACAAGCTTTTGTGAAGGACCGGACATTAGCGCTGGTAGCTCAAAACGTACCGAAAAGGCGTTAAGAACCCCGCGGAGCCGGCGATGATCACCGAAGGTAAAGAAATACTGTTTAGCTACGCTGATCGTCCTTCGCCCTCAGAATTGAGCGAACGAAATTCTTCCGTACGGAGATGGAGCTTCGGCAATTAAAAACACCGGCGAGTTAAGAGCAGTAAAATGCACAGGTCGACCAACCATACTTAAACTCCCGGGCTCATTGTTTCAAATAAAAGTATCTTTGTTAACTTATATTTTACTTCCACTTAATTTTTACCATAACCATATAATAAGGAGGTTGACTTCAAAGTAGCAAGGCTGGTAAGGCCAACTCAATGAATCCGCTTCCCGAACCACCGCCTGTTCTAACCGAATGTTTGACTTTTCCGTCCTTCAGTACAATTCTCAGTACCCCGCTTTAACTACGATCATCTTCACGGTGCTGTGTTCGCTATTGCTGGGGATCATGATTGCTTTTACCTACGATAAGACCAGCCGGGATGTCTACCGGCCCAATCATTTTATTCAGGCCATGATCCTGATCACCATCGTGGCGGCCACCATTATGCAGGCTATTGGCGATAGTGTAGCCAGAGGCCTGGGGATGCTCGGGGCACTTTCAATTATTCGTTTTCGAACAACCCTGCGTAATCCGCGCAACATTGTTTTTATGTTCGGTGCCATTGCCGCGGGTATCGCCTGTGGAGTATTGGGTTTTTCTATCGCCATTGCGGGAACCACCGGGCTTTGTGCCACGGCATTCTTATTACGGGCCACGCCTTTCGGTAAGCGACCTGAGTTGAAAATAAGCTTGCGGTTACAACACCGTGGCCTGCCCGAAACGGGCCCTGAGGTTGATCGGGCATTGAAAGAATTCTGTGCTAAATATGATCTCCACGAATATCGGCTGCTGCCTAATGAAAAGAAAAGCCGACGTCATCTATACATCTACCACCTTCGGTTGAAGCCCGGTAAAACGGGTAGTGAACTAAGCGATCGTCTGGGCGAGATCGAAAACCTGCGGATGGTCAGTCTGATCTTCTCCCGGATCGAACAAGAAAATATTTAGGCCATGAGGAGAATCAATCTGCTGTACCTCTTCGTACTGCCACTGATTTTCATCCTGTACTGGATGAATGGGGATATGACCGGAGAGTCGGCCTTTTTCTACGGTTTTGCGGAGAACAAGGATACTGAATTGAGTCACGACCGTCCCGTACTGGTGAGCCGTATCCTGGTGCGGCCCGGAGAAACGGTGAAGTCCGGCCAGTTACTTATGGAAGTAAAGCAAGCCCGACTGGAGCAACAAATCCGGGAAACCGATATCGAACTGGAGCGGGCTCGCCTGAGGGAACAAGAAGACCGCCGGGCACTACGCCGCCGGATCGAGCAACTGAAGACCGATCGCTTACTGGCCGTTACCGAACTGGAAGGAGAGATCAGAACACTGCAAGCCCGAATAACCTACGAGCGAAATTTGAGGGAAGGTCTGTCTACTCTCGGTCCCGGCCGAAACGGAGACAGCTTACTGACCGCCAGGGAATATGAGCTCCAGGAAGTACAGGAAGAACAACGACTGGTCACCGAACCGATCGATCTGGAAATTCGTCAGTTGGAAAGCGAATTGGCCGAGCTGAATACTTCTGTGGCCATGCGCCGCAAACGACTGGAAAGCGAACGCGAATTCTTCTCCGGAGAGCAGGAAAATCTGAAAATATTAGCCCCCTCCGAAGGCATCATTGGTAACATCATGTGCAAGGAAGGTGAGTACGTAGAAGAGTTCGAGCCTTTTATCGACTTCTACGCCCGTAACCCGACGATGGCCAAGGGCTTCGTACACGAGAGCCTGATCCCCGAAGTGCAGATCGGCGATCAACTGGAGGTCAGTTCTACCCTCCATCCGAATCGCCACATCAAAGGGGAAGTCATTGGACTGGGCACTCGAATCGTGGAAATTCCGGAACGGTTGCGCAAAATCCCCGATTTTAAGACCTACGGCCGAGAGGTATTGATCAGCATTCCAAGTAACAACGATTTTCTGCAAAAGGAAAAGATCATTTTCAATAGCCCCGACGGGGTAACGACCGGTGGTGGTTTGCTCAGATTCTAACCATGAATAATTGCCAGAAACTAGTAGTGTGGCCATTACTGATTATGTTGGCCATTACGGATGGTGTAACAGCTCAGGAAAGGTGGACGACTACCGAACTGCTGGGGCTGATGGCCAGTGACAGCGCGGATATATACGCGGCCCAATTACGTTTCCTAAACGAAGAGAATCAGAACCTACCCTGGGCCAGGAAGCTGGAATTCAGAACGGAAACTGATGAATTCGAAGCCGGCCGCCAAGAGTATTCCATGCGTCTGAGTGTCAATGGCCGCAGAATGCGGGAAGCCCAGGACCGAATCAATGAACAGCGCCGGGCGGACTATCAACTCAGGGAAAGAGAACTGGCCGATGAGAGACTGACGGACTACTTCTCCGGCCTGGCGGATTGGTACTACGCCAGCGAAAATCTGCGTCTGTTGAATACCAGAGATAGTATACTGCGCGACCAGCAAATTGTACTGGACCGGATGATCGCCGCCGGGGAGAGCACGGACGTGGAAGATGTATTACAGCTGCGGCGGAGTATCCAAAGACTGGAATTAAGTAGGATTCGCCTGGAACAGCGGGTAAGCTCGCTGACTGAAGCCCTTTCACCCTCGAACGATCGCCTTCAATTGTCTACTCGAAACTGGATCAGCGTAGGCACCATGCAGCGCATCCTTAATGCTCTGGACAGTATCAACAAGAACAATATTGCTGCAGACCGACAACTGAGCGATGTCCGCCTCGCCGAAATGGAAGTAGAACTGGAGGAAAGTGAGGGCAAGCAATTGCTCGATTTTCTGAGTTTGAAATATGCTGGTCGTAACAACCTCGGCCTGGCACGAGAGTTTTCCGTCGGAGCAAGCTTCAATATTCCGCTTCGTTCCAACAATCGTATTAATCGCAATGAAGCCGCTCTGGAACTACTGGACGAACAGGTCCGTTTCGAACGACTGCTCGCCGAGACGAAACGGGAAACGACCTTGAGGCTGGCTGATTTTCGGGCCAACGCTACGGAGTATTTCGCCTTGGAATCTATCGTCGCAGAAGGTCAGTTGGAGGCACTCTTAGAACGCTATCTACGCGACGGAACAGCCGAACCAATGGAATTGCTGGAGATCAAAGCTTACATCATCCGCCAGCAAATTGACCTGTTAGAACTTCATGAAGCGGTGTTTAGCGATTTTTTCGGGATATTGCGTTTACAAAATTTGATCTCAGCCGATTACGGAATAGACTTTTTGTCCGATGATCTGCCGAGATTCAACGCTTTCGACTAATTACTCCCGCAAATTACATTTTCCTTTCCGTCACTTCTGTTTGTTAGTGTCGGAGCGTACCGCTTATCCGAGAAACCCAGGGGCCAGGACCTCAGGCCCGAGGTATTCGTTAGCGCGGTCGACGTGACACTCGGACCGTCCCGATACAAATCGTGGTCGTCTCCGGGCTTCAACCAATGTTGGAATTTTACTAGGGTAATTAAAAAACACTATGAAAAAGATCTTTTACCTGCTCTCTCTATTGTTCGGTCTGGCATACGCACTACCGGCCCAGGTATTCATCAACGAGTACTCGGCTTCCAACCTCAATTCATTTACGGACAGCTACGATAAGACCGAAGACTGGATCGAGCTATACAATGCGGGTACCGAAGCAGTAGACCTGGCAGGTTGGCACGTGTCGGACAAGCAGGATAACCCTACCAAGTGGGCTATTCCAGCCAATACGATCATCGAGGCTAATGGCTTTTTGCTCGTCAATTGCTCCGGTCGCAACCTGAAACGGGCCAATGGCGAGTTGCACAGTAATTTCAAACTCGCCCAGACCACGGGAGAAGACTACGTCGTATTGGCAAACCCGGAAGGTACCATTGTGGAATCCCACACCCTGGACCTTACCCTGGTAGAACACTCCCGTTGCCGCAGTAGCGATGGCAGCAGTGTATGGGTTGTATGTACCAATCCCACGCCGGAAACCAGCAATAACGGCAGCCAGCAAAGACTCGGATATACGGCAACACCGAGTATGAGTTTGGCAGCGGGCTTTTACGAAGCTACCCAGACGGTTGAGTTGACCAACAATGAAGGAAATTCAACTCTCCATTACACCTTGGACGGTACCAACCCGACGACGGACTCTCCGGTCTATTCCGGGCCCATAACCGTAGAACAGACTACGGTCATTAAAGCCCGGGCTTATAGTAACGACGGTAATATTCTGCCGGGAAAAATGGACTTCAACACCTATTTCATTAATGAAAATTTCACCTTGGCTGTATTTAGTGTAGCCGCCGACCAGGTGATCGAATTGGCTAATGGAGACGGACCGTTAATTCCGATCGGCTCCCTCGAATATTTCAATACGGATCAGGAAAGAGAAGCTACCTCTTTTGGCAGCCTAAATCGGCATGGACAGGACAGCTGGGTACTGGATCATCGGAGTCTGGACTGGGTAAGCCGCGATGAAATGGGGTATTCCAAGGCCATAGAAACACCGCTTTTCTCCTACTCTGACCGCGACGAGTATCAGAAAATCATGTTCCGTAACTCCGGCGACGATAACTACCCGGCCCGCGACGACAACGCCCACGAAGGCTCCACCCATATCCGCGACGAATACGTTCAAACCCTGGCCCTGGAAGGTGGCATGAGTCTGGATACCCGCGCCGTGGAACGCGTAGTCCTCTTTCTCAACGGACAGTATTGGGGCGTCTATGGAATGCGCGACCGACCAGTAGATCACGATTATACCGATTACTACTACGACCAGGGCAAATACGAGGTCCAGTATCTCTCTACCTGGGGAACCAGTGAAGTGGAATACGGTGGCATTCAAGCCTTGTTGCAATGGCGCGATATCCGCGACTTTGTGCTGGAAAACGACATGAACGATTCGGCCAACTATGCCCTGGCTGCCGACACCATCAACATGAAAAGTCTTATCGACTACATGCTGGTAAATCTCAACGTGGTAGCCGCGGACTGGCTTAATTACAACACCGGCTGGTGGCGTGGCCGTAATCCCGAAGGTGACCACAAAAAGTGGGGATATATCCTTTGGGACATGGACGCTACCTTCGATTATTACATTAACTACACCAACGTCCCCGACGTCAGTCCAAACGCAGAACCCTGTGACCTGGAAGAAATCGGAGATTACATGGACGTGTTTTTCCCTCCCGAGGATACAACCATCGGGATGATCGATACTACGATGATCATCTGGCCCAGCGGAGACAGTTGCACTACGGTTCTCAACGGCAGTTGCCCCTATCCTCCCGGTGATTCTATTATGTGGCAGGTGATGGCCGAAGACCGGTATTGTTGTGAGACGGAATGGGATAATATTTGTCAACGTGCCTACGATGATATCGTGGCAGGAAATAACGTCGGTAATGAAGGCCCCGATCTGGACAACATCGTAGGAAACCTGGGCAAGCACGAAAAAATATTCCTCAAGCTACTGGAGGAAAGTCCTGAATTCAAGCAACTCTACTACGTGCGTTACGCCGACGCGATGAACTCAGTCTTCTCCTGCGAGAACATGAACGTTACCCTCAACCGAATGCTGGACGTGATCGAGCCGGAAATGCCCCGTCAGATCGATCGCTGGGGTGGTACGCTTTTCGAATGGCAGCAAAATGTAGTTCAGTTGCGGGAGTTCATCAATGCCCGTTGCGCCAATCTTGGCAATGTTTTGGTGGAATGTGAAGAAGATCTTTCCGGGCCTTACGCGGTGACTTTACAGACCATCCCGGCCGAGGTAGGGGAGATCAGGCTCAACACGCTGGACCACGAAATCCTGCCCTGGACCGGCGAGTACTTTGCCGGTATGACCAATGAGTTGAAAGCCAAACTGTTCAATGAGTTCGAAGACGATTACGTGTTTAGTCACTGGCAAAGTAGCAATGGTTCCGTGTTCACCGATAGCCTGGACCGTCGTAGCGATGTACTTCTAAATGGCCCGGATACGCTGACTGCCGTCTTTACCCTCATCTCCGGTTCCGAAGATTTGTTCCAGAACAAATACGGAGTGAGCGTATTCCCGAATCCTGCTTCCGGTGTAGTGAACCTGACTTACGATCTCAGCAGCAGTGCCAGTGTTTCCGTGAGCCTCTACGACCAGGTCGGTCGCCGGGTCATTAGCCGTAATTTTGGTAACCAGGTGCCGGGCGAACAGCGTCATTCACTGAGCTTGCCCGGTAATTTGCCGACGGGACTGTACAACCTTGAACTGACGATCGGTACGGAACGGAAGAACTTCAAACTGAGTGTGTTCTAAAGCTTTGCTACCTTGGTAAACTTCGCAGGGCAATCATGATCTTGCTCTAAATTAAGCACTGCTACTTTGTAAGCCAGAATAACGACTAATAATCAACTCTTTGGAGTTGAAGCTACAATGATTGACAAAGAAGAACTCAAAGACAAACTGCGCGAGCAAATCGCCAGAACCGAAGAGAAGATCAAGGGCTATGAGTCCATGTCCGCTCCCGTGAGTCCGGATGATGCCATTGGCCGCGTGAGCAGAATGGATGCCATCAATAATAAGAGCGTAGCGGAAGCTGCTTTGCGTCAAGCTAAGGATAAGCTGTCCAGGATGAAGCACATGCTTGCTACTATCGACGATGACCCAAATTTTGGCAGCTGCAAGCGTTGTGGTAAACCGATTCCTCCGCTGCGGATCATTTTGATGCCGGAGAGCCCATATTGCGTGCGCTGCGCGTAGCGAAGTCTGGTAGTCATTAATTATTAGCCGGGAGTCGGGAGTATCTAGTGTCAGGGGTTTGAGAGATTCTGACTAAATTGCCTCCAGACTCCCGACTCAAAAAAGAAGCATGATAAAACTAGCTAACATTTCCACCAAAGCCCCCGAAGACCTTAAGAAGAAGGATGCTCGTAAGATCAGTCGGGACCGGGCTACCCAGATCGCTTATCTGCATCAGCAACTAGTGGCCGAGGGGAAGCACAGTGTATTGATCATTTTGCAAGGAATGGACAGCAGTGGGAAGGACGGAGCAATGCGCAACGTATTCGGCCCATGCAGTCCGTTTGGCCTGAGGGCCGTTGGTTGGAAAAAACCGACCGATGAGGAATTCGCCCACGATTTCCTCTGGCGGATCCACAAGGAAGCTCCGGCAAAGGGTGAGATGGTCATTTTCAACCGTTCGCACTACGAAGACGTGCTTATCCAGCGGGTACACGGCTGGATCGACGAAGAGCACGTGGCCAAACGGATGGACAGCATCAATGCCTTTGAAAAACTCTTGCAGTACGATAATAATACGTTGATCCTCAAATTCTACCTTCACCTCAGTCATGAGCAGCAGGAGGAGGAATTACAGGAACGACTGGACGATCCCACTAAATATTTCAAGCATAATCCCGGCGACTGGGAAGAACGCAAGCATTGGGACAAATACATGGCCGCCTACGAAGACGTACTAAATAAGAGCGAAGTTCCCTGGCATATCATCCCCGTAGATAACCGCTGGTACCGGGATTACCTGATGACGGACATCGTACTGAAAGGCCTTGAAGGACTGGGAATGGAATGGCCGGAATTGAAGGAATAGACGCTTTTTAATAGACGCTCGGCTTCGCCTTGTTTTGGATTGCTATGTCATCACCAAAGATACTTGCCGTTTTTTTTCATACATAACATCATTTTTGATGCAAGCATAAAGCGCTCTGCAAATTTTGTTTCTGATTGCGTTGATAGCTTGC
>PDLQ01000029.1 GCA_002591745.1 Lewinellaceae bacterium SD302
GCCAACATCAAATTCCACGAATGGGACGACAGTCGCTACGGAATCACCAACAGCCCGGCCAACGCTGGTCCCGGTGCCGACCTGCGTTTCCGCGCTATCGTACCCGCCCCCACCGTACCCGGCACCTACCCCATTACCGTAGAGTACGAAGGCAGTGACGATTTCGGAAACACCGTAATGCTCACCACCAACTACACCATCATCGTCGACTGTGCGCTGGGCGATCAGTCACCCCCCTTAGCACTCTGTCAGCCACTAGAGCTTTCCATCATCGACGACGAGACAATTACCATCACGCCCAGTCAGATCGACAATGGCAGTTCCGATAATTGTGGTGGCATTTCTGGCAGCCTGGACCAAAGCAATTTCACCTGTGCCGATCTGGGCATTAACTCGGTTACCCTGACTATTACTGACGACGCGGGCAACAGCGCCAATTGCCAGGCCAATGTAACGGTCACCGCCGATGAAAACGTCGCTAATGGACCAGTTGGCAGTTGTACTTCGGTCACCCGGACCTTGGACTCCCCCTTCGAATTCATCGACGTTACCGGCCCACAAAACAGGCTGATCGCTTCGGTGCGCAAGAACGTCAACCCCAACGTCAGTAGCATCCGCCTGGATGTCTACCGCGAAGCTGCCCTCACCGAAGGCAACGCCAGTGAACGCCGGCTCAGTAAACGAATGACGCTTACTCCTTTGAATGCTTCGGGCCAACCAGTTACTCCCACGACCCCCATGAACATCCGACTTTACTTCCGTGATGTCGAGATCGAAGCTCTGGAAGTCGAAACCGGGGTGGACCGTAGTCTCTTCGGGCTGGTTAAAGACGACAGCGAATGTGGGCCGGCGGGCTTCACCGGCGAAAACGCAGTAGTTTTGGCGACCATGTACAATACCCGTGGCTGTAATAATGCTGCTCAATACTACCAGGCCAACGTATTACAATTTTCTACTTTCTTCCTTTGGGCTAATCCAGCCGTACTGCCCGTTGAATGGCTTTCCTTCCGAGCCCGACCGAGCGGCAAGCAGGTTCAACTGGATTGGTCTACCACCAGTGAGGCCAACAACGCTGCTTTCGTAATTGAACACAGTACCGACGGCCGGTTGTTTCAGGCCATCGGTCAGGTGGACGGGTCTGGCAACTCTAGCAGTCAGCTCGACTATCAATTTTTCCACGGCCAACCAGTCAATGGCAACAACTACTACCGCATTCGCCAACTGGATTATGACGGCGCCAGTAGCCTGAGTGAAGTTCGGCTGGTGACCATGACTTCAGATGAAGTTAAAGTAGCGGTTTACCCCAACCCCAGCGCTGATCTACTCTATCTACAAGGTATTGAAGCAGGGGCCATACGAATTATCGACATCCAGGGCCGAACGATCCTGGAGCGTGATTATCAAGCTGGTTCCGCGATCTCCGTAGCAGCACTGCCCGCCGGCCGTTACCTGCTGCTGATCAATGGACGATCCGTTCCCTGGGTGAAGATTTGATTCCGCCCTGTCCGCTGCGAGCGTTCGGACCAAAATCCACCGGGGTTCTAGATGAACCTCGGTGGACTTTCGCTCCGACCACCTCCGCTTACCTGAACTCTTGGGTTGACACGCTCGGGAAAGCGCCCATTTGAACTATCGCCACGCCCAGGGTTTTATAAACCCACCAGCAAGATCAATACGTGGCCACCCAGATCGACATCTCCGTAATCATTCCCACGCTAAACGAAGCCGACAACCTTCCCCAGCGGATTCTAGAATTAAGCACAGCTTTGAACGGGGAGTCCTACGAGATAATCGTCAGCGACGGTGGCAGCAACGATGCCACTCCCAAACTGGCAGCTCAACTGGCCGATCGCTACGTCAGTGGCCCATCTGGCCGGGCGTGCCAACTAAATGTCGGGGCCAAGCAGGCCAAAGGACGTTGGCTGTATTTTTTACACGCCGACACCCAGCCTCCCGTAAAATTGGCCTACTGGTTTAAATGGATGGATAAAAACGACTGTAAGGCAGCCTGTTTTCAGATGCGCTTCGATCACCGCTCCCCTACACTGAACTTACTCGGCTACTGCACCCGTTTCGATATCGACGCTTTCCGCTACGGTGACCAGAGTTTACTGGTTCGCCACGATGCTTTTCGTTCCGTTGCCGGCTACGACCAATCCTTTCACCTTATGGAAGGCAACGATATTGTAAAACGATTAAAGAAAAAACACGGCTTTACCGTACTGCCGGATTATGTCGTTACCTCCGCCCGGAAATACCGGCGTTACGGGGCGCTATATTTGCAGGGAATTTACATCTTCATTTACTGCTTGAGACAATTGGGGCTTTCTCAGAATCGGTTGCTGAAGTTCTATCGGTGGAGTTTAAACTTACCAACGACTTCCGAGGCTGGATTTTTACCGAGTACTTGACCGTACCCTTGACCAACGTACTTCTAAGCAGAGCAAACTAGCGTTTATCCGGAGATCGCATAAACGCCAGTTCCATTTCTAGTAGTTCTCGTTAAAAAACTCCTCATATCCCTCCACGTTCCGCGCTTTCAAAATCTCCCGGTAATTACTCTGGGAGACGGGGAATAATTTATAATCCACTTCAGTCCGGCTTAGGAAATCATCCTTATTCTTACCGGCATTATCGTAGTACTCCATGGCCTCTTCCTGGTTTTTGAAGCGGCGCATGACCAGTACGGGGATGCTGTTGTCGCGGCCCAGGTAAACGTTGGTCACCCGCAGGCGGTCCGTTTTGTTGTACTTGTTGTTGTAGTCGCTGATGACGATCTTCGCTTTGTTCAGTTCCACATCCTTGCTGTCGAAGACCAGTACCATATAGTGGAGTTCATTGGGCCCGGCCTTGAAGTTGCCCGTCTTTGCCTGGTTAGCACCGCCGGGCAGGGCCGCTCCGGTTTCCCCGAGCAATCTCAAAATTTCCTTGGCCCGCTTTTCCTCTTCGGTACCGGGGTACTGACTGATCAACTGCTTCAGGGAAGCGATGTAAGCCTCCTTGCCCTGAATGTTGCCATTGGCCATAGCCATGAGCAAAGCGTACTTTGGCTTCAGCGGATGCTTGCCGAACAACCCACTGAGTTCCTTGCGGGACTTGTCGTAGGCCAATTGATAATTTCCGGACTGAAAGTCGCCGTAGATTGCGTCATAGGCTCTCTCCAACTTGGCCTCTTCACTGAGGACGGAGTTAGCGAAATTCGGGTCGTTCAGAATCTTAGCGAACTTGGTATCCGGCCATTTTTCAGCCAGTTTGTTCTTGTACTCATTGGCTTTGCCGACGTTGCTCAGGTCGTTGTGAGCCAGGTAGAGATAGTACCAGCTTTCGGCCTCGTCATTTACCCGCGGGAAGCGCTGGTGCATGCTTTCCAGGGTAGTAACGGTCTCACCGTTATCCTCCAGTTTATTGCGGTAAAGACGGCCCAGGTTGAAGTAAGCTTTTTGCAGCTCCAGTCGCATCAGTTCCTTGTCTTTGTCATCAGTGGGTACGCCCTGGAGAATGGCGTCTACTTCTTCGGGCGTAATGGGTAAATCGAAGTCTTCTTCCACCAACTCGGTATCATCGTCGAAGAAATCTCCACTGGTACGGTCGCTACGGCGCCAGTTGTCTTCCAGGGGGCGATCGCTAAATTTTCGGTTGAAATCCCGGGCACCGCGCCGCACTTCCCGGGGGTCATAGGCCCAGTAGTCGCTGGTACCGGGTTCCGGACCACCTTTAGACCCTCCGACGGGGCTGGCAGTTTTCCGTTTGGCTTCCCGCTGCTGCTCCAAAATCTTGGTGGCGATGTTTTTCCGGTCTTCCTCTGGCAGCTCCGCCAGGCGTAGCAGGCTGTCTTTTTCTTCGATCTCTACGATGAAGCCGGCGATATCCACCAGATCGTCGCGCATTTTTTTGGTCCTGTCGTAGCGGATGTCACTCTGTGGCATAAAAGTCAGGGTGCTGTCGTAGTACAGTTTGGCGGCCAGATAGTTGCTATCTTCGTAATTCAGCTTAGCCAAAAGCGCGTAGGCTTCCACCCGGTTGTTAGCCTGGGCCGAAGGACTATCGATCGCTTTGCGCAGGTACTCCATTCCCAAAGCGCGATCATTACTGCGCAGGGCGATATTCGCCATGCTGAAGTAAAGCTGGCTTTCATACTCCAGATTCTTATCATCCTTAAGCATCTTTTCCAGTTTCTTCAGCGCCTCCTCGGCCGAGCCGCTCCCACTCAGGAAATCGTTTTGGGCCATATTCAGGCGAGCACCGAATTCCAGGGCGTACTCCGGGTTTTCTTTCACTACTTTTTCAAAAGCAGCGTAGGCCGGGCCGGTTTCGTTGAGCTGCTGGTGCAATTGACCGGCGATGTAGTAAAAACGAGCGCTTTCGTTACGATCATTCGTCGCTTCCCCGGCTTCCATCAGGTAAGGGATGGCACGGGCATCCTCACCGCTTTCCAGATAGAGGAAAGCCTGCACCGCCAGGGCCTTGTGGCGGACGTCGGAGAAAGTACCCCGATCGTTGCGCAGGTCGGTCAGGATCAGTTGAGCCTGGTCGTAGTTATCACGTTTCACCAGGGTCCAGGCCAGCCACAGGCGACCTTCCTGGAAAGAAGGACGGTGCTTGACGATATAAGAGCCGGATTTCTTGCCGTAGGGCTCGTCGCTCAGCCCCAAATTCTGGGATTCGTTGAAAATAGAGATCATGCCCACGAAAGGCGCATCTTCGTCCACTTCCGGTTTTATCTCTTCTTCGGGCTCTTCGTCTTTCACCGTGGTCGTATCCCGAACCGGGCGTGGCGTACGGATGCCTTTCTTACGGTCTTTAGCCCGTTGCTTACGTTCTTTTTCCCGCTGCTTTTGAGCGGCCTTGCGCTCTTTGGCGCGGGCTTTGCGGATCTTGTCGCGCTCTTTGGCAGCGGCCTTGCGGTCCAGTGACCGTTCTTTATTAAGCTGTTCACGGGTCTTTTCCACTTTCACGCCACGCTTCGCATCCTCGGCTTCCTCCTCGCGAATTTCCTCGATCTCCTCCACCGACATATTCTTCTTGATCTTCCGTCGCTTAGGCTTGGGGCGGTATTCGTTCACCAGGAACCGGAAAGTCTTCTCCGCCGTCTCGTAGTCGCGTTTCATGAACATAGCCTGGCCGGCTAACAGGTAGCAGTCGTCCGTCCAGTTGCTATAGGGATGAATGCGGGAAACCACGGTCACTTTTTCCACCGCCCGGTCCAGTTCCTCGTAGACCACTGAAGGATTGTCGGTCTCCAGGTAGGGGAACATATCCAGTTGCTGGTTATAGTTATCCACGTGTTGTTCATTCAGGAGCAGCACGCTTTCCTCCAGTATCTCGGCAGCGTTGAAGTAGCCGTTGTAATGAGCGTTCATATTGTGCCAGGCCTTGGAAATCACGCCCTGGTCGGCGCGGCTCTTACGGGTGGTACAGCCAATCAACAGTTGAAAAGCCAGGGTGAGGAGGAGCAGATGAGTTAACTTCTTCAAGATCGAATCGTTTTGGTTCGTCGCGTTGTGATGAACTACCTTTGCGAGAGCAATTTGATTTGCGGCCGCGAAAATACGGTTTTTATCGTAGGGTCGTTTGAGTTGTCGGCCGCTGGGTTGGTTGACTAAAGCTTTGCTACTTTGAAGCCAAAAGAAGAAAGATCATCCCGACAAAATCTGGACAATTAGAGCATAGAATATAGACTTCCGAGCGTGCTGCTAACAAGCCAGAGCGGCATCTATTCTCTATATTCTATCTTCTATGCTCATTTTATGGCTGACAACTCCGAGGACCGCAGGGACGATCAGCGAAGCTAAAGTAGCAGTGCCAACAATTACCCGAGACCAAACGCTCTCGGGCGATCACCCAGCAAAACCTCACCCTAAAACGCCTTAACCAACCGTTTAAGTGTTTTTTAACTCGTAAAAGATTCCCTAATTATCCGCCAATGGAACCACAGGAAAAGAAGCCGGGCCGCTGGGCACGCTTTAAGGAAAGCAGCAAAGACAACTACCGCCTGGTGGTGATGAACGCCGACACTTTTGACGAGGTTGGTGCCTATAACCTCACGCCACTGAATCTTTACGTGGCCATCTCTTCCCTTATCCTGCTGTTGAGTATCCTGATTTTTTTCATCATTGCCTGGACGCCACTGCGCACTTACGTACCCGGTTATGGCGACGTGGTGCAGCGCCGCGAGATGACCGCCATGGAAAACACCATCGAGGACCTCACCGAACAGCTGGAAGCCCAGGTAGAATACACCGAAAACTTTCGCCGTATCCTGGTCGGCGACGCCAAGACCTTCGAGGAAATCGAAAAGCTGAAGGACAGTTTAGAGCTGGAAGCCCCCGAACCGGTCCCCCTCTCCGAGGAAGAGATCAGCCTGCGCCGCCAGAGTGACCTGGAGCGCGTTGGCCGCACCGCCCGACAGGGAGGCGGAGGTGTACCAACCTCCGGCAGCAACGCCGTACCGCTGGAACAGACCTACCTCACCGTACCCGTGAACGGAGAGATCAGCGCTGGTTTCAAACCCGAGGAAAACCATTTGGGTGTAGACGTCCTGGCTCCTCAGAGCACGCCCATCAAAGCTGCCGCCGAAGGCATCGTATTCATGTCTGAATTTACCAGTGCCAACGGTAATGTTATCGGCATCCAACACGACAACGACCTGATCACCTTCTATAAACACAATAGTGAGTTGTTGAAAAAAGTGGGTGACCGCGTCAACAGCGGCGAAGCCGTCGCCATCATCGGCAACACCGGCCAGCTGACTACCGGGCCGCATCTTCACTTCGAGATCTGGCACCGTGGCAAGGCGGTCGATCCGGTGGATTACCTTAGTTTTTAATGGGGCGGCATGAAAGCGGAGGTAGCATGACGTTCACGTTCACTCCTCTCTACCAAGCCAAAATCCATTCTATTTTCCCCCACAATTAGCGGGCTACTCACTAACGTTCTAATCCCTTACCTTCGCTCCAATGGAAATAATCATCGGCCTCATCATCATCGTACTATGCTGCCTCGTCATTTGGCGGGCCAGCGATGGATTCGAGGTGGCCGCCGACTATTTGGGGCGTGATTTATCCGATGGTGTGCGTGGAGCGACCCTCAACGCTATTGGCAGTTCCATGCCGGAGCTGTTCACTACCCTATTCTTTTTCTTCTACTACTTTTATTTTCTGGACGAGCCTCTCCGGGCCAATGATGGATTCGCCGGAGGAATTGGTACTACGGCCGGCTCGGCAATCTTTAATGGGATGATCATCCCTGCGCTGGTGATCATGGTAGTCATCTATAAGGGTAAAACGCGGCGTGTTCCCGTTTCCCGTAAAGTGATCCTACGCGACGGCATCTCCCTTATTCTGGCCGAGATCGGTCTGATCTTTCTGATCTCCGGCACCACGCTGTATTATTGGCACGGCCTGATTCTGATGGGCATGTACTTTGTCTACATCACCGTTGTCTTTCGTACCATGACCAAGGATGCAACACCAGAAGTGCATGCAGCGGAGGATTATTACCAAAACGACGGTAATGGCAACATGCTGTTACAAGTCATCAGCCTGGACCTCGCCCCGATCTTCGTAAAAAAAGAAATAAAGCGGGGCAGTGCCTGGTCCTTGCTGATCTTCAGCATGCTCATCATCGGCCTGGCCTGTTTCTTTCTGGTCTACGCCTGCGAACTCAGCGCCGATGCCATGGGCATCAACACCTACTTCGTGGCCGTCATTCTCGCCTCGGCCGCCACGAGTGTCCCGGATACTATCCTTTCTTACCGCGACGCCATGCGGGGAGAATACGACGACGCGGTGGCTAATGCTCTGGGCTCCAACATTTTCGACGTTTGTTTCGCGCTCGGCTTCCCGCTTTTCATTTTCACCGCCATTCACGGCCCACTGGAGATGAATCCGGCCGTAGTTGATGATATCACCGAACTACGCGTGCTGTTGGTTTTCTTCACCTTTGCCGCCTTCATCGTCTACATCATTGGTCCTACGCTGGGGAAGGCCAGGGCGGGTTCCCTATTTCTTCTTTATGGTATATTTACCTTCTATATTTTCAGCAAAGCCTACGAATTGGAGTGGGCAGTGCAGTTAGGAAAGGTAATTCGTGGAGTGCTGGGTGGGTAGTTGGACGGGCGGAGCCCTGTTGGACGGCCTCCGGCCTTTTGGACACTTCGTTTTTAGACGGGCTAAAGCCCTTTTGGACGATCGCTGAAGCGATCTTTTGGGAAGGCAGCTTGAGTCGAAAACCAAGATTTTCATTCTAAACATTAGGCCCGTCCAAAAGCGAGGCGGAAGCCGAGTGTCCAAAAGCCGAAGGCGTCTACTTCTGCTTATTGATCTGAAAAGCTGCCGAGATCATTGCCAGATGAGAAAAGGCCTGAGGGAAGTTCCCCAACTGCTCGCCGTGTAGTCCGATTTCCTCACTCATCAATCCCAGGTGATTGGCGTAGCCCAATAGCTTTTCAAAGGCCAGTTTGGCGTCGTCAAGCCGTCCGATTCGTGCCAGGCACTCAACGTACCAGAAGGAACAGATGGTGAAAGAACCTTCGTTTCCATTTAGCCCGTCGCTACCATCCTCCGTTTTATAGCGGAAAATCAGTACGTCCGCACTCAGCTCTTTTTCGATGGCCGCAAAAGTCCTTAGCCAGCGAGGTTCCTTGCTACTGACGAAGCGAAGCAGGGGCATCAAGAGTGCGCTGGCGTCCAGGGTGTTACTGCCTTTGAACTGGACATAAGCGCCAAGCTCATTGTTGTAGAAATTTTCGTAGATATCCGTGTACATTTCATCCCTCACCCGCTGCCACTTAACCAGGTCGGCCGGCAGACTACGCGCTTCGGCAATTCTCATGGCCCGGTCTACGGCTACCCAGCAGCAAACAGCACTGTGGAGATAGCGTTGCTTTTCGTTTCTGACCTCCCAGATACCGTGATCTTTCTTCTTCCAGTTCTCAATAACGTAATCAACAACTCCTACTATCTTTTTCCAAAAGCAGTAGGTAATGCTTCCACCGGCCTGGTTGAAGAGGTAAATGGTATCGATCAGCTCGCCGTAGATGTCCATTTGTTCCTGGGCGTAGGCGGCGTTACCGATGCGGACCGGCTTGCTCTGGCGGTAGCCTTCCAGGTGGTCAAGTTCGGATTCGGGTAGTTCCTTTTCTCCGTCGACGCCATACATCAGTTGCAACTGATCCATACAGCGTTTCTCGAGCCATTCCATAAAATGCGCGGCTTCTTCGCGGTAGCCTAGTCGCAGGAAAGCATACATGGTGAAAGCCGTATCCCGAATCCAGGTGTAGCGGTAATCCCAATTGCGTTCGCCGCCAATACCTTCGGGCAGGCCAAAAGTCGCCGCCGCCACCGTAGAACCGTACTGAACCGAGGTCAGCAGTTTCAACGCTAGAGCAGATCGCAGCACGGCGGCCTTACAGTGGCCCTGGTAAGTGCATTTACTTATCCAGTTTTGCCAATATTGACGACACTCGGTGAACGCTTCATCGAAATCGTCAGTATGTACTTGACCCTCGTTCAGGGTAAGAATAAAGGTTTTTAACTCCCCCTCCTTCATTTCAAGCTCGCCGATCAGTGCACCGTCTTCGGTAATTTCCAGTTCCACATCGGTCCGCAACAACAAAGTCGGCTGTTCGCCGGATGGGTCTTTTAACAAGTAACCCTTTTCGTGCCGCTCCACTTTACAGCCTTGGCGGGCGTAATCAAACTTTGGCCGCAGGACAAAAGAAAATGCATGGTTGCCACTAATGCATTTAAGTTGCCGGTAGATGCAAAAGTCATGATCGTTTTTGGCAATCGGCATGAAGTCCGTCAGTTCGGCGATGCCGTCCGAGCTTAAAAACCGGGTGAGCAGAATGTTGGTATCGGGCAGATAGAGTTGAGTATTCCTCACTTCTTCCGATAGCTTCGCCACCCCGAAGTAGCCACCGTGATCCGCGTCCAGTATCCGAGTAAAGACGGTAGGAGAATCGAAACGCGGCAAGGCCATGAAGTCGATATTTCCCTGTTTACTCACCAGAGCCGTGGTGTGCAGATTACCAATAACCCCATAGTCTTCAATGGGCAAATAGCGATCCGGGTAGGGCTGTTGGTAAGTCGGGGCGGATGGTTTTTCGGGAGGCTTGGTCATGGGCTGAGGAAGTGTTTTTGGCTTCCAGTTCTAAGTACGAAAAGCGGTTAACGAAATTTTCGTGCTTTGATTAACAAAGTAGCAATGTTTATAGCGAGTTAAAGTTCAAGTTGGGAAGTCCTTTTAAACCCAACTGATCCACGAGCTTCCTGATATTTCACAACCCCTCCGGTGAAGATACCCCGGGCCCCTAGACAACTTCGGTTCCTATCCGGTGATCAGCGGTTCTTTAACGGAGGCTTTCAATAGCCTTGCTACTTTGTTAGTCTAACTATTTCTCCCAACGGGTCGAAAAGCCAATACGTTCGGATTAATCGACTACGATGTTTTTTCGGCGCAACTCAAAATTCTTGCCGAGGTAAACTTTACGGACCATCTCGTCGGCGGCCAATTCCTCGGCGGTACCTGCTTTAAGGATGTCCCCTTCAAACATCAGATAGGCCCGGTCGGTGATGCTGAGTGTTTCCTGTACGTTGTGATCGGTAATCAGGATGCCGATATTCTTGGTTTTAAGCTTAGCCACGATATACTGAATATCTTCCACGGCAATTGGGTCGATACCGGCGAAAGGTTCATCCAGGAGAATGAAATTAGGGTTAGTGGCCAGGGCGCGGGCTATTTCCGTACGTCTCCGCTCACCGCCACTCAGGGTATCCCCGAAGCTCTTGCGCACTTTTTCCAGGCGAAATTCCTCGATGAGGTTTTCCAGCTTGTCGCGTTGCTCTTCCTTAGAGTATTCGGTCATTTCCAGCACGGCCTTGATATTGTCTTCCACGCTCAGTTTACGGAATACGGAAGGCTCCTGGGGCAAATAGCCGATCCCCCGTTTCGCCCGGCGGTACATCGGCAGTTCCGTGATGTCCGCATCATCCAGGAAGACCCGACCGGCGGTGGGTTTTACAAATCCAACGGTCATGTAGAAAGTAGTAGTCTTTCCCGCTCCATTCGGCCCGAGTAGTCCTACGATCTCCCCTTGGTCAACAAAAAGGCTGACTCCCTTAACGACGGTACGGCGACCGTATTTTTTGACTAAATTTTCGCTTTTTAATCGCATGGTTTAGACGGGCTCTGCCCTTTTTGACGGCCTTCGGCCCATTAGACGCTTCGCTTTTAGACGGGCTAAAGCCCTTTTGGACGCACAGTGCTTTACGCCGGCCATGTCTTTTTTAGTTTATAAATCTCGATAAAATTAATATATCGAGTTGTCAAGCTAATACAAACTTAAAAGACGATCGCTGAAGCGATCTTTTGGAAAAGTAAGGAAAAGCACCAAGTTCCGTGAATTAACACAGCCCTCCAAAAGCGAGGAACGAGCGTCTTTTAAGTCGCGCAGCGACGTCCACAAGCGAAGCGTCCAACAGCGCGCAGCGCGTCCTCTATTCAGCGGGTAGCATTTTAACGGTGATTTCTTTCGCTTCGTCTCCCCGAAAAACCGTTAACAGGACTTCATCACCGATCTTGGTACGGCCGATGATCTCAGTCAGATCGGGCAGTTCGCGGATTACCCGGTCATTGACTTGTATGATAACGTCGTTGGGTTGCAATCCGGCTACTTCGGCGGAGCCGCCGGGCAGAAGATCTTCCACCACCACTCCCTGGGTAATTTGTACCCCTAGCTTTATTGCATCATCTGCCGTCAGGCTATAGATTTCTACGCCTAAAAAAGCACGTTGATAGCTTCCGTATTCGATGATGTCATCCGCAATGCGGCGCACCAGATTGATGGGGATTGCGAAACTATAGCCCTGAAACAGGCCGGTCTTGGACGCGATGGCCGTGTTGATCCCGAGCAGACGCCCCTGAATATCGACTAAGGGACCACCACTATTCCCCGGGTTAACGGCTGCGTCGGTCTGAATGAAGCTTTCGATGGCATCCCGATCACGCAACAGTTGAAGACTACGCCCCTTGGCACTGATGATGCCGGCCGTGACGGTACTGTTGAGGCTCAAAGGGTTTCCGGCGGCCATCACCCATTCGCCGATCTCAGCATCGTCGCTATCAGCCATTTCAAGATAAGGCAGTTCATCGGCCTCTACTTTTAGAACAGCGATGTCGGTTTTTTCGTCGAAACCTACAATAGTAGCGCCGTAGGTCTGGTTACGGTTGGTAGTTACGGTAATCTCGTTGGTGGCTTCAATAACGTGGTAGTTGGTGATAACGTAGCCATTGGAAGTATAGATGACGCCGGAGCCTTCTCCCCCACCCCGCTGAGGACTGTCCTGACGATCAAAGAGCATTTTAATGGCATCTTTGCCATCTTCGGTCACTCGCGCAGCGATGTGAACCACCGAAGGAGTGACCATTTTAGCGGCCGCTTTAAAATCAGCCGCCGGTTCACTACTGTTAGTTCCTCCAGCTGAAGCCGGCTGGTTGACCAGGCGAATGGGTGGAGGCAAAGAGTCCGGAGCGACTACTGCGCGAAATTTCTGGCTTTGCAGGGTGAAGTAGCCCGCAATCAGTCCGCCCAGAACAGCAGCGCATAACAAGAGAAGGAATTGTTTCATCGAGGGGAGGATTGTAGCTTTAAGTAGTCGGAAAAATATAACGGACTTTGCGGGGATTGAGTTGTCACACAACTAATCAAAAGCACATAGTACTCATTTGGATGCTACGTTTCGACCTGAATGCGACAGATTTTCTTCTGAATTATATCACTTATCTCTTACATCCTGAGTAAGTCTGGTCATGAAGTCTTCCTTCTTCGCTCACACCAAAATTTGTCAGCAGTGTTCAGATCGCCAAAGTCAAACAAACGCTTACAACGACAAAAGCAACTATATTTACGCCGACCACGTTTTTCTGCGACAGAATTCCCTCATCACAAGTGACCCAGGAAGAGCTCACCCATTTACTGCAACCGGAAACCCCGCTGGAACTCGCCTTTCTGGAAGACGAGCGTTTCCGGACCGGACTGGTCTGGGGTACCCCGCGCTACGGTCACCCGGAAGGCGCTATCTGGCGACACATCATCGAAGTAAATGCCAATATTGACCGGATGAGATTGGACGTTGAAAGCCGAAAGAAGCTGAGGTTGGTCACTTGGGTTCACGATACCTTTAAGTTCTGCGAAGACAAAAGTACTCCCCGCGACTGGAGCAAGCACCACGGCGTCTACGCCCGCAATTTTCTGGCTAACTATACTGACGATGCGCTGCTCCTGGAACTCGTGAAACTCCACGACGAAGCTTACTACATCTGGCGACTCACTCACCTCTACCAGAATCTGAGTGAAGCAGACCGGCGGCTGAATATGCTACGGCAGCAAATGGGCGACTACTGGCAATTGTATTATCTATTTTTCAAGTGCGATACCTGTACAGGTGATAAGAATCCCGCACCACTGGACTGGTTCGAGGAAAATATGGACGACATCGTCATTAAAGATTTTAGCTAATTTTGCGGCCAGATGCATAATTACATCCGCTATTTCTTTTACCTCGCTTCGGCGGCCTGCTTCGCGCTCCTGGTCTTCAACAACCTGGGTATACCCGAATTGGAATTCTTCGATGAAGCCCGCCGTGGCGTGAACGCCCTGGAGATGTACGCCGGCAAAAGTCACCCATTGGTGCCAAGTTACGCCGGCTACCCGGATGAATGGGGTACCAAACCGCCTATACTGGTTTGGCTGCAAACGCTTTGCCTGAATATCATGGGGCCGGGGGAAGTTCCGATTCGCCTGCCCTCCGCTCTGGCCACGCTTTTAGCTATCGGGCTCATGGTATGGTTTACGACCAAGCAGTGGGGCTCGGCTACCATCGGAGTGATTGCGGGTTGGATACTGCTGCTTAACTGGCGACTGATCGGTAACCACGGAGCACGATCGGGGGATTTTGACGCGCTGATGCTGCTCTTCACCCTGAGTCAGCTGCTCTTCTTTGCCCGTTTCGTGGAGACAAAACGAACGCTTTACCTCATCCTTTCCGCACTGGCGGTACTATTAGCAGGCTGGACCAAAGGTATAGTTTGCGGCTTCGTTTTACCAGCTATTGCCATTTATGTGCTGGCCGACCCCAAAGCACGTGCGCAACTCCTTAACTGGCGGATGTACGTCGCTTACGCCCTGGCCCTGGCCGGAGTAGTGAGTTATTACTTTCTCCGTGAGCAGGTCAATCCCGGTTACATTCAACTTGTTTTCGACAACGAGTTGGGCGGCCGTTTCGCCGAGGTCAACGAACAACACGATCATCCCTGGTACCACTACCTCTGGGTAATGGGTGAGGATAAGGTGTTCACGCCTTTCATCTATCTTTTTCCGGGGGCCTTAATCTTCATGGCCATTACGCCTGGTCGCTTTACAGGAGTGAGATTGATCGGGTTGGGGGCCGTGGTTTTCTGGGCCGTCATCACGAGTTCAGCAACCAAGTTATTCTGGTACATCGTTCCGGCCTATCCGCTGATCTCTCTGGTAAATGCTGCTTTTTTATACCGTTGCTTCGGCTGGATGACTGCTGGTCTGCGCAGCCAATTACCCCGGATTCACCCCGAGATCATTGCTACTTTGCTAATCATCCCCCTTTTCCTACCGGGATTTGTGATGCTGATAAGAAAAACCAACGACCCACGAGCCCACATGGGCATGCGTAAAGTGATCTCATCCTACCGGGCGGGTATCGAGGATCAGTCGATGCAGGCTCCCTACACCGTGATTTCCAAGCATTACCATCCGGTCGCCCGCTTTTACGCGGAAAAAGAACGTTTGAAGGGGCGTGACATCTCTTTCCAGCCCATCGACCGGGTAGCGCTTCCCTTGATTTCCGGCGAGATGGATTACATTCAGCTAGAGATAGGTCAGCGTGTGATGATGTGCGAGAAAAGAAGCTGGGATTGGATGGCAAAAGGCCACCGCTATAAAGAACTGGCTAAAAAGGAACACTGCAAATTGGTGGAGATCACGGACTATCGGCTGGACAATCTGAAGGAACGGCATTGGCCGGAGGCACTTCGAGAACGGAAAGAGTAATATTGACTCACTTTCCCCTGATGGATTTGCCGTTCCACTATGCTCCCTTACGCAAAATGCCTTCGGCGGCTTTACTTTGGCTTATATAATGCTATCTAGCGCTACGCTTGCATACGCCGTCCCGGCGTGCCTTCGGCGACTTCATTTTTTGGCATCGCCCCAAAAAACGAAGCAAAAAAAGTCTAGGACTTACGCGCTGGCTTAACGCTCAAAACGTGCCGAAAAAGCTAAAATGAATAAACTCACTTAATGCTCTTTGCTTCGTCAAAAACTTTCAGTTTGCCGAAGAACTTCTCTTCGGAATAGTGTTTTTTGTCCGTTCAAACAGTATTCATTTTTCACGCTTTTTCGGCACGTTTTGAGCTGCCAGCGCTAATGTCCGGTCCTCCGCTAGCTGGTCGCTAGTGGTTATTCTTGGCGTTCCTTAGGTGCGGAGCCCGAGCCTGTTGCTTTGAGCAGCTCTCACACTTGATCAGTCCATTGGACCGGAGTGTCTGTTTTGAATACTGTTTGAGCAAAGCGAGTTTATTCAAAACTAGATTTTTTTGCTACTTTTTTCATCAATGGAAAAAAGTAGAGTAAAAGCAGTATGATAGAGCGGCGGCTGTTTTGAGCAGTCCCGCGCAGTGCTCTTCATCTCCGCATTACAAAAAGAAGCCGCCGAAGGCAAACAAATGCGTTAAGCTCCGCCTAGAATAATACCCCAAGCGTGATCACCACGGAGTTCAATTTTCCCCGGCTATCATCTTCCTCGGGAGAGCGGCCGCTCCGGGTAACACTCGTGCCATTATCCTTGGTAATATCGGCGAAGCCAGACTGAAAGCCGATGCCGCCGATTAAGGCCGTATTGGAAGAAACGCTGTATTCCACACCGGCACTGATCCCCCAGCTTAGGTTGATGGCGTTGGTAGCCGAACCGATATCGAATTCCTCTTCGTCGTCCAGGCGATCGTCCCCCTTCACATTACCGCGGCTTTGAGTAAGGATGCCCACGTTGAAGCCGGGCCGGACAAAGTAACGCAGATAGCCGAATTCACGGGTACGCAGGGTCAGGGCAAACGGAATTTCCACGTACTGGAGATTATACTTAAAGGATGTCTGGCCGGCGAAATTCATAGTATCCATATCGGGTAATGCATCGTCTACGGCCTCGTCCCAGATGTTGACGTCTTCAAAGGTATCTTCGTAGAACAGGGTCCCGCCAGCGTTTAAGTGAAAATTCAGGCCGGTGGAGAAAGAGTAATTGTCGCGGAAATAGAACTCCGACATCAAGCCGAGTTTCAGGCCCAGATTGGTGCCATCGCCGTTGATTTGGTTATTATCCGTATTCATTGAACTGAAGGTAGGACTGAGTTGAAAGCCGAAGCGCAGGTCACCCTGTACGGCTTGGGCGCTCAGGCTAGTGGCGACAGCCAGGAATAGACAGAGCGAAAAGAGAAAAGATCGGGTCATTGGGAGTGAAATTTTTGCTGTTGAGCGGCGTTTGTTAGTTTAATTACAAATCACTTTACTAACGAATCGCCGTTATCGGTGTTTGCTACACTATGCAAATAGATACTTTTTTAACCGCTTTTGCAAATCCTCGTTTTTTATTTCTCCTCCTGATACCAGCTTTCTTTAGCTGTGGCGGACCGGAAGAACGGCTTGTTCCCGAGGTCAACCCCGACATTATCGAACTGGAGGTACTACGCTTCGAACGAGAGCTGATGAACGGAGACACCAGTAAGCTGGCTACACTATTGAACGAACTGACCGATAATTACCCCGACTTCACCGACGTTTACTTCCGCTACGCCATCCCTCTGAAACGGGGCGACTTTTCTCCTGAAGAGCAGGTAGACATACTGAAAGCCTTTATTACCTATCCCCTGACTCAAGAGGTATTTCGCTATACCGAGGATAATTTTTCGGACTATCAAAGTAGCAAAGCTGATCGCCAGGCCGGGCAGGCTAGCTTAGCGGAATTGAAGCAGGCGTTGGCTTTCTACCATTACTATTTACCGGACGTACCCTTACCCGATACCCTGGTGACCTTCATTTCCCAGTTCCAGTTCGCCGGCTTCCAGTTCGGCGACGATCAATTGGCCGTGGGACTCGATATGTTTATTGGTCCGGATTTTGACTATGCTTCCGTAAGTGCTACCGAAACTATTTTTTCCGACTATCTGGCCCGCACTTACACCCCCGAGCACCTGACCAGCAAAATGATGCAACTGCTCATTGACGAGCAGGTGCCCACCCCCGACGAAGGTCGACTCATCGACTACATGGTGGCCAACGGCAAAAAATTATACTTGCTGGATCTCGTCCTCCCCTATTCTCCCGATAGCATCAAACTGGAGATGACCGCTGAGCAGGTAGAGTGGCTCAATGATAATGAGACGCAGATCTACGTCTATTTGCAATCTCAGGACCTGCTCTACGAAACCGATCTCCGGAAGTACCGAAAATACATCGACCCCAGTCCCAATTCACCCGGTATGCCAACCGGTGCGCCCGGTCGCTCGGCCAACTGGCTGGGGATGCAAATCGTGGACGCCTGGATACGTAATCACCCGAATGCTGACGTCGTGGACCTGCTGCAAATTTCCGACGGCCAAAGAATTCTGGCTGAATCCAAGTTCAAACCGCGCTAATTGGCGAAATTCGCCCCATGACCTTCGCTCAACTCAAGGCTGCTTTCAAGAAAAAAGAATTCGCCCCCATTTATCTCTTCCACGGTGATGAGACTTATTACATCGATCAACTGGAAGCAGCCCTGGAAGCCACGGCTTTGCAAGAGCACGAAAAAGCATTCAACCACCAGATCATTTACGGCAAAGATGCCGATCATCTGGCCGTAGTGGATGCCGCCCGTCGCTTTCCGATGATGGCCGAACGCCAGCTTATCGTTTTACGCGAGGCCCAGGATATGCGCAGCATCAATGAACTGGCCAATTATGCCGGACGACCGGCACCGACCACCATCCTGGCGATCTGCCATAAGCACAAGCGGGTAAAACTAAATACCAAACTCGCTAAGGCCATTAAGCAAAGCGGTGTGATCTTTGAAGCAAAAGGGCTTTACGATAATCAGGTACCTGATTGGATCGTCGGTTATTTAAAAGGAAAAAAACACAGCGTGGAGCCGGCAGCTTCCAATCTCCTGGCGGAATATCTGGGTACTAAACTGAGCAAAATTGCCAATGAACTGGATAAATTGCTCATCAATCTGGCCCCGGGCACTACCATCACCACCAAGATCGTAGAGGAGCAGGTAGGCATATCCAAAGATTACAACGTCTTCGAATTACAAAAAGCCCTGGGCTTCAAGGACGCCGTTAAAGTGGCTCGCATCATAAACTATTTCACCGCAAATCCGAAAGCGGGTCCGCTGCCGGTAGTTATGGCCAGTTTATACACCTATTTCTCCAAGTTGTTTCTCCTCGGCGAACTACGTGCCCGCCAGGCATCCGAGCAGGAAATCGTATCCACGCTCAAAACAAAGAGTTTTTTTCTCCGGGAGTACAACACCGCATTGCGCAATTATCCCGGTGGGCAGGTGGCCAGGGTCATCGGTTTACTGAGAGAGTATGACCTGAAAAGCAAAGGCGTTGGCAGTCTTACGGCAGCACGAACCGACGGAGAATTACTAAAGGAACTGGCTTTTAGAATAATGAGGTGATCAGGTCTGGAGTTACAAATCACTGCTCTCAAGACCTCAAGGATTCTAATTTCCCGTGGCCGCCGTTGCTAAATTATCTAATGCTCCGGCAATCGTAGTCAGGGTTTCCTCCAGTCCGTCTCCCAGATCGAATCGATCGGCCAGGTAATCGGGATCGTTATAGGCGACGCGTACCGTACCGTCTTCCATTTCGTAGACCAGCATTTTTTGGGGTAAGTCGAGGCTGATGCCTTGATTATTCTGCATGAGCGGAGTACCGAGATCAGGGTTACCGAAGATGATCAGTTTCGTTGGCCGAAGTTCCAGATCTACGGAGGCTGCATTGGCCTGATGGTCCAGCGAATCTACCAGGATCAGGTTTTCGTTGGTGGTGATGGCATCC
The DNA here is from genome assembly GCA_002591745.1 of Lewinellaceae bacterium SD302. Classification (GTDB taxonomy): domain Bacteria; phylum Bacteroidota; class Bacteroidia; order Chitinophagales; family Saprospiraceae; genus Neolewinella. The sequence goes on from PDLQ01000029.1 coordinate 19,132, forward strand.
ACCAAAGCACTGAAAGTGGCGTCAAAGCTACGGGTACTGGTCTGCTCAATGATACCTTCATTGAATTCAGTGCCGGCCTCTCCTGCCAAAAATACACCGGTAGGGGCCGAGGCATTAACGATATTAGAAAGCGCTGTCTCGATCGGTTCCAACAGTGAGTTAGAAATACCGTGGCGATCGCGGAGGTAGCTGACAGCGTTATAAGCCGCTACTGTTTCTCCGTTTACCTCCAGGGTCACCATTTTTTGCGGCAGGTCAAGTCCGGCAAGTTGGTTAGCCTGCATGATGGGTGTACCCAGGGTAGGATTACCGAACAGGATAGTGCGGGTAAAGGGGAGTTCAAGACCGTTGTTGGCGGCGTTTTGCTGGTGATTCACCTCAGCTACGATACCGATGGCTTCGTTGGCTGACAAAGTAGCAATGATATTGTCGTAGACCGCAACCGGGGTGGCGTTGGTGGCAAAAATATTTACATCGTCGCCCAGTTCTTCAATCGCAAAATCATCGTTGGGGTCTTCGGAGTTGTCGTCATCATCGTCGCAGCCCAGAAAAAATAGTGATAAGAGGAAATACAGAGGAAGTAAACGGAGCATGCTATTGATTGTGGATTTTGTAAAATTGTCTTACTGAGACTACCTTGATTCTTGGCCATAAGTTCGTTGACGATCAATTCTGATTTGACCGAGACTTGACCGATCCTCACGGGTCAGGGTACTTATTGCATTAAACCAACCTTGCTACTTTGGCAGCCAAATAACATAGCTTACAGCCTCTCTACCACCGAATTGACGCAAGAGATTCCCTTTAGACCAGCATCAGATCAGCAGCGTATAATTTCCACGATCTATCTTCTATGCTCTATTAAAAGCGTAATTTCGCCCCTCCAAAAGAACTCCCTATGAGCAAGCCCATTATCGGTATCAGCATCGGCGACCCCAACGGCATCGGCCCGGAAGTTATCCTCAAGACCCTGGGTAACCGGGAAGTGACCAAGATCCTGACCCCCGTCATTTACGCCAGCGCTGCTTTGCTGGATGCTTGCCAGGAATTGCTCGACATTAAGATCAGCTATCAGGAAGTTACGGCCGAAGACGAGATAGTTGAGGGGAGGATCAACCTGGTGAATTGCCTGGACGAAACCATCGAGTTGAGCATCGGCCAGTCAACCGCGGCGGGAGGAAAAGTGGCCGCTTCTTCACTGGAAAAAGCAGTAGCTGACCTGAAAAGCGGCCGCATCAACGGATTGGTAACCGCCCCGATCAACAAGGCCAATATGCCCAAGGAGGATTTCCCCTTCCCCGGCCATACGGAGTTCCTCACCACCCGCCTGGAAGCTGAAACCAACCTGATGTTCCTGGTCACCGAAGAACTTCGCGTAGGACTGGTCACCAACCACGTGCCCGTAGCTGAAGTAGCCAGACAAATATCCAAACCGCTCATCCTGGCCAAACTCGCCCAGATGGACAAGACTTTACGGCGCGACTTCGGCATCGAAAAACCGCTTTTGGCAGTACTGGCCCTGAACCCCCACGCCGGCGACAATGGCGTCATCGGTCAGGAAGACGATAAAATCGTGCGCCCGGCCGTTTACGAGGCCAAGAGAAAAGGCCATTTGGTCATGGGGCCCTACCCCGCTGATGGTTTCTTCGGTAGTGGCAAGCACCTGAAAGTCGACGGCATCCTGGCCATGTATCATGATCAGGGCCTCGTTCCCTTCAAAGCACTTTCCTTCGGTCAAGGCGTTAACTTCACCGGTGGATTGCCCGCCATTCGCACTTCTCCTGATCACGGCACGGCCTACGATATTGCCGGCAAAGGGGTGGCCGACGCCGGCTCTTTTCGCCAGGCACTTTTCCTGGCCCACGAAGCGGTTGTCAACCGTCGCAATTACGATGAGGATACTGCTAACCCACTTGTCCACCGGGAGCAGCCGCGTAAACCGAAGAAGAAAGGCGGTAAGCCAGGCGGGCAAAAAACTGTTGGAAAAGGAGGCTCACGGAGTGGAAAGAAAGAGCAGAAAAAGGGTTAACATCCTGGCTTGAACGGCAATTCCCGTCATCCATCCGGACCATTCAGTTATCCAATGGGGTCTTAGAAGCCGAAGTTTCCATCCTGGATGTTGCGGGTAGGTTATGGCTGCAAAGTAGCAAGGTGAACGATCAACAAATACGGATCGTTACCGGACAACTCCCCGCCGGTGTTTACTTTGTTACGGTACGCACGGTACTCGGCCAACGGACGCTACGATTTGTCAGGTAAATGGATTGAAATCTCAGATTCTGGATTTTGGGTTTTACCGCAGTGACGTATACACCGAGCCGGTAAGATCTAAGATCCAGCATCTAAAAGCAGAGCCTTGCATTCTTAAGACTTACTCTTCTTCCCTGACCTCCGGCCGGCTCTCGGCAATTTTCACCGGATTCTTCAACCAGATATCGCGTTGTGGGAAAGGAATTTCCACTCCGTGGCTACGGAAAGCCGAGTCGATAAGGAAGCGCAGGTCGCTACGAATATCTTCTACCCGTTCCAGGTCGTTGCGTTTGACGAAAAACAGCAGATCAAAATTCAGGGAAGAATCCCCAAATTCAAGGAAGCGGACAAAGGGCTTCGGGTTCCGAATAACCTGGCCGTGGGTTTCGGCGGCGTCCAGCAGGAGTTTTTTTACCAGACTGGTATCCGATCCGTAAGCGACGCCAACGCCAACGTGAAAGCGCGTCCGGTTGCTGGCCTGGCTCCAGTTGACTACACTCTCCCCGATCAGCTTGCTGTTCGGTACGTAAAGCAGGATATTATCACGGGTGGCAACCTGACTCGTGCGGGCTCCGATCTTTCTGACGGTACCTACCTGGTCCGGCCCGCCCATATCCAGCACATCGCCCACTTTGACGGAGCGTTCGAAAAGAATGATGATGCCGCAGATCAAGTCGTTAAAAGTCTGCTGCAAGCCAATACCGATACCGACCAGAAGGGCGGCCGCACCCGTCCAGATACCAATCAGACTGAAACCAGCGGTTTGCAATACCAGTAGTATCCCGATCAGGTAGGCAAAATAAGTCAATAATCGATCTAGTGCGTATTGGGAACCCTGGTCTACCTTAGCCCTGCGGTAATAGCCGGCCAGGGCGAAACGGGTCGCTACTAGTATAGCTAACCGGACAATAAAAAGAACCAGCGCGGCGCTAAGAAAATTTTGGATAAACACTACTGTTTCGTGGTCGGTTCCCAGTCCTAGTTTGAACAACGCCAAGTTGGTTGCCCCCACGTCGCCGGCAATTACCATGATTGCCAGCGTGTAAACTACGGGCCTAACTGATCCGCTCACCCGCTTAGCCATATCCTCTTCGCTGGCGGCTCCTTTCACGCGGTTGCGGTGGTACCATTGTACCAGAAACTCTTCGATAAACCAATCTACCAGCCCCGCGAATACTAGAATCAGCGCTGCTTTCATGATGGTGCTGATCCGAATCCGCAAAAAGCGGGTATCGTCTTCAAACTCGTGTTCGTACTGAAAGAGCAGAAAGTCAAGATCCAGTACCCGCAGAATCGCAATGATGCTGAAGACAATCACGCCACTAAGAATTACCCGCTTGGCCCGGGGGTGGAGTTCAGAGGAAATGTGCTCCCGATTATAAAATCTCGGCAGCAACCACTTTAACAGCAAATATCCAAGTAGTGAGAACCCACCGACGGCACCAACAATTTTTAGCAGCTGCCCCAGATCAACGGTCAGTTTCCCGATTGTGAATAATTCCTGGCTGGTATATTGGGTGAAATCCATTAAGGGTAAAAATAGTCGAAAAATTTAAAGATGAATAAACGGGTGTAAGAATACGAAACGGAAGACTACCGCTTCGGCGGATATACCTGAATTATTGTCCTTTTATTCACTCGACTCTTCTTTCATCAGAACAATCGGCTCTCCAGAAACCTTGCTACATTGTTAGCCAAAACCACCCCATGCCCCAGGAAATTAAGGGTCGCCTCGTCGACCTCGACACCAAGACCATTTACGGCGCTATCGTTCGCGTTAACGACGAAGGCTACATCACCGAAATTGAAAAAGATCCCGGAAGGGACAAGCGCGGGTGGTTCATCCTGCCCGGCTTTGTAGATGCTCACGTACACATCGAAAGCAGTATGTTAGTGCCCACCGAATTTGCTAAGATGGCGGTAGTACACGGTACGGTGGCCACCGTTTCCGACCCCCATGAGATTGCCAACGTGCTCGGCCTGAAAGGGGTGGAATACATGCTGAATAACGCCGCCAAGACCCCGCTGAGCATCAATTTCGGTGCCCCCAGCTGCGTGCCCGCCACCAGTTTCGAAACCGCCGGAGCTACCCTGGACGCTCAGGCCGTGGAACAACTATTGCAACGCGACGACATCCGCTACCTCAGTGAAGTCATGAACTACCCCGGCGTACTTAACAAAGACCCCGAAGTAATGGCCAAGATTGCCGTTGCCCATCGATTGGGCAAAATGGTCGATGGACATGCCCCCGGCCTGCGCGGTGATCAAGCCCGTGCCTACGCCGCCGCCGGCATTACCACCGACCACGAGTGTTTTACCGTAGAAGAAGCCCGTGACAAACTGGCCGCCGGCATGAAAGTCATTATCCGTGAAGGCAGTGCTGCCCGTAACTACACGGCACTCCACGAACTGATCGACGAATTTCCGGACCAGCTCATGTTCTGTACCGACGACAGCCACCCCAATGACCTGATGGGCGGCCACATCAATCGCCACGTCATCCGTGCCATCCATGATCGTCATGACCTGTGGAACGTTCTTAAAATCGCTTGCCGCAATCCCGTCGAACACTACGGACTGAACATCGGCCAACTCCGCGTTGGCGATCGGGCCGACCTGATCCAGATAGACGACTTGCGGGCCTTTGGCATAATGGCTACCTATATCAAAGGGCAAAAGGTTGCGGAAGCCGGGGCACATCGTTTGCCGGTACACGTAGAAGAGGTCATTAACCATTTCAATTGCCAGCCCATCAATCCGGAACAGTTGCGGGTGCCGGCCAACGGCAAAAAGATCCGTGTCATCACCGTCACCGACGGAGAGTTGATCACCGGCAGTACAACCCTCGCTCCTACTACTTACGATGGTGAAGTAGTGACTGCCCCGGAGCGCGATCTTTTAAAAATAGTCGTCATCAACCGCTACGAACCGGCTCCCCCAGCCGTAGCCTTCGTCCAGGGGATGAAACTACAACGTGGGGCTATTGCCAGCAGCGTAGCCCACGACAGCCACAATATAGTAGTGGTGGGCGTTGATGATGAAAGCATTTGTACCGTTGCCAACGCCGTGATCGCCGAGCAGGGGGGTATCGCCGCCGGCCGCGATGAATACCTCGAAGTTCTTCCCTTGCCCGTTGCCGGCATTATGACCAACAAGCGTGGCCCAAAAGTGGCCGCCCGTTATAGCGAGATCAGTGGTTTCGCCCGCCGAAAGTTGCGTTGTGGACTAGAGGCGCCGTTCATGACCCTTTCATTCCTGGCCCTGCTGGTGATCCCGGAACTAAAACTGAGCGACCGGGGCTTGTTTGACGGGGGCCAGTTCGGATTCGTTGATCTTTGGATGGAATAAAGAGATGTAAGAAGGCTCGTGGCATTCGCCACTGCGTAGGAGTGCAGCAAAAAGTGACTTGTAAGCTCGTAGAAATAGACCCCGAATTCGCCCTCGGCTCATCATATTTCTGAAACCCAAGTGACGTTTCGCCAAGGGCGAAACAAAGACTTATTCCTACGGGCACACACGCCAAATGAGCGTATACTTCCTATGCAGCGAACGAAGTGAGCAAGCAATTTTATGTCAATTCTCTAACTTTACAAAAAAGAAAAATGCCCACCAAAAAAGGCAAACTATACCTCATCCCCACTCCCCTTGGTGAAGACAGTTACGCCCCCATCCCCGAACAAACGCTGGCCATCGCCCGGGAATTACGGGTATTTGTGGTAGAAAAGGGGAAAGTTGCTCGCCGCTACCTCAAAGATTTCGGGCTGACGGCACCGCTGCAAGAATGCCGCTACTTTGAACTGAACAAATTCACCGAGGAACAAGATATTCCAACTTTTCTGGAACCGGCCTTGAAAGAAGGATTGGATATCGGCTTACTGTCAGACGCCGGGGCACCGGGAGTAGCCGACCCCGGAGCACGAGTCGTGCGGCTGGCCCACGAGTTGGATATTGAGGTGGTGCCATTAACTGGCCCGTCTTCCATTTTACTGGGGCTAATGGCTGCGGGTTTAGATGGCCAGCGCTTTCGTTTTCACGGCTATCTGAGTCCTAAGCGGCCACAACTTGCCCAGGCCCTGCAAAAACTGGAGCGAGAAAGCCGTAAAGCCAAGCAGACCGAAATTTTTATCGAGGCCCCTTACCGCAATGATGCCGTTTTTGAAACCGCACTACAGGCACTATCACCCACCACCGATTTTAGCGTGGCGACTGACCTGACCCTGGATAGTCAGTACGTATGCACTAAAAGTATCGCGGCCTGGCAAAAAGTAACAGCGCCGGCACTGCATAAGCGGCCGACGCTGTTTCTGTTACTGGCGCGATAAAGTCACGCTCGGTAAGTTGTGGATAAGTGTTTGTTTAAATCTAGCTGTTGCCGGCACCGGTGGCGCGGCTACTGGTTGTGCTGGAACTGCCACGGGTAGCGCGGGAGCCGGAGGTCGTTCTGCTGCTGCGAGTAGTGGTCGTGGTCGTTCGGCGGCGGGCATTGGAACTTGGTTCACAGCCGTTGCGATTACGGTTACGGTTAGCGTCGGAACGGCTGCGTTCGGCGGCCCGGGCGGAGCGGTTGGCATTTCCCTGACTTTTTGAGACCCGGCTGCTGGTCGTCTGGCTATTAGTGGCACGGCTACTGGTGGCACGGCTGGTCTTGGTCGTCTGCTTGCTGGCATGGCTGCTGGCCTTGGTCGCTGGCTTGGTCTGATCAGCACGAGAGGTCGTACTCGCTTTGCTGGCTCCCTTGTCATAAGGCTGCAGTACGCCGCCGCTGGACTTGCTGGCGGAAGTAGCTGTCTTTGCCTTTTTGTTTGAGTTGACGAGCACCAATTTGTCGTTTACGGCAGGCTGGGTGGACGTACTATTGTTAATGCCGGTAGACTGGACTCTGCCGAGGACCTGGGCTTGCAAACCTACGGTAAAGGTTAAAGCCAAAGCAACAACGAGGAAAGAAAGGAATCGGTTTTTCATAGTACAATCAGTTTTGTTACACCCTTTAAACGGGGGAGTACTACGAAATAAACTTACCGAAAGATTAAGGTTTACTCAAGGTTTTGTTATGGCTATCAAAGTAGCAGTGTTTATTGGTCATTTCGTCGGCAATGATGGACCTTTGCGGCCTGATTTTACTGTACCGGCATCAGCTTATCCTATAAAGTTGGCATGCGCTCAGCCGACGAATCAGCTCTCGTTTTCACGTTTCGGTGGAGGACGTCCGGCTTCTTTATCACCGAAAAACATTGCTACTTTGAAGTCAAAATTTAATTTAATCCACAAGACATATATCAATTGCCCCTGATTTATTAGTTTTAAGGATATCTATTCACCTACCTGAAGGGCGTTTCGCCGCGTCCGTATTCAGATGTAAACCGAAAAAGCACAGATTATGAGCAAATTCGATGAAAAAATGGAGGCTTATAAAAAGTCTCTGGCCGAAGCTGACAAGAACCCTGACAATGACCTGCTGCATAAAGTAGCCAAGGGCCTCGGTCCATCCATCTATAACAATGACGCCAATAAAGTCGCCTGTAGCGATAAGGCCGAAGTTGAACGCCTGGTACAAAACTACGCCGTGAAAAAGCTGGGTGCCAGCCAGGAAGAGGGCGAAAAAGCTGCTGCCGAAGTTTGTAAAGAATACAACGTACGGGCCAAGCACCGCGCCGTATTCTACTACTTGCTTTGCAAAAAACTTGGCAAAGAGAGCCACTACGCTTAAGAGCCGCTGTGTCACAACCGCATAAAAATGCCCCCCCGTTCGATACGTCGAACGGGGGGCATTTTTTATGCGGTCAGAATCACTTATCCTTCGTCTTCTCTACCGTATCCAGTAAATCCTTCGTCGCTTTCTTCAACTCCTCGATCTCCTCCGTGGTCTTTTCCGCTTCGGGTTCGGGTTTTTTCTTGCGGCGGCGGCGCTTGGGAGCTTCTTTCTCGGGCGTCACCTCGGCTTTTTTCTCTACGGTGGGCTCGGTCTTTTCAGCCTTAGTCTCCGTAGCGCCTTCCTTAGGCGGCGTTTTACTGAAGGTGAGTCGATTATCACCCAGGTCAGCGTAGATGGTGTCACCGGCGACAAAATTTCCGGCAATAACGTCTTTGCTCAGTTCGTCAGCTACCTCCCGCTGGAGGACCCGTTTCATGGGTCGGGCGCCGAACTGGGGGTCATAACCCTTTTCGGCCAGCCAGTTCATGGCCGCTTCACTCACCTTCAGCAGCATACCCTGGCGATTAAGCATCTTCTGGGTTTTCTTCAATAGCAGACCGGCGATCTTCTTGATCTCCGCCCGGTTGAGGGGCAGGAACATGATCTGTTCATCGATACGGTTGAGGAACTCGGGGCGCAGGTTTTCTTTGAGGGTATCCAGCACCTCTTCCCGCGTGGTCTTGATGATGTCTGCCCGGTGTTCCTCTCCGACGCTGGCCAGGTCTTCGAAATTTTCCAGGATCGTCTCAGCCCCCATGTTGGAAGTCATGATGATAATGGTATTCTTAAAGTTGGCCACCCGGCCGCGGTTATCGGTCAGTCGGCCATCGTCCAGTACCTGTAACAGGATGTTGAAGGTATCCGGGTGGGCCTTTTCTATTTCGTCCAGCAGTACGATGCTGTAAGGACGACGGCGCACGGCTTCGGTTAGCTGCCCGCCTTCGTCGTACCCCACGTAGCCCGGAGGTGCTCCTACCAAACGGTTCACGGCGTGGCGCTCCTGGTACTCGCTCATATCAATGCGGGTAATGGCGCGCTCATCGTTGAACAAAATTTCAGCCAGGGCCTTGGCCAGTTCGGTTTTACCAACACCGGTGGGTCCGAGGAAGATGAAACTGCCGATCGGCCTGTTTTCGTCCTGTAAGCCGGCGCGGCTGCGGCGCACGGCGTCGGATACGGCACCAACCGCTTCGTTCTGGCCGATCAGCCGCTGGTGCAGTTGGTCCTCCAGTTTCAGCAGTTTTTCCCGTTCGCTTTGCAGCATCCGCTGAACGGGGATACCGGTCCAGCGGGCCACCACTTCGGCAATGTCATTGGCCGTTACTTCTTCGTTGGTAAAGCGCTTTTCATCCGGCAGTTTCTCCAGCTCTTGTTCGGCCGCTTTCAATTGTTTTTCCAGCTCCTGCAACTGACCGTAACGAATCTTGGCCACGGTTTCGAAGTCACTGTTACGTTCAGCGCGTTCGGCTTCCAGTTCCAGTTCTTCCATTTCCTTTTTCAGGTTCTGGCTACGGTCGACGATCTCTTTCTCGTTTTGCCAGCGGGCGCGGAGACTGTCGAGTTTCTCACGGGCATTGGCAATCTGCTCGTTAATGCTCGTCAGCTTGGGCTTCGCCTTCTCCCGTTTGATCGCTTCTCGCTCAATCTCCAGTTGTCGGACGCGGCGGTCCCACTCATCTACTTCTTCGGGCACACTGTCCAGTTCCAGGCGGAGGCGGGCGGCGGATTCGTCGATCAGGTCGATGGCTTTGTCCGGCAGGAAACGATCGCTGATGTAGCGCTTGCTCAGTTCGGCGGCGGCTACCAGGGCTTCGTCCAGTATCTCGATCTTGTGGTAGACCTCGTAGCGTTCCTGCAAGCCGCGCAGGATGGAGATCGTATCCTCGATGCTCGGCTCCTCGATCAATACGGTCTGAAAGCGGCGCACCAGGGCTTTGTCTTTTTCAAAGTACTTCTGGTATTCATCCAGGGTGGTGGCACCAATCGTCCGTAGTTCGCCCCGTGCCAGAGCAGGTTTAAGGATATTGGCGGCATCCATAGCGCCGTTACCACCACCGGCTCCGATGAGGGTGTGGATTTCGTCCACGAACAGAATGTACTGTCCGTTACTTTCGGTTACTTCCTTGATCACGCCTTTGAGGCGCTCCTCGAAATCTCCTTTGTACTTGGCCCCGGCCAGCATTCCGGCGATGTCCAGCACGAAAATCTTTTTGTCCTGCAGACTTTCCGGCACATCGCCCTTGACAATCCGCCAGGCGATACCTTCTACTATGGCAGTTTTGCCGACTCCGGCCTCGCCGATAAGCAGAGGGTTATTCTTCTTACGACGGCTCAGGATCTGAAGCAGGCGGCGAATTTCTTCGTCACGGCCCACGATGGGGTCCAGCTTACCGCTTTCGGCCCGGTCGTTGAGGTTGATCGTAAATTTCTGGAGGACGTTGTAGGTTTCCTCCGCACTTTTCTCAGTGACTTTTCTCCCCTTGCGCAATTCCTGAATGGCGGAGCGGATACCGTCATTGGTCACCCCCAGGTCTTTTAGAATACGGGCGCCCTTATCGCTGGCTCCTTGGATGATGCCCAGTAGCATCAGTTCAATACTGATGTATTCGTCGCCGAAGTCCTTGAGCATCTTCTTGGCCCTGGCCAGGGCACGGTTGGCATCGTTGGTCAGGAATTGTTTCTCATTACCGTCCACTTTGGGGTAGGTCAGGATCACTTCCTTCAATTCGCGGCGCACGGCATCCAGGGAAACGCCCACCTTTTTAAAAATAAAATCGGCCACGCCCTCATCCACGTTGATGATCCCCTGGAGCAGGTGTGGCGTATCTACCTGCTGCTGTTTCAGGCCGGCCGCCCCTTTTTGGGCTTCGATGATGGCTTCCTGGGCGCGGGTCGTAAAATTATCGTAAGTCATGGCAACAAGATAAATCGTTTTTTAAAAGGGAGCGGGCTGCTTTCGATCAGTACTAGAAAAATTAGGACAAATTTTATTTTGGCTTCAAAGTAGCAGAGCTAAAAGGCCTCTCGTCTGTACCGTCGAACCTGGAAGCGGGCCTGACGAGCAGCTTTCCGGTAAATTGCCAGGCCCGCTACTACGTGGACGGAGCAGACGACACTGCTACTTTGAAGCCATAACAAACCTTAACACTACCGAATTTGCATGCTGGGGAGCACTCCCCTTATCTTTATTGGCGTTACTCTATTGAACCCCTCCCCGTAAACTAGCAACTATGACGACAGTCGAGAACTGTGCAACCGGTACGCTGGAAACTTTTGTACCATCGGCAGAAAATCCCTGGGACAAGGCAAAAGTCCAACATTTTTACCGCCGATTTGGCTTCGGTGCCAGCCCCGAACAACTGGAAACCGCTTTTGACTTTACTCCGGAGCAACTGGTCAATTACGCTTTCGAGCAGGCTTTTGATGCTCCGTTGGTAGACCCGCCGGAGTATGCCTACTGGACTTACCAAGACTTTGTGGACAACGGTTTTGAAGAAATCTTCCCGTTCTACCCGGAGTGGATGCAGAATCTAATGCAGCGCGCTATTGACAACGGGCCCAGGGAACGACTCACCTTGTTTTGGCACGATCATTTTGCTACCCAATACGAGACCTACGGCTGTCCTTCATTACTTTACCAGTATTTCAACATTCTGGAAACCCACGCCGTGGGCGATTTTAAGCAATTGGTGACCGACGTGGGAATTACCCCCGCCATGCTGTTCTTTTTGAATGGCTTTGAAAACACCCAGTTCTCTCCTAATGAGAATTACGCCCGCGAACTGTTTGAGCTGTTTACCCTCGGCGCAGATAACAACTACACCCAACAGGACATCGTAGAGGCTTCCCGTGCTCTGACCGGCTATAATGGCTGGACGGAGTACTGTGGTCCGGTGGAATTTTTGGAATGGGGTTTCGACGCCGGTGAGAAGACCATTTTCGGCCAGACCGGCAACTGGACTTACGAAGACCTGATCGATATTCTCTTCGAGCAGCGCTCTACGGAGATCAGCGAATTCATCTGTGGCAAACTGTACCGCTATTACGTCAATCCCGAAGTAAACGAAGAAATCGTGAGTCAACTGGCCCAGGTTTTCCGCGATAACAATTTCACCATCGAACCCGTACTTCGGGTTCTATTGGCCAGCGAACACTTTTTTGATGAGGCCAATATGGGCGTCCGTATCAAGAGTCCGATGGATATAATGCTCACCTTCCAACGGGAAACCGGTTATGGCGACTTTGAAAATCGTTTGGAGTGGATGTTCTGGGCATCGGCCCAACTGGGTGAACAACTGGCCGAACCACCCAATGTAGCCGGCTGGACCGGTGACCGCAGCTGGATCGATAGCAGCCGCCTGACCGGACGCTGGGAGATCATGGATGGGCTGACCTACACCTGGGCCCAAGCCGAACAGCAGTTGCTGGTGGATCTGGCCAAGGATTTGACCGACAATAGTAATTCTCCGGAGGTGATCACCCAGGCGATCGTCGATCATTTCGTGACTACGGGGCTCTTCGGCGCCAACGCTTACGAAACCGCTACCGACGTACTGAAGTGGGACATTCCGCAGAATTACTACGATACCGGAGCCTGGAATCTGGACTGGGACCAAGCGCCCATTCAGCTTTTCCTGCTGATGCAACACATCTTCCGCACACCGGAATTCCAACTGTCCTAATCACTCACTCCCCAAAGTAAAATAATCATGCGCAAGCAAGACAATCAAAAAAACGGGCGAGTGGGTACGACCCTCGCCAACCCCAAAGCTCATCAGCTGGACCACGACCGCCATGGACGCCGCGACTTCTTGCGGAGCCTTGGCCTGATCGGTGCCGGTGGTCTGATGTTGAATAAACTTCCCGTCACCGCAGCCGCTGGTAGCACCAGCCTGGCCAATGCCCTGACGAATGCCGATAGCGACCGTATCCTGGTGATGATTCGCCTCAACGGTGGTAATGATGGCCTGAATACCATTATTCCCCTTTACGATTTTAGTACTTACCAGGCCATCCGCCCGGACATTCGTATCCCCGAGGCCGAAACCTGGGCCCTCAATGGTGCCCTGGGCGTGACCAACAACCTGAGTGCGCTACAGCCCATGTGGAACGATGGAAAGATGAAAGTGGTCAACAACATTGGTTACCCCGCCCAAAACCTGAGTCACTTCCGCTCTTCGGATATCTGGGCGACGAGTTCGGATTCCGACGTAGTGATCGAAAGCGGCTGGCTGGGCCGGATGATCGAGGATGAGTTCCCCGATTTTCTGACTAACCCTCCGACTGAGCCACCAGCCATTCAAATTGGCGGCACCAGTAACCTGGTGTTCAACAATTCCAATAATTTTAACTACGCCATCTCTACGAACAATCCGGAGCAACTCTATCAGATTGCCCAAACCGGACAGTTGTACGATGTGAACGATGTACCGGACTGCACCCATGGTGAGCAACTATCTTACCTGCGGGCGGTGGCTAATACGACTTTCAGCTACGCCGGTCGCCTGGCTGAAGCCTTCGACGAGGGAGCCAACAGCAACGAGGCCGATTATATGAGTGACCGGCTAGGTGACCAATTGGCCCTGATTGCCCGGCTGATCAAGGGCGGCCTTGGCACCCGGCTCTATATGGTCGAACTGGACGGTTTCGACACCCACGCCAACCAGCCGGACTGGCACGCTTATCTGATGCAGAGTCTGGGGCAAAATACTTCTGCCTTCTTCACCGACCTGGAAACGGGCGGACACGGGGAACGGACGCTGGCAATGACCTTCAGTGAATTTGGCCGCCGGCCGGAGCAGAATGGCTCGATGGGTACTGACCACGGGGCCGCCGCACCGATGATGCTCTTCGGAGCAGGACTCAACGGCAACGGTATTCTTGGCGGGTTACCAAATCTGCAAAACCTCGACCAGGCCGGTAATATGATTTACAGTACCGATTTCCGCTCGGTTTATGCGACTATCATGGATTACTGGCTGTGCCTGGGTGGAGAAACGACCAACCAACTCCTGGGTGGCGATTTTGATCGCCTGGAAGCGATGGGGCTTTTCTGTTCCCCCACCAGTACTACCGAGCGCGGACGAATTGCGGATATTGGATTACTGGCTCACCTCAACCAAGGCGAGTTGGTGCTGAAGTATAATCTGCCCACCACCGGGAATGTGGTCATTCGCACCCACGATGCACTGGGAAGGATAGTGGCTACGCCCTTTAATGGTAATCAGTTCCGGGGCGAGCAGGAAATGCGTTTACCACTTTCCGTTACGGGTTGGGCCGCTGGTGTCTACATTGTTTCCGTGGAAAGCGGCGGGCAGATGTATTCCAAGAGAGTGACTCTTTTCTAAGCGCGGATGATAGCAACGAAATAGAAAACCCCATTCGGAAGAGATTTCGGATGGGGTTTTGCTTTTACGCAGCTAAGATGATTTTAGCAACTATGCTTACGTAGTGTAGCGTTACCGATGGGTTAGTCGCGGCCAGATTGAAAGTCATTGGTAAGCACCCGCCCCTTTTCCTTGAAGTCCTACTCTCAATGTACTGTCCGGGGCTTTTATCACTACTCTTCTCCTGAATGCAGATTGATCAAAGCAATCTGCTCTATACATTGATCTATAATGAACATTTGTTACTGAAATCACGCTTACACAATGAAAGCTGCCGCCACAAAAGCTAGCTATTTTGGGGCTGAATGGCTCTTTCTTAATTTAATAACCTTGCTACTTTATCTTCGATGATCGTCCTTTCAGTCCTCGGAGTTATTAGCCCAAAGACAATTCAACATGGCAACCTCAACGCCCACTAAACAAACTGTTCCTACCAGTACCGTACCGCCAACTGAGAATACCACCAACGACGGTGGATTGAATCCTTCGAACTCAGCCATTGATAAGAAGGATCGCCACGAGGCCGCCAATGCAATCGTACGTAAATACGCTTTATTCGGTACGGCGACCGGTCTGATTCCCGTTTTTGGAGTAGATGTGTTAGCCCTTACGGCCATTCAGACCAAAATGGTAAATGATCTGGCCAAGAATTATGGTTATGACCTGAGTGAGCAGTTGGTACAAACTACCCTGACCAACGGTATCACCGCCTTGGGTGGCCGCGTGATCACGGGCATTCTTACCGGGGTAGCAAAGTCTTTCAGTCCACTAAAATCACTGGTAGGCGGTGCTTTATCTGCGGCTTTCGCCGGTTTCCTGACCGCCGAGACTGGTAAAATCTACCAAGCCCGGATGGAAGAAGGACAGGACCCCGCTAATATCAAGGTGAGCGATATCATTGAGCATATTATCTTACAACTACGGGAAGGAAAATTCAACCCGACGAACGTAAAGGGTCAATTCGGCTACTTGCTGAATCAATAAATTAGTCTGCAAGATTATATTGCAACTTTGTAATTTTAAGCAATAGCAATATTATTTGAGTTTATAAAAAGAGGCCGGCCGGGAACACCCGACCGGCCTTTTTAATGGCTATACGTCTTTTTAGAAGTCATTCCACCCACCATCATTTTGCCAGCGATCGAAGTACTCAGGGATATTCACGTAGCGAATGACGGCTCGGCAATCACAGCGTCCGGCACAGTATTTGGCAGTTTCTCCCTTTCCGGTTTTAGGAAACTCGATAGTGTTGCATTTCTCCCGATAATTTTCTGCACAAATGCAAACCACGATCGCGGGCGCTTGCACATTATCTAAAGAGGGATATTTATCCAGATTCAATTTGTATATCTCGCCGACCTCAAGCTTATGAGCGATCACGAGTGAACCGTCTTTCATTTTAATGATCCGGTATTTGTCCATAGGACGTAACACCCCTTTCTCGGAAATTGTAAAATGATCAACCGGGGCGTTCTTGCGGAACTTAGCGATCCACTTCTTTTTGACCTGGAGCGCCTTGATCATTTCCGGCGGCTCATCGGTAATTTGAAGTAATTCCGCTGCGGAGGGTGATACTACGGAAATATCCGCTCCGCCGAAATTGATAGTTAGAAATAAAGGTAGGAAGGCAAAAAAGGCAATGGTTTTCACGGTAATCGGTTTTGGTGAATTTGATCTACCAAAATTATTACCGGTTGTAATGCTCCACCTCCCTGGATTCCGGTAGATTATTTATTTCCCGGAATTCCATTACCCGTCGTATCTGCGGGTACGGGTTCGGTTCCTTCTCCTACCGGATTGCGGATATTGACCGCCCGCTCGTTGGCCTGGGGCAATTCATAGCTGATGTCAAAGTCATCGAGGACCATGTCAAGAATTTTATCGTCTCCTACCTGATAACCTTCTTTGAGTTTATGACCGTAAAAACCCGCCATAGTTGCCCAGTAACGGGCGGTTAGTCCACCTCGTAAGTCCTTGATGAGGAAATAGATCGGTGTATCAAGTTCACGTTCGATCATCCGATAGAGGACCTTACCCTGGGTTTTACTCATTTTTTTGAGAGGCTCCTCAAAACTCTCTTTCAGTTCTTTTTGCAGACGGCGAACGTAGCGTTTACGATCTTTCTTTTCCATACTCTGGGTCATATATTCCGTTTCGCGGAAGATGCGGATGGCATCTACAGCATAGGGATATACCGACTGGGCGTAACGACGATACTTACGGTATAACTTGTAATCATCGCGGTTATCAAAAGCTTCCGGACTGGAGATCGACACGTCGGACAACTGAGCAACGATGAGGGTGTCACCGCAATCGTCGACCATGTAAGGGTAGTACTTGCCATCCACCTTGGTATAGCCCTCCTTTTGGGCAAAGAGGCCGGTGGCAAGTAAGAGGGAGAGAAGTAGCAGTAGCTGTTTCATATTAGTATAACGTAAGATGCCACAATTTAGTCACTTGGCGGGTGGGATACTGTCCTTTGGGGACAGCTTTCGTTAATCTGTCTTACAGAAACCGCGTGATTATTCGTGGCGGAGATTTATCAAAAGGGAGTAGTTTTTCTCTGGTGGCAGTAACATGAAGTAAAAAGAACCAAATTAGGCTACAACTGTTATTTGATTAGATCAAATGATTAGATCATGGCTTATAGCCCGCCTTATGAAGTTGATGGATTTTTGCGGAATTTACTGGCTCAAGTAGCTCGTTTGGTCGGGCAACTAGAGGGTCTTCAGATTTTGCAGACAGATCTTCGCTTACGGAGAGAAAATAAGATCAAGTCTTTGCACTCGAGCCTGGCGATTGAAGGTAATTCTTTAAGTCTAGAACAGGTAACTGATGTAATTAACGAAAAAACCGTTTGGGGACCAGCCAAGGACATTCTTGAAGTTAAGAACGCGATCCAAGTCTACGATGCCATGGGGCGATTTACTGCCGGGAACGAAGATGATCTGTTAGAAGCCCACGGAATGTTGATGACTGGCTTGATTGCCGAGGCCGGTCGTTATCGGAACAGCGCCGTAGGGGTTATTGACGGAGAAAAAGTAATTCATATTGCCCCACCGGCAAACAGAGTGCCGGTTTTAATGGGACACTTATTTGATTATTTGAATGAAGCGGAGGAAGATACGATCATTAAAAGTTGCGTATTTCACTACGAATTTGAATTCATCCATCCGTTCTCGGACGGAAATGGTAGAATGGGCAGATTGTGGCAGACGATAATTTTGAAAGAGCTCTATCCAATCCTCCAGTATTTGCCACTTGAAAATATCATTCACCGCCGACAGCAAGCTTATTACGATGCCCTGCGACATTCGCAATCAGTCGGAAACAGCAATCCGTTCATCGCCTATGCGTTGGAAAGCCTGAAAATCGCACTGGAAGAGCAGCTGGAGACGAAAAATATTCAAGTCACTCCCCATGACAGGCTCAATGCTTATCAAGGTCATATCGGTGCTGCCAGTTTCAGTCGCTCGGATTATCAAAAATTTTATAAAACGATTGCTCCGGCTACGGCTACCCGCGATCTAAGAATGGGGGTAGATGAAAGGCTGTTGAAAAAAACCGGTTCTCTGCGTACTACCCGCTACCATTTTTTTAGGTCAAACATCTAAAAAGAATCGCTCCTTACTCTTTCCCATTGCCCCGATCCGCTCATAAAACTTAATGGCTCTTACGTTGAAATCCGGGGTCTGCCACTGAATGAGGTTACAGCCCATGGCCCTGGCTTCCATTTTAATCCGATTCATCAACTGCTCTCCGATGCCATTACTGCGGGCACCTTCCCGGACGAACAGACAATCCATATAGACGTAATGATCGGCATCCCAGGTAGAGAACTGGAGTGCGTAGGTGGCGTAGCCGAGAATCTGATCATCTTGTTCCACTAGAAGGCAGTATGCCGAAGGCCGAGCGGAAAAGAACTGCTGTTGTAATGCTTCAACCTTGCCCGTAGGATCATATTCGGCCCGCTCGTATTCTGCGTGCATTTGGCAAAGTTCTACTACGGCGGGCAGATCATCGGGTCTGGCGAAGCGGATGGTCATTTAACGACTAGAGTTTAGCGTTCAAAATTCTCTGCTTAAACTTGCTCACCTGGATTGCGACATAACACCTAAAGTAAAAAGTCGAATACTTTAGTTGTAAACCCGGAGGACGACTATTGCGGATACTTATGAACATCAGCGAACGTGAGGACTATCCCATTTCCTGAACCACCTCCTTAACCTGTGGCATCATTCGTTTAAGCATCCCTTCGATACCCGATTTAAGGGTGACGGTAGAACTGGGACAGCCGCTGCAAGCACCTTGCATGATAACGGTCACGACACCTTCTTTATAGGACTTGAATTCGATATTACCACCGTCCATTTCCACGGCCGGTTTAACGTAAGTGTCGATCAATTCTTTGATTTGCTTGACGGTCTCGGCATCGTCCTCATCATAATCGTAAGCGACGCCCCGTTCGGCTTCCAGCTTGGCCATGGCCTCAGCGAAGCCTTCGTTAACTACCGGCTTGTCCTCTTCCAGGTAGCCCTTGATGAACTCCTTGATCTTTAGCATGATGTCGTCCCAGGAATAATTGAATTCCTTGGTGATCGTCACGTAATTGTTGGCGATGTAGACATTCTTCACGTATGGAAACTCATACAAAGCGGTGGCCAATGGCGACCATTCGGCGGCAAATTCCGGCGTTTTGAACTCGGCCGTACCACTGTACATCATTTTATTAGTGACATACTTGAGCGTTTCGGGGTTCGGAGTTTGCTCAGTGTAAAGTAGAACGGGACGTTTGGTTGCGGTAGGTTGGCTCATTTTGTAATCCTTGAGAGTTGTCCGTAACCACGGGCAACTAGTTTACTAAATCCCTCAGCGGGTAGTCTATTCTTAACGCCCGAAGCCTGAATAGAGTTTTACCAAAAACTCGGAACGGGTCCGTATTTATACCTGTTTTGACGCAATTCCATTCCGTCAATTTTTTCGTCCGGAGAAATAGTCGCAAATTAACGTTTAAGAGTCGGGGCATAATACCGGCAGTCTCATGAAAATTTACCACCAGCCAGAGTTGCATTTCATTTTCTTCTCCGGCGTGTAAAAGACCTAAATAAATGTCACATCACGATAGTATCGGTAGCCACCAGCCAAAGAAAGTTTTGTTTTATCCCCAGGACACTAGCGAGGAGTCTTCAGCACAGGCACCGGGTAATATTCCCGTGCCTTTAGACCATGAAGCACTGCTGATTCCTGGTCAAGGTTGTGTGGTATTCACTGTCCCGGAAGAGAAAACCAAAGAAGTTGAGATCATCTTCAGCCATTCTGATGAAGAGCAATTACGATTCCACTTGAACGGAAATAGCGCGAAATTTGACTACCGAAAGTCAGAAACAGCAATTTGGCAGAACTTTGAACTACTGCCGCAAAAACCAGACGAAGAACCCAGAATAATTAATGGTGAAATTTCACCAGTTCCGGATGACTTCTCCCTTGGAATCGAGAACAACCGTAACTGCCGCTATTGGGTGAGTATCGATTATCTCAACAAAAAACTACGGTACGGCAAAGGCGAGATGCGCGAGTCTACGGTATTGCTCGACTATGTCTACGACGTTCCCCAGAGTCTGTTTCACAGTGAGCAAAATGAGGAATATTCGTTTATCGGCCAACTAAACTCATTCCACGCTACTCCAGGTGCTCAACTGGTGGCTCTCTGGAAAGACCCCGTAGTGACCGAACCACCGTCTTTCGTGGTCCCTTCCAGTGAACTGACGATGGATGACGTAGCGAAAGGAGAAAAGACCACCGCCGCGAGTCTTTCCTCCGAATGCCAGATTCTTTACGGTAACGTTGCTGATTTCGAATTGAACACCCCTGACTTCCCTGATTTCGGCGACGCCATTGAGTACAGTATGCGCACCGAGGGCTGCTTGGGCTACAGGATATTAAACAAGAAATTCAATAATGGTCCATTCGACGCGGGAGACCCCTCCGGCTACCTTGAAGTCTATCTACGGATTACGCTCGGCTTCGCACAAGGAGAATCGCCCGGCATCCCATACGTGATGGAAATTTGGCCTCGTGGTTGCCAGTCGCCTATTCACCACCATGGTTATACTCACGCTATCATCAAAGTACTCCGTGGTGAAATCGATGTAGACCTGTATCGGATGTTGCCTGAGTCCGGTGATCCGGAAAAACGACTGGGGGCCGTCAAGTTCGGTCCGGGGGACGTCACTTACCTTATGCCGGAAATCAATCAATTCCACCGGCTCACCAATAAACTCGAAAATGCGCAAACCTGCATTACCATCCAGTGCTATTCTTATGGTAAAGAAGACGACCAGCACTACGGTCGTTTCGATTACATCGAAGGCGATGATGTAAATCAGTTTAATCCTATCTCTGATTACGACTTCGCAGCCTTCAAGGCAGAAGTAAAGGAAGAATGGACCGCGTATTTATCCACGCGCCCGTGGGCGATAAAGACTACAACTGACGAGCTCTAATTTTCTTCCCGCTCCAACGCTCCGGCATCCACCGGTTCCATCCGTACAATGCCTTCCAGGTCCAACTCCAGACCGGGGATGACCGTCTGCCCTAATTCTTCGGCTACCGACAAGGTATCGAGATGGTAATCGTCCTCGTCGAGGCTCAGGAATAGCGGATCGAATGGCTGGAGATTATAGCACCCCTGGCAGAGGGTTTCGAAGAAATCGGCGTAGCGACCTTCTTCCTGTTCCAGCAGATCCTCTACGCGAACGACGGAATTAATAATTTCCACCTGAAAGGCCAAGGGGTCAGGAGGGTCTACGCCATCGATAAACCGTAATTCATCAGAGCGAGAGCCGGCGATAATGCTATTCCTGACCAGCAGCTGAACAGGTACCACCGCAAAATTTTCGCACTCCTCATCAAAACATTCAAAGTTTTGCAGTACCAGAGCCGAGGCGTCCGTTCCGTAGTTGGCCAGCGTACAGTGATCCAACCGCAGCCGGGCTCCCTGGATAAACTGGATAGTATTACCGAAGTTATCGTGAAACAGACAGTTCTCCGCCAGTACGGTGCCGTTGCGCCCGCTGATGGCCGAGCCTAATGTATAGGCGATGCGGGTGTTACTGATTTCCAGTTCGGCCAGACTATCCACTACGATGCCCTGAATGCCGTGGAGCAACTGGGCATGTTCGATGCGATTGCCTACGCTGTTCGGCCCCAGGATGATGCCCAGGTACTGGCCCGGCTCGTCTTGAAAACGCTCTTCCAGTCGATCGGTCTGAATAATGACGGGCTCTTCGCGGGTACCCAGTATTTCGATGCTTGAACCTTCAAGTACAAAAATGAAACCGTCGTTGAAGATGCCGAAAGTTTCGTTACGCGCCACGCCGCCGTGCATATACACGCGGGTACCTGCTTGCATTTCCAGGATGCACTCGTTGACGAATTGTGCACCATAGACTACGTAAGGTAGATCATCAGTCCAGATGATTCGACCGTCAATACAACTGTCTACTAGACCGATCAACCCTGGAACGCCCCGGTAGTTCGCGTTCTGCCCGAATGCCTCTAGCAAAACGGGATTCACCCGCTCGCCGGTGGTGAACTGCACCTGGTCTTCTACCACAAATGGACTTACGTTCTCCGGGGCGGTAGGGTCTACGGTTACTTCAACGAAGACGTAAATACTGTCGTTTTCCCAAATAATCACGTCTTCCACAACCGGCCCCTGGGTACCGTCTACGTTTAGATCGAAGCGCACCCCGGTCATACCGGCCAGTTCAATGCGATCGATCTGTACCGGCTCACTTCCTTCGTTGTAGACTTTAAAAAAGCGGGTGGCACTGCCCACGTCGGTAAACACCGTGTCAAAACGCAGGGTATCTACCTCGAAGCGGAGGTTGACGCCGTCGCCGGTCACGAATTCATTTTCCACATCACAGGCGGAAAGCAAAATCAGCAACAGGCTGGAAAGAATAACGAGCAAACGCATAACAGAGTAGTTCATTTGGGCGGGCAAAGGTAAGGCTTACTGCCGCAACTAAATTTTAACGGTTCCGTAACGGTTAAATTGAAGTCAGGGTCTTTTTTAAATGTCGTGTTTATATTGAACGGGTTTATTTTTTGGCTTCAAAGTAGCTATGCGCGCTGATTGCGAAACGCATAATTGCCGGCAACGATCAGCAAAATAAAAAACAGCAAGTTGATTTGAATTACGACAATCACGTCAAACCCGTTTCGAATGTTTCATCTCCCTGACGGATAAATATGAAACTCCACTTACGCAACATCACTTACCTTTACCGGATAACCAAAACATTCAAAATGAAATATTTACTCATTTGCCTGTCGCTGGCCCTGACCTGCTTTGCCTGTAACGCAGACACTGCTACTTCGTCAGCCACCGAAAACGACGCTAGCACGGAAGAATTCACCCCCGCCCAGATCGCCGCCCAGACCAAGGCCTACGAGGATATGATGGATGCCCACGACCGCGTGATGCCCCGGATGGGACAAATCGCTCAAATGCAAAAAAGCATCCAGGATGCTACCGACCTCGACCCAGCTATTGCTGAAAAACTTAAGGAAGCTGACAAAAAACTTGAAAATGCCTACGACGGCATGATGGAGTGGATGCGCGACCTCAAAAGTATGGACGACCTGCGTGAAATGGGCGACCAGGACAAGATCATGACCTACGTCAATGGGGAACTGGCCAAAATGAATATGATCGAAGAAAAACTGGACGACGGTATGCAGAACGCCCAGGAGTTGCTCGGCATCAAAATAGAAGCAGACCACGGACACGATCATTCCGGCCACGACCACGACCACGATCATGACCACTAAATACCGCATCCGCCCCCTCTTTGACCTGACTGGCAAGGTAGCCGTCGTCACCGGAGCCTCCAAGGGCATTGGCGAAGCCATGGCTCGCGGACTGGCCGAATTCGGTGCCAGCGTGGTCATCAGTTCCCGCAAGCAAGAATCCGTCGACGCCGTAGCCGAAAGTTTCCGTTCCGACGGGCTGGAGGCGACCGGCATCGCTTGCCACGTCGGCAAGGCCGAACAACGGGTAGCCCTGATCGAAAAAACCGTGGCCACCTATGGCCGATTGGATATCCTGATCAATAACGCGGCCACCAATCCATACTTCGGCCCCATCGAAAACCTGAGTCTCGAAGCCCTCCAAAAGACGCTGGACACCAACTTGGTTTCCGCCCTGGAACTGAGTAATCTTGCCCTCCCCCACCTTCAGACAGTGGGTGGCGGCAGCATCATTCACATCAGTAGCGTGGAAGGCATTCAGGCCAGTCCGGGCTTTTCCGCTTATAATCTCTCCAAGGCCGGAGTGGTAATGCTGGGCAAGAACCAGAGTATGGAGTGGGCCAAATACAACATCCGGGTCAACGTCATTTGCCCCGGCCTGGTGAAGACAAAGCTCAGTCAGATGCTCTGGCAAAACGAGGCCCTGGCCAAGCAGGCCGAGGCCGGTATTCCTCTGGGCCGCATGGCCTCTCCCGATGAGATGGCCGGACTGGCCGTTTGGCTGGCTTCCCCGGCAGCCTCCTATTGTACCGGCGCGGTGATCGGTAATGACGGTGGATTTCTGAATGCCGGACCTTTGGGTTAAGTGCTATCAGGTACGGGGTACCAGCTATGAAATACTAAGCAGTCTGTAGCCCGTACCTCCACCGTAAGTATGAAAACAGGACCAGTCGTTTCATACAAAACCGTCAGAATTTTATGACAATTTGTTCTCGAACCTCAAACAGACGATTCGTCTTTTAGTCTAATAAAATGCATTCAAATTCAAGTCAATGCTAAGAATCTTTGGCCTTTTCCTAGCCCTCTCCATCTCTCTGCCCCTGGCTTCCCAGTCCATCGACGAAGACCAGCTCGGGGCCTGGTACATGTATTTTTACAACAAATCTTTCGGCGATAGCCAGTTCGGTATCCAGGGTGACTTCCAGTTCCGCAACTGGAACCTCGGCGGCGACCTCGAACAACTGCTACTGCGCAGTGGTCTGACCTACAAACTGGAAGACGCCAATGTGCTACTTACCCTTGGTTATGCCAACATTACCACGGGAGCTTTCGGCGACAGCGATGCCACTACCGGAGAAAACCGGATCTACCAGGAAGCACTCATCCCCCAGGCACTGGGTAACCGCGTACAACTCACCCACCGTTTCCGCTACGAACAGCGATTCGTTGAAAACCAGGATTTCCGGACCCGCTTTCGCTATAATATCTTCATGAACGTTTTGCTCAATAAGGATGCTATGGAAAAAGGTACCCTTTACGCTGCTCTCTACAACGAAATTTTCATCAACGGCGAACGAGAGATCGGCGACGGTCGCCAGGTACAGACTTTCGACCGCAACCGGACTTATCTCGGCTTTGGGTATGGTATTGCCAAGGGCCTGAGAGTACAGGTTGGTTGGATGCGCCAATCTACGGTCAGTTGGGAAAAGAATCAGGCACAGCTCAGCCTGCACCATAGTTTCTGAAAATTGCCGATCAGCTTTCGTTGGGAACTCTCTTGTACTGCGCTTGTAAGCGCTTTACCCTACCAGTAGTATAACAAAGAGAATCCCAGTGGTAAAGTCAGGGTGGCAAAAGCCCGCTCCTGGTCCCGCCGATAACGCCAGCGATTCAACCCTTCGTTGGTAATAAAACTCGCGTCCCCGGGTATTTCGCTGAAGTTCTGAGCACTCACTATTCCCCCAACACCCATGGATAATTCCAGCCACAGATGATTACTTAAAATGATCACCCGGCCAACGGAAACGCTTAGGCCAAGGCTATTTTCAGTGACGCTGTAATTGATCCGTTGCGAAAAACTGAAATTATCACGGTTAAAATCGCCGGCTATCTCAGCGTCCAGGTAGCGATACATCAAACTGAAATCAAAGAAGTTTTTGGTGCCTGCGTTGGAACGGCTTAGTGGTCCGGCTGTCCATAGTCGTAGCGAGGTATGCCCCGAGAATCCATTCAAGTCCAGTAAACCAGGGGAAGACTCCCCGGATGGGAAGCGGTAATAGTAGCCGACTTCATACTTTAGCAGGGAGCGGTTGGAAATACGATGATCAAAACCGATGCGTGCACTGGCGGTCGAGGGGTCTAACCAGCTAATCAGCGAGGCGCGAATTGCATTGTCATAAAAAGGTGGGTTGTCATCGGCAACTACCTCATCCGCTTCCTGTCCACTTAGCGGAGTCAGCAGAAGGCAAACCCAAAGACAAAAAAAGAGTCTGCTTAATTTCAGGATCATGGGATGGTAATCGAGGACAATTCAATCAGATTAAGCGGGTCACTGTAGTCGAACTGGGTGATGTTATCCGGGCCGATGACGAGCAATACATCCTCGAGTACAATCACATCGTTGGCGTGTATGTCTTGCTTGAAGGCTAAAAATTCTACATTCAAGGGGTCAGAAACGTCCAGCGTCCGCAATCCCAAATCTCCCTCACAAACGAATAAGATTTGCCCGGCCAGGCCCAGGCCCCGGGGTTGAGACATGGGGTAGGAGGCCAGGATGGCTGGATTCTCAATATCGTTAACGTCGTAAATATTCAACTGGTCGGCTTCTCCGCCGGTAAAATCGCCGCAGCCGGTTGTTCGCAGGGTTACATAGGCGAAGTTTTCATTGGCTACCACGGGGTCGCAGGCGTTGATGTGAGCAATATCACTCTGAAAAATGGGCTTACCCGTTTCGTCAATCTGGAAAATAGTCATCCCGTTATCCGCCCCGAGAAACAACTTGTCTCCCAGTGGAAAGATCGTCTCCTGCAAACCGAAAAGCTCTTCTTCGCCCTCGAAGTTCATGCCTCCGTTGGCCAGACTGAACCAGCTCAGCTTACTGGTTTCCAAAGTATAGAGGTGATCTCCCACCACGGTGAACCGCGCCAGTGAACCGCCTACCCCTGAACCACCATTACCATTGCCGGGAGCTGCGGAGTCATTGCTGCTACAGGAAAGTAGAATGAAAAAGACGAAAAGTATAAGAACTCTCAACATGGCAAAGACTTTTAGGGCTTCTTTAAATTTCCAAGCTGGAATACTGGCCGGAAAGAACCAATTTAGGATGATTGTTAAATTCACACTCAGGCTCATAACTGAGGAATAATCATCTCCAACACTGTGGCTTTACCAGGGTGGTTTCGGCCCAGCCGATCACCGTTCCCATTTCCGGATCGGCGCATTCGAAGAACCCTGAGTAGTTTTCCGGAAATTCGGCTCCGGTATTGCTGAATACGCCGCTCAATCGCTGGTTAACGGTCACGCTATCCAGATTACTGATATCGATGGCTACCAGGTCATTCACATTATTGGCGTAAAGGGTATTGCCCCGGATCGCCAGGTCGGAATTTCCGATAATTTGTAAAAAAGCCACCCGCGTCGGGTTCTCCGGATTACTGTTGTCCACCACATGGATACCCTCCCCCCGTTCAGTAGCGTAGATATAAGGATCTTTATAATAGATTTTGCCGAGCTGTTCGATGGCCCGCGGCTCGGTAGCCACAATTTCGTCCCACGCCTCAGCTACGGCATAAATCGGGGCCATACCGATCGTTTCATCGGGTATTTCCCGTAATTCTTCCACACAGCCACAGAAAATAAATAACCCAAGGAAAAGGATAAAATTTTTCATGCGTGGCAAGATTGGTATTTGATCTAACGGGCCTTCCCTATTCGTACGAATTCGGGGGAATGAACGCTGCCTCTCGTGTTCATAGAGTGCTTTATCCACTTTGCTACTTTGAAGACAGAAGAAGAGAATAGATCGTTCCTGGGTCATCACTGTTAGAGCATAAAAAATAGATACTTTCCTTATTGAACACCCTAACATGGCGTCTATTTCCTATCAATTATGTCTTATTTTTTGGCCTGACAAAGTAGCAATGCCTATTGGGCCCCGACTCGCCAAGCTTCCACCCGCTCCACCGCATTTTCCCGCACGTTTACCCAAAACAGATTGAGGTCGCCGATGTGGTAGTTTTTACGTGTAAAGAAAATATCTCCGAAGAACTTGGGCTTCTTCACGTACAGCAGGTTTCCCCGAATTTCGGCATCCACTAATTCCGGCAAGATTTTATTGAAATTGTAAAGGACGCCTCCTTTATTCGCGCTGGCTGGCACGTAAACCTCCTTTTCCGTCGACCAATTGAGCGGATTGACCACGGCCACTTCCACTTGCTCTTCCCGCTTCGGCACGTAATCAT
Source organism: Lewinellaceae bacterium SD302 (assembly GCA_002591745.1). GTDB lineage: Bacteria > Bacteroidota > Bacteroidia > Chitinophagales > Saprospiraceae > Neolewinella. The sequence goes on from PDLQ01000029.1 coordinate 46,677, forward strand.
TGCGGAAAGTTCGCCAACTTACGAAGCACCCCGTCTGGTCGGCTTCTTCACAGACCGGAATGCGCGAAAATATATCCGCCGGCACGGGCATCCCGATCAGGTAAGCAGCAACCAGTTGGCCGCGCAGCGAATCATTATCCAGAAAGCGATCTTTCAGCAAACGGGCACAGTGTACCGTACCCTGGCTGTGGCTGGCAATGATGATCGGTCTGCCGTCATTATAATTTTGGAGGTAATAATCGAAAGCAGCTAGAACATCCCCATAAGCCAGGTCCAGGGCACCTTCTGCTACTTCTGACCCACGCTGGCGAAAGACATTCAGGTGGGCCTGGCGGTAACGGGGTGCATAAACCCGGCCGGCCGCGTTGAAAATACTCGCCTGATTCTTGATGGCAGAATCGTCTACGTTTTCATTAAGTTTTTCATCCCCCAGATTGGCATTCCACTTATCGTTTCCCTTTCGGGTATCCATGTAGATCGTCGGGTGGACGTAAAAAACATCTGCGATGGTAGCCGACTGACGGTCATCCAATCCATCAGGCGTCATATCTGCCTGATCATCTTTTGTTGGTAATGCCGCCCAGTAAATATCCTGACCGTAATCCGGGGCCGGGGGTTGCAGCGCAGGATCGTAATTAGTGGCAAGTGGAACCGAGACCCCACAACCAAATAAAGCAAATAGTAGAAATAAAAGAATTAGACGCATTAAGCTTCGGCTATTTGAATTGTCGCCCCGGAGTAAATAGAATTCCAGCGGCTACGGCAATAATGAGTACGCAAAAGAGAGCCATTTCGTAGTATTTAGTTGCTATCTCCCGTAACGAGCAGATCCTACCAGAAGTTTGTTCTCACTCCAAATTCAATTGAGCTGCTGCACTTAAACCATTCCCACAACTCCCCGTTGTGCCCTCGTACATCATCAAGAACTTTCGAATAGCATTAACATGGCAAATTATCTCATTGTAGGCGGCAGTTCCGGTATTGGCCGGTCCCTGGTAGACCTGTTACTGGCAGATGGAAACGACCTGTGGGTCTGGTCGCGGGAACAACGAGACCTTCCGGCTGAGGTGAACTTCACTTCCGTAGACGTTACCAGCGACAACGATTTGCCCAAAACAGCACTCCCTGATCAACTGGACGGGCTAGCCTACTGCCCGGGCAGCATCGACCTGCGGTCTTTCCGCAGTCTGAAACCGGATGCTTTTCGTGATGCCTTTGAATTAAATGTCATCGGGGCTGTCCGTTGCATTCAGGCGGCGGAACGCTCACTTAAGAAGAGCGGCCAGGCTTCTATCGTCACCTTCTCCACCGTAGCCGTTCAACGTGGAATGTCATTCCACGCTGCCGTAGCGGCCGCCAAAGGGGGCTTGGAAGGACTAACTCGTTCCCTGGCCGCCGAATACGCACCTAAGATCAGGGTAAACGCCATTGCCCCGTCGCTCACGGATACGCCGCTGGCCGAACGACTGCTGGCCAATGAGGACAAGCGCCAGGCCAGTGCAGAACGCCATCCGCTCAAAAGGGTCGCTTCAGCAACAGAAATTGCAAAAATGGCAGCCTTCCTCTTGGGTCGGGATGCTGCCTATATGACTGGCCAGGTCATTGGTATGGATGGAGGCCTCAGTGCTATCTAAAACTACGAAGGGAAGGCCGGTGGCCTTCCCTTCGTAGTTGTGCATTAAAAAACCCCCCTTCCATAAAATGAAGAAGGGAGGCCATCCCAAAAACCGATTTAAGATCTTGAGAATTAGCCGAAAGCGCTTCCGCCAAAGCGGAAGGCGTTTCGGTAATGCAAATCTTGGTATGTGGATAGCACGCGAAAAAATCATCGCGCATTTCAATTTCTTGGGAGATCAAATTCTCTCAAAGCTCTTCTTTCGATCACAAGATAGTACTAATTCCTAATACTCAGGACTTTTTAACTTATCTTCTTCGGCTCTGACGGGCTTCGGCGGCCTTGGCCTTACGACGGGCTTGCAGGTCTGCCCGGTTGATGCTAAGTCCTACAGTAACTTCGTGGGAGCCGTTGCTATAACTCTGGAATTCTGCAAAAGAGAGATCGTAGGAGTAATAAATCCGAAAACTTTCCAACCGGGTACCCAGCAACAAACCCATCGCCCGCAGATTACGGTAGGAAAGGCCGGTCAGCAAGTGATCGTCCAGAAAACCGGCTTGTAAATTAAAGTCAATTAACTGTGGCGCATCCTGTACACTTCGCAGCATCACGCTGGGGGTCAGTTTTACATCCGCATCGCCAACCCGGAAGGTGTGCCCCAACAGCAGGGTATAGTTAAAGTTGGTTTCCGTAGTTCCGCCGGAAATATTATTCAAACGGTTACTCACCAGATTGTTGACGGTAATGCCACCGAAGGTATTTTCGTAGAAAGTACCGTAAAAACCGATCCCGGCATCGAAGAAATTTTCACCATCGATGTAACCCATCAGTACCTCGTCCCCCTGATCGATCAGCGGGTTATCCAGAATACTGTTATCAATGGAGATGCGTTCGAACTGAGTAAAAAACCCGAAAGCTAAGGTTGCCGGGGCTACTCCCTTTATTTCCTTACCAATGGGAAAACGGAAGGCCACGTCCAATTGTCCTTTCAGTCGGTTCTGCTGAGCGGCGGATTCGGTGAAGATAGTCCCCGCCAGCCCGAAGCGATCGCCAATCGGGCTATTGGCACGAATGGCCAGGGTCTTTGGTGAATCCTCGAAACCGGACCAGGAGGCACGGGCGTTGGCCTGCAACTGGTATTCGTTGTTGAAACCAGCGGCCGCAGGGTTTACGATCACCGGGGTTTGGATATAGTGGTTAAAAATGGCTTCATCCTGGGCGAATAGCCCGCCGCTGATGAGTATCAGAGCCAGTAGTTGTAGATTTTTTTTCATCGTGGGATGATTATAAACACGTTTTTGGGATAAAAATCACCGTTGCCTACTGCCAAAAGCAGTAGGCAACGGTGGCAAATTATTCGAGAACGATCGTTAGAGAGCCTCGTTTCTGCTGGACTTCGCCGATCGGGTTGGTATAGTCCAGTACGTAGTAGTAAGGGCCGGCGGGAAGAATGTCTCCACCGTTCGTGCGCCCTTCAAAGCAGTTCAGGCCGCCGTCGGTGCTACAGTTGTAGTCGTTGACCTGGTAGACCAACTGGCCCCAGCGGTTGTATATCTCCAGCGTATTGCTGGTCACTTCGCCGCCGTCGGTACAGAAGAGGATGAAGCTTTCGTTCAGTCCGTCTCCGTTCGGGGTAATGACGTTGCGTTCACTCAGGCAGGGGAAACGACGATCGCGCACCGTAGCCGTTACGGTAATGGTCTGACAACGGTTTTCATCAAATACCTCGATAATGTAATCACCGGGGCACAGATTCTGGGCTACGGGGTTATTACCCTGATCCGGCAGTTGCAGCCAACGGTAGTTGAAATTGGCCGCACCAGTAGTCAGTGGTATTACGGTTACCGTGCCATTACAGCCGTCATTTGCATCGGTCGATTCTACGGTCGCTACCAATTCCGGTGGTCCTTCAACTTCGTAGGTACGCTGGATGCTACAGCCGTTATCGTCGGTCACTACAACCGAGTAGTCTCCCTCCAGCAAGAACTGAATCTGTGAAAGCGAACCACCATTGCTCCATTCGTAGGAATAATTGCCGGCTACCGTACCGCCACTGACATCGAGGCTAATGACCCCGTCTCTTTCGTTGAAACAGCTTACGCTAACTACGTTCGCCACTACGTCGAGTCGTGTAGGTTCGGTAATCACAACTTCTCCGCCATCCTCACAACCATCGTCACTGAGGATCATGTAGCTGTAGGTACCGGCTTCCAGGCCGCTGATCACGCTATCGACGCCAACCAGATTGCCGTCTGCATCGAACCACTCGTAGCTGAAGTTGCCCAGTCCACTCACATCCACGCGGGCGGAACCATCGGCTGCACCAGAACAGGAAACCTGGCTGCCGTTGAAGTTGGAGGTTACCGTAGCGCTAAAGCTGAAGCCCAGAGATGTGCCTATGGTGAATTGTTCCGTCAGGCTAGCTCCGGTTTCGTCGGTGATGGTCACCTCGTAAACGCCTGCGGCCAAATCTTCCACATCTTCGGAGGTGGCAAATACCGTGGAGCTACCCATTAGTCGCCAGGCGAAGGTGAACGGTTCTGCTCCGCCGTCGACGGTCAGATCGATCGAACCACTTTCGTCGCCCTCACAAGCCACATCGGTGGTTTCTCCGCTGGCGGTAATCTGTTCAATAGTAAACGGACCGAATTCAAATACACAAGCATTTTCGTCCGTCAGGATAACGGCGTATTCGCCGGCGCAAAGTCCGCTGATCTGAGGACCGTCTACGCCGATAATATTCCACTCATAATCATAAGAGCCGGTTCCACCGACTGGCATGATCGTGATGCTACCGGCACAGGCGCCATCATCGGCGTCAGAAACCAGGGAGATCATATCCAGGGTGATGGCAGTGGGGGCGGTCACGGTCACCGTGGGGGGTGGCAGAACCGGATTACCCAGGTTGTCGTTTACGTCGAAAGTATAATTTCCGGGGGCCAAGTCGGTGAAAACGATAGAATCGTTGACCGAAGTTGCGCTGATTCCTCCCGGCATGGTCGTGGCCATATAAGGTCCCTGACCACCCATCAGTACGATCGTCGCCTGGCCGTCATCGCTATCAGAACAATTAGTGGGCACTGCTTCTATGCTAACCAAAACCGGCAAATCCACAATCACGTCATCCTCCACGACGTAGCAACTGTCGGAGTTCTCACAACCCTGGCTATCCGTTATGGTTACACAGTACTCACCCGCTTCCAAATTCGTCAGGTCCTGGGTGGTTTCGTCGTTACTCCATAAATAGCTGTAGGGTGGTTGGCCACCGGCCGGAGTCAGATCGATTTCACCGTTATTTCCATCAGTAGCCGGCGTAACGGCTGCCGAGGAGGTAATGGCAATAGCTGCTTCCAGGGTGGCACCGATCACGATCATGTTACCGCCGCTGGTCACCGTAACGCTGTAATTACCTGGCTGCAATCCGTCGATATCTTCGGTGTCCGCCATGAAGCCACCGGGACCGCTCCAATTGAAGGTGTAATCGTTCATTTCGCCACCCGATACCGTGAGGTCGATCGAGCCGAGTTCACCGAAACAAGCCTGGGTGACCTGGACAAAACCGTTGAGTGACTCCTCCACCGTAAAGCATTGGCTGGCCGGACAACCGTTGCCATCCAACATTACCAGGCAATAGGTGCCCGGTACCGTCAGACCGCTAAGGTTTTGGGTATTGGCAGTGAAGGCTTCCGGGCCGGTCCAACTGAAGTTGTAGCCGGATCCGGGAGTTCCCGGGCTAGTGATATTGATGTTGATGGCACCTGGAGTATCACCAATGTCCGTCACTGACCCGATGAAGGTCAATGGCGGAGGTTCGTTGATGGTATAGGATTCGGAAACCTCACAACCGTTTTCGTCGATGACGGTAACCCCGTAGGTGCCGGCGTCGAGACCGAGTTGTTGGAGTACGTTGTCTTGCAGGTTACCACTCCAGTCAATGGTGTAATTCGTTCCGATTCCACCGTTGGGGTTGATTTGGATGGAGCCGTCTTCCTCGTCGGTACAAGTGATATCCTCTACGGCTACGGTGTTAACGAAGAGTTCATCTCCCGCCGGAATTGTCGCGGATCCCATAGTGGATTCGCCGGTATCATTATTGACTACCTGAAAAGTATAGGTTCCGGGGCCTACGCCGGTAAGAGTAGGGCCGGTATCACCATTAGGGTTCGGATTCCAGTTGTAAGACAGGTTGGTTGGTCCGGTCACAACTAGTTCAATGCTTCCATCGGTATCGTCGTGACAGGTGGGTTGTGTTATAATAATGTCTACGACGGTAGGCATTCCGTCGCCATTAATGGCACAGTTAACAACCTCAGTATCGATCAATTGATTGTCGCAACTGAGTACCTCAATCGGAAAAGGAGAGCTACTGAAGGCTACCGTAGCGGCATCCAGGCTTAAAATTTCAAATTCCAGGACCATAAGGATGGTGCCATCGACGAGGTCTACACAACCACCACCACTTTCAGTCCAGGAAACCCGGATATCACCAGGGTTCGGGTTGCTTGTAAAGATGAAAGGTAAAGCCTCTTCGTCCGTCGCTCCCAGGAAGTCCAGAGATGCTGGATCGTAGCTGACGCCAAATTGGAAACCAGTTACGCCGTCAAAGTTGTACACCTTGATTGGCACCTCTACGATATCACCGACTTCTCCGTCGATACAGCACATCACCAGCGTCAGGTCATCACCCGTAGGGGCATTAGCATTAATCATTCCGTTCGATGGTACCACACCCACATTGGAGCCAGCAGCGTTTCTGGCCTGAATCGGTACCGGCGTGGCTGCGAAGTTAACCGGGGTTGGTGTCACCTCGTTAACCGTAAAGCACAGGCTGAATAACGTACCTCCGGATGCGATCGTCTGACCGAGGTCACTGGGGCTTTCCCATTCGAAAGTGATGGTACCCAACGGACCAACGGTGAAATTAGACGGAGCAATGGAGCCCAGGCCGAAGTTCTCTACACCGGAAAAAGATACATTCTCATTCTCGTAGTTGATCGTGAAGCTCAGTTCGTCCAATCCGGTGAAGTTGGTAACGATGAAATCTACGCAGACTTCCTCGCCAGCCAGCCCGTTTGCGTTGGTGATGTCGATGATCAGGTTATCCGGGTTCATGCCGCCGTCGCAAGGGGTACCGGCGTTAACGAAGCCGTCAACGGTGTCTACGTCCAGCGTCATACCGTTGTTATCGGTAGCCGTGATGTCGGTTCCCGAATCGGTGAACTCGACCTCCGTTTCACAGGCTTCAATAACCGTGAAGCATACTTCTCCCGGTGAATCACCGTCGTCTGCCGTGATTCCGTTGAAGTCCGGCGGCAGGTACTGCCAAAGTACGGTTACTTCTCCCGGGCTTACCTCGTTGAAGGTAAAACCTCCTCCGGGTGGGAAATCCGGGTTGGAGACGATTTCATCGAAACTTAAAATGAGCGGATCGTAATTGATCGTGAAGGAGAAAGCGGTTACATCCGTAAAGTTGTAGGCAAGAATATCCAGACAGACCTGGCTACCCTCCGGACCACTTCCACTGGCCATTACGAAGGTCAGGTTTTCAAAATTATTCACCGCCGTCACCGTACCGTTATTCAGCAACAGGGTTACCTGGTTGCCGTCGCCGTCAAGGCCGGAGGAACCGCCGTCAAACTGTACATTGGTTACGGCTTCGGTCAGCGTGTTGTAGCAGACGGTGAATAATATTGTACCGTCAGCCAGGGCCGCACCCACATTACCGGTCCAGTTAAGATTGATCGTACCTCCAGCCTGGTCAATGGTGAAATCATTGATATCCAGTCCGGGCAGTTGATTGGTCGTAATGATGCTAGCGACCTGCAGATTAGTGGAGTTGAAATTCAACGTCAGGTCCAGCACCCGCATGTTAGTGAAGTTCTCTACGGTAACGTCCAGACAAGCCTGATCACCTACGTTCACGCTGGCACTACTGACGTTCAGGGTCAGGTCTTCCTGGCCGCTCGTACATGGTGGGCACAGCGGACCACCACAGTCGACGCCGGTTTCCAAACCATCCATTACCCCGTTGAAATTACATTCAGGTTGGGTACCACAGCCGGGGCCGTTAACACTACCCTCGAAAAGCGTAAGTGGCACATCACCTCCCTCATCGTTGAAACTTTCATCAACAATCGTAATGGTAGAGCTGGCGGCAGTTTCGATCTCGAAGCAGATGGTTACCAATGCTTCGGTTCCCGGAATGGTCTGCCCTTCGAAGAGGGGATTGGGATCAAACCAGAGACTCGTGATTTCACCATCGGTGGAACTATTGAAACTAACCGGGCTCAGCAAGTTACTATTGGAACTACTCTGTCCGGGAACAAATTCCAGGTTGGCAGCCGGGTAAATAATGTCAAATTGAAATCCGGTAATGAGCGTAAAGTTGGTCACGTCAAAATCCAGACAGACAATATCGCCCACGTCTCCACAGACTTCCTCAATACAAAGAGTCAGTTCATCGCCGTTCACCTCACACATAGGCTCGGTCATACATGGCTGGCAATCCGGTCCGCCACAGTCTACCCCGGTTTCATTACCGTTTTGAATGCCGTCATTGCAAGTAGCACAGGGGACACAATCCGGTCCGCCACAGTCTACCCCGGTTTCATTACCGTTTTGAATGCCGTCGAAACAGTTCGGGGTCACTCCACCACAGCCCGGGCCGTTAATACTGCCGTCGAAAAGGGTCAATGGTACATCTCCACCGGCATCATTAAAGCTGGTTTCCTCCATCGTGACTAGCGAAGTAGCAGTGCTTTGTACGGTGAAACAAATGTTGACCAGTGGCTCCGTTCCGGGGATGGTCTGTCCGTTGAAATTAGGATCAGGGTCGAACCATAGCGCGGTAATTGTACCGTCGCTTGAACTGTTCAGGCTCACCGGACTCAGCAGATTGCTGTTAGAACTACTGGCGTCCGAATCAAATTCCAGATTCGCAGCCGGGTAAGTGATGTTGAACTGGAAACCGGTGATCAGAGTGAAGTTGGTCACGTCAAAATCAAGACAAACCTGGTCACCTACCTCAGCATCACAGACATCCTCGATACAAATGGTCAGGTCACTACCGTTTACCTCACATTCGGGTTCGGTCATACAGGGCTGACAGTCCGGTCCACCACAGTCTACCCCGGTTTCATTACCATTTTGAATGCCGTCGAAACAGTTGGGCGTTACGCCACCACAGCCCGGGCCGTTAATACTGCCGTCGAAAAGGGTCAATGGTACATCTCCACCGGCATCGTTAAAGCTGGTTTCCTCCATCGTGACTAGCGAAGTAGCAGTGCTTTGCACGGTGAAGCAAATGTTGACCAGTGGCTCCGTTCCGGGGATGGTCTGTCCGTTGAAATTAGGATCAGGGTCGAACCATAACGCGGTAATTGTACCGTCGCTTGAACTGTTCAGGCTCACCGGACTCAGCAGGTTGCTGTTAGAACTACTGGCGTCCGAATCGAATTCCAGATTCGCAGCCGGGTAAGTGATGTTGAACTGGAAACCGGTGATCAGAGTGAAGTTGGTCACGTCAAAATCAAGACAAACCTGATCACCTACCTCAGCATCACACACATCCTCGATACAGATGGTCAGGTCACTACCGTTTACCTCACATTCGGGTTCGGTCATACAGGGCTGACAGTCAGGTCCACCACAGTCTACCCCGGTTTCGTTTCCGTTTTGAATACCGTCGAAACAGTTGGACGTTACGCCACCACAACCCGGGCCGTTAATACTGCCGTCGAAAAGGGTCAATGGTACATCTCCACCGGCATCGTTAAAGCTGGTTTCCTCCATCGTGACTAGCGAAGTAGCAGTGCTTTGTACGGTGAAACAAATGTTGACCAGTGGCTCCGTTCCGGGGATGGTCTGTCCGTTGAAATTAGGATCAGGGTCGAACCATAACGCGGTAATTGTACCGTCGCTTGAACTGTTCAGGCTCACCGGACTCAGCAGGTTACTGTTGGAACTACTGGCGTCCGAATCAAATTCCAGATTCGCAGCCGGGTAAGTGATGTTAAACTGGAAACCGGTGATCAGAGTAAAGTTGGTCACGTCAAAATCAAGACAAACCTGGTCACCTACCTCAGCGTCACAGACATCCTCGATACAAATGGTCAGGTCACTACCGTTCACCTCACACATTGTCTGAGTCATACAAGGGGCGCAATCCGGCCCACCACAGTCGATGCCAGTTTCGCTACCATTCTGGATACCGTCAGTACAGCTACTGCCCCCAAAACAAGCCGGGGCATTTACGCTACCGGTGGTCAGGTCGATGGGACTGATGTTTGCTCCCGTTACGGTGCCCGCAGTTACCAATGAAAGATTGATCGTCGTGCTAGCTGTGTTTTCGGTAACGAAGCAAAACTCGAACAGTTCCGCCTCCGGCGGGAGACTAACTCCCTGAAACTCGACGGTCGGGTCTGTCCAGGTTACGACTAATTGACCATCGTTGTTACTGGCTACCTGCTCGGCACTTAATAACGCAGAGTTCGCAGTGTAGCTGGTGTACTCCAGGTTCCCCGCCGCATAGTTTACCCGAAACTCGAAGCCGGCCACATCGGTAAAGTTGGTCGTGTTTATGCTAACGCAAGCCGTTTCTCCGGCTACCGGATCAACGCATACGTTTTCTACACAGAATGTAAGGTTACTGGAACCTTCTCCACAGTTTTCGCTCATCTGACAAGGAGCACAATTCGGGCCGCCACAGTCGATGCCGGTTTCTCCCTGATTCTGGATTCCGTCATTACAACTTGGCATAACCATGCAAGGAGCACAATCGGGACCACCACAGTCTACGCCGGTTTCGTTCCCATTCTGGATATTGTCATCACAGGTTGATACACCGCCGCCGTTGACGGTACCGGGATTGAGAATTACATTCAGTTCATTACCGGCAGCATCGAAGCCTTCGATCCCGATCGGGTTACCACTAAAGACTACGTTGGTTCCCGTATTTTGCAATACGGTGAAACAAATGGTAAACATGAGGGTATTATCGGGAAGGGTTTCTCCGATCTCGTCTGGTTGAAAGTAATTCCAGCTCACCCGTATCTCCCCGGGGTTGGCCCCGGGCTGTACCACGCTAAGGTCGAAGAAGACCTGATTAGACGCTTGGGTAAATTCCAGTACGGTCGGGTCATAATTAATGGTGTATTGAAAACCGCCGATCCCATTAAAGTTCTGGGTGATAATATCCAGGCAGACTTCGTCTCCTACGTTTCCACTGGTCGAACTCATAGAGAAGATCAGATCATCTTCGTTTACCGGATCGCAGGGAGCGCAGTCAGGGCCACCACAATCGACACCTGTTTCACTGCCGTTTTGGATACCGTCATTACAGGTGGGCATCACCATACAGGGAGCACAATCGGGGCCACCACAATCAACGCCGGTTTCGTTACCGTTTTGGATACCGTCATCACAGGTGGGGTTTCCTCCACCGATGCCCTCGTTTACAACTCCATTATTGGTCTCAAAATCCGGGATGCTGGCTCCGTTGATCTCAGAAAACTCTATCGGTAACGGATCATTGGAGAATACCACGTCGGTTTCCACTTCCTGCAGCACCGTGAAACAAATCTCAGCGATTAGAAAAGGATCGTTTTCTACAATGCCACTAGCACTAAAGGTGTTCCAGGTCACGCGTACGTCGCCCGGATCATTGTGAATGATAAAAACCGGCTGACCAACCAAGGTTTGGCCCATCCCGGAAATCCATTCCAGTACAACGGGGTCGTAATTGATACTGAATTGAAAACCTCCGACGTCGTCGAAGTCATCGCCGGTCACGTCCAGGCAGACTTGCTGGCCGACGGAGGCGGAGGCGCTTTCCAGCGAAACGCTGAGCGGTGTTTGCGCGGTCAGTGCCGTGCTGAATAGCAGCAAAGCCCCCACCAGCAGGGAGTAGAATCCTTTCATCTTAAAATCAACATTTTTGGGAATTATGACAATCTGGGCTTAGGCGGTAACGGGAAAAACTAGCGGCCGTTACCCCGAAAAATAACCTTCCGGCTGAAAATTCCGCCGTTGGTCTCAATCTTAAATATATACACTCCGGCGGTCGGCAGCTCATCAGCTCCCACGGATACGAATTGCTCGCGGCCGGTCAGCTCAATGGTGCGTACAAAGATTTCTTTGCCCGTAGTACTATACGCCTTCAGCGTTGCCAGACCAGTGCCCAACTCCGTGATCCGAAGGGTTGTTTTATCTTGGAATGGGTTGGGGGAAGCGACGAAGCGCAAGTCCTCTGTAGTTAACACTGCTACTTTGCTAGGCGTACCAACAGTAACGGTTCCGTCATCGTAGTCGGCCGGCAAACTATTATTATCCGTATTCGCTACAACCTGACCTACCGGAGTACTGGAAAAGTTGACATCAAAAATACTGTTATTCGGCCCTTCCACATCCAGAATCAAGGTAAATAAGATGTCTCCGTCTTCCAGGTTATAGCCGCTCAGACTCATATCGAAGTGAAGGTAACCAAGACGACCTTCACTCACTTGAGACAAATTGAAACTGGATTGCTCGCTGGCACCCAGCGCCAGGTTTGTCAGTCCATTAAATTCGAGATCGTCAGCGTCCCATTCCAGGCTGAACTGCACGCCACCGATATCGCTAAAGTTTTCCACTCTAACGTTCAAGGCAATATCTTCATCAATTGTGGATTCTACGTTCTCGACGTAGAAGCGGACGTCGTCCTGGGCGGAAAGCGATCCGCTACACAGTAAACAAAACGACAGGGCAAAGAATAGCAGCCCGCGGGTATGCGACAGTTTGTTCATCATCATGGGATTACGCGGCAGCAAAGCACTGCTCGGGTTGGGATATAAAGTTGCGCTAAGTTAGTTATTTTTTTTCGGCTGCTTCCCCGAACGGGCGAAAGTCGTTATCAAAACAAAAAAACTCCCCGCCGAATATTGCATTCGACGGGGAGTTTGCTGTACGGTCACGATCAGATCGAGTCCGTTGAATCAGTATTTTAGTGCTTACTTAACAACCACCATTTTCTTGGTAGCGGTGAAGTCACCGGCAACCAGGGTGTAAGTAAGTACACCGGTAGCACCGAGCTCGGCGCGCGTGATGTTC
>PDLQ01000003.1 GCA_002591745.1 Lewinellaceae bacterium SD302
TATACCAAACCGTACCGACCTTGGGTTTTGGCTAAGGTTCTAATCGTAGACGATTACTCAGCTGCCAGAAAACTCGAGAACTACATCAAGAGGCAGAAAAGCAAAACATATGTCAAACGAATCGTCAACGACAGCGCATTAGCTCAATGGCTGATGAATAAATTCAATAGCTCAGTTGGTTAGAGCGGTCCCGGTGTACACCGGGATTAATCCGTAGGTCCAAGGTTCGAGTCCTTGTTGAGGCGCTAAGCCGAGTACATTTGTGTGCTCGGCTTTTTTCGTTTATGCATCAAGTCTATATAATCTATAGTCCCTCTCATGACAAATTCTACGTCGGTGAATGGATGTGGCTCTCTGAAATACTTTAATACAGTCACTTAATCCTTGCAGGCAGTCAGAAAGGCTGTCCATGAGCGAGACGAAGCCGCGCGTCTACTTATTCGCCAGTTGCCCGCAAGCCGCGTCAATATCCTTCCCCCGGCTCCGCCTCACGGTGACCATTACGCCCCGATCCCGCAGGTAGGTGGCGAAGTCGTCGATGCGGTGCTCGGCGCTCTTAAGGAAAGGAGCGTTATCGATGGGGTTGTATTCGATGATGTTCACCATAACGGGGAAGCGGCGACAGAGTTGGTAGAGTTGCTCAGCATCTTCCAGGCTATCATTGAAATTCTGGAAGGTGATGTATTCGTAACTGATCCTCTTTTTGCTGGCCGCGTAATAATAAGCCAGGGCGTCCATCAGTACCTCCAGTTTATTGGATTCGTTGATGGGCATGATCTCATTGCGCTTGGTATCGTCGGCGGCGTGCAGGCTCAGGGCCAGATTGACTTTCGGATTATCGTCCGCCAGTTTTTTAATCATCTTGGCGATACCTGCCGTGGAAACCGTGAGGCGGCGCGGGGCCATATCCAGGCCGGTATGGTGGGTCAGCTTCACGATGCTTTCCAGTACGGGCTTGTAAGCCAGCAGCGGCTCGCCCATCCCCATATACACTACGTTGGTCAGCGGGTGATCGTAGGCTTCCAGACACTGTTCGTTCACCAGAAAAACCTGGTCGTAAATCTCACCGGCAGTCAGATTGCGGACGCGGTCCATCCGGCCGGTGGCACAGAAAGTACAGGCCAGGCTACAGCCCACCTGGCTACTCACGCAGACAGTATAGCGATCCTTCTCCGGCACGGGAATCAGTACGGCCTCGATCAACGGCCCGTCGTGCAAACGGAAACGGCTTTTGATGGTACCGTCGTTGCTCCGTTGGGTCAGGTCCAGGCTCATCACCGGAAAGTCGAATTCCGCTTCCAACTTCGTGCGCAGGTCCTTGCTCAAATTCGTCATGGCGGCGAAGGAGCGGGCACCCTTTTTCCACAGCCACTCGTAAACCTGCTTGGCCCGGAACTTCTTCTCGCCCATGCCGAGGAAATACTCAGTGAGTTGCTCCAGGCTCAGCTGGCGAACGTCGATTTTGGCGTTTTTTGTTGACTTCAAAGTAGCAATGTTTTCGGGTAGCCCGAGTTATTGTCGACCACAAAGGTACGAAGGATTGGAGGACGGAGGATTGAAGCTGAAAGGATCGAAGTCAAAATAAGCTTTCTAATTATTCTACCCGGTACAACTTTGGTGCCCCCTCCTTCTCCCTTCTGTCCTAATGAGGGCATTGCTACGTTGCTAGCCATAAAATTCAGGATCGCCTGGAAAAGCTGTAATTGTTGTTTGCTGACCCTATCACCCTCACGCATGGCCCCGTGAAATTAGTTATCTTGAAGCAGGTTATCCCTTTTCACACCCTTCTACACTCACCCTTAACTTCTCTGAGATGTCAAGATTTCTACGTCGTACGTCCTTCTGTGTACTGCTTTTATTGACAACTTCCGTCACAATATTCGCTCAATTCGAACAGCCCTGTGACAACTGCTTCGTAGGGCAAGTAACCTATGACCCTCCGATCCCCGCAGATGGTATTTACCCGCCCAACACCGAGGTAACCGTCTCCCTCTTCGTCGACAATTTCCAATCGGTCAGTGTCGATTGGATTCACGGGGTGTTCATCGTGCAACTAGGTTCGGGTTTCGATAGTACTTCCATCCAGTACCCTGACTTCGTAAACAGTTGCTCAGGGGCCGGATTCTGGTATTACGAAGAAAACCCTTGGGTCAGTTGCTTCTCCGGACTTACCCTCCAGGGCGGCATGGTCTTTGAAGGCAACCAGGGCATTGACTGCGGAGGAGTTCCCAATGACAGTGATCCGGGCAATAACTGGGGTGACGGCGGTAATATATGTGCTGATCGGATCTTTGAATGGATCATCACCACCGTGGATGAACCAATCACGGACTGCACGGAAGCGAACTACGGCATCTACATTGAAACTACCGCCGACCGAAAATCCGGCAGTTGGGCCGGTGGCGGTGGTGGTCAAAACCAGTTTGTCCAGACCGTCTGCGAGCCACAAATTGAAGTTGGCAGCCTGGTCCTGATCCCTAATGGTCAGGATGGTCTCGAGGTGGCCGTGGAAATTCTGGAAGGGAATGAGTGTCAGCTCACCTATAATTGGACCATCAATAATAACGGAGAGATAATTAACAGCACGGCTTCCACAGTTCCTTACATTCCCGGTGCTGCCTACCAGGTATGCATTGGTAACGACGTGTGTTTCGAGCGTTGCTTCAGTCAAGGCATTCCCTTCGGTGATTTGGATCCGGGCTTTTATGTTTCTCCTAACGATACGCTCTGTTACGGCGAAGAGTTTGCGCTGATCGCTACGGGTGGTGATTTCATTTACTACATTAATCCCGCTGGCGACACGCTTGCCGGTAACGACAATCTCCTCTTCCTCACCGCCGACGAGACCCACAACGGTGTATGGACAGCTGCTATTTTCAAAGAGGGTGAATTCGTAGGAGACTACCAACTGCAGATTTGGGTAGCCCTGGAGATAGCCTATACGATTACCACCGTTCCTGAAACGCCGATTGCGGGTCAACCAGTAACTGTCACTATCAGCGGGGCGGGTATTACCGACGCCAGTTGGGCCAATAATGAACTGGGACTTAATTTCGAGGGGCTGTCGTTTACTTATACTTTCCCCGACAGCAATTCCTTACTTCAGTTTTCGGTAAGCATCACCGGCCAGTATGGTTGCAGAATCGTAGAGCCTTACGAACTATCCTTCGAGGAACCTTCCTTCAACTTCGAACTGAACGCGGCAAAAGGCCGGACCATTTGCGAAGGCGACAACCTGGTTTTCAACGTCAGCGGCGATAGTATCGGCGACAGCTATATCCTTTTCGCCCCCAGCGGCGAAGAATTCTTAAGCAGTGACGGCAATTTCGTCATCGGGGCCAATGTACTGGATGACTACAACGGTATCTGGACGGTGGAAGTCTACGGCAATGGCGTATTACTCGGCAGCGACATTGTAGAAATCATCCAACTCGACGTACCCGATACGGATATTATCATAACCGGATTAGACAGCAACGGCTTCGCTACGGCCGGTGAAGTCATTACCCTGATTCCTGACCCCGCTGTTAGTAACGCCAACTACATCTGGATCGTGGAGGGACAGGCTTTCTTTGAGGAAGAAGTAGACTATACTTTCTTCGAAGTCGGCTCCTACCCCGTACTACTGCTCTCCAGATTTTCAAGCGGCTGTATGGCTGTGACTGATACGGTCATTAAGGTCATCCCAGGAGAGGTGGCCCAGGTCAATCCCGGTACGATTACGACTCCACAAAGTACCGCCAGACTGAACAGTCCGGAATGGCAAATTACCCCCAACCCCAGTGACGGCCGTTTCCTGATCCGTTTACCAGATTTGGACGTAGTGAAATTCCAGACACTACTGCTGACCGTCTACGACCAATCCGGCAGGCTGGTCGCTCGCCGGCGAGTTAACGAACCGAGTCAGCAAATCGATCTTTCCGATCTGCCAGCGGGTGTCTATACCCTGAGCGGCGTGTTGCTCAATCCTTCGGCAGGTCCTGCGGAGACTCCGCCTACGATGGTTTCACGGATAATTATTCGCAATTAAGTAGTCGGCGGCCAGATCATAAACGATTCGGCCGCCGGTTTTCTTTATTAACTTGCGGATAAATTATTTTCATTTTGTCCGATAGACGCCACTTTCTCAAGCAAGGGCTGCCGGCTGCCGCCCTGCTATTATCCGCTTGCACCCAAGACAAGGCCACAGAACCAGGAGATAAAAACGACAAATTCGCCGCCAACAAACCCGTAGTGATCTCTACCTGGCGGCACGGCCTGGCGGCCAATGCCGGTGCCTGGGAAGTACTGGAAAATGGCGGCAGTGCACTGGACGCGGTTGAAGCCGGGGTTAGAATCACCGAAGCGGACCCCGATGGTAGGTCCGTGGGCCTCGGTGGGCGTCCGGACCGTGACGGTATAGTTACCCTCGATGCCTGTATAATGAACTCCAGGGGCGACTGTGGTAGCGTAGCCGCTCTGGAGAATATTCTCCACCCCATCACCGTAGCTCGTCGGGTCATGGAAGATACACCACACGTCATGCTGGTGGGCCAGGGAGCCAAGGATTTTGCCCTGAGCTTGGGCATGGAAGAGATCGACTTGCTGCTACCGGAAACCCGGGAAGAATATACCAACTGGAAGAAAAACAACCCTGATTATCGCCCCCCGATCAACGTAGAAAACCACGATACCATCGGTTTATTGGCCCTGGATAAAAATGGTGATCTGGCCGGGGCCTGTACTACCAGCGGCGCGGCCTTCAAATACCACGGGCGAGTGGGCGATTCTCCCATCATCGGAGCCGGCCTTTACGTAGACAATGAGATTGGTGGCGCTACGGCTACGGGTTGGGGTGAGGCTGTTATTCGCGCCGTGGGCTGTTTCCTGGTCGTTGAATTCATGCGGCAGGGCCACTCCCCCAATGACGCCTGCAAGCTGGCCGTAGAACGCGTCATCAGTAAGAACCCCGATTGGAAGAATATTCAGGTCGGCTTCATTGCTCTGGCCAAGGACGGGCGTAGTGGCGGATACTGTATTCAGTCCGGCTTTGATTATGCCCTGCAAGAACCGAATAAGCAAGCCGAAATGCTCGTACCCGGTTACGTCATTGAAGCGCCACAATAAATAAGCATGATCTTTGAAGTTTGCCTGGAAGGCGTAGACGGTGCTGTTGCGGCACAATCCGGCGGTGCTCAACGCATTGAACTCTGCGCGGCCCTTGTAGAAGGGGGTATTACCCCTAGCCTTGGAACTATCCAGGCTTGCCGTGATGCCGTGGACCTAGACATTATGGTCATGATTAGACCCAGAGGGGGAGATTTCCTTTATTCTGCCGCAGAATTAGACGCTATGGCTCGAAACATTGAAGCCTGCCGGTCCATCGGTGTAACCGGAGTGGTCTTTGGATTATTGAATCCTGACGGCAGTATCGACACCGAAAATACCGCAGACTTAAAAAGTCTCGCCGGCCCACTCGCCGTCACTTTTCACCGGGCCTTTGACGTAGCTCGTGATCCATTTTCCAGCCTGGATTCCCTGATCCAACTGGGTATTGATCGCGTGTTGACCTCCGGACAGGCGGCTACCGTTCCGGAAGGAAAAGAACTGATCCGGCAACTGGTAGAAAGAGCTGACCGCTGCATTGGCATTCTACCCGGCTGTGGCATTAGGCCAGAAAACGTAGCGGAGATTATTAATTATACGGGTGTGCAGGAGTTTCACGCCACTGCTTTCACCCGTCTGGAAAGCCCGATGCGCCACCGTAATGAAAAAGTCTATATGGGTATTCCCGGGCTTCCGGAATACGAGCGGCAGGTGACGAGTGCGAAGGAAGTAAAGCGTTTTTTGCGAGCCACAAGTTGAGATGGCCTCACGCAAATCGAGCTACTTCTCGCTCCAGGGCGGGACAGACGCCCGCAGCATCGGTAGTTATGGTCAGTGCAGTGTTTCCTCTTCTTGCGTCCTCCGGCCCGGGTCGATAGGATACGACATCGCTATAACGGGCTGGCGACAGAATAGAATATCACCAAGTCCTATAGTGGTTCCCTACTTAAATCCTGACCTGCTATCAAACTTCAATTGTTAAGGTCAAATGAATTAACAGCAGCGGAAATTTCGTAGCCTAATCGTAAACCTTCCGTTGCATCTTCTATAATATGTACTCCCAGGGGTACTCTCGAGTAGGCATTTTCGTAAGCCATTTCCGTAAAGGAAGTATAACTGCGAGGGGTTCCTTTAAACTCAGTTATGTAGTTAAAATCCAGATAGGTATTATCGGTAAAATCAATATAATCTGTTCCAAAAAAATCAATGAATACGCCTCCGGCGGCACTGGCGAAAGTAGCGTGCCCGGAAGGGTAACTTGGAAAAGCCGGATTGGGAGTGGTTATGAATCTTGACAAATTGGTGGAAAAGCCCTCGTCAATAAATTCGGTGATGTATTCGCTTGGCCGTTGCGTATTATAGGTATATTTATCATCCCAGGCGGATACTGCAGCGTCGTTTATCGAAAAGCCTAACTTCAGGAAAAGCACCAGAGCGCTTTCGTACCCTATGTCATTTTGCACAATTAATTGATTGGCGATAGAGAATTGTCTGCCCGGAGGGCTTATCATAATTCCTTCCACATCATCGGCCCAAAACTCGGCGATCCACAATTCTTCCTCATTTCCATTTGCAGCGTCCGTAGATGTCTCATAAACATCAGTCATTGTGATATAATAATCGCTTGATGTTTCAGTACTATAGGTGAAATGGGAGCTAAAGGCGGTGCTGCTTGTTTCTTCCGGTGGAATTACGAAGGTTCTGACCTCTCTCCAGTAAGGAAACCAAGCATCCTCGTTATCTGCTGCCACCCACAACCCATCGCCAACCGGAGCTATATAATCCGATGGAGTCTGGTTTCTGCTTTGTTCTTCTGCTTGTTCGTCGGTTTCACTAAAACTGATCACTTTTCGTGCCACGTATCTACCCCACTGTTCAGAGTCTCTGATCATATCTTGGGAAAGGTCTTCTGATAATTCCTCCAGCTTTTCATCTCTGAATCTAAAAATATCGTTTCTGGCAAAAGTCGTGGTGCTGAACATGAAGTGTTCTATAGCCATTGCATAGGCTGTATTCAAGGCAATATCCAGATTCACGTTACTTTCCAACTCATCTACATCGATATCAAGTTCGTCGAACCTGCTCGTGTTGGTGGTGTGATCGTTCATAAACGGTACCGCAGTTTCGTAACCCGTCAGATGAATATAGGCCAATGCTCTGGCAATAGTGGTTGGTCTCATTCCATTGGTATGCTGGTCGGTTGTTAACCACAGGTCGCTCCACTCTACGATAAGTTGAGCGGTTTGATCCGCCATGTCGATGGCGTCATCTACAGAATCGTCATCCACTGGTATGAAATCATCATCATCCCGGCATGACGTAAACAAGAACGCTACTCCAACAAAGAGCAAAACGGAGGACTTCAGACTTCTCATTCTGGAAATTTTGATCGTTAAAGAATTGAATGTTCTCGTTAGACCTGCTTCCTACGAGTTTCCTTCGCTCATTTCGTAAATTTCTAAAAGTAAGAGTTTGTTTGGGAATTGCTATGAACTGAAATCCAAACAAGCTCTAATCTATTGGCCTCTATCCCCTGCTAATGTTTCCTTCGGGATTGACGTATCGTATTAATCCTCGACCTGCTCACTATCCGCAGTCCGAAAAAGCGATTCCGGCGCACGTGGTAAACTTCGGCCAACATTCATAAAAATATCCGCAGCTAAATCATCTTTCCCACAGCAGGATAAGTTTAAGGCCACTTAGTCATTCGCCTCCTCAACAATCCACGGATAGGCCATCCTAAAAGACTTGCGCCAAGTGAGGTGCCAGTGCCCTAGCCCCTCAAAGACATGCATGCGCAATTGATCATCTTTCCTCAAACCAGCGGCGGCGAATTTATCGTAAACCCCCTGAGCCTGAGGCACCATCGGTGCTTCCAGCTCGCCAACGGAAACAAAGACCCTGGTATCTTCTCCCCAACCATTCGCTGGATCATCCATGGCCAATAGTCGCTCTTCGTCGACCCACATGGATGGAGATTGAATGAGACCGATGCCAAAAGTTTCCGGATGACTCATCATTGTGTAGTAGGCCATCATGCCACTACGGGAGATACCGCCGACACCGGTGGCCGCACGCGCTGGCTGCGTCCGGAAGTTGGTGTCCACCCAGGGTTTAAAATCGTTAACGAGCCAATCAATGAAAGCTTCGCCGTGGGCATCAGGATTATCGTCGTTGACCCAGGGAGTGTATTCGGCATCACGGTCTTCCGCGCTGGGGATACCGATGACAATAGCAGCGGGGCCGCCCGCGGCTACGGTGGAATCGATTACCTCGTCGACCTGCCATTCGGGGGCTTGGCTAACCAGGTCGCTGAAACTTCCGTCACCATCCAGCATGTAAATGACCGGATAAGTAATGCTGTCTTCAAAGTAGCCGGGTGGCAGGTAAAGATGGACGGTCCGCTTTTCATTCTGGTAGTCGATCAGGATAGAATCTTTGAGCACCGTCACGTTTTCCGAGGCCGTGTCTTCGGCATTGGCCAGCCACTCCTGGTGTTCCCGGTCTTCTTGGTATTGTTTATAAAATATTCGCCCGAAATAAATGGCGGCGAAAATTAGTCCGGGCAACAAGAAGAACAGGAACTTTTTCATGTTTCAGAGTTAGCTTATTTTGGACAGCTTAGGACTTGAAGTTAGATAAACACTCACTTTCCGTCGATCGAAACGGTTTAATACCTTTGCTGAATGTCAATTTCACCTTTCGTTCATCTTTTCTCAGTATTGATTTTTGGTTGGCTGTTGATCAGTTGCAAAGACGCTGATCGGCCGAAAGCAGGAGGCATCGAGTTATCAAGGGACACTGCTACTTTGAAGTCCCTCCCCATCGCTACCAGTGACCAGCCTGGTCTGCAAAGTCGACAAGACAGTATTCCGCCGCCGAGATCTTATGACTACGACACCAGCCAATGGACGGAGATCACGCTAGCCGAAACCGGTATCCGCCTGGACCTTCGCTACGCTACGGACAGTAATTTCATGGAGCAGAAAGTATATGATTGTGGCCGCTGTTTCTACCGCAAGTCGGTAGCCGCCGCCCTGCTCAAAGTACAGGCCGAACTGGCCGACAAGGGGCTCGGACTGAAAATGTTCGACTGCTATCGCCCCGCCCCTTACCAGCAACGGCTGTGGGACATCCTGCCCGACGCCCGCTACGTGGCCCGCCCCAGCAAAGGCAGCCTGCACAGCCGGGGAGCCGCCGCCGACCTGACCGTTGTGAACTTGCAGACCGGCGAAGAACTGGATATGGGTACCGGCTATGATTTTTTCGGTGAAGCTGCCTATACCACTACAACCGACCTTCCCCGGAAAGTACTGGACAACCGTGCCCTCTTTCAGGCCGCTATGCGCAAACACGGTTTCGGCACCATCCGGACGGAATGGTGGCACTTCAACTTTCTGGGGCCACGAATGGAATTGGCCGATTGGGTCTGGCCTTGTGAATAACGATCGAATGAGATAATGACCTAATGACTGAATTACGATTGAATTAGAGAAATCGCCCCCTCCTTCATTAGATCATTGCTTAACGAACCTCCGTTAGCAACGCTCTGTTCCAGCCTTAGCATTCTGCCACTTCATGGTGTACAAAGTTCTCCGCTGGTTGATCGGTCTTACCGGACTGTTCCTACTGCTTCTCGTCATCGGGCTGACTGGACTGTACTTTTACGTAGACAAGCACCGTGACCGCGTCATTAAGGAGGCCGCCGCAGCTGCGGGAATGGAGGTACACTACCGTGCGCTGGACCTCTTTTGGTGGGAGGAATTTCCCCGCCTCACCTTCACCGTGGATAGCCTGATACTGCGAGACACAGCCGTACTCACCGACGCTCCGCCCTTACTAGCACTGGATTCTATTCGCCTGAATTTCTCCGTGGATGCCTTATTAAGCGACACACTCCGGCTACAAAAACTAACGATCACCGGCGGGCGGCTACACTTGGAAAGAGATACGGCCGGCCGGCTGAACTTCGGCTCTCTGTTTACCATTAAAGACACTACTGAAAGCGGACAAAGCTATGCCCCTGAACTGGATTGGGCGGGAGTGGAGTTGAACGTCCGTGACCTCGAGGTGCTGCACCGCGATCCTTTAAAGAACAAACTCTTCGATTTTCGATTAGACTCCCTGAAAGTCGTCGGCAATTCCGCCCCTGATGGCGACTTACTGCTAGAGTCTACGCTGGCAGCCTATTCTGCCGGCATCGCCATGAATACTGAGAAAGGCACCTACCTGAGCGACAGCCCCCTGAACGGGAAATTAAGCGCGCGGGTAGGCAAAGACTCTATTTTCCTATATCCAACCACCCTGACTGTTAGCGACCAAGCCTTTGATTTTGCCGCTACTATCGACCGAAATACGGGAACCACCCATTTGACCATCGCCAACGATAGCGTCTACTACGAGCAAACGCGTCCGCTACTTCACGACCAACTACGCGCCAAATTGGCGAATTATCACGTGGATGGGCCCTTTCCCGTTTCCGCCGAACTCACTTTTCTGTCCGAAGAGCCGCGCAATCCAGAGATCCGGATCAATTTTGAGATCGTAGACCGTGGAGTAAAAATTCTGCAGTATCCCTTTACCAGGGTTTTCACCAGTGGACAGATGATCAATCGCCTCTCCGGGCCCGAAGGAGGTACGGCCGGCGGGAAAAAGGATTTGAGGATTCAGCTGGACAGCACGCGTGGTTTTCTGGATGGCCGGATTCTGGTAACTACCCCCAAGGCCGTACTGGCTTCCCGGCCGGGTAAGACCAATCTGGAATCCTCAATCCAGCTGAGTGGGCCGGCTACCGAGTTGGGCCGCCAATTAAAAAACCGGGATTTCCTGTTCAAGCGCGGTCGCTTTGACCTCGACATTAACGTAAACGCTTCACTGGACCATCCTGATGAACTCGTGGCCGAAACAGACGGCCGGCTACAGCTATACGATGTAGGCGTTTTCTACCGGCCGGCCGGCGCTACCCTGCCCTTCCTGCTGATTGACCTGAACAAGCGTGGACAGGACGTCAACTTTCATATTGACAGCAAGCCACTGCCTACTGGATTCGCCTTTAAACTCAAAGGCAGGCTGGATAACCTTACCCCGTTGATCATCGACCAGCCGGGGGAAGCGCTGACCACCGAGGTTTCTCTGACCTCGACCCGTATCGACTGGACGGACTACCTGGCCTTCTTTGGCGACGGCGGCTATTTTGAGGCGGAAGAAGTCGACACCACACTCATCACACCAGCTCAGACCTCAATGCGTAAAACCTTACTGGGTCTCAGAAAAACCTTCCGGCCGAAGATCGATGCCCGCTTCGATACCGTGGCTTACTTCGACGTCTTCACCCTCACCGACTTCAGTACCGGCCTGCATTTTAGTAAGGATACTTTAATCTTGAAGCATACCACTTTCGACTGGGCCGGCAGCGAACTTCGCTTTGGAGCCAAACTCGATCTGGGGCAAGAGCGCTATACTCACTTCAGGCTCAATGCTCACGCCGATCACCTCGACCTCAATGCCCTGAAACCTTCACTGGATTACTTCGGTTTGCGGATGCCGGCAGAACTAGCCGAACTGCCCAATGACCTGACGATTCAGTTCTCTCACCAGGGTCGGCTGGATGATACGGCGGGCATTGTGCCGGGTTACAATGCCGGTCAGCTGGTTTTCGATGATGGCCGCGACCGCCTCTTCTCCGGCAATATGACCTACGCTCCCGTAGCGAATAGCCTGCATACCGATCTGCAGCTACGGGGGGACCCTCGGATCGTCAACTTTCTCTTTGGCTCTGAGGATTTCTTCTTCGGCAGCGGCCATTTTGAACTGACGGCAAGTTTAGAAAATTTACCGGCGAATCTGGCCGAGCTGGTGGCCGAGCTGGACCTCCAACTACAAATCGACAGCAGCAGATTGGAGTATCGACCGGGAGGCATTTATTTGCCAATCCGCTCTTTTGCCGTAGACGTCAGGGACAAGCAAACAGATTTCGATCTTCGCTTTCTGACCGATAGTACCCGCCACGAGGTCAGGCTAAACGGTTCTCTGGACGATCTTTCCGCTTTCCTCTTACCGGCGGAGGATCAGGTCTTCAAAGTAGCAGCGCAATTGAAAGCCCCGTTGCTGCAATTCTCCGATTTTACCGACTTGATATCCTTCGATCCCAAAGCTACTCCTGCTAACGGGTCAGAGGATAATACTTCATTACTATCCTCGGCTACGGCAGGTGCTTTCCAAAGTTTTCGCCCCGATCTACTCGTGGAGATCGATACCTTCCTGGTAGGCGAACGTAGAGCCATGACCGATATTTTCGCTCACTTGCATTTACACGATTCACTTGGGCTCGTCCTGGAAGACGCCGGGTTTTCACTTGGTGAAGGGCGGGTAAATTTGAACGCTCACTACGGTATTGACGCGCAAGAGAATGTCCCTTTCGCCCTCGACTGGAAGTTAGAGAAAATCGACTTCCGCCGGGTGATGGAAGAGTTAAACGCCATGAAGATCATTCTGCCCGCAGATTTAGCCGAGCTGGGCGGGCAACTCAACAGCAGCGGTTCGCTGCGTGGCCGGATTAATCCGGAAGATCAAGGCTTGCTCCCCTCCAATACTCAGGGTCAGATCAGCTTCCAACTAGACGGAGTGGAACTTTCCGACTCTCCCTTCCTGGCAGCCATCGGTAAAAAAGCCAAGATGAAAAAACGCTTCCAGCACCTTCGCTTCTCACCTTTGGCGGGTGATTTACAGCTGGATAGTGGCCGGGTTTATATTCCCCGTCTTGAAATCCAAAATACTGGTGTACAATTATTCGTGGAGGGCTACTACGATTTAGTGTCCGGCCCCGATTTACTTATATCCCTTCCTCTCCGCAACATTGGCCGGGGTGTATTGAGTGATCCACCGTTGCCAACCGGCTATGCCCATTCCGGCTGGAAGGTCTACCTCGTCAACGAAGCTGGAAAAGACGGCAAGCCTAAGACTAAATTCAGGTTGGGTCGTCGCCGATTTTACAAACAACGGGGCCGACTGGAAGAGTTTAGATTAGAAAAGCGCCAGCTACGGGAAGAAAGGAGAGAGAAGCGGAACAACAACTAGTAGTTTGATCACGCTTTTTTATTGTTCGTGTCAGGTAATAGATCTCTGTACAATAACAACAAGGTTAAAGAAACCACTGACTTTGCTACTTTGTTAGCCATCCTGATAAATCAGCGTAGCAATTATTCTGACTTCAACTCCGATGATCTTGCGACAAACGTTGTTACTCTCTTCGTTAAACTCATTTGCACATGGTCTATTCATTTAAAGGATTTATCCCCGTCGTACACGAAAGTAGCTTTATTCATCCGCTGGCCTCCGTTACGGGTAACGTGATTATTGGTCAGAATTGTTACGTGGGGCCGGGAGCTGCCATTCGCGGAGATTGGGGGCAAATCGTGTTAAAGGATGGCGTGAATGTGCAAGAGAATTGTACCGTCCACATGTTCCCAGGCAAATCGATCGTGCTAAGCGAGGGAGCCCACGTCGGTCACGGTGCCGTGATTCACGGAGCCAACCTCGGCCGCAACTGCCTGATCGGCATGAACACTGTGATCATGGATGATGCCGAGATCGGAGAAGAATGCATCATCGGAGCGATGAGTTTCGTAAAGGCGAACACCATGATTCCGGCTCGCAGCCTGGTTGTAGGTAATCCGGCCAGAATCATCAAGCAGGTCAGCGACGAGATGATCGCCTGGAAAACCAAGGGAACTGAGCTGTATCAGCAGCTACCGGCCGAGTGCCACGCCAGTTTGCGGGAAGTGGAGCCACTACGGGAGGTACCGGAGGATTTGCCGGAACAGGAAGCTTTTTATGATACGTTGAATGATTTTTTGAAAGCTTGACGCTGCACTTGGGTGCGCCGTTCCGGCCTGCCTTCGTTTCTTGATTTGCAGGTGGCCCAGTAACGCTTCGCTCACATGCGCCTGCAGCGTGCCTCCGGCGGCTTCATTTTTTGCTGCGCTGATCGTCCCTTCGGTCCTCGGAGTTCCATTGAAGAAAAAAGTAGAGTCAAAGCGGCACGCCAAAGCAGCTACCGCCTTGAGCAGCTCTTAAGCAGTAGATAGGCCCGCCGGAGGCACACCCCCTAATACGCCAGTAACTCCTCCACCTTCACCCGCACTTTTTCCGCCGAAGGGATCATACTTTGTTCCAGCACACTATTCAGCGGGATGGCCGGCATATTTACCGAACCCAAAGTCATCACCGGTGCATCGAGATCGCGGAAACACTTTTCCTGAATGAGTCCGCTGAGGCTGCGGGCAAAGGAGTTGCCAACCGGCTCCTCCGTGATAACCAGGCACTTTTTCGTTTTACGGACGGACTCGAAAACGGCTTCCTCATCTAGGGGGTAGAGGGTACGGAGATCGATAATCTCAACTTGTTCCTCCAGGCCTTTGGTCGCGTTCAAGGCCCAGTGCACGCCCATCCCGTAGCAGATGATGCTTAGCGTTTCCCGCTCATCGTTACGGGTAATTTCTCGCACAACTCCCGCCTGCCCGAAGGGTAATACGTAGTCGTCCGCCGGCTCAACACTGCGGGCCTTTTCAGTTCCTTTTACTTTGGACCAGTACAGGCCTTTGTGTTCGAAGATAACGACCGGGTTGGGGTCCAGATAGGCCGCTTTCATCAGTCCCTTTAGGTCGGCACCGTTGCTGGGATAGGCGATTTTCACCCCCCGAATGTTGGTAACTACGGATTCAACGGAAGAAGAGTGGTAGGGACCACCACTGCCGTAAGCACCGATCGGGACCCGTAGGATCATCGACACCGGCCACTTACCGTTGGACAGATAGCAAGAGCGACTCACTTCGGAGAAAAGTTGATTAAGGCCCGGCCAGATATAGTCGGCGAACTGTACTTCCACAATGGGTTTGAGTCCAACGGCGCTCATACCGGCCGTGGAGCCGATGATGAAGGCTTCCTGGATTGGTGTATTGAACACCCGTTCGTTGCCAAATTTCTGGGCAAGGGTAGCCGCTTCCCGGAATACACCGCCGAGACGATGGCCGACGTCCTGACCATAAAGCAGACATTCGGGGTGCTCACGCATTAATTCCTCCACGGCGTGGAGAGCGCAGTCGACCATAACAACTTCCTGGCCACCCGTCGGCGAGCGGTCGCCCGATTCTTCGGCAACGGGGGAAGGGGCGAAATCGTGGGTCAGTAAATCTTCCGGGCGCGGGTCTTCGGCTTGTTGGGCACGGTCAAAATCAGCTTGTACCTTTAATTTGGCATCCTGCTCAATGGTATCGATCTCGTCTTGTTCGATTCCCTGACCCAGCAGCTCCTGCACGAAAACGGGGTAAGGATCACGGCTACGGGCCTCTTCCAGATCGTCTCGGTACCATTCCATCCGGACACCGGAGGTGTGGTGATTGAGCAGCGGCACCTTGGCGTGTATGAGAACAGGGCGGCGTTCTTCCCGAATAATTTGCAGGGCTTTGGCGACCGTGGCGTAACAAGTTTCAAAACTCGATCCGTCGATGGTAAAGGCCTCGATGCCTTTAAAGCCCTGGATGTATTCGTAAGCATCCTGGGCGCGGACTTCATCGGCGCTGGCGGAAATATCCCACTCATTGTCCTGCACCAGATAAAGAATGGGAAGCTGCCGTAACGCAGCCATCTGGAAAGCCTCCGCAACTTCACCCTCGGTGATGGCGGCATCGCCGATGGAGCAGACGACTACGGCATCATCCGTTGCGTTGATATTTAATTGCTCCCGGTATTGAAAGCCAAGGGCTGCGCCGGTAGCGGGAATGGCCTGCATCCCGGTCGCCGAAGACTGATGAGGTATTTTGGGCTTATCGTCGTCGCGCAGACTGGGGTGACTATAGTAAGTTCTCCCCCCAGAGAAGGGGTCATCGCGCTTGGCCAGCAATTGAAGCATCAGATCGTAAGGCTGCATCCCCACCCCCAGCAACAGAGCGTCGTCGCGGTAATAAGGGTAAACGTAGTCGTCGGAGGAAAGCTGGATACCCGTCGCGATCTGAATGGCCTCGTGCCCCTTTGAAGTCGCATGGACGTACTTGGAAACCAATTTGAAATTGTCTTCGTAGAGCGAACTCATGGCGCGGGCTTCGGCAAATAAGCGGAAGGCCGTTAGTAAAGTTTCTCGTTTTTGGAGGTCGACTACTAGTTTATTCATTGGGGCATGCAACTAAAAGCGGTTGAGGAAGACAAAATATACGCACGAATAGTTGCCTAGGCAACTATTGTTGCAAAGTAAATGGAGTTTCTGCAGATTAGGTTGTGCTCAATGGCGATTTTTGGGCGTCAGGCTGAATCTTGATCCTTTCATTGCTACTTTGAAGTCAAAAATGGCACCAGATGAAAGATACTAGGCGCTAGTTCTGTCGTGACGCGCTAAAGTAGCAGTCTAACAGCGAAGCGATCTAGTGTCTAATTTCTAACAGCGAAGCGGTCTTTTCTGACTATCAAAGTAGCAATGATTATGAAAGTCAGCTATGCTGTGTTTACGGTCCTTACCTTTAAGTCATGTACAATCCCTCCATTGAAAACTTGCCACTGGACCAATTAAGGGCCTTGCAAAACAAGCGATTGGTTACTTTGGTAAATCGCGTCTATAAGAATGTACCTTTTTACCAAAATCAATTCGACAACATTGGTTTGCACCCCTCTGATATTCAGTCGGTAGACGATCTGCATAAAATCCCGTTTACCCAAAAGTCAGATTTACGCGACCATTATCCATACGGTCTTTTTGCGAAGCCTATGGATAAGATATTGCGTATTCATGCCTCCAGTGGAACGACGGGAAAACCCACCGTGGTAGGCTATACGAAAAATGATCTGGACGTGTTTGACGAGGTGGTGGCCCGCTCGCTATACTGTGCTGGTGCCCGGCCGGGAATGAAACTTCACAATGCGTACGGTTATGGGCTCTTTACCGGCGGGTTGGGCATGCACGGAGGTGCCACGAAACTGGGTATGGCCGTCATTCCCGTATCTGGCGGCATGACCGAACGCCAATTGACGATTTTGCAAGATTTCAGGCCCGAAGTTATTTGCTGTACGCCTTCCTACGCCCAGACCCTGGCTCAGGCCTTTGCCGCCAAAGGAATCGACACGGCAGATCTGTCAGCCCGATACGCGATTCTCGGAGCGGAGCCCTGGACCGAGGCCATTCGAAAAGAAGTAGAAACGGGTTTACGGGTCAAAGCGACCAATATTTACGGTTTATCCGAAATCATTGGACCGGGCGTATCTCAGGAAGACGTTGATGAGCGCGGCAGTGGCAGCTACATTTGGGAAGACCACTTTTACCCCGAAGTAGTGGACAAGGACAGCGGGAAAGTATTGCCCTACGGGGAAGAAGGCGTACTCGTGTTTACCACCTTAACTAAAGAAGCCCTTCCGATCCTGCGGTACCGGACCAACGATATTTGCTCCATTAATTACGATGCAAACGCCAGGCGGACCCACATCAAGATGTCTTCGATCAAAGGGCGGTCCGACGATATGCTGATTATTCGGGGCGTCAACCTTTTCTACACACAGGTGGAAGAGGTGATCAATGACCTTGCTTCCCTAAGCGCCAACTACCGGCTGATCGTCGATAAAAAGAGAAGTATGGATAGCGTTACGGTGGAAGTTGAACTCGTGCCGGGTGCTTCCGTAGACCATTCAGCGATAGCAGCCGAACTGAAGCACAAAATCAAAAACTCCATTGGTATTTCGATGGATATTGAGCTGAAAGAACCCATGACTATTCCGCGGAGTCAGGGAGGGAAGTTGAGCCGGATCGTTGATTTGAGGTAAGGGCGGGCGCTGCGCTTGCGTGCGCCTACGGCGTGCCTTCGGCGACTTCATTTTTTGGCATCGCCCCAAAAAACGAAGCAAAAAAAATCTAGGACTTACGCGCTGGCTTAACGTAAAAAAGAAGCCGCCGGAGGCATGTAAAAACGGCAAACCGTAGACCTTGCTACTTTACCTTCGGTGATCGTCCTTCGTCCTCAGAGTTGAAGTCCAAAACATTAATCCAACCCTCCCTCCTTACCTTCGTAACATGACCGACCGTAAAAAGGAAATCATCGCTACCGCCGCCACTCTTTTTCGCAAGAAAGGTTATACGGCGGTGAGTATGCGTTCGTTGGCCGAAGAAATTGGCATCAGGGCCGCCAGTTTGTACAACCACATTGAGTCCAAACAGGAAATTCTTGAACACATCATCCTGGGCGTAGCCGATCGTTTCACCGACGGCATGCGGAATATACAGTCGACCACCGCCGACCCGCTCGAAAAGATTCGGCGGGTCATATTGTTGCACATCGAGATCACCCTCAGCGACCCGGAAGGCATGGAATCCCTGCAAAACAACTGGATGTACCTGGAAGGGAAGAGTATGTCGGTTTACAAAACATCCCGCAACGACTACGAGGAGCAGCTTCGCCGGATCGTTCACGCCGGTATTGCTTCCGGCCATCTTCGCAGCGTTAATCCCGAGCTACTGATCTATTCCATGCTCTCTACGCTGCGCTACCTTTACATATGGTACCCCCGACAAGAAGGAATCGACCCCGAAAACCTTAAGGAAGAGATGATGCTTGTCATTTTGCGTGGCATGGGAAAATAGGGGTAATTTGACGTAGTTCTATTAAAAAATCATGACTTGGTTGCAACACTAACTAACATTCGTTAGTTTTACAATCAAACGTAACCGTCAATGTCCCGCTTTCACGCTCTTACCGTTACCGATATCGAACGCACCACCCATGATTGCTCGGTGATAACCCTGGACGTGCCAGCAGAAAAGTCCGGCGACTTCAATTTCAAGCAGGGGCAGTACCTGACCTTGAAGACGACCATCGACGGAGAAGAGGTGCGCCGTTCTTACTCCTTATGCAGCAGTCCGCTGGATAATAAGTGGTCCGTAGCCGTCAAGCAGATCGAGGGTGGGCTATTTTCTACTTTCGCCAACCAACAACTTAAAGTTGGTGATGAGCTGGAAGTGATGCCGCCGGCCGGTGACTTTTACGTTGACGTCGATCCAACCCAGGCCCGGAACTACATTGCTTTTGCGGCCGGTAGTGGTATTACGCCTATTTTATCTACCATTAAGACTCACCTGAGTGCGGAACCGGAATCGACTTTCAAACTTTTCTACGTCAATCGCGCCGTTTCTTCCATCATCCTGAAAGAAGAACTGGAAGCCCTGAAGAACATTTTTCTGGACCGTCTGGAGATCTTCCATTTCCTGACCCGCGAGCCCCGCAACGCCCCCCTGTTCAACGGCCGGATCGACCAGGTAAAATTGCAGTTACTCTTCAAAACAATTTGCCCGGTTGAACGCGTCGACCACTGCTTCGTTTGTGGCCCGAAGGACATGATTTTTCTGGTTCGCGATGAACTGAAAGCCGCCGGGCTGCCCGCCGAGAACATCCACTATGAGTTGTTTTATTCCGGCGACGTGGATACTTCCGCCGCCGCAAGGGTTATTGAGAACCAAGCGAAAGGCGCAGCTGTTATTATTATAGACGGTGGGAAAGAATTCCACCTGACGATGGGAGAGCAGCACGATAATATTCTGGATGCCGCCCTGGCAGCCGGAGCCGACCTTCCCTTCGCCTGTAAAGGTGGCGTTTGCAGCACCTGCAAGTGCAAGGTATTGGCAGGTAGCGTTGAAATGAAAAAAAATTACGCCCTCGAGCCCGATGAAGTTGCCAAAAACTTCGTCCTCAGCTGTCAGGCCGTTCCGACGAGTGACAGCGTCAAGCTGGATTTTGATGTATAAAGTGAATAAGTAAACCGATCAAGATGCAAGATGATAAGATTAAAAAGCTGGAAGAACGTTTCGAAGCGCGCATTGCCGCCGACGAAAAAATAGAGCCCCGTGACTGGATGCCGGAGAAATACCGCAAGACACATATTCGCCAGATGTCTCAGCACGCCCACTCCGAAATCGTAGGCATGCTGCCGGAAGGAAATTGGATTTCCCGGGCTCCCTCTTTGCGCCGTAAAGTCGCTCTTCTGGCCAAAGTTCAGGACGAAGCCGGCCACGGTCTTTATCTCTATTCCGCTTGCGAAACCCTGGGTATTTCCCGCGAAGAGCTCTTCGAACAGCTTCATACGGGCAAAGCGAAATACTCCAGCATTTTCAACTACCCTACCCTGACCTGGGCGGATATGGGCGCCATCGGCTGGCTCGTCGACGGAGCCGCCATCATTAACCAGGTTCCGCTGTGCAGCACTTCCTACGGTCCCTATGCCCGGGCTATGGTACGCGTTTGTAAGGAAGAATCTTTTCACCAGCGCCAGGGTTTCGAGATCATGATGACCCTGGCCAATGGCAGCCCGGAGCAAAAAGAAATGGCCCAGGATGCTCTCAATCGCTGGTGGTGGCCCTCACTAATGATGCTTGGCCCCACCGATGCAGAGTCGGTACACACGGCCCAATCCATGAAGTGGAAACTTAAGCGCAAAACCAATGACGAGTTGCGCCAGCAGTTCATCGACCAAACCGTGCCCCAAGCTGATCTGCTCGGTCTCACCATTCCCGATCCGGAGTTAAAATGGAACGAGGAGCGTGGCCACTATGATTTCGGCCCCATCGACTGGGACGAATTCTGGCAGGTCGTCAAAGGCCACGGTCCCTGCAATAAGGAGCGCTTAGGTGCTCGCGTAAAAGCCTGGGAAGAAGGACAGTGGGTACGCGACGCCGCCGTTGCCTACGCGGAGAAGCAAAGCAATGAGAGAAGTCTTAAGCGGGAGGAAACGGTTATTCAATCGAAGGCCAGCTAATTTTTTGGCTTCAAAGTAGCAAGGTCTGGAGCTCGTCCGCCGAAACGGACGTTTGCGGCCTGGTTCGTCGGCCGAGCGGATACTTCAAAGTAGCAATATCTGCTTGTAACCCAGGGTCGAGAACCTCCGGTCCGACCATGTCGCTTTAGCTGCTTTTACGAGTACTTCGGACTGTCCCGACTAAGTCGTGGATTGGCCGAGGAATTGCAGACTCACTCAAACTTAAATACCGCTCGGCGGACGAGTCAGGCTACCGCCGCCTCGGCCGACGAGCTAAAAAAACCAACATGTCTAAAAACTGGCCCCTTTTCGAAGTATTCGTTCGCTCCAAGAACGGATTGGAACACCGCCACTGCGGAAGTCTACACGCGGCTGATGCGACCATGGCATTACAAAACGCCCGCGATGTATATACCCGCCGCAGCGAGGGTGTCAGCATCTGGGTAGTGGAGTCTAAGAACATCACGGCTTCGAACCCCGAACACAGCGAGGAATTTTTCGAACCCGCTGCGGATAAGATCTACCGCCACCCTACTTTCTACGATCTACCCGACGAGGTAAAGCACATGTAATCCCCCCCCTGCCAACCATGAAAGACCAACTTTATCAATACATTCTCGGGATTGCGGACAACTCCCTGATCCTCGGTCAGCGGCTCGGCCAGCTTTGTGGTCATGGCCCTAGCCTGGAAGTGGATATTGCCTGCACTAACATTTCTCTTGATCTATTCGGTCAGGTAAGAAGTTATTACCAATATGCCGCCAAGCTGGCAGGTGGAGACGCCAGTGAAGACAGTATTGCTTTTCTGCGTAAGGAAAGAGAATACCGCAACGTCCTCCTCGTCGAGCAACCCAATACAGATTTTGCTTACATCATTACCCGTGGCTTTCTATTCGACGTTTACCACGAGCTTTTTCTGGAACGGTTGATGCACAGCAAAGACGAAACCCTGGCCGCTATTGCCGCTAAATCCATCAAGGAAGTTCGTTATCACCGGAGTTTTTCCTCCGAATGGATGAAGCGGATGGGAGCTGGAACGGAAGAAAGTCACCGGCGTGTCCAGGATGCCGTAGACAGTCTCTGGCGCTACACCAAAGAGTTTTTTCAGCCAACGGAAGCCGAGAAAGCGATGGCGGAAGCCGGCATTGGTGTAGACACCAGTTCATTCAAAGCAACCTACGACCAACATATAGCCGAAGTGTTACAGGAAGCCACCATCGTCGTACCAACTTCCCCCTATTTTCAACGGGGCGGTAAAGAGGGCGTCCACACCGAACACCTGGGTTACTTACTGAGCGACATGCAATACATGCAGCGGACCTACCCCAATATGAACTGGTAAGATGACGAGTGCCGAAGTAAACATCGACGAGCGATTGGCTCCCCTGCTACGTGAAGTTTCCGATCCGGAAATCCCGGTCTTATCCATTATGGATATGGGCGTTGTACGGGAGGCCAGACTGGAGGGTAAAACGGCGTACATTAAACTGACGCCAACCTACAGCGGATGCCCGGCGATGGACGTGATGGGCGTTGACATCCAGCGACTCCTTAAGAAGTATGGTTATGACGCCAAAGTCGAACTGGTGCTGAGCCCCGCCTGGACCACGGATTGGATTACGCCCTCGGGCCGCGCATCCCTGGAAGCCTATGGCATAGCTGTCCCCCTAGAGCCGGAGGCCGACAAAGCGGCGCTAACGGGTAGCGAACGTATCGTTAAATGTACCCACTGCGGCTCTCAGAATACTCGGGTCGTCAGCGCCTTTGGTTCCACGGCCTGCAAAGCCCTTTTTCAGTGCGACGACTGCCTGGAGCCCTTCGATTATTTCAAATGCCTGAAGTAGCCACCATCCAATGCAAGCAAAAACCACCATATTAGCCCGCCACGAAAACGGCGTTGCCTACCTGACGCTCAATCGACCAGATGTCTTCAACAGTTTCAACCGCGAAATGGCCCTGGAACTGCAACAACATTTAGACAACTGTGCCGCTAGCGATACCGTTCGGGCCGTCGTCCTCACCGGAGCCGGAAAAGCCTTCTGCGCCGGCCAGGACCTGAAGGAGGTAACTACTCCAGAGTTGAATCCGGGCTTTCGCAAAATACTCGACGAGCACTACGCTCCCATCATTACTCGCCTGCGGCAATTACCCAAGCCGGTAGTTGCCGCAGTGAACGGAGTAGCCGCAGGCGCGGGTGCCAATATTGCCCTGGCCTGCGATATCATCATGGCCGACGAAGGGGCCTCATTTATTCAGGCCTTTAGCAAGATTGGCCTGGTACCGGACAGCGGCGGCACTTTTTTCCTTCCGCGCATTGTCGGTTTCCAGAAAGCTATGGCCTTGGCCATGCTCGGTGATAAAGTCTCGGCCCGGGACGCTGAAAAAATGGGGATGATCTACCGGGCCGTGCCCTCCGAAACATTCACCGAAACCGTAGAAAAAACGGCTACGAAACTGGCCATGATGCCAACCAGGGCCCTTGGCTTGATCAAGCAGGCATTCCACGCCTCTCAGGGCAACAGCCTGGAACAACAACTTGAACTGGAAGCCAATTGCCAGATCGAAGCCTCGGAAACGGAGGATTATCAGGAAGGCGTAACGGCCTTTTTAGAAAAACGCAAGCCAAATTACCGGGGGCGGTAAATCAGATTTTAACGAGCATTAGCAAACAGCAAACATTCAAATGACAGTAGGAATTATCGGATCCGGAACCATGGGGAGCGGTATCGCTCAGGTTGCCGCTACGGCCGGCAGTCGGGTATTGGTTTATGATACCAAAGTAGAAGCCCTGGAGCGTAGCCGGAGCAAATTGGAAAAAATCCTGAACCGGCTCATTGAAAAGGGGCGGATCGACGAGGGTAAGAAAAACGAAATTCAAGGAAATATTTCCTACGTCAACAGCCTGAGTGATTTGAAGGAATGTGGTCTCGTGATCGAAGCCATTGTAGAAAATCTGGAGATCAAACAGGCAGTATTTACCGAACTGGAAAGCTACCTGGCCGCTAGCGCGATCATTGCTTCCAACACCTCATCCTTATCCATTGCTTCCATTGCCGCGGCGCTGCAAAAGCCGGAGCGCTGTGTGGGTATTCACTTTTTCAACCCGGCGCCATTGATGCGGCTGGTGGAAGTGATTCCCGCCATTCAGACGTCTCCCGAAGTCCTGCAATCCGCAGTGGAGACCATCGGCAGTTGGGGAAAGTCAGTCGCTGTTGCGAAGGACACCCCGGGCTTTATCGTCAATCGAGTAGCCCGCCCCTTTTACGGAGAAGCTCTGAGAATCTACGACGAAGGAATCGCTGATTTTGCCACCATCGATCACGCCATGAAAGCACTGGGCGGGTTCCGGATGGGACCGTTCGAACTGATGGATTTTATTGGTAACGACGTCAATTATACCGTTACGGAAACCGTATTCACTGCCTTCTATTTCGATCCGCGCTACAAGCCTTCCTTCACCCAAAAGCGGATGTCGGAAGCCGGTTATTTGGGTCGGAAATCAGGAAGGGGCTACTATGATTATGCGGAGGGCGCGAGCAAACCCTCTCCTACTGAAGATAAAACACTGACCAACACCATTTTCGAGCGAATATTGGTAATGCTCATCAACGAAGCGGCCGACGCTCTCTTTATGAACATCGCTTCGGCCGAAGACATCGATAACGCCATGACCAAAGGCGTCAATTACCCCAAGGGTCTGCTAAGCTGGGCCGACGAAAAAGGGATCGACTGGTGCGTAGATCGAATGGACGCTCTCTATGAACATTACCGTGAGGATCGTTACCGTTGCAGCCCGTTGTTGCGGCGGATGCGGGAGCAGGGAGAAGTATTTTTCAATGATCAACCGATTTGATGAAACAACGATCTAATCGGTTATTCAATCATTAGATCATCATTGCATTTAATCATTTTGACTTCAACTCTGAGGACGAAGGACGATCACCGAAGGTAAAGTAGCAAGGTTTAATGGCGAAAGAAACAGCAGACACCGAAGACATGAAATCACCCATAGCCGAACGCATGCTGGCCCAGGATGCTTTTAGTCAGTGGCTCGGTATCGAGATCATCGACCAGCGACCCGGTTATTGCAAAATCGGGATGACCATTCGTCCTGAAATGCTTAACGGTATGGGTAAGGCCCACGGTGGCATTACTTTTTCTTTTGCCGACAGTTGTTTCGGTTTTGCCACCAACGCTCACGGCCGTAAAGCCGTATCCATCGAAGCTTCGGTGAATCACCTGCGAGCACTTGATGCCGGAGATTGTATAACGGCCGAAACTTCACTGGATGAGGCCATGAATAAACTGGGTTTTCATCTGATTGAAGTCAAACGCGGTGAAGAACTGGTCGCGCTCTTCAAAGGAGTCGTTTACCGAACTTCTCAGAAATGGCAGTGACCGTTTCGAACGCCCGGAAGACGGTTGACAATAACCCCTGCTACTTTGTTAGCCATAAAAAACCCACCTAAAAATTAAAAAATGAAAGAAGCATACATCATCGACGGCCTGAGAACGCCCATTGGAAAGTTTAAAGGAACGCTGAGTAGTATCCGCCCGGACGACCTGGGTGCCCACGTGATTAAAGCCCTCGTTGAGCGAAATGAAAATATTCCCAAAGAAGCCTACGATGACGTGATTATGGGTTGCGCAAATCAGGCGGGGGAAGACAATCGCAACGTAGCCCGGATGTGTAGCTTACTAGCCGGTCTTCCATACTCGGTACCAGGAGAGACGGTGAACCGCCTGTGCAGTTCCGGCTTGTCCGCCATTATTCACGCCAATCGGGCAATCAAGGCCGGTGACGGCGACCTGTTCATCGCCGGTGGCGTAGAGAGCATGACGCGCGGGCCTTACGCCATGTCCAAGCCTTCTACGGCCTACGGAACTGACTCGAAGATGTACGACACCAGCTTCGGTTGGCGTTTCGTGAACCCCAAAATGCACGAACTTTACGGTACCGATGGAATGGGAGTAACCGCGGAAAACCTGGTCGACTTGTACGACATCTCCCGGGAAGACCAGGATGCTTTCGCTTACCGGAGTCAGATGAAAGCAACCGAGGCTCAACGGTCCGGTCGATTGGCCAAAGAGATCGTGGCGGTGGAAATTCCGCGCCGCAAACAGGAGCCACTGA
The DNA here is from genome assembly GCA_002591745.1 of Lewinellaceae bacterium SD302. Classification (GTDB taxonomy): domain Bacteria; phylum Bacteroidota; class Bacteroidia; order Chitinophagales; family Saprospiraceae; genus Neolewinella. The sequence continues at coordinate 26,000 of PDLQ01000003.1, forward strand.
TCTTCGCCGATGATGAATTCATCAAGCCGAAGACCAGCAAGGAGGTACTGGCTAAACTACGACCGGCCTTTCGCAAGGAGGGAGGAAGCGTTACGGCGGGTAATGCCTCCGGATTAAATGACGGAGCGGCTGCCACCATCATCGCTTCGGAAGCTGCTGTGAAGCAATACGATCTTAAACCTCTGGCTCGTATCGTCAGCTCTGCAGTAGTGGGCGTGGAGCCACGGATCATGGGCATCGGCCCGGTCAAGGCGAGCGAGAAAGCACTAGAAAAAGCCGGACTGAGTTTAGATGACATGGACATCATCGAACTCAACGAAGCCTTTGCTGCTCAGTCCCTCGCCTGTACCCGCGCCCTGGGTTTGCAGGATGATGATCCACGGGTAAACCCCAATGGCGGTGCCATTGCTATCGGTCATCCCCTGGGTGTTACCGGTACGCGCATTTGCTATTCGGCCGCCCTGGAATTAAAAATAACGGGTAAGCGTTACGCCCTCGTTACGATGTGTATTGGCGTGGGCCAGGGCTATGCCGCCATTATTGAAAACGTGACAGAGAATTAAAAGCACCTTCTCCGGGAATTCCTGCGGGCTAAATAAAACTGCGGGAACTCCCAGAGAACTATAAATATATACTATGCAAAAGCTAGGAAACTACGTCACCGGAGCGTGGCGCGAAGGAACGGGAGAGGGCGTGCCAGTGGTAGATGCCGTTACCGGTGAAGTCATCGCCCTGTCCGATACCAAGGGATTGGACCTGAGGGAAATTCTCGCCTACGGTCGCCAGAAAGGTAAAGCCCTGCGCCGGATGACTTTTCAGGAGCGGGGGCAGATGCTGAAAAAACTGGCGATGCATCTCCTGCGAAAAAAAGAAGCTTTTTATGAGTTGAGTTACCGGTCCGGTGCCACCAGGGTAGATAGCTGGATTGATATTGAGGGTGGGATCGGCAACTTATTTGCCAACGCTTCTTTGCGCAAACTCTTCCCCAACCAGCCCTACCACGTAGAAGGTGAGCCGATTGATCTGTCCCGTGGTGGTCGATTCATGGCGCACCACATCATGGTCCCCAAGCGCGGCGTGGCGGTACACATCAATGCCTTCAACTTTCCGGTTTGGGGGATGCTGGAAAAGTGTGCCTGCAACTGGATGGCCGGGGTGCCAGCCGTGGTAAAGCCCGCTACTAATACTTCCTTTCTGACTGAGGCCGTAGTGCGCGAGATCATTGCTTCCGGCATCTTGCCCGAAGGTGCTTTGCAACTTATTTCCGGTTCTGCCCGCTCGATTTTGGATACGGTCGAATCCCAGGATGTCATCACCTTCACCGGCTCGGCGAGTACGGGCCGCATGCTGAAAGCCCACCCGCGGCTCATCGAGGAATCCGTGCCGTTCAACATGGAGGCAGATTCCTTGAACTGTAGCGTGTTGGGCGAAGACGCCGTACCCGGCACCCCGGAATTTGATCTGTTCATTAAGGAAGTCCGCAAGGAGATGACGGTGAAGTGTGGACAAAAATGTACCGCCATTCGCCGCATGATCGTACCGGAATACTTGGTGGAAGACGTACAAATCCACCTCGGAAAAGCACTGGACAAGGTGACCATCGGCGACCCCCGCAATAAGCAGGTACGGATGGGTGCTCTCGTCAGCCGCGACCAGGTTGACGAAGTAAAGGCCTGCATTGCCGACATCGCCAAAACCGCTGAGATCGTTTACGGTAGTCTGGACGCCCCTGAGCTGATCGACGCCTCCGCTGAGCGGGGAGCTTTCCTACGGCCAGTGGTCTTGCGGGAGGACAAGCCGTTCGAAAACCTGGCTGTTCACGACCGGGAAGCTTTTGGCCCGGTAGCTACTATCATGCCTTACAAGGATCTGGACGAAGCCATCACCCTGGCTCAAATGGGAAAAGGTTCGCTGGTTTCTTCCATCGTTACCAACGACGACCGTATTGCCAAGGAATACGTGGTAGAAGCTGCCACTCACCACGGCCGCATCCTGGTCCTGAACCGGGAAAGCGCCAAGGAAAGCACCGGCCACGGCTCCCCCCTTCCCAACCTCGTTCACGGTGGTCCTGGCCGGGCCGGCGGCGGCGAAGAGATGGGCGGCATGCGCGGCATCAAGCACTATTTACAACGAACAGCGGTGCAGGGCTCCCCTACTACGCTAACCGAAGTAACGGGCATTTACCAGCAGAACGCCAAATACAAGGAAACCGAAAAGCACCCCTTCCAGTACCACTGGGAGGACATTGAGCCGGGTATGTCGCTCAAGACCCATCGTCGGACGCTGACCGACACTGACATCATCAACTTCGCCAACGTAACCTGGGATCATTTCTACGCCCATACGGACATCACCTCCCTCGATGGCAGTATTTTTGAAAAACGTACAGCCCACGGTTACTTCATTATTTCCGCAGCCGCAGGGTTGTTTGTCTACCCAAACAAAGGCCCCGTGGCGGCCAATTACGGATTGGAAGAATGCCGTTTTCTCCGCCCGCTCTACCACAACGACACCATCTACGTACGCCTGACCTGTAAGCAAAAAATCGAGCGCGATGTAGTCACCGCCGAACACCCGAGCGGTATCGTCAAATGGTTCGTCGAAGTCTTCGATACCGACGACGAGCTGGTGGCCATTGCAACCATTCTGACTATGGTTCAGAAGAAGCAAGAGACGCTCGTCGAGATGACGGAAGAACAAATACACACTTCTCTGGCTAAATTGGAAGAAGACAGCAAGGCGAAATTCGGATCCCTGACGCCGCAAACTATGGTAGAGCACCTGGAATACAGCTACCGGATCGCGGCGGGCGAAATCCAGGATTTTGAAGTCGTAACACCGGAGCGTAAGTTGGAAAAAGTACACGCTACTCTCTACAACTATCGCCCCTTTCCCATGGGCTTCGAATTTCCACTGGCCCAACGCTCCAGGATCAATGAGCCCAAACACGAGAGCCTGGACGAAGCAAAAGAGAAAATGCTGGAAGCCCGGACCGCTTACCTGGAATTCTTCAAGGAAAATCCCGGCGTCAGGACCAAGCACAGTGTTTTCGGTGAATTGAACGGCTACGAATGGGAGCTGATGCACCGCAAACACCTGAACCACCACTTTGATCAATTCGAACTACTGTAGTTAGTAGTTTGAACTTCAACCTCGAGAAGCTTACGACGAGCACCGAAGTTAAAGCAGCAAAATTTCAGGGCGCTCGAAGTATGCTCAGCATCTTTGGGCGCCCAAATAACCACTCACCCTCAACCAAGAATAACATGACCGAACCATACGTAAAGCATCAGATCGACGAGGATATTGCCACCGTCGAATTCTTTCACCCGGCGCACAACTCCTTGCCGAGTAATCTGCTGGCTAAACTCGCCGAAACCATAACTGAACTCGGCGAAAACGAGGCCGTAAAGGTCGTGATCCTCAAGAGCGGTGGCGACCGGACCTTTTGCGCCGGAGCCAGCTTTGAGGAACTGATAAATATTCAGGATAAAGAGGAAGGGCTACGCTTTTTCTCCGGTTTTGCCAACGTTATCAATGCTATGCGGAAATGCCCGAAGTTCATTATCGGACGGGTACAGGGTAAAGCCGTTGGCGGAGGTGTTGGCCTGGCTTCGGCGGTTGACTACTGCATGGCCACTAAATTTGCTTCCATCAAACTTAGTGAGTTGAACGTGGGCATCGGGCCTTTCGTCGTTGGCCCCGCCATTGAGCGCAAGATCGGCGTATCGGCCATGTCACAAATTGCCATTCGCGCGAATAATTTTTTCTCCCCGGACTGGGCCATGAACAAGGGACTCTATACCGAAATTTTCGACGACGCCGCAGCGCTGGATACCGCCATTAGCGAGCTGGCCCAGTCATTGACTAAGTACAATCCCAACGCTATGGTGCAGATGAAAAGGATGTTCTGGTCCGGTACCGACCACTGGGATGAACTGCTGGCGGAACGAGCAGCCATCAGCGGAGAGTTAGTACTGAGCGAGTTTACCAAAGAGACGTTGAAGCGATTCGCTTAAATCTTGTTAAAGTTGTAAAAATAAAAAAGCCACTGTTTATTACCCGGGGGAAACCGGTAATTAACAGTGGCTCTGGTTTTCGTTTAGAAAAAGAGTGTGGTACTAGATAATGACGGTATCTTCATTGATGATGCCGAGAAACTCTAGTACAGAGTTCAGGAGGTCCATGATGTAAAATTTTCAGTGATATATAAAAGACGTAATTCAATCAAATGATACGCGCGTGACTGCGATCATTGATTCAAATGTAAAGTGAAGTGGTGGGACGCGGCTGGACAGGCAAGCACAAAAACACACGGGCAGATTTGCCCAAATTAAATAAATATTTATATGCTACGTGTTAAATATCAGATATTTACATAAAGTAAAATGTGTTCAAAACACACATTTGAGCATATGGATTTCTGCCCGTCTAATAATTTCACGAATATACGATTTCTGTGTTAACTAAAGGTAAACAAGTTGCTTAGGTGCGTAAATCATTTATGATCATCTCCCAAAGTACCTCGTAGGGTATAATCTCCATTCGCCCGAACAAATTACTGCTCGTACTTGGCAACTTGGCAAGTTCCTGAAGTGATGCCTCTGCCAGGATTTCGATTCGATCGATCTGAAAACTACCCGATGGTATGGACAGCAACAGTCGTAAAAAATAATACGCCCGTCGGTTGTCCTCTTTGTTCAGGTAGCGAAGGCAGTATTTTTCCATTCGCTCGATCCGATCGATTGCCTCATTTTTTTTCCGGCGACTAATCAGGTACAGAATATTGATGATCAATACAGCAACGTTCTTGCCTTCTTTATCCTGGGTGTAAGTAGGCATTTTATTCAAAAAGGACTGCATTCTGAAAGCAGGAAATTTCCCCGCACTTTCATCGACCACGATTTTGCCATGCTGCTGCAAAAAAGTAAGGTAAGCATGGAACAAGGTCCAGTTTTCACGCTCTTTTTCTTTAAGCAAGCTAAATTGCGAGTGGTTCGTAGTTGTCTGATACACGTCCAAAGCTTCTTGGTAACGACCGGTTTGCATACCTAATAAAAGGTGGAATTCCTGATGTTTGAACCAATTCGACGTTCCTTCCGGAGATAGTCCCTGGCTTTTTTTTCCCGCTTCCAGTCCTTTCTCAAAGTCTCCGGCTTGTAAGTGGCCGACGATCTGGTGATGTAAAAAATTCTGGATCGCCGTACTGGTAGAAAATGGTTTATTCTGAAACACATCCAGTAATTCTTCACTTATCGGTATTACGCTGATGTAATCATCTACGATTGTATACTGCATCAATCGGATCAATGCTGTATAAAAAATGAAGCTATACGATTGGATGGACTTTTCCTTTGCTCGTAACTCCTCGTAGAAGCCCCTGCATAGCACTTGCAGCTTTTTTCGATCCTGCTTACGGTCATTATAGCCCGAGACGATCCGCGTGTAATGGGCTACGGCTTTGTTTTCCCAGTAATCTATTTCCTGGTAAGTATCGCAGAGTTTACTGTACAGCAAATATTTTTTCTGGTCAATTTTCCGGGCACCATAGTGTATCCTGAGCGCACGAACGGCAGTAAGCGCGATGCTGTTGAACTCATACTTCTCCGCTACTCTAAGAAGTTTGGTAAATTGCTTGACGGCAGCGATAGGAGCCCCCTTACTCATGAGCAACTGAGCGGCCGCTAAGGATTTGCTGGCCTCATGCATAGCGATACGACGGTCCGTTTGTTTTGGCCCGTTGTTATCAATAAAAAAAATGGTATTCAGTAGCTTTTTCAGCAACCTTGCCTTAAGGTTGTAATAAGCATTGGGGGTTACCCCCTTATTATATAGATAAGCCTTGGCTTCTTCGTCTGTCTTTATTTTCTCCGTGGAAATGGCCTGATAGAACTGGTTAATTTTACTGGCCGGCTTTTGCTCCAGGTCCAGCAATTCTATTTGCTTCACCTTATTACGGTTGACCACGAATACCAGTTCTCTCAAAAATTCCATCTTCCTTATTTAGCCATTCTCGTTTTTAATTATCTCATACGAAGATAGCTATAATTGGAAGTACGGAAACAAAGAGCGCAGTTTGTCCACTGAGGCATTGCTACTTTGCCAGCGGTGATCGCCCCTTCGGTACTTGGAGCTGCTAGTTAAAATAAGATCAGGACTAACAAAGTAGCAGAGTGACTGGTGAGCAGAAAAATCATCAAATGCAGCAAAACCACTGCTCAACCGGAACAAAAAATCCCCCCGACCACAAGGGAGGCCGGGGGGAAGAGATAAGTAAAGTTACTATTCGGAAAATTTGCATTTAATTTTAATCATCGCCGCTCCAAGGGAAGGAACCGCAATCGACACGCAAAATCTGTATCGTAACCTGAGCACTTACCGTACCACAAGGACCATTCGGATCATTAGTAGTAAGCACTAAAGTGACTGATCCGCGGGCTGCATCTTCGGGACTAGGAGTATAGGTAGTGGCCGTTGCAAAATCAGTGCCGTCGTCGAAGCTACCAGTTCCATCAGGACTACTCCAAACTCCTCCGACACCTGACGGCGAAATACTTGCGCCCTGATTCAGCATAATTTTTCGAGTAGAGCAGATCGTGGATGGATCGGCCACGGTAACAATGACATTGCAACTCACACCTACGTCCAGCGTGGGGTCATTCATACCACTTGTCAAGTAGTTTGTTTGGTTACTGAGACCAATACTATCATTCACCGGTGTAGCATCGCTATCGATCTCGTCGTCATTACCAACATTTGCCTGGGTAAACACGTAATTTTCCGCATTCACTGCTGTGCTAATATCAAATAATACCTGATATATGCCCAGTGGCAGGTTGGGGAATTCGTAGAAGCCGTCAGCGTCAGTTGTAGTAATCCCGGAAATGGTATTGCCTTCTGCATCTATCGTAACGGTATCTCCGTTTACATCCAGCAACACAACGGTGACATTTTCCAGACCCGGTTCACCGGGGGTTTGCAATCCGTCGTTGTTGAGGTCAACAAAGGCCGTATCTCCGACGCTTACGGGCTGAAAGAAGCCAAAATCTAAGGTCATGTTACCGTTATTATCCACTTGCGGTAACATCTCATCTTGTTCGCTTCCTGGCGCATCTTCTCCGTCCGCCGTAGTAGGTTCCATCATTACTGACAACGTGATGACCCCACTAGTGGTAGGTTGTCCCGCCCCCCCGGGTTGCAGGCCATCGTCGTCTCCGTCCTCGTCATCATCGGGGTCCGTTTCCAGGAAAGGTATACCTGTGTTGTTTGATGAAACCAATGCTCCGATTGGGGTACTGGGAATGACAACATAGTAATCTCCCGGAGGCAGATTGACGAAAATATAATTCCCATCACTATCAGTCACCACGGGAGAAGCGAGTGCAGGATTGTCAACGGGCACGCCCATACTGTTGGTCAGTACCTGCATCATAGTCGTTGCATTGAACAGCTGTACCGTCACTGCTGACAAACCTGAGTCTAAACCATTCTGAATCCCATCATTATTAATGTCTAGAAAAACGGTACTACCCAAACTCAGGGCGGCAACCATTACAAAGGCCGGATCCTGGCTATCAACATCCTGACCAGGCTCGTCGTCCAGGGTTTCATTATCGTCGTCGCTGCCAATACCAGCTCCAGTGTCGTTTCCTGCTCCAAGGCCGTAAGGGCTATCACCGTCCGTATCTACTGTAACGGGGTCGCCGGTCATCGGATTAATGAAAGTACCCATCTCTATTTGGGCCAAATTCGTGTAGTCCTCGTCTAATAAGGCAGCAGTTGGCTCTATCTGTAACCAGATACTGACGGTAGCCGTGTCGAAGAACCCGAGGCTGTTTGCCAGCAAATCATTGTTAACAAGGCCAGTAAAGTCAGTAATCGTAAGCATCGCACCTTCAGCCGTTGGTTGCCAGCCGCTCCCGTCACCAGCGGTGGCATTATTGCCGAAAGAAGGATCGAAACTTAAGCCCGGTGGTATAAGGTCACTAATGACTACTTCATTTGCACTGATATTACCTTGGCTGATAATTCCGATATCGAATTTTACAATCTCACCGAAAATATAGGGGGGTGCGTTGTCCAGAGTATCTACTACCTTAAAGATAGCTAAGTCAAAAGCGTCCAGATTGGCCGGGTCCGCATCGTCTTCGTCCGTAAGGGGATCATCACTAGGTATGGGACCGGTACCGTTACCATTTAATTGATTATCGGTAACCATGTTAACCATTCCGCCAGGATCGTTGTCCTGTACTCCATCCGGAGAAGAGTCCAGGTCGATCTGTACGTTGCCATCAACATCCTCAAATTGACGGATCTCAGCCGCATTGGTCAAAAAGTTCATCGGCAAGGGTAAGGGACAGCGATCAGGCATCATGGTGCTGGCGCGGGCTACGGTGATCTTTACCTGACGGCAGCTATCGGGCTGCAGCACTTCCGTTAAGGTAAGGAACACTGAATCCAGTTGTCCGGGCGGAGTCATGGCGAAGGGTGAGGTTTGAGTCCATCCCTGCATCTGGTTCAAGGTATTTCCCGGCAGGTAATCCAGCCCACAGGGTAGATAGTCAATTATGGTTACGTTTGTTACCGGCTCGTTACCCTGGTTACATACGTTGATATTGAAGGTTACCTCCGTACCAGGCGGATAATTTCCGTTAGGGCTTACGCTTTCTGCATCGAGGAACTTGATTAATGCCAAATCGTAAGTAGGTACCTGAGCAGCATCGGCGTCGTCTTCGTCCGTACTGGCACTATCGCTGCCGACCGCTCCTGTACCGTCGCCTCCGGTAGCATCGTCACTATCTCCGTTGACCATGCCACCTGGATCATTTTCCAGATTATCATCCGGGGAAGAATCTACATCCGTTGGTGCGTCATTTCCGGGATCCTGGTCATCATCAGCCGCGCTGATTTCTGCGTAGTTGATAATTGGGGGCACCACATCATCACCAACCAAACCGATCACGATCACGTTGACCGTATCACCTACCGACAAGGAATCAAGCACCAGATACCCTGAAGTACCACCACCGGTCAGACCGCTGGTTTCCATTATTGGGATACCGTTTTGGGTCGTAGCTGGCACACTTGCACTCACAAGGGTCAATCCCTCCGAAATGGAGTCGTGTACTTCCACGGCGTAGGCTGTTTGGTTACCCTGGTTGATCAGGGTAATCGTGAAGGCAATCTCATCGCCAATCTGGAAACTGTTGACGCGCCCGGTAGGCTGATCGGCAGCGGGAGCCAGCATTTTGCTTAGGGCCAAGTCAAAAACGGCTACCTGGAAGGGGTCGCTGTCGTCTTCATCGTTTGGCAACAGGGGGTCATCGGGGTTACCGTTGGTGATGTCATCCGTTGGACCGTTCGGTTCTCCGCCGGCGTCGTTGCTGAAGTTGTTGTCGGGTTGACTGTCCTCATCGAAGGCAGACAGATTGCTCCCGGAAGGACTGGTAAAGCGGTTGATCTCGGCACGGTTGACATACTGGTCTACTCCGCCGCCAGTGTTGGTTATCCGGGCACAAAGCGTGGCAACCGCCGATTCTTCTGGCAGAATGGGGCCGGGGAAAGTGAACAGCTGCAAGGGGGCGATATTCGACCAGCCGAGCGCACTTTCAGCGGCGGCAAAGGTCAGTCCAGCGGGCAAGGAGTCATACACCTGTACGTTACTGACGGGCTGCTCTCCCTGGTTGAAGACCGTGATATCCACACAAACCAGGCTGCCCACCACGTAGGGTCCGGGGGTCAGTTCCAGTGTACTCGCTGTCTTGGTCAGGGCGAGGTCGTAGGTACAGGGCGCAATCGGATCGGAATTGGTCGTAGCGGTACAGGAGGTACTCTCCCGGAAAGCTGCGTCCACGGTAAAGGTGGTGGTTGCTACCGGGTTGATCAGCGAATCGATCACCAGTACGGTATCGGAAAGCTCGCTGGCGATGATGGTGTACACCACTCCGTTGATCGACAGGTCCAGCGTGTCATTACCGTCGCCGAACTGGTCGTAGGTATAAGGGTTATTCAACCAACGGGCGGTGACCATCAATGGCTGCGCAAGGGTATCGCCACTTAGCTGACAGGGGCCGACCACCACGTCAAGCTCCAGGCTGCAGTCAGGGATGAAGCCGGCGTCGAAGTTGAGGTCTACTGAATCCAGCGGAACGAACATCGGCGGCGTGATGCCCGTCACCGGGTCGGCGTCGCTGTCGTCGGTGTCGTCTCCGCCCTGGTTGCCCTGGGTAAAGACGAAGCCATCCGGCAGCACGAACTGTACGGCATAATTTCCCGCCGGAAGTGCATTGAAAAGATAGCTACCATCAGCTGCCGTCATGGTCGTACTGATGATGCTTCCATTATTGGCATTGACGAGGTAAACGGTGACGCCCTCGATGCCGGGCTCACCGGGGTCCAGCAGGCCATTTTCGTTAAAGTCGAACCATACGGTGTCGCCCAAGGCAGCTTCGGGAGGGCCGCAATCCAGTCCCGTGAAGTTGACGGTGTAGAATGCGGCACAGCCGTCCCCGACGTCGTAGGTCAGGACATAGGTGGTCATGCCGAGCTGAATGTCGTCGATAGTTGCCGTGCTACCGTTGTTCGTAATGGTGAGGCCGGCGGCCGGCATCCAGGAGAAGTTGGACGCTCCCTCGGCCGTAGTGGTGGGCAGCGTGTAGGTGCCTCCGGCACAGGCTTGCACGTTCACCATCTCATTCAGTGCCGGAGCAATGGTCACGTTGATGCGGCCGTCGTTGAAACAAGGTGCGGTACTTACCCTTAAGTCGTACTGCAGGGTAATGGGTGCACCGGTATTGTTGACCGGAGCGGTAAAGACCGTTGGTGAGTCATCCGTAGGGTTCAAGTTACCGAGGTCGGAGCCGTCCACGCTAACCCAACCGTAATTGTAGCCGTCGATCTTGTCCGGGCCCACCATGATCTGGTCTCCACTACAAACCTCGTAATCACGCGGAAACTCGTAGACGATCTCCGGTCGGTAAGTGACCGAGGGGCGCGTATTACAGGTACAGGTCAGTTCAGGGTCCAGTACCGCGATCACGGTACAGACATTTGCCGTCATAAAAGTCTCCGAGCCGGAGATGGTAACGCTCTCGCCCGTTCCAAGGTCAGCACCGAGGGTTTCCTCGATGTTGAAAAGAAAAACATCGGCTTCGGGATCGAAGGTACCGTTGCCGTTGGCGTCTTCGTAAATGGCTACCGTCACATTATTGCCGCTCATCAGCGGGTAACCGTTATTCACGACGGTGGCCGTGAACTGGGCCGTGGCGGTGCCATTGATGGGATCCAGCGTAATGTCTCCGCTCAGGTCGGTGAAAGCCAGGTCCGGTTTGCGGATCTCTACCATCTGTATGGTCTCTCCCCTACTCGCGTAACTCTCACAGGTCATGCCGTTACAGGTATATTCTGCGGCGGCAAAAGCATCTACCGCGATGGGATAAGACTGACAATTCTGTCCGACGTCGTCGGCAATCACATCAAGATTAAAGCGAATAACCTCCTCTCCGTTGTTGGGTCTGTCCAGCGGAAATATCAGTGCCTGACGGCCGTCCTGATCCCGGATCACCGTAGGATTGTTGCCCGGCTCAGCATTCTGAACCGGTACATAGGAGTCCGGTACGTACGTAATACCGCTCGGCAAAAGTACCCGGATAGAATCTGCGCTGGAGACCACTGCTCCGTCGAGATCGGCGGTAATTTCAAGCGTTTCGGTTTCCGGGCTACAAGCGTTGAAGACCAGGTCCACTGCCTCAACGCTGAGCGAGATGTCCTGCTCCGTATCGGAGGTTCTCAAGCGACCGGTCTCCCGCACTACGGGGGCCAGCGGCTCGTTACAGCTGTTTCTGGTGTTGATGGTAAATAGAGAGCGTTGTCCAGACACGTAACCACACTCCGTGATGGCGTTAAACCGAAAGGAGATCGAACTGTTCGGGGGATCCTTAGACCCGACCAAACCAATGGTGTTCAACACCTCATCCAGTACCGAGAGATCGATCCGATAGGTGCTGCCTCCGATTTCCGTGGGATCTATCGCGTAGTTGACGAAGGTGCTGCCGGGGCCACCGGGAATAGCGACTTCAAAAGTGCCCGCTTCGTAATAGACATGAGGTGGCAGGGTGATGGTCAGGATAATGTCTCTTATAAATCCGAGGTCCGTACTCAGTATTTCCCCTTCGAAAGGAATGGGATCGCAAAGATCGATGATCGCAGTTGAATTTCGATTAGGATGAACCACCAATAAATCAGCATTAGAGTTTGCACTCGTCAAGGCCACCTGGGAAGGGTCGGTACAGGTAGCATCGTTGATCGTTTGAGGGTATCCTTCACAATCCCAGCCCGCGATAAAATCAATCGTAGCATTTTCACAGTCATTCTTGGTAAAAAAAACAGTCAGCTCCTCAAAGCTGTTGCGCGAGATGGTCCCCAACGGATATATGCCAAATTCATTAGGTAAAACTTCAGTTCCATTCGCTCTTTCTACCCGATTGACTATTACGGCCCCAGAAGGTTCTGGATAAAAGAATGAATTAATGGCATCAATGGTAGAAACGTTTCTTACTCGAATCCGTGCATCATCGTAAGCGCTACACAGAAATACATTGTCCTCCACAGATTCTACTCTAAGGACCGCTGCCCCGAGGAATTCAAATGACCTATTAATCTGTTCCCGAGCAATCTCAGGCTGGCAATAAATATTTTCATCTACTTCCTCGAAAAACTGGAAGTCGTACATATAACTCCCTACCATTGAAGCACAGCCTCCCTGAATACGCGGATAAATTTCTATTTGGTAACCTTCATCCGGCGGAATTTCCAGGTTTTCTAGGCTCTTGAGGTAATCACCGATCAGAAACGTCACCTCATCCTCGTTGCGAACAAAGTACTGAGCAGGTATATTATTCGCATCCACGATGGTATTCACCGGCTCGACCAGTTGTCGAAGGCGAATTCTCCAATTGCTCAACACGTAGTTAAACTCAGCTGGTTTATTGAATACGAGACGATCTGGAAGGGCAATAGACCTAATTTCATTAGTAAACTCATCTACGGCACTACCACCAATGTAGCGGCCATAGTTAATCCGCCAATTGGGCTGGTTACATGCACCGAAATTAGCGTTGGCAAAAGACTCGTCTGAAGTCAGTCCGACTTGAGTCATGCGAGCGTTCAACGAGCTACACTGGCCACCATCCAATGACATACCCGTTTCCGAAAGATAAAAGCGTGGCAGGTAATCTCGGATAAGGTAATCCGTTCCGGGCGGCAATACGTTTTTTTCTGTAAAATCCATGGTTACCAGCAATTCGTCTCCGTCCAGGTAGCGATCAAAGTCAGTGGGCAATGCACAACCAAAGGCCTTCAATTGTGCTACGCTAAAGTCAATCACAATTCGCTGATTGGGTCCGTCAGCGGCAAGAGGCACAGCGCTACAAGTATAGATCGTACCATCTCGATCAATTGTAATGGTGGCCCCCAGGGGGGTAAAATCACCATGATCCAGTGGAAACTCTATGAATCCGAAAGCCAAATTTTGATCATTATCGGCATCTTGTACGGTAGCAGAGAATACCGCCCGCAAACTGTCGCCCCGCAAGTAACGGTCCGTTTGAGCAATAGCTGGATTTGCCGTATCCATTCCGTCCGGCACTTGGTTGTTGTCTGCATCTGCTAGTCCAAGGTTGGTACGAAACACCTGGAAATCCCCAAAACTAATACCGTCACATGCATCTCCACATGGCCCAGGGTTAGCACATTGGATACGGACATCTAGGTCATCAGGAGCCCATACCTTTTGAGTAGTACAACTGGCCAAGCAACTGGGGTCGGATGTCAAATCAAATCTGGTTTGTATGATTTCGGTAAATACGAGCGCACTACAATCCGCCAAGTCTTTTTCAGTACAGTCTGCTACGACCATGAAGTCGAAATTAGCTCCGGCATTCATCTGGAATCCAGAGGGTCGATCAGCTGCATTAAAACGCACGATCAGTTGATCGATACTCCCCACAGTATTAACATCAGTATAGGTAACGGAACCCACTGGATATATTCTGTTATTCCGGTCCACCCACACCACGCTGTTAGGAACATAGTCCATAGCGCAGGGCAGTTCTACCACCATTTCAAGGTAAGCGTCGTTGAACTCATCAGTCATCCAGTCGAGCTCCATTTCGCTTACGAAGTAGCTGACTAGGCTCTGGTCCCCGTCGTTCACACTAGGAGGGCCTTCAGCCAAGCCATTGATAAAAGCGTTGTAGCGGTCACTTGGTGTAGTAGCGTCTCGATCTACATTCAGGTTTCCACACAGGTCAAAATAGTCCAGAATAGTTGTCCGATTGTAGTATTTATTTCGAACATCACAATCGTTGCAGTCGCAAGTAGCAGTAACTGCATAACTTACGGTAAATGACTGATCAACCTCCATTCTAAAGTCGGTCAACCGGTAGTCAATCAGCGTAATTCCCATTCCCTGACAAGTAGAGCCTGTCGTTGTATTTACGATATCGAAATCCGTGATTTCATCGCCGGATTCATCGTCCGTTATGATAATGCTACTCCCATCGATCACCATCCCGCTGGTATTGTCAGTAAGAATCCGAAAGCCCGGGCTGATTGCAGGAGCCGTACCAACATTTGTTAATCGAACGGTAGCTAAGGTGGGCTCATCAGCGTAGCATGCCGGTCGTTCACTGGAGATGGTCGCTATACTAAGCTCAGGAAAACTACCGATAAAAGAAACCGAGGTGGGAACGTAGTCTCCTTGGGGCTTGTCCTGGCAGTCGTTATCTCCCTGACAGCCGTACTGAGCACGCCGCAAGACATCCATCGGATCATCTACACATTCCACTACTTCCCAGGTCTCTTCAGCTAGGATGGTTTCCTGCTGCACAAACGGATCATTCAGCATCACTGTAAAACATTGTTGAGTGCCTACTACAAAATCCGGTGTAGTGCCGACATCGACGCCATCGACCACTAATCCTCTGAGTTCTACAGCCACAAGATTGTTAGAAACGCAATAATTCATCACTTCCAGTGACCCAAAACCATTATTGACGATGCCAACTTCAACAGTCTGTATCTTACCGAAGAAGGCATCAATTGTCTGCGGATCAGTCTGAAAAGGAAGGGATAGGTCGGCAAAAATACGCTCCGAGGTAGTCCCTACGAGCGTATCCCCAGTAATGTTGTCACTGGAAGCATTGCCGGTAAATTCAAAAGTAATAACGGAGGCATCACAGGAGAGCTGATAAGTAGCTTCGAAAACAGCCACTTCCCCAGGCCCGATGTCGCCCACCATTACGTAGTTATTTGGTTGAAGCGTGCCGGTACCGCTCACGGACAACACGTTCACCCCGTTGGGGGCGGCCAGTTCCACCAAAACATTATTAGCTGTTTGTACCGGGTCCGTATTCTCCACCTGCACCTCGAAGGTGTTCAGCGGCCCGCAAACGGTTGATTGATCCGGTAGTACTCCGAGGGTGAGTTCAAGGCTCTGTCCGTCAATTGCGGTTGAGCATAGGAATAGAATTACTAGCAAGTAGTAAAAGGTCTTAAATTTCATACAAACATGCTTTAATACAAGAACTACTTCTCTTTTCTAAAAAAGAGTAAGCAATTAGAACAATCTTCGCATGAATGAAGGGTGCTTCCGAGACGGAAGCGCTTATGTGGTCGTATTTTTTTCATGCGAAAAACTCGAATGCCGTGGCATTCAAAGTCGAATATACAAAAATTTACTATTCGGGGGACGCATGTATTTATAACTACACAAAAACTCCGGTCAGACCATTGCCGAACCGGAGCAAAACATCACTTGGGATAACTATAATTCGGCGTACAGATAGCACTGCTTCTATGAAGTCAAAAACCCGGCTTCACTGGATAACCAACGAAGCCGGGGAAATTAAAATATCAATCCAAAATCTTAGGTCTAATTACCGCCGTTCCAAAAGAATGATCCACAATCCACGCGCAGTATCTGGAAAGTCACCTGCTCGGTAACAATACCGCAGGGGCCGCCGGGTTCGTTCGTCGTCAATATCAGCGTGACGGAGCCGCGGGCCGCGTCTTCGTCACTCGTGGTATAAGTTGTTGCCGTCGCGAAATCTGTACCATTGTCAAAGGTTCCCGTTCCGTCGGGTGTACTCCAGGTTCCGCCCAGCCCCACTGGGGTGATACTTGCACCCTCATTCAGTACTATCCTTTGGGTAGAGCAAATCGTAGCCGGAGGAGCCAAGGTGACTGAAGTGGTACAAATTACGCCCGCATCCAGCGTCGGATCGTCGGTGCCCGAGGACAGGAAACCAGTTGGAGCGCTTACCCCAGTAGAGTCATTTATCGGAGTAGCGTCGCTGTCAACAGCGTCGTCACCACCCAGATCCGGCGTTACGAAAGCGTAGAACTCAGCATCATTGGCCGTACTGATATCGAAACTCACTTGATAGTCGCCCGGTGGCAGATTCGTGAAGGAGTAGCTGCCGTCAGCAGCCGTCATGGTGATGCCGGAGATCGGATTACCTTCGGCGTCCACAGTAATGGTATCGCCGGTAGCTACATCCAGCAGCACCACCGTTACCCCTTCCAAGACACCGTCGCCCGGCGTCTGGGTATCGCTTTCATCCAGATCAACGAAGGCCGTATCGCCCACACTGACGGGGGCAAAGAAGCCGAAGTCGAGGGTCATATTACCGTTGCTATCGAAGGCATCGTCTTGCAGGTTACCCTGGGCGCTTTCGTCCATGACTCCCGTGCCGTTCTCCGGCTCGTCACCTAAACTCAAAGTAATCGTTCCGCTGGTAACGGCCGTGCCGCTTCCACCTGCCTGGATTCCTTCATCATCGTTATCCGTATTGTCATCCGGATCGGTTTCGACGAAAGCGATGCCCGTGTTGTTGGAGGAAATGGGTGCATTCATCGGGGTGGTCGGGATAACTACGTAGTAATCACCCGGCAGCAAATTCGTAAAGTGGTAATTACCACTCCCATCCGTTAAGGTCGGGGCTACATCCATGGCATCCAGTACGCGCACACCCGCCGCGTCAGTCAATACCGGCATCATCGTCATAGCGTCGAACAACTGTACTTCGATCATCGGAATACCGTTGTCAGCGCCACTCTGGAGGCCGTCGTTGTTGTTATCCAGGAAGACTGTGCTACCCAGACTCGCTGTTTCAATGGAGAGCAAAGCCAGGTCAAAGTCATCCGCGTCGGTCGGGTTATCCGGGGTACCGTCCCCATTCTGTCCATCGTCACTGTCTTCGTCGTCGATCTCCATATCCGGTGGCGTGTTTCCGTTATCTCCGGGCGTCGAATCATCATCCGGCAGCCCCAGGGCGTTTTCACCGGCGGTAATTTCCGCCAGGTTGGTGATGGAAGTTCCTTCGAAGTCCAAATCAATGGTAAAGCTGATTGACAAAGTAGCAGTGTCACCGGCGGCCAGATCGAAGGGCATTGTCGTACGGGCGGTATCCATATCCATCATCCAGTTCGCGTCGGCCACCAGGGTCAGTCCTTCGGGTACGTAGTCGGCGACTTCGACGTCGGTAGCGTCCAGGGTTCCCTGGTTACGAACTTCGATGGCGAAGGTTACCGTACTGCCGTAGGTGTAAGGAGGGGGCGTGGCCAACGTATCCAGGTACTTGACCAGGTTGAGGTCGAAGCTTTGCATGACGGGTATGCCTTCCCAATCGTAATCGTCTTCGTCATTGGGGTCATCCATATCCCCGGGTGAGCCTGGGTTTTCGTCGTCGTACTCATTCGGGGTATCGACCTCCGGATCGTCGTCACCATTGTCATTAGGCGTAGAGTCGAAGTCTTCCGGCGGAATGGTGTTCGGATCCCCGTCGTCGTCGAAGTAGGTAATTTCCGCACGATTGACCAGACTGTCGCCCATGAAGTCTATGTCAATCACAAAGCTAATGGACAAGCTGGTAGAATCTCCCGCAACCAGATCAATGGAATCGATCAATCTTACGGTATCCACGTCTACCATCCAATCCGTCATCGAAGCAGGAGCGAGCGTTAGTCCTGCGGGTACGTAATCCGATACAACGATATCTACTGCATCATCTTCTCCCTGATTATAAACTTCCAGTTCGTAAGTTATCGTACTACCGGGCGTGAATGGGCCGGGATTGGCAAGGGTATCCAACCGCTTGACCAACGCCAGGTCAAACTTTTGATTGACCGTCGCGCAGATCACGCCGATCGCGCCACTCTGGCTCGGTAGGTTGAACACAATTGAATCGAAGGAGGGCAAGCCTAATGAGTCCGCGGTGACGCTGATTATTCGGTTGGCGGTACGATCACCAAAGACCACGCCATCTACTTCGAACGTGCTGCCGGACCCCGCCTCAAAGTCCGAGAACGGAATAGTAACGGAGCCGCCGGTTAAGGTACTGGCAAAGGTGACCGAACCCAGATTGGCGGGCTCCAGATCAATCAAATCAAAGGCAAACCGACCAAGGGGCAGGTCAGAATTAACGATCAAATCACCTCCTCCGGCGAAGTCATTCGGCTGGCTGATATCCGCCGTTTGATTGATGATCAATACATTGCCGAGCATTTCAGTAATGATGTTACCGTTATCCCACTGATTCGTTCCCGCACTATTCCGCTCCAGATCGGGATCGGCACCACCGGTGCCATCCGTATTGTACAGATTCAACGGATGATTGGCCTGATCATTCGTGGAAAAGCGCAGTCCCTCACCTGGGCCATAAAGATTGGCGTAAGGCTGATCGACAAAGACATTGGCTGCTCCCGCTACGAGTGGATTACCCATATCGTCCGTTTCAAAGTCGGCCAGATAGGAACAACCGTCATTCGTATCACACAATTCAGGCTCTTCTGCGACACCAAAATCATAAGTAGCGATGGGCTCTTCCGTCGTTTCAGGATCGCGGGCAGCCGTGGTCTGATTACCCTGAATCGCCCTGGCGGATACTCCGTTGAAGTTATCCGAGTCCTCGTCATCATCAGCGTTTCCACCAATATCAGCGATCGTCGGTACCAAACCGAGATCGGTAAAAGCAGTCTGGTTACCATCGACCGAAATCAGGAAGTTCGGTTCTTCCGGAGCTAAAGTATCCCGGTAGTCTTCGTCCAGCAACAGGTTTCGGAAATCGTAGAAGCCGGGGTTACCCACTTGATCATTACGGGTTGTATCCGTCAGCATGATCTCGGTTCCATCCGCGTAGGTAATCCGCATCATAATGCCGACTCCGTTCAGACCGGTTTCGCCATCGTTTTGCAGACCGTTCCGATCGGCATCGATCCAGACATAGTTGCCCAAGGCCGCGGGATCTTTGTAGTAGCCAAAGTCCACGTTCAGGTTATCGGGAATGGCGTTGTCGATGGTCGCAGCGAAGGCATCTTCTTTTGAATTATCCATCGGATCATTTCCGCCGTTGGTCGTAGGGTCTTGGTTACCGTTGGAATGCCAGTACCCGGCCAGTACGCCGTCCACGTCCGTCACGTTTACGATGTAGTCGTCCAGTGGCAGGTCTTCGAAGAGGTACATACCGTTGGCGTCGGTTGTTGTCGTTCCGATCCGGGGTTCGCCGGGGTCCAGTTCGCCGTTGCCATCCAGGTCGCGGTAGAGATCGATCGTCACACCGGCAATCGGCGCCTCGTCGTCGGAGTTTCCGGCTACGCCATCGGCACCGTCCGGTTCGTAGGTACCGTCGGCATCATCGTCTTCCCAAACCTGGTTGCCGATGCTTCCGAGCTGGTTGTTGTCGTCACCGACGTAACTAAAATCCTGATCCAGATCTACCGGGTCGGCATCCGTCAGCGTCACTACTCCACCGACGTTATCGGGGTTGGTCGTCATATCGTCCGGATCGAAAGTATTGGCCAGGTCTTCCAGTGGTTGTCCCGGTTGAAAATTCGTCGGACTGATCTTCACCTGGTAGCCCTCTCCGTCGGCATCTACGGGCAGACCGACGAAAAGATAATTTCCGTTCTCGTCCGTCATAATGGAGTCGATGATCACGTCATCACCGCCACCGATAATTTCGTCGGCTCCCAGGTCGCAGAGGTAAACGGTTACGCCTTCGATTCCACTTTCGTCGGGGTCCTGGATACCGTCCTCATTCGCATCGTACCATACATAGTCGCCAATGGCACCGAGTCCGACCTCCTGGTCTTCCGGGGTATAGCCAAAGTCCTGATCACGATCATTGGTATTGCCGGCGTTCAGTGCCACGGCGCTCAGTCCACCCACCATATCCGCGTCGTCGTTCAGGCCGGTTGCGTTCTCACCTGCTCCACCATCTTCGTCGAAGGTGTTTCGGAGGTTATCCAACACGTTTTCGACGTCGTTGACCCAGACGAGATAGTCCGCGTCTCCATCACCATCATCCAAAGGCAGGTCTTCGAAGAGGTAGTTACCATTTTCGTCCGTCAGGTCGGTAGCGATGATCGGTTCTCCGGCATCATACACCCCGTCACCGTCCGTATCGGAGATCAAACTGACCGTTACGCCCGGAATGGGCTGTTCATTATTATCGTCATCGGCTCCAAGTCCATTTTCTCCGTCTCCCAAGGGGTCGGCATCGGCGGGTCCGTTAGTATCCGCGTCGGCGTCCAGCCAGACGGTATTACCAATGCTCCCCAGGACGGTAGCGGGCTCTGGTTCATAGCCGAAGTCTACGTTCAGGAATACGTCACCCGGCCCAAGTACCACGGGATTAGTTGTTTCATCGTCGTCCTCCACGGTGTCGTCCGGGTTATCCGCCTCGCTGGTGGCGAAATGATCGGGGTCTGCCGTCTGGTCGTACTGAGCGTCATCCAGTACGGGGTGGCTGGCGTTATCGTCATCGGTAACTTCGACGGTGTAGGCACCGGGGGGTAGGCCGTCGAAGAGGTAGAAGCCATTTTCGTTCGTCGTGGTCGTTTGGCTTCCGTCGTCGGGAGTGCCAAGTAGTCCATCAGGACCGGGCGTCGTCAGGGTAAGTTCCACCCCACTTACCCCAATTTCGTTCGGGTCCTTAACTCCGTCGCCGTCACTGTCGATCCAGACCAAATCTCCCAGGGCGGCCGTCGGGCTATTCATTGGATTGTTGACGCTATCGGTCGGGTTGAAGTTGTAGCCGAAGTCGGCGGTCAGGTTCTCCTCTCCGGGATCCAGTACGATCAGGTAGCCGTCCGCGTCGTGGTCTTTATTGCCCAGGTCACCGTCGTCGGTTTCCAGGTCCTCATCGTCGCTGTCCACGATATTGGTGAAGATCGTCGTTTGGGTAATGCCCGGTGGCAACGTTGTTTCATCTACGTCGACGAAGTAGTCGCCTGCGTCCAGGTCGGGGAACAGATAACCACCATTCGCATCCGTATAAGTGGTGTCGATCGGGTCTCCATTTTCATCATTCAGGACAATGGCCACGTTGGGAATTCCTGCTTCACCGGCGTCCTGGAGTCCGTCACTGTTTTCGTCTAGCCACACGTAATTACCCAGGCTGGCTGGCAAAGTAGCAAGGGGAATGAAACCCACGTCGAGGGTGTGGTCCGTCGTATCGGCCGTATTGTAGCAGATGGCAGGCAGCATCGTTCCGTTTACGTCGATGGTCTCCGCGTTGGAGTCTCCAAAGAAAGGATTATTGCCTTCTCCGGTGGAGTCCATAGTTATGGCGTATTCCGCGCCGTTCACCAGGATGCTGGTATCGGACGGAGCCGTTGCCGCGTCGCCGAAAACAATCAGGTAGCTGGTGTCGGGCAGTACCTCTCCATTGGGGTCGATCCAAATTTCACCGGCCGAACCTCCTTCGGTGAAGTAATAGTTGCCCTCGGCATCGGTCGTAGTCATTGCTACTTGTGTCAGCCCCCCACCGTCATCTTTGGTGTAGAGGAAGACGGGGACGTTAGATAGTGGCTCTTCGCAGGCATCTTGAATGCCGTCCAGGTCGGTGTCGATCCAGGCGTAGTTACCGATTTGAAGCGCAGGTGGAGGGCAAGTGATCTCCACGTCTCCTAGACCGTTACTTTTACCGAAAGTACCGACGTCGGTTATTCCGTAAACTCTCCGACCACCACTCTTTGTGCCGTCCGTGTTCGACAGTTTAACAGTTCCTCCCGAGCCAAATTGATCGCTATCACCATCAATCGGATCGTAAACGGTTAGTATGACTTCTCCACTACCGGGCAGTAGAGCAACACTTCCAAGGCTAGTTTCTTCGTGGGCTATTTGGTCATCGTTAGTCTGTGGTGTACCGTTCGTAAAGTTGTAAAAATCTCCTTGGTAGAACTCGCCGTTCTGCGGGAAGATACCGGGCCCTTGCTGATTGCCGACTCCGCCGGACAAACCACCGACCTGACCATTGTCTTCCAGTTCGAAAAACCCTTGATCGTCAGATGCCGCCCTCAGGATATCACCGCCGGAGATTACCGTCCAGGTACTGTCGACCGTTCCGGCCGGGCTTAAATTGTTAATGCCCATTTGGTGTCCCGTCCGATCGAAAAAGGCCATGATGATGGAGCCATCTACGTCAAATTCGATATCACTCAAAACGGGTTGTGGATGAATAACCACCGGACGACCTACCGTATTCTGGGTGTTATAGGCAAACGTTAGCTCCGTAAAGTCATCTTCCCAAGGCAACCAGTTACCGAGGCCAGAGGCAGCAGGCACGTTTGCCTGCACTCTGCCTTTTTGGTAGTTGAGCGGGTAGGAAAGTACTTCTGCGAAACCATTATCAGTCAGAACCGCTACGGATGCAATCAGATCATCGCTCGTACCATTCTGAGCATCACAAACCCCACCGACATAGACTTTCCCTTCGTGTACGTTGAGCGCAAAGGGGCGCCAGTTTCCGTTTTCACACCCCGGATCGAGCGTCGGGTAAGTGTTAGTTACCGTTTGGCCGGCAATATCGATCTCGTAAAGCGTTTTATCGGCCAGACTGACGGCGTAAAGCGTCTGCCCGTCCTCCGAAATGTCGATGTCTCCAAGTCCCGTTTTTGCAACCAGATCAAAGGTTGCGGGGTCGCGGCTGGTTCCGTCAGCGTTGCCGAGATTACGCGAGGCTTCCGTGGGAAATCCGCTAACGTCCAGACCGAAGTCAGCCAAATCGATTAGCGTAGTTACCTGATCAGACGCGAAATTGTACTGATAGATTGCTCCTGGTCCTTCATCTCCCATCCCTACGTGACGTTTGGTAAAGGCTCCGGTGTAAACTACGTCACGTCGCGAGTCGTATGCTAGAGACCAGACTGACCCGAGCTCTCCCTTATTAGCCAGAATATCGGGAGCAGCCTCACCGGTTTCATCATAGTCGTAAGCAACCAAGACGTCTCCCGGGCCGGTACCGTCCGTAGCTCCATTAACAAAACAGGTCAGCATGACCCGGATGTCATCGGAAGTATCATCGCCGTCTGCATCCCCCCCGCAGTAAGCAGGGTCATAGACACCATAGTCGACCTCACAACTGGATACATCTACAAATTGCACCTCGGTACCGTTATCCGTGCCACTGAGGGCGGGATCAAGGAAATCCTGCATTGGCGTAGAAAACTCTACGCGTACCGGATAGGTAATATTCGTATCTTCCACGCTCCAGGCCCCATTGGCGTTGGTCCAGGTGGTTGCTACGGGCACGGGGTTGTCACATTCGTAGACTTCAACCAACACGCTTTCCTGTCCGGGTTCTCCTGTGTCTTCGGTCCCGTTACTATTTAGATCCTGGAAAACACTACCGCCCAGGGCATCGGTGCATTCGGGGGTGCAAGCGATCAGATCGACAATTCCAATTACCTCGCAATCAACATTGTTGATAAAATTAGCTTCGACCACCAGATCATAACCCGGACCACTTACGCCCGCAAAGTTCACCGTGGTCATACCCGTAGCGGTATTAAGCTGGGCCGTGGTTTCCGTTTGACCGGCAATATTAACCTCAATAGCGTCAGAAGTTATGGGCAATAATTCGGAATTCCAGCTTAAGCTGACCTGAACCGCAAACGTACTCTGTCCCGTCATCGGGTCAAAAGTACAGCTCGGATCGATCGCCGTTATCGACAACTCACAGGATGCAGGGCGGAATCCTACGTCAAGTCCATGGTTATTTTCTCCGGCTTCTCCGGTAGTAAAGGCGATCACTCCTATAGCGGAAGCATCGGAATCGTTAATATCCGTAAGGTTATCGTTCGTAGCATCTCCATTGGCATTCTGGGGGGAGAACTCGAAGATATTTGCGTTGACGGCCTGAGCGTCAGCCAAATCAACCCGAACCTCATAATTCATATTCGGTAACATCTCGCTCTCCGCGGAGAAGGTCCAGTCTTGATTGGCATCACCATCGTCGCTGAAGATGTAAATACCGTTCCCCTGGGCGGCGTCCGCCGCGGTCGTCGTCTCTGCTACTTTGAAGAACGTACCCGTGCCATCATCTTTGTAGAGTTCGACCAAAACTCCATTGAGACCATTCTCATCGGCATCCTGCAAACCATCGCCGTCGGTATCCACCCACAGGCGGTTGCCGATTTCCAAAGGCGCCGCATTACTAACACCTTCCAGGTCACCCAGTCCGTTACCCTTTGCGAAGGTACCGGCATCAGTTGGCGTGGCGTATATCTGGTTTCCGCCGTTTCTCGCACCGGTAGTATTGCTCAGACTGATGATCCCCGCGTTATTGAACGGTAAGTTCCAGTCGTCCAGAGGATCGTAGACGGAAGTGAGCAGATTTAGCTGGCCGTTGAAGTTAAAAATACCCCCGAGGCTCGTTTCGTCGTGGCCCTGTTCTCGCACGTTGCCCTGGAGGGGCGGATCCATATCCATAACGTCGAGCGCACATCCGGGCTGAAACTGGTTGTCGGGCGGAGCGTTCGCCGGGCGGTAGCGGTCGTCGTAAAAGAACTCTCCACCGCCAGGGCCTTCGCCCTGGCCCTGACCTAGCGTCGGGCCGAAGGGGAGCCCATTGACGCCGTTTGTGGAGTTGTTTTCCAGTACGAAAGTCGTATTGTCCGTGGTGTTCAGCGAGGCCACCAGTACGTCACCGGCACCATCCGCGGTGAAAGAGGTGTTCGGATCATTAGCCGCCAGTGGGTTCGGTGGGACCTGGTTGTAGCCGTGCTGATCGGCAAAGCGGTCGCGGAGTCCGATAACCATTCTGCCATCTTCCGTGAACTCGATGTCCGTGATCCAGGGCTGGGGGTAAGCGCGTTCCGGGACAGATCCGCCTTCCGTGGCCATGGTTACCGCTGAAAAGGTCGTGGCGTCGTAGACCGGTGACCAAGGGTTGAATTCCGCCAAGGCATTATTACTACAAAAGTCAATGGCCTGCTCGCGCGGGTAGTTGAGCGGAAAACTTAAAAGTTGGGTAAAAGCGTCCGTCGTCGGGTCGAACTCATAAACGAATCCTTCCATTTGCGTACGATCTCCGGTGTTGCTTACCGTACTATTAACCGGATTGAATACTACCGTAGATTCAGCGGTACTTACCAGGCCAATGTAGATTTTGCCCCGGTACTTCTTGACGGCAAAAGGTCGGATATCGGTATCCCGAGACAGGGCCGTTCCAGGCAGGCCCGGAAGATCCGTAAGGTCTCCCCCGGCCGGCCAGGTCGAAATCGAAGCCAATGCTGGTGGCGTTGGATTGGCCGGAGTTCCACCCAGCGGAATCTCGTAAAGCCGGCGGTCCGCCAGATTAATGGTCCATAAAGTGTTGGTGTTCGACTCGTAGGCTAGCCCCCCCAAACCGACTTTACCTACCGCATCGTAAGCCAATGGATCACGGTCGAAGTCAGTAGCGGCCACGTTGGGATGGGGATTGACACCAGCGGTAATGGGTCCGAAGAGAGCATTCAAATCCACGATGGTTGAAACACCAACGCCGCTGATCGGAGCCGTCGGTTCATCTCCGTTCAGATCAACTTTGTAAATCGCTCCCGTACCGGAAGGCCCGAAGCCGGCGTGTCGTTTGGCGAAAGCAGCGGCAAACACGCTGTTCGAAGCCCGCCCGTAACTCACCCCGAAAGTGGCACCGATCTCATCGTGATCCGCTACGTAGTACTCGGTCGGGTTCACGGTACCGGGGCCCGGGGTCAGGCTACTTTCGGGAACGATCACCAGTACGTCTCCATTGACATTGGGGCCGCCGGGTGCAGCCGATCCTTCGACGTAACAGGGAACGACCAGGAAAATATCGTCCGGGTAGTATTCGTCCGGATAATGTAAGGCAATATTTACTGTTTCACCCTGACTGGCGAAAGCCACCGTTGTAGCTCCGGCCGTACTCGGCTCCAAGCCAGGGGCGAGACCGGTCACCTCGATTCGGTAGGTAGCCGTATTCCCCGGGGTAAAAGCATAACTGCCATCCGGCTGGACCGTTAGTACCGTAGGCGCATTAAGCGCATCATAAGCAGTAACGGTAACGTTGCTGATGGGGGGATCTGCGGCTCCGTCATCCGTACCATTACTATTATAATCAATGAAAACGTTGACGCAGATCGACGTCGGATCCCCCGAAAATGCCGTCTTATGTAGATCTTCCAAAAGACCTGGATCAGCCAATACGTAGACCTTCTCCCCTAGATACGCCGGGTTGGCGTAAGCGAGGATGTTGGTACCAAAGCTACCGTCGATCTTATTGGGAAAGAGTACGTTCGCACTCAAGTGGGGAACGAATACTACGAATAGAGTTAATAGCGCCAGGACGCTAGTGTAATTCTTTTTCATGCGATACGATTAAAAAGCCTTAGCCCCAGCCGTATTCACGGATGGAAGTGTTTCAAATACAGTATTGCATGAGTGGGAAAGGGGGGTGGCAGCAAGAAGACAACTGTCCCGGCCGCCAAGAATTGGTCGTTATTTTTTCATGCGAATACTAAACAAAAACTTAAATACAACTTCAAATATATGCAAAATTATTAGCCCCTTGTACTTGTGGGCAAAAAAAGGCACCCGAAACACATCACATGTCCCGGGTGCCTGCTAAACCCCAGATAATTAAAATATTACGGCTTGCGCACAAAGCGTAAGCTTTCCCTGCTTTCGCCGGTCTGAATAACGACCAAGTAAACACCAGGTAATAAGTCAGCCACGGGTAGTGCGAAGTTATCCTGCCGCCCCGCCCAACCGGACGAATAAGTTGCCACGGTTTTGCCTTCAACTGTGGTGATGGTGAAGGTTGCCGCGACGGACTCGGGTAAATGATAACCAGTTCTGAGATAAATGAAGTCGCTGGCCGGGTTGGGGTATAATTGCCAGGCATCTCCTGCGGATATTTGCTGCGATTGATGACCGGTGAAACCCGAGCCACCAGGCATCCCGGTTGCGGATAAGGTAACCGTATAGTCTTCCACCTCACCGTAAGTAAAGGTCTGGCAACTGGTCGCATAAGCATTCCATTGCATGATTACCCGCATTCTGATACTATTCACTGCACCAGCCGGAATATTAACCGATCCGCTTACGGTAGAACTACCGGCTCCCTGGAAGGCAAGTTCTCCGGAATCCGTAAAGTCACCGTCTCCGTTAAAATCGAGATATACTCTCCAGAATTCGTTGTAGCTGCTACCGGCAAAACCGGGCGTCAGGCTAACACTGGCCGCAGCACCGGGGGCGGCGCTGAAGTTTACGCTAGCGGTAAAGTCGGCATAACCGCCATTATTGCCGGAGTTATTATTCTGGCCATTAAAATTAACGGCCTGAATAAACTCATAGTTCGTGTTATTGCCTTGGGCTCCACAATAGTTGACGGGGCAGGCCGCGCAATCCGGGCCACCACAATCGACACCAGTCTCGTTACCATTCTGAATGCCGTCACTACAGCTCGGGCAGGCGACGCAGTCCGGTCCACCGCAGTCGACACCGGCTTCGCTACCGTTTTGAACACCGTCGTTACAAGTCGGGCAGGCCACACAATCAGGACCACCACAATCGACACCGGTTTCGCTACCGTTTTGAACACCGTCGTTACAAGTCGGGCAGGCCACACAATCAGGTCCACCACAATCAACGCCGGTTTCGCTACCGTTCTGAATGCCGTCATTACAGTTGAAACAGGGCGCACAATCAGGGCCACCACAATCAACGCCGGTTTCATTACCGTTCTGAATGCCGTCATTACAAGTCGGGCCACCGGAAGAAGCGCCAAAAGCAAAGTATGCCACCTGCTCCGTTGTATGGGCCCGCTCGGTATCTCCGGCAACATCTTCGTCGAATGCCAATGACAGTTGGCTGGAGGTAAACGGCGTATTGCCATAAAGGACTGGCCAACCACCATTGTTACCATCCATCGCCGCCGCGCTTACTATGGCCGCCTGGGCACCGCTAAGTCCATTCAGGTTATAGTTAAAACCAGTACTTGTGTTGGTGATGCCTTGTACGATATCGCTACCCAAACCGGCAGTGTACTCTGTACCGTCAACTGTCCCGTTTCCGGCTTCGATAACCAGGTAGCCGACCGTTTCGTTGGCGCGGGTGTTATCCGGATCTTCTCCAACGTTTTTACCCGCCGCAAAACTACTGGGAGTCGGCGGGGTCGTGCGCGAGCCATTGGCCGACGCCCAGAAGACGGACCAGTCCGCATCATTAAAGGTCATTATCTGACCGACAACCACCGGGCTGGAATAAGCCTGCTGGTAAGTTCTGGATTCGAAAGCCCAATTATTGTTCTCCGCAGTTACCGTGGAGTTAAATTTAACGGCCTCCATTTTTATCCCATCATTCGCAAGCGTATAGACACCTTCTTCCACCACGGTATAGTGGATGGTGTAGACTGACGAAGTAGCAGTGCTGGTGGTCTGGACACGAAGATCGAAGCTACTGCCGGCGGCGTTCCGAACCCGGGTTACCACCGGTACCTGAGCAGAACTTGGCATAACTACCGAAGCGACCACTACCATTGAATTATAGTTATTGGCAAGTGGTACCGTCACCCAGCTTTCACCAATGTTATTCAAGGTACCGTATTCAAGTTGCAGTCCGGCTAGCGGGCAGCTGGTCGGGCAACTTCCACCGCAGTCGACACCAGTTTCGTCTCCGTTCTGGATGCCGTCGAAACAGGTCGGGCAAGCCGCACAGTCAGGACCGCCACAATCAACTCCGGTTTCCCCTCCGTTCTGAATGCCGTCGAAACAGGTTGGGCAGGCCGCACAATCAGGTCCACCGCAGTCGACACCCGATTCGTCACCATTTTGCACGCCGTCATCACAAGTTGGGCAAGCGGCACAGTCGGTACCACCACAGTCGACGTCGGTTTCGTTACCGTTTTGAATACCGTCGTTACAAGTTGGGCTACAACTCGTTAAAGGACCAGTACTGGTGGTGCCAGAAGTACAAGTATTATCGGCAGCATCGCGGAAATTGATGTTTGCCGCACCTCCGCTGGCTGCTACACTGAAGCTGGTTGAATTGCCGGAGTTGACGTTGGCAGCGATCTCTACGCCGTCCAGTAAAACATCGTACGCTCCGCTACCATTATTTACCGTAGCAATTACGGTAATTGCAATTGAATCATCAGCCGTACTGACCGTATTGAAGCCGTTACAGGATTGACTGACAATATTACCGCTCACACTACATCCCGGTGGATCACTGTAATCGGCGATATAGAAATCGTCGAAGTAAAATCCATCGGAGCGTTTACTGCTATTTTGAACCGAGACGAAACGGAATCTTACGGATTGTCCGATGAAACTGCTGAGGTCTACGCTTTGATGGGTCCAGCGCTCATTCTCCTTGTAACCCGGGCCGCCCGCAATCGTTTCCATAGCATCCGTACTGACGTTAGACCAGGAACTACCACCGTTGGTACTAATCTGTAAGCGTACGTAATCCGAAGTGAGCCACAAGCCCCATTTGGCGGCAAACTCTAGCCTCGGGTTAGCTGCACCAGCAAGAGATACCGAGCTATTCATTGCGAAGGCCCGGTTGTTGTTGCTCGCGGAGTGACTGATGCGGGAATCTACAAAACAGTTGTTCCCGGCGTAGGCATCCTCATTGGAGGTTTCCCAATTAGAACCAGTTCCCGCCTGGGACCAGTTAGACGTTCCGGATTCCGCATCGTCGCTGAACAATACGTTGCGATCACCTACCGTGAGGTAAATTGAATCCCGATCGGAAACCACCCCTTCCTGGCTTACGTCAATGTAAAACTTGACTAAAGTTCCTGCTGGCAATCCATTAACACTGAACTCAAAAGGAGTGCCGTTGGAAGCTTCGGTACGGGAAGCAATATTGCCGTAACTGACCGTGCCATTTACCGCCGTTATTCCGGCATTTTCGGGTGTAACGGTCACGCTTACGTTTTGTGCCGTTTTACTCAGACCTTTGTTTTTAACTTCAATATTGAGCTCCAGGTTCTGACTGGCACTCAGGCCCTGGCTGTTCAGAATTGTGAACCCCTGGTAATCAGCCAGAGCGCCGGCTACCCAACAAGCATATTCGTAGGGCTTTATCTGCTGGTTGACCAGCGGAATAATCTCGGGAATCGAGGGCCAGAAGCCGGTAGTACCGATCTCGGGCGTCCAAGTCAGGGTGCCATTGGTTTCGTACATCCAGTTTTGGGTCGTTCCGGCCACGTAACCCAAGATCAAGTTTGCGTCGCCGTAGATGTACTCGTTCTCGTCCATACAATCACTGTTCAGTTCGGCGTGAATGGCGAATTCCTGTTGGCCGTTACTAAAATCCGGCCCAAGCCAGTAGCCGCCGGAGGTATGGGTGGTGTAAGCGATCGGCGGCTGAATGCTGTTGACGAAGTCGCGAACGGTTTGTGATTCAATCTCGGAAAAGGGGCCCGTTCCCCGGTAGCTATCCGAACAGGGATTACTACTGGTACCCGACCCACCGAAATCCGTATCGTAGTTACGGTTCAAGTCTACACCCCGGCAAGAACTACCGGAGTTTACCCGACGATTCTTGCGCCAAAACCCACCACCATTAGGATTGGTTTGCTGATTATAAACGTATCCGTCCGGATTGACACAAGGGATAATGTGAATCTCCCGGTTATCGATCAAATAGGTGATTTGTGGGTCCGTGCCGTAGTTTTCCAGTAAGTGAAACATGAAATTGATCACCGTTGCCCCGGAAGCCGGTTCGCGAGCGTGGTGCAGTGCATCGAAATAAACTTGCGCCTCCGTTGAGGATTCATCGACCGATGGGTTGTCGGATATTTTTACGGCCCAGATCGTCCGTCCTTCTACGGTTGTGGCCAGACTGAATTTTGGCGTAATCAGGTTCGGGTAAAGGCTCGCCATTTCGTCCAGTTGCTGCACGATTTCCGCAAAAGTGTAGAACCCACCCATGCTGCCCAATTCAAACCCATTGGTCGTCTTTTCCTGGCCGATGCCCGATGGATTGTACTTGATCAGATCGGCGATATTGCGTTGTTCGATCTTTGCCGCTACGTCAAAGGACAGCACCTCATACTCCAGGCCAGTGGAAATCAATGCCGCTAACTCACCCTGGCGGATGACTATGGTATTCGTTCCCAATTCAGGATGAAAGTGATCTACGTCGAGTTCTGCTTCAGACAAAGTCTCCATAGCCGCCTCATCGGGTAGCTCGACGGCAACTTCATAGTATTTGGTGACGATTTCCTGGCCATTGAGACTGATCTGGCCTTGGAGAGAACTAGCAGTTCCCAGCAGAAACAATGCGAGTATTAGCAGGACCGAATGGTCCAACTTCAATAATTTGATTTTCATGTGATATTATTCTTAACAATTACAATGCGGTGCTAAATATATAACTTTATCACCGATGACAAACTAAAATGGCTGATTATCAAGACGAAAAGACGCATTAGAAATACGAAAAACACTAGTTATGATAAAGTCACTTCCTGCCAGAATTCAGGAAACTCCTTTACCATTTTCAGGCTCTCCTGATTAAATAAAAACGGAGCTACGTCTTTGGTCAATTGGTCGAAATCGAAGGGGGCGATCCGTTCGTTAATCAGTTTTCTTAGTTCTTCTGGAGTAGTTACTTCGAACCGCTGTTTCAAATAGCCGTAATCCGGGGTAGTTCGTTTGAGTAGCCAGGCCAAGTCATAAAAGTCTCTTCCTTTCGGCCGTTTCCTACCCATGATGGCCGCAATCTTTTGACTGGCCAACAATGCCTCGGGGGTAGCAAAAATATCAGCGCTGACGCCAAACTTCTGAAGGCGGACCAGGGAGCGTTCGTATTCGTAGTGTTGTTTCTCGGTATCTAGTTTGATGAAAATCCTGGCTTCTTTGTGTCCGCTGAGACTGTAGTCATAGAGAATGCCTGGAAAAGTAACCTTGCAATGAAATGCATCCTTATGACTGAACTTTATGGTTGTTCGGTAACCAAGTAATTCCAGTCCCTTACGTACAGCCTCTCCAGTTTCTTCAAACTCCGCTTTGGAGAGACCTACGTTATCGAAATCAAGATCTTCGGAAAATCGATCGGTTCCGTGTACAATGCGAAGGCAGGTACCCCCTAAAAAGGTGTAGGCACTACCGTGCTTGGAGTTGAAAATAAGCCTAAGTATTTCGTATTGAAGAAACTCTCGCAGCAGGAAAGACTGGCGGTCATGGAGTTGCTCCGGGTATTCTTTCAAAATTTCAGACATTTCAATCATAGGTCATATACTTCTAAGAGCTTAGCCATTCTAATCATTGTTGCTTCCGATTTCATTTGGTATCCATAAATATAGGCCTGTACCCAATCGACTTCATCGCGCAGTACATCTTCGTCAAAGCGCATTTCTTCCAGCCAGTCAGCATCACCAAACGAAGGTTCCAGATAAGCGAAATCCAACAACGCTTTTTCCAGAGACGCTATCCGGTATTGTTCCCCTTTCCAATTTTGTATTCGGTAACCGAAAAACAAAGGCTTTTTGAGGTGCTGATAACTGAAATTCGCATCTCTAAACACGAATGAGTTTGTTTTTTTAGTGGTTACACTCGTAACGTTAAATACATATTCAGGAATGAGATTATAGTAGTAGAGTGCACTGTAAAGCGACACGTAAGAGGGCTCCTGAATGGAATTGGCGATGATAAAACGATCCATATCGCTTACAATGGGAGGATCAATAGAGCGGTACAAGCCATTCCTCACCTTTTCCACCTCACCCTTTGCTTCCCAGCGCTTAAATACATTAGGGTCAAAACGGCCATAGCGTTTACGCATATAGTCGGTTGTAATAAAAATCCGGTCTTTAGGAATCTTGTATTTCGTCAAATTATATTTCCTTTTTTCAGGAAACACCTGAAAAAAGGAAATAGTTTATTGCCATTTTATTTACAGTCGTCATGCATAGAGGGAAAATGCTCCTAACCAGCCTTGCTACGTTGAAGTCACAAAAAATTAGCCTGTAGCGAATCTTCTGCATTGAGTCGAATTGAACCTAATACAGAAAAGCTTGTTAAAATAGATGTACATACATCAATTATCAAATTCACCGTCTGTGAAAACGATTCATCACCCCGCCGAAAGTCGCGGACACGCCGACCACGGCTGGCTCAAATCCAGCCATACTTTCAGTTTCGCAAACTATCACGACCCCGAACGGATCCATTTCGGTGCCCTAAGGGTCTTGAACGATGATCACGTGGCCGCCGGCAAAGGTTTCGGCACCCATCCCCACGACAATATGGAGATCGTTTCTATTCCCCTGGAAGGCGATTTGGAACATAAGGACAGCATGGGCAACGTAACCGTCATCAAACAAGGCGACGTACAAGCCATGAGCGCCGGCACCGGCATTTTCCACAGCGAATACAACAAGAACTCCGATCAAGACGTCAAATTTCTCCAGATCTGGGTCTTTCCCAACGAGCGCAATATCGAGCCCCGGTATAGTCAGATCACGTTAGACGAGGATAAACTCAATAACCAACTGGCCCAAATTGTGGCTCCGAACGGTACCGAAGGTGGTGTGAATATCCAGCAAGATGCCTGGTTCCATCTCGGTCGACTGGACAAAGGTACCGAGCTCAATTACGAATTGAAAAAATCCGGTAACGGCGTTTACGCCTTCATCCTGGATGGTGAGGTGACCATCGCCGGCCGAACCCTCAACGAGCGCGATGGCCTCGGCGTCTGGGAAACAAACAATATCTCCATCTCCGCAGATTCCGATGCCCGGGTTCTGCTGATGGAAGTACCAATGTCAGTGTAATTGACTTACGGATAGTTAAATCATTAAACCGAAAAATCAAATTTTAAGAATGCACCATTTACTAGAAAAACTCAACTGGCGATACGCCACCAAGCAATTTGACCCTAATAAGCAAGTTGGCGATCAGGATCTTGAGATCATGCAGCGTTCTGTGCGCCTGGCCGCTACTTCTTACGGCCTGCAACCCTTCCGGGTAGTGATGGTCAATGACCCTGAAGTACGAGAACAGCTTAAGAGCGCCGCTTATGGCCAAAGCCAGATTACTGACGCTTCGCACTTGGCCGTTTTTTGCGCTAAAACAGACATGAGCCCGGAATACGTGGATGATTACATGGCCCGGCTGGCTACGGCCCGCAATTTGCCCATCTCCGCCGTGGAAGGTTTCGGCAATACAATTAAAGGGCAAGTGGACAGTATGGATGCGGCTACCATCACGGCCTGGAATAAGCGGCAGACCTACATCGCTCTCGGCCATTGGCTCATCGCCGCCGCCGAACTGCACATAGACTGCTGTCCGATGGAAGGTTTTGATGCCGAAAAATTCGACGAAATTCTCGGGCTGAAAGAACAGGGGCTGACTGCCACTGTAGTGGCTCCCATCGGTTACCGCAGCGAAGAGGATGCCATGGCCAAAGCAGCTAAAGTGCGCCTTCCTTTGGAAAAATTATTCATCAATAAATAAACCATCGCCCGGGCGTCACTAACAGTTGGCTTCCGGGCGTCTCATTCCTATGACCAAAATAATTTGTGCCTGCTCCAATCCTGAAATTCTCAAAGTTATGCTTCGTCTGGTTGATAATCATGATGGCTGGCAAAGTAGCAGTGCCGATTCCCTGGCCCGCGTGAATGAATTGCTACGTTCCGATCATTCCTATGAACTGGTGCTGCTCGGCTCCGGTTTTGGCATTGAAGAGCGGGCGCAACTGAGCGAGATCATCCAAAACCGACAACTCAATACCAAACTGGTCGATCATTTCGGCGGAGGAAGCGGGTTGCTGTATAGTGAGGTTATGCGGGCGCTTGGCTAGTTCAGGTGAACTCCCCGTATACGCTGCAAGCGATTTATCGCCATCCAGCAACTTCAGGTCTCTGAATGAACGCAGCCAGTCTCCACTTCTTTCCGCAACTCTTCGCTGGTTTTACGGCTCCCGTCGTGGCTCCAACCCGGTGGTCCGAAGAGATATCCTAATCTGCTTCGCCAATTCGGGGCCCGGTAGATATCCTTGAGAATGCTGGACCATTCGTGGGTGGCAATACGCAAGGGATTGTAAGTATTAATATTGGTTACCAAACCGTACTTAGGCCGCTCTTCCTCAGCCTGGAAAGTACCGAAAAGGCGATCCCAAATAATGAGTACCCCTCCGTGGTTGCGGTCCAGGTATTTGATGTCGCTACCGTGGTGAACCCGGTGGTGACTGGGTGTATTAAAAATGAATTCGATCGGCCGCCATAGCTTATCTATTGATTCCGTGTGAATCCAAAACTGGTAGATGAGGCTGACGCTACCGAAGATGGCGATCATAATGGGATGAAAACCCAATAGCGGTAGCCAGGCCTTAAAGATCCAGGCACCGGAGAGCGTGCCCGTCCAGGTTTGCCGTAGCGCGGTGGACAGGTTGTACTTTTGACTACTATGGTGTACTACGTGGCTGGCCCAAAAGTAACGGATAGTATGGCTTCCACGGTGAAAAGCATAGTAAGCAAGGTCTTCGGCGAAAAAGCACAGTACCCAGACCCACCAAGCGGTGCCGAGATCAAAAAGCCGGTACTGGTAGAGGAAGAAAAAAGCCCCGAGGGTGATCACCTTCGTGAAAAGCCGAATGATTGCATTACCAACTCCCATCGCCAGCGAACTGAGGGTATCCTTGGTTTCATACCAATCGCTCTGCTGATATACGGTTACCCCAATCTCCACCAATAGTAAGGCGACGAAAAAAGGAATGGCATAGTGAATGGCAATCGGGTTATCCGTAAAGATGAAGTCCGGCATGCTGCAAAGATAAGCATTAGGACGGTCGATACTGCTTAGATCATCTCGTTTGAGAGCACAACCCGTTTCAGTCGTTTCCTTCTTCCAGTACCCATTTCTTTCTTCCCAGCCAGATCCATTCTACTTCTGCCAAATTAACCTCCGGGTCGATGTATGGATAGTATTTGCCGTCATTCAGCCGGGCCTTGATCTTAGCGTAAACCTGACAGGAATTACCAGTGGTATCGGCGCATTCGCTCGCCAAATGATGGGCAAACTGCAGAATCATATCCGGATGAGTATAGAGCTTGCGGGCCTGGCGAGGGTAGAGACGATCGCGGGGATACACCTTGGTTTCTTTGCCGGTGGAATCAATGATGCGGAAGTAGCCGCTGCCCCTCTTAGAGCGAAGCATCATTCGCCAGCTGTAGCGATGGCCTTCTTCGGTCCAGCCGACGTCGCCGGGGATGAAATGGTGGCGCAGAGGCAAGAATACGTGAACGGCAATTATAGCAGCCAGCAGTAGAGTCACCCAGGGCGTAAAGATTGGACGGTCGTAATTATCAAACCAGTCTTCCCTTTCACTTTCGAGTTGACCAACGAAAGGATTATGACCCGTATATTTCGGAAGCGGTGATGGTTCGGCGTCAGCATTTCCAACATTGCTACCCCGTCCGGCTTCGTCTTCGGCCGGGCAGGTTTGAAGTCCAACAAAATGACTTTCCCAGCGCAGTTGTAATTTCCTTACCCAATTCCATTTGCTCCCCAGCCAGTTGACGAACCGCCCCGGCCAGTCCGGTTCAAACCAAAGTGAGCTCATCACCAGCGAGAGGTAGGGGAAGATGCCGATATTGAAGATCAGGTGATTCATTGCGTGGAAGAAAACCACCGCCGCCAGGGCCCACCAGCGCAGCCGTTTGTGGAGCAGCAAAAAAGCTACGCTGAGGTCCAGCAGAAAACCACCCCAGGCAAACAGATAAGCGGTTTCCTTAAGTTCCAGTAATGGCCCGATCAGCAAGATATCCCCGCGTGCGCTCAACCAGCTGTGTAGCGGACTGGCCTGCAATAACCAATCGGCATTGATCTTTGCAACCCCGCCGAAGAAATAGACGATGCCCATCATGAGCGGAAACAACGCTATGCTCCAGCGAGGGCAGACCCTGGATCGTGCCATTGGTTTTCGCCAGGCATCGAAGGACAACTCCCGCCAGGCGGGGGTAAATACAATCAACCAGGCCAGCCAAGAAAAAAGGTAGGCGTGATTGAGGTAATGGGCCTTTTCCAGCAAAAAAAGATAACTGAAACTAATGGCCAACACCGGCGCTGCTATCCGGAAGCGATAGCCCACGGCCACGGCAATTCCCGCAAGGAACCCGGTGATGAAAAACAAAGAAAAGAAGGGTTCCGGTAATGGGTGCACCCATTCGAACCCATAATAACGGAAAGTGAAGCCGGCGAAGGCATCCTTATACCAGTGATAGTAGATGCCATTGCCCAAAATATCTCCTCCGCCGAGTAAGCCGATGGCGATACGCAGCCAGACGAGGGTATGGATGGGAACGGGATCTTTTAGACGGGCGAAGCCCTGGTGGACGGGCTGCGCCCTTTTAGACGCCTGCGGCTTTTGGACGGCCGTTGGCCTGGTGGACGCTTCGCTTTTGGACGTCGCTGCGCGACTTTTTGGGGCTTCTTCCTCGTCTTTTAATGGTTCCAAAGTCAAATTCTTGTTTTTTAGAAGAAGCCTCCCCAAAAGGGCTTTAGCCCGTCCAAAAGATCGCTTCAGCGATCGTCCAAAGGGCGCCGCCCGTCCAAAAGCCGCAGGCATCTACTAGCACGGCGTCCAGACCGCTCCCGCCTTACTGCTCTCCACTGCGGCGATGATAAATTTCATCCCGCGTAAGCCATCTTCCGGGGTTGGAAAGTCTTTGGCCAGTGGATTCGGTTCCTCACCAGCCAGCCGGGCCTGCACGCAGGTGGCAAAGTTCTTGTAGATATTGGCGAATGCTTCCAGGTAGCCCTCGGGATGGCCGGCGGGGATACGACTGGCGTACTGAGCCGCTTCGCTAAGTTCGCCAATGCCGGTGCGGTAAATTACGGCCGGCTGATCCTGCCGTTTGAAGATGAGTGAATTAGGCTGCATCTGATGCCACTCCACTCCCGCTTTAGTACCGTAAATCCGGATATTCAGGGCATTTTCCTCCCCTACGGAAATCTGGCTGCAGTGCATGATCCCCTTGGCCCCACCTTGGAAGCGCAAAAGGATGTTTCCATCGTCATCCAGTAACCGACCGTCGACGAAAGCGCTGAGGTCTGCGCAGAGTTCATCGATTTTGAGCCCACTCATGTACTCCGCCAAATTTTCAGCGTGGGAGCCAATGTCGCCCATCGCGCCGGCGATACCACTGCGTTTAGGGTCGGTACGCCAGGCAGCCTGTTTCGAGTCACTGTCTTCCACCTTAGTGGCCAACCAGCCCTGGGGATATTCAACAACGACTTTACGGAGTTCGCCCAATTCCCCCGCTGCGATCATATCGCGGGCCTGCTTCACCATCGGGTAGCCCGTATAATTGTGGGTGAGGGCAAAAATCAAACCGGTCTTTTTGGTGAGCTCCACCAGTTCTTCGGCTTCTTCCAGGCTGAAGGTGATCGGCTTATCGCAAACAACGTGAAAACCGTTTTCCAGCGCCATCTTAGCCGGGCCGAAGTGAACGTGGTTGGGCGTTACAATACTCACGAAGTCCATCCGGACCTCAGCCGGCAGATTTTTTTCCTTTTCGATCATCTCGGCGTAGGAACCGTAGACCCGGCTGGGGTCCAGGTAAAAATCTTCCCCGCTAGCTTTCGATTTTTCAGGGCTGCTACTGAAGGCTCCGCAGACTAGTTCGATTTGTTGGTCCAGGGCCGCAGCCATCCGGTGTACGCCGCCGATGAAGGCACCCCGGCCACCGCCGACCATGCCCATTCTGATCTTTCTCATTCTTAGATATTATTGGTTCCCGGCTAAAGTAAGGAAAGCCTCTGAGAAAAATTACTACTGCTTGCCAAGTAGAATACGGGTACCGAACTGAACGGAGTTGTTGTGAATGCGGTCGTTAAACGGCTCCACCCCCGAACTCTTTTGGTAATAAATAGCCCGGCTGAAGCGAGGCGCTACGTAAATACTCAACCGTTCGTCGAGATAGCGCTCTATGGAAAAACCGATACTGGCCGTCATGCTGACGTTTTCCAGTAAAGAGCCACCCTGGAAGACTCCCTGCTCGGGATAAACCAGATCACGAGCGCCGATACGGTTGAGGTCCTCCGTCTCCTCGTTACGTCCACCGCCGATGATTTGCGGGGTTTGTCGCGACCAGTTAAGCACGTCCGAATCGAAATTAGGGCTTTTCTGGAATCTCTTCCAGACGTTGACGTTGGCCGCTAAACCAACGTCGGCCGTCATCCGCCACTGCTCGTTGTCAAATACATGCCACTGGAATACAACCGGTAAGGTAACCTCTTGCAGACTGATCCGACTGTAGTTGGTATCGCGCCGTTCAATCGGGCCCTGCCCCGGCAAAAAGGCCTCGACCTCTTTCAGAACGGTAGGGATATAGGAGCGACGGCCATAGATCAGACCATACTGCATACTGTGTTTACGGTAGCTTACATCCAGCAACACACCCGCGCTGGCTCCGTAACTAATCCGAATGTCCTGTTTCAGAATTATATCATTGACGACCTGTTTAGGCGTCACGATCTGATTGAAATCCCAGGGCGAAATAAATGGCCGCAGATAAAATGTTCCGGGCTTGGAAGACTGCGTATTCCGCTCATTGGATAATGATACAATAGGTCGGGGTATGGTCCGTTCAATTAATAGGGCGGGGGCCAGTTCAACCGCCAGCGGATTCGTGGCTCCAAACGTTGGCGTAAATACCACTGTGGGAGCTACTTCAACAGCTTGAATATTTATAGAGGGAATGTTTTCTGCTGATTCCGTTGCGGCTGTTTCACCAGCCTCCGTCTCAACTTCGGCCGCTCCGGTCGTTTGACGCGTTTCTGCTTGCGTACTCACCATTTGAGATGGAGGAAGATCACCTTGTTCATCATCAATACTCGCCAATGGAAGACTGGCTTCCATCGCCGGCTCAGCTGATGGGCCAACCGGCTCGACCTCGTTGCCTTCCGGATAGAAGCGCCAGATGAGTAGCAGCAACGTTAATACCAGGCACAATTCAGAAAACTTGTAGCCGTAGATGGCAGTCCGGCGAGCGGCGATCAGTTCCAGTTTGGCAGCCAGAGCAGCCCAACCACTCAGTGGCGGTACCGGCGCGCTGGTGTCCAGCCGGTGATGTAGAATCTCATCGCTCTCCGTATTATTCATCCGAGCGTTTAGCGCAGCCCAACTCGCCGCATCGTAGGCGGGTACGAGTGCGTTCAGCTGCTGGCTCACGGATTCGTCGGTCAGTACGTGGGCATCAATGGAGTCCTGTGTGTCAAGACGGTTTTTCAGCTTGTCCCAGCTAGCAGCTTCGTAGGCAGGTACAATACTTGTCAGGCTTGCGCGAAGCAATTCGTCGGCTTTTTCATCCTCCCGTTCTTTGGCAGATGCCACCGGCTGATCGTCCAGCCGCAGCGCTAGTCGTTCCCAGCCACCGGCAGGGTAGTCAGGTTGTAGTCCATCAAGACCTTCGCGCATCAGGCGATCGGCTTCCGTGTATTTGTCCTTACGCATATTAGCGGCCTTTGGCCGTTAGTACTTT
The DNA here is from genome assembly GCA_002591745.1 of Lewinellaceae bacterium SD302. Taxonomy (GTDB): domain Bacteria; phylum Bacteroidota; class Bacteroidia; order Chitinophagales; family Saprospiraceae; genus Neolewinella. Next base: position 66,802 of record PDLQ01000003.1, read on the forward strand.
TTGTAATTTGGAGCGCGCTTTTACAAGATTGGAACGTGAAGTGCTTTCGGTGATTTCGAAACGCTCCGCGATTTCCCGGTGGCTATAACCTTCCACCACGTATAAATTAAAAATAGCCCGGTAAGTGGGTGGCAAGCCCTGTACTGCGACCAGGATTTCCTTCGCGCTGTACTGACTGATAATGTCGGGATCGTTGCTGCTGAGGTGATAAGCCTGATCGAGGTCTTCCGTCCTGCGCCGTACCGATTTCCGGTAATGGTCGATGGCCGTATTTACCGCGATCCGCCGCATCCAGGCAATCAGGGAAGTCCCTTCCTGGTAACGGCCGATCTTGGCGAAGATCTTGATAAAACTCTCGTGCAGCAAGTCCATCGCTTCGTGCTCATTGCTCACGTAACGCTGGCACACCGACATCAACTGTCCGTAATAAGTCTCATACAATAGTTGTTGGGCGACGCGGTCGTTCCGGCGCAAGGCCGCGAGCAACTGCCGCTCATCCGATTGTTGTATGCTGAGACTGCCGTCCATGTGTGATATTGGTAGTAGAGGCTTAAAGATAACGGTTTCCAGTGGTAAAACGCTGCTAGTATAGGTTAATGATAAAATGCGACAGTGATGAGATGACCCAATTGAAAAACCTTAATCCATGTCATTAAATCATTCTATCATTGCCTCATTACCTCATTGAATCATTGTCTCACTCCCTCATTAAATCATTCCCCATGCAAGCCATGCTCTTTGCCGCCGGCCTCGGCACCCGACTTCGTCCGCTGACCAATGATCGCCCCAAGGCCTTGGTGGAGGTCAACGGCCGCTCTTTGCTCTATCGTAACCTGGACAAGTTATTGGCCGAAGGCTTCGATAAAATTGTTGTAAATGTCCACTATTTCGCTGAAGAGGTGATGGCTGCCATAGAAGCAATGCCGAAGTATAAAGACAAAGTTTTCATCTCCGACGAGCGACATAAAATCCTGGAAACCGGTGGCGGTCTGCAGCTGGCCAGAACTCACTTTACTGAAACAGCCTTTCTGACCCATAACGTAGATATTCTCTCCGACCTCCAACTCCGTAAGGGACTCATGGATACCCATCGGCAAAGACGGGAAGCCTTGGCTACTCTGGCTACCCGTGAGCGAAAAACTTCCCGCTACCTACTCTTCGGCCCGGAAGACCAAATTCTCCGCGGCTGGACTAACCTGAAAACCGGCGAAGTGAGAATGGCCCGCCACGATATTCCAATCGCGAAACTTAGTCGGAGAGCCTTTAGTGGCATTGCCGCCTACTCCACTCGACTCTTCGATCACCTACCGTCCGGTCCTCCCCACCCCTTCTCCGTAGTAGACGCCTGGTTGTCCACCGCAGCAACCGAAAACATCTACAGCTATCCCCACGATCAGGGCAGATGGATAGACGTGGGTAAAATGGAGTCGCTGAGGCAAGCAGAGCTACTTTTCAAACCTAATTCTTAAAAAATCAACATCAATTCAATACATCTAACTACTTAATAGTTAGCTGCTTATACTTAAAAAAGCGCCATAACAGTCAGTTTACAAAAGAATTTTAGCGCGTTTCGCTGTCCTGTTACGGCCCGATTCTCCCTTTATCTTTGATTCGTCAACGAGTTAAAAATTATTGTTGATTGTTTTTTTGAGATTATTTAACAGGTCGTTTTATTTATTTTTCAACAGGTCGTTTTACTTTTTTTTTTGGATAAACTAGAAAATACGAATAGATACAAATTATAAAATATCCGGTGGTTTGGCACCTAGATAAAATGCCTAGAAAACCACCAACCCAAAAAGCACGAAGCGGGCAACCGCTTTGTGCTTTTTTTATTCTTGCAGTTCGCAGATAATTATTGCGGATAAATACTAATAAACAATTCTCCAGAATAGTCCCAATACCCGTTATTAATATAATTTCTCCTTAGACAAATTCGCTGCTTTTTTCGTCGCCGGCAGAAATGATTACTCACTACTTATATAAGCATTTGCAGTTCACAAAATCCACAGTCTTTAACCAGCCATTATTTAAGAAATCTCAAAATGGCTCAACTGAGGTCCACATTTGTAATCTTTAAATTTTTAATTTCCATATTTGAATTATCCAAATTCAACCAATACGCTTTAATTCAGCTAATTACATATTACAAATTGAACATTTTCCGGTTCTAAAGCCCGAACCCAACAGCCGTTTTTGTCTCGTCGACGGGCTATTTTGGCGTGCATATTTGTGTCGTAATCGGGAGGAAATGACCACTTCCTCCTCCTTAAAAAGAAGACACAAAACCAATCGTCATGAATAATTTTAACGCCACTTCCAGCAGCCTGCTTTCTACCCAGAATAACACCGTTAAAGCTGGTGGAGTAGATGAGGACTTAATCTGGATTTAATTTACTCAGAAACCGGGTTAAAATGTTCCGCTGTATTTCTCTAAAGAGCAGTTAATCAAGTTCAATAATCTTTAGAACTTGTTTGGGAAGATTCTAGCGCCGCCAGTAACAGCTACCGATATTTATCCTTTTTTCGCTTTTGCGCGCCTCCCGCGATTTTCTTTTGCATTGCGGGAGGGAGGGCTGAGCCTTAACTAAATGCTCAAAGCGACACGCAGTGCTTACCTGCCTCCGGCGGCTTCTTTATTGCATTACCAAAAAAAGAAGCAAAAAACGCTAGAATGCAGTAAACTCGCTACGCTCAAACAGTACTGCGTTCGTCCTTGCTCCGGTCATGACTTTTAATCGAACGTGAATGCCGCTCAAAGCGACATGCTTGACCTCCAAACTTAAGGATCGCCAAAAATGATTACTATCGATCAAGCTCACAAAGGACCGGACATTAGCGCTGGTAGTAAAAAAGAAGTGAAAATGCGTTAAGAAGCGGCAACTGTTTGAGCGAACTAAGAATATCATCGAAGTCAAATACATTCAGCAGCCAGGAAATATTGTTAGGGAGCAGGATTTTAGGGCGAGTTTTGCCGGTTTAGTATTTTCGCTTCTTTTTTACGTTAAGCCAGCGGTACAGTCCTAGATTTTTTTTCTTCGTTTTTTTCTTCGATGGAAAAAAATGAAGTCGCCGAAGGCACGCCGCAGGCACACACAAGCGCAGCGCTCCACCTACTTATTCAAAGCCCGCACCCCCTTAGAGTTAATTCTTTTAAACCCCAGACTCTCAACAACCAGCTCCCACAATACTTCGTAAGGAATGATCTCCATCTCATGCGACTGGGAGACAATATCGAAAGGCACCTCTTCCATCTTTTTCTGCCACTTCACCACTTTACGCTCCACCGCCGCACGATGAAAACCGTTAATCGGCAATTCCAGTAACATTTTCAGGAAACAGTTACTCCGGAAAGCGTCATTACGCCGCAGGTGACGGCCACAGTACTTCTGGATGGCCTCCACCCGGTCGATTGCCCGGTTGTACTGCTCCTGTACTGTATAGGAAAGCATTTGAATGATGAGCAGGTGTACGTTCATCGTACGCTTGTCTTTACTGTAATTCACAGTTTCGTTCATGAACTTACCCACCCGGAAATTGCGGAAATTTTTATCCTCAGGGTCAATATCGACCCGGTCCAGCATCCCCAGAAAGTACAGGTAACCCCGGTACAGCTGGAAGAATTCAGCGTAGCTCTCAGAAAGTGTTTTTTGCATTTCCTCCTGGTCTACCCTGGCAAACCAATCATAAGCCGCCTGATAATGACCGGTACGCATACTTAGCAGCATACCGTGCTCAATCATTTTATAGTAGTTCATGCTCTTGCGAGAAACCATTTTCATAGTCTCGTTCAGCAAGGCCGACCCTTTCTCATACTCCCCGAGTTGTACGTAAGAAGTAATCAAGGTAGAGCGAAAAACCTGGGCCTGTTGTGATTGGCCCAGGCCTTTACCATCAAAGAAGGCGATAGCGGTCAAACTGGCTTCGGCGGCACTTTCGTAATCATAGCCAGCAAAAAATCCGGTCACTTTCATATAATAGTATGAAGCGTAGATCCGAACGTCCTCAAATTTACCCAATAAGTAAGCGTAGCGATCACTTTGTTCCTGGGCGTAATCGTGAATTTGCTGGTTGTCTTCGTTGAGTTGCACCATATTACGCACGGTGGTCAGCTCCTTTTCCACCAGGAAAATGGCGTGGCGTAGCTCCTGGTAGTGCTCTGCCTGCTCCTTGTAATAAGTGAATTTTTTGCGGTCGTGCAGGTTCTGAGAATACAGGCGCATCAATTCCGAAGAGGATTCGCTGGCCTGCACCACGATATTGAAACGGTCGGCAATAGAAAAAGCCTGCTCCAACAGTTCCACGGCAATCTTTGTAGCCCCCTTATACATCAGAATGGAGCCCATGGATAACAGCCGATTACAAAATAAGGCCGTACCGATCCGATCCGTATCACTCACCTTCTCACCGGGAGTGATGGCCGTGGCGGCGTTGATCAATTCATATTTCAGATAGTGTTTGATCTGCTTGTAGGGCGGATAGCTCTTTAGGCGCCCTTTACCATACAGGTGGGCGGCTGCTTCGTCATCATCCGGGTCATCCGTATTTTTTAGATACTGGAAAAGGCGGTCAATTTTCTTGCCGCGGGATGTGTTAAGGTCGACACAGATCTTACCGGTCCCGATGACCCGGTAGAGTTCTTTTAAATTTTTCATGCTTCTTGTTGATAACTCAGGTCGTCAAAAAAAATCTTGGCGGTCCATACAGTACAAAGGAACCAAAGCCAATACCCATCCGGGCACTGGAGCTGACTAGGCTACCGGCCAAAAGGTTAAACATCACTATCCGTTTTCACCATGAAGGGAATGGAACAAACGGATCAATGAAGGCTTACCGTCAAAAAAAACATGTTTTCGGGATACGATCAACACAATTCATGATCACGACATAAAAAGGGGGTGTCGTAATCTTCAGGTAAAAGTAATAGGTATGTGTAGCTTATCGTAAGAGGGAAAACGCGGAGTAGATGTAGAACCACGTTATCTAACAACTTTAAAGATACAATTTAGAGGGTACAAAAACGGGTAATTTCCGTAAGCGGTAGCCCTGAAAGCGTCAACGGTACGGTTCGTTTTGGCAGAGGTAGATTCCGACTGACAAGTTCGAGGATCAAAATCAATATTATTCGTTTTATGGCTAACAAGGTAGCAAAGCCGGATCAAGACAAAAGCGGAGCCAACTGCGCCCATCTCCGAAAGTAACTCCGAAGACAAAAGACACCAGCTTCTGCTAAAGTAGCAAGCTCGGCTTTTAACTCATAATCGATGAATATCGCGGCAATCTGCTTTCCACAAACAGCTCTGAAATTTGATTTATTTAAAATAATTGCAACCAGAAAATACCCATATCTATTTGATTTTCAATCAAAAACATATAACCATTGCCACTTTGAAGTCATAAAAGCGAATAACTAAGATTCAATGACTGGCTTGGGACCAGCCGCCAAACGCCCCCATATTTGTGTCAACGAAAGCAAATAAAGAACTCGCTTACCCGATTACCGATGTTACACCAACCTTTGATTACCAGCCACCTACATAAAGCCCAACGGGGCATCCTGAGTGAGGTCGTCTTCGGAAACCCCCAAAACGGTTGCCGCAGCATGGGGGTCTGTAAAGTGCACATCGGCCCGAGTCCCTTAACGGGAGACAACTCATTGAAAGCCAGCACTTGCAGTTGCAAAAAAGCCATTGCCTTTCTGCGTTCGGAACGGCCAGGAAAGCTGCTGATTCACTTTCTGAATTACAGCCTCAGCGCCAGCAAAAAATCAAAATTTTTCCCAGGGGATCGCTTTGTGGTAGAAGTCGCATTTCCATTACCCAGGGCGTTACAAGACGCCCTGGGTCTCGGGGAAGATCAGTATTTTATTCAGCCAGGTCATTATCCCACCCAAAACGACGGTCTTTACCACACGATCGAAGTATCCACAAACAATCACAGAAAAAAATAGTTAATAACTTATTTATTTACAATTAGATATACATAAGAATAGATTACGATTTTATAGGTTTTTTATCTTCACTTTAGCGCTACTGTTCACCCTCCGCGCAGGTCGTTTGGTCACGACTATCCCAGCCCGGAGGAAATGAAGAGAATGGCGGTCGGCCGGGCTTTACCCGGCGACCGCTTAGTGCATTTTGGTACTACCGTAAGCTTAAAAGCTACGTTTATCGCCGGGGCTCTAAAACTACCGGCAACTCCAGAACCGTCCCGTCCAGATCAACCGTAAGCACCGTACCCGGCTGGGGCCACAGCGTGAAATCGCGGTCGCTCGAAAAGATCATCAGGCCGATCTGCTGGCCGGCGGGAATGATCTGGTCGTCGGGCTGGAGGTCGAAAGTGACATCGTAGAATTGCCCTGGTTTCAATGGCTCACCCTTACGCAGGTCCTGATGGTTTTGGGGGTCGGCCCAGCCACGGGTAATGAGATTATCGTTGATGGTGGTACGCCGGCCTTCCTCCCAGGGCAAAGCCACCAACCAAACGGAGAGATTGGCCGCCGGTTTGCTGGCACTCATTCGGACGGTTACCCGGGCGGTTCCGGAGATATGTACATCCTCGGTCAGCGTGGGCGTCAGATAGATCAGGCGGTGATCGGTAAATTCGGCACCGGCCAGGCTGCTGCCGGAGAAAGAATAATTATCGGTCAGGCTTTCCCTGGTTCCGGTTTTATCGGGTTTCTGATTGGTCAGTCCTCCCCGGCCGGGTGCTCCTGCGGTCAGGTAGAATTTGATCACTTCTGCGTCCGGATGGGGGTAATCGGGATAAGCGGTTGGTGCATCATTACCGTCTTTACCCCTCACGATGTAAGCTTTTGGCTCGTCCTCAACACCGTTCTCCACACCGTGCAGGAAGCGGGTAAACCAGCGATTCCTCATTTCCAGGGGTGGCGGACCGCCGTGACCTTGCTGGTGGTAGTAGATCTGACTGGGCAGCCCCATTTCGCGGGCTTTGTTGTAGATACGGTAGCTGTGCTCCGGCATCACGTTCCAGTCGTTGAAGCCGTGAGACATCAATAGTGCCGCTTTCATTTTGTCCATCTGCAGCAGGTAGTCGCGGCCGGCCCAGAAGTCGTTGTAGTCACCGGTTTCCCGGTCCATTCCTTTGGCCATTTCGGTATCGCGAACCCGTTTGTTGTTGCCAGGCCGCATGGCTTCGTTGCCGCTGTGGATGAAGTCGTAAAGCACGTCGATATCCTCTCCGAGATAGCCGCCGGGGTGACGGACCAACCCGTTGGAACGGTAGTAATGATAGTAAGAAGTATTGGGGGCGATCGGAATAATGGCTTCCAGTCCTTTCACGCCGGTGGTCGCCGCAGCAAGGGGCAAGGTACCATTGTAGGAAGTACCCGTCATACCCACTTTTCCGGTGGACCAACTGGCCATCACTTTTTCGTCTCCATCGGGGGAGGTATAGCCATTATCCTTGCCCGTCAGCCATTCAATGACGGCTTTGGGCGCCAGGGATTCGTTCGGCCCGCCAACCGTGGGCGCCCCCTGGGAAAGTCCGGTACCGGGGGAGGAAGAGTGTACTACGATATAGCCCCGTGGCACCCACGTCTTCGTATGCGAGTTGGAAATAATTGGTCGTTCGCCTCTTCGCTCCACTTCCGGATGAACGTGGGGTGGCGGCGTCTCCCCCAGTTCGTGTTTCACATCCCAAAATAACTCCTGGCCGCCTCTGGCTACTCCGGCGAAGTAGGGACTGCTCACATAAATCACCGGCAACTTCACGCCTTCGGTTTCCGTAGGAGCGGGGCGGGTAACGGCCACGTGCATCCGGTCCGGTTTGCCGTCCATATCCGTATCGAATTCAGTTTCCACCCAGAGATCGTGGCGTATCCAGCTTTCCGGGTCTTCGAAGGCGGGTACGATCTGGGCCTGACCATCTTTAAAAACGGGCTGGTTCTGGGCAAACAGGAAACTGGTGCTCACCAAAAAGAGCAGGGCAAATAAGGTAGAATGCTTCATGCGTTGAAAATAGGATTTATTTTTTTTGCTGGCAAGGTAGCCATGTTTTACAGGGGACCGCTGCTACTTTGATAGCCCAAAAAATTATCCGGCGGATATTCCTACATTTCAGAAAAAGACCATGAGGTATCTATTCATCTGTCTACTCGCCGGCTGTTTACTCGCCTGCAACCCGGAGAAGGAGAACGACGGTCAAATCCCACCGGCGATCGAAGAACTACAAAAGGATGTGGCTGACATAGAAGCAATGCTGAATTCCAAGCCGATCTTCCACGCTTCCCCCGATCCTACCCGCGCCGATACTCCGTTCTCCGAGGCGGTCCAGGCGGGGAATTTGTATTTCCTTTCCGGTCAGATCGGCCGTGATCCGAAAACCAAAAAACTGGCCGAAGGAGGTATTCGGGCCGAAACCCGGCAATGCCTGGAAAACATCAAAGCCGTACTGGCCAACCACGGGCTGGAAATGAAAGATGTCGTAAAAGCCCTCGTCATATTGGATGATATCGGGGATTTTGCCGCTTTTAACGAGATTTACCGAGAATACCTGCCCCAAAAACCGGCGCGGACGACTTTTGCAGCCGAAGCCCTGGCGGTGGGAGCGAAGATCGAAATTGAGGTAACGGCGGTTAAGCCAGAGTAGGTTATTCGGATAAATTATCCATTAAGTCCCTCACCGGACCGTTGAGGTAGCCCCGTGGTCCGTTATTCTTCCGCCACATCCGGGCGGATTTTTTGAGATAGTTGAAGGCAATAACGTAGAGTTCTTCCACTGTTTCTACCGGCCGCCCACCGGGGGCGAAGCTTCCGTCGAGTAAATTGTCAAAGAGGCCATCGTCCTCTGCGCCTTCCAGGGAATCGAAAATGGCTCCGATCAGGATTTCTTTGACTTTCCCGGTAGAGGATGGCTCGGGGAGGTTCCGGCCCTGCACCTCACCCTTGAAAAAAGTATGGAAGGCTTCGTAGACGAATTCTACGTCCTTGTCATTCAGTCCACGGTGTTCCTGATCAACCACACCGGTGGCGATCTCGATGGTGGAGAGCAGGGGAATGAGGTCTTCGGAAGGGGTGGTCATGGAGATGAAGGTAATTTATTTAGCGTTTGCGGATCAACTGGGCTTCGAGTTCCTCCAGCGGTACACCTTTGGTCTCCGGCATCATACGCCAGACGAAAAGAAGTTGCAGTACCATCATGAAGGCGAAGAAAGCAAAGACCGGGGCGGTACCTACGGTGGTAAACAGGACAGGCACCATCGAAGGTATGACCGCCGCCAGTACCCAGTGGACCGAGCAGCCGAAGGCCTGTCCACTGGCCCGCAGGTGGTTCGGAAAGACCTCGGAAATGAACACCCAGATGATGGCCCCTTGCCCGATGGCGTGGGCCGCAATGAACAGGAAGAGGAACAGCGGAACGGCCATACCCTGCCAGCCGAACTGGAAAGCCATCGCTACCAACGAAAGGCTGACGATATAGCCAACCGAGCCAAGGTACATCAGCGTCCGCCGCCCGAACCGGTCGATCATCGAAAGGCCGACCAGCGTAAAGATCAGATTTGTTACACCCACGCCAATGCTGCTCAGCAGGGCGGAGCTTTCTTCCAGACCGGCGCTCTCGAAAATGCGGGGAGCGTAGTATAAAAAGGCGTTGATGCCGGAAAACTGGTTGAAAAAGGCGATCAGGAAAGCCAGCATCAGTGGGAAACGGTACTTCGGGTCGAAGATGGTTTCCCCCGCAGTCGTCTGTTTCAGTTCGGCCCGGGCCCGGGAAATCATCACCTCTACGTCCGCGCCTATATTGATTCGCTGCAGGGTCTGACGCGCTTCTTCGACCCGTTCTTTAAGCAGCAACCAACGTGGGGAGCGCGGCACGCCCAGTACTAAAACAGTGTAAATGATGGCTGGAATGGCCTCGACGCCGATCATCCAGCGCCAGGCATTTTCACCCAGTCCGGAGAGTAGGTAATTGGACAAAAAGGCCATCAAAATTCCGAAAACGATGTTGAATTGGTAAAGCCCGACCAGCTTCCCCCGGTCGTTCGCCGGCGCGATTTCTGAGACGTAGGCCGGAGCCGCCACCGTACTCGCTCCTACCCCCAGCCCGCCGATGAACCGCAGTGCCGCAAAGATCCACGGCCCCGTTGCCAGCGCCGACCCAAGAGCCGAAACGGTGTACAGCACCCCGATCCAGAAGAGGGTTTTCTTGCGGCCCAGCCGGTCCGTCGGAATACCCCCGAAAACCGCCCCCAGTACCGTTCCCCACAGGGCCGATGAAATGATGACGAAGCCGTGAAATACCTCGCCGCGGGGCCAGAGAGTTTGCAGCGAGAGGTCCGCACCGGAGATGACGACCGTATCAAAACCAAAGAGAAAACCGGCCAGGGCTACGGTCAGGGACCAGAGGAAGATCTTTTTTTGCATGGTGGAAGTTAGGGAGTAACCAGCTAAAATTAATGTGCTACTTCAAAATGAGCCCCGGGCACAGCCAAAAAGGCAAGCAACACCGTAGTCTTTGCGAGTAGTCTAAGACAAGAGAAAGAGGCACCAAATGTAGCTATGCAATTAGTGTGAGAATGGGATGGGAGTCTTATAAAGGGTATAAGGGAATAGTTTAAGAAACCTGATTTTTATTAAACCGAAGCTATTTCGTTCCCCCACTGACATTTCAAATAACTATTTAAAAGTGTAACTCATATAAATTCCCTCACCACCAGGCGAGAGTGTAAAGCGTCGCTTGTTAGTCGGTCTTTTATGAAGGGCCGGAACCAGATAACCAACAGCCGCCCCTAAAGCATAACCGGCAACCACATCGCTAGGGTAGTGTTGACCGGCTCGAACTCTAAAATAACCAGTCAGTACCGGTAGCGCAATAGCCGTCCCCCATACGTAAGGCTTTAACCTGCTATCGGGGTAATAATCAGAAAAGGTTTTTGCAAAGAAGAAACTTGCGGCGGCAGTGCCGGATGTATGGCCGGATAAGAAAGCGGCGCGGTCGTTGCCGCTTAATACTGTTGTAGACGGTAAATCTTCGGCAAATACGTAAGGTCGTGGCCGTAAGGCGGACGCTTTAACGATCTCCGTCAGTCCTTGGTTAATTAACAATACTTCACCGAATAGTATGGCGATCTTACCAGCATCCTTTCTGCTATTTCTTCCAATCAGAAGCGTTAGCGGTAATGCAGTAGCGAAGTCTTTTGTAATATCACTGGCTTTTCTTGCGCTGCCTGAACTGTAATTAGTCGCTATCCGGTCGAATCTTGGAATATTAGGTAACTCTAAGTCAGAAAGTACAATGTCAGGTGTGCGGTCACGTAGATTATTGCCAAACAGATACAGACCAACACCTCCACCGGCGTAAAGAATTTCTCTTTTGAGGGAGAGGTGGTAAGGCCCGCTATTTTGAGCAACGATTGAAGATGTGTTACTAATCAGTAGCATGAAGAAAGTAAAGAAGTGGCTTTTCAAGCTGTCCGTATGTTTGGGTCTAAATTGACGGCAAAGATTCGGACAGACTTTGGAGAAACTTTGGAGGCGACCTTATCTACAAACCCAATGTCAAGCTAAATCCGGTTGGACCAGCTACAAAACGAAGTCTACTGTTGAGCGTTACCCGTTTATGAAGTTTTGGTATAAAGTATCCAACTGCCGCTCCAAGTACATAACCGGCAATTACATCCGATGGATAATGTCTAGCGGAGCGCACCCGCAAGTAACCAGTCAAAGCGGGTAGAGTAATGGCCGCGCCCCATACAACAGGTTTCAACTTACTATCCGGGAAGTAGTCAGAAAATACGCTGGCAAAGAAAAAGCTGCCCGTTGCAGCCCCGGAAGTATGCCCCGATAGCAATGATGCTCTGTCGCTACTTTTTAAGGTTCGATTGGGATTCCACGTCGGGTCAAATACGTAGGGGCGTGGCCTTTTAAATGCGGCCTTGCTGATGTTTGTCAGACCGGCATTTATCATCATCGCTTCTCCGAAAAGAATACTGATCTTACCAAAATCACTTCTTGTATTGTGGTGAAGCAAAAACAAGGAAGTAAGCCCGGCGGAAGCATACATAGTGTAGTCACTAAGTTTTTCCGTACCATGACGATTGTAGGCAAAAGGGAGTTCATCAAGTTCAATAATATCATCAAATTCTACATTGCCTATTGATACTGGTTGTATCCGCCGCCGTAGATACTCACCGCCTAACATAGAGGCTATACCGCTTCCGCCGTAAAGCATTTCCCTTTTCAAAGAAAGATGATAAGGCCCGTTGTTTTGTGCTTTGATGGAAGATGTAACGCAGGTCAGTAGTACGAATAATAGGAAAGTGAAAAGGTGGTTTTTCAAGCTGTCAGATTGTTTAGGTTAGAATTGACAGCAAAGATTTGGAGTAATTTTAGAGAGACTTTGGAGCAGCGCTACTTTGCAGTATTAAACAAGACTTTTACCTCATGCCAGCCGTCAGCTGAGTTGTAGATCAGGGTATAACCATAACGGTCGCAAACTTCCCTCACAATGGCTAATCCCAATCCTAGCGAATCGGATAAGGTGCTTTCTTTTTGGAAGCGGTTGAACAGCGTTTCTGACGATCGTTTGAGTTCCGGGCCGGTATTGCGAATGAATAGCTGATATTGATCTACAATGACTTCCAGCCGCCCACCCGCAACGTTATGGCGGATGGCATTGCCTATAAGGTTGTTTAAAAGCACATCCACAAGAACGGTGTTCATGTAAAGTTGCACCGGCTGAATTTCCGTGGTCTGCCGTATATCCTTTTCGTTTATGAATACGGCCAATTGGTCAAGTTTTTTATTAATGATCGGGGCAATGTCTATCCATTCATTTTCGACGTATTGGGCGCGTTCGATCTTAGTCAATAGTAACAAAGACTGATTTAGTTTACTAAGGCGGGCAATGGTCTCGCTAAGTACCTGAATGCGTTGATAATCTTCTTCGGATCGTTCCGGCCCCGTTAATAGCAAATCCACTTGGTTGCGCATAATGGCTAAGGGTGTTTGCATTTCGTGGCTGGCGTTTTCAGTGAATTGACGCAGAGACTTATAGTCGTTTGTCAGCTTAACCGTCATGGCCTCTAGGCTTCGGTTCAGGTCATTGAATTCATTGACGGAAGACGTGCCGAAATTCGCAGCGATTGGATTTTGAATAGAAAAGCTACGCACCTTATCCAAAGTCGCGTGAAAAGGTCGCCACAACTTACGTGACAGATAATTCCCCAACAGGTTTAAGGCTAACAAGACCAGGGCAAAAGCAACCAGAACGAACAAGAAAATAGTTAGAATCAAATCGTCGCTTTCTACTTTGCTATGGTGTAAAGAAACGCGGTAAGCTTGCCCCTTTAGTTCCGTTTCATAAGTATATTTACGATAAGGCTCGAACTCCATTTCATCGGGGCTATCATCAAAAAGTAGTGTATCGCTGTAACGGGTATAATCGGAAGCTTCGCCAATTGCTTGTAGCACCACTATCTCATCCATTATCTCCACTTCGGGAGGTAGTGAATCCAAACGAGACAATTGCCGCTCAAGTACGGTACTGGTTTTAGTTAGCCCTTCGTCAACGGCGTGATCCAGGATGAACCGCAACAAGAAAAAAAGCACCATGCCAAGGGTAGAAAACACCGCCAACGATAGCAGTAAATAGTATCTGGCAGTACGTTGTAAAAGTTTCATCTATGCCGACCATTTGTAACCGATCCCATACACAGACTTAATGTAGTCATCCGCGCCCGCCTGGACCAACTTCTTGCGCAAGTTTTTAACGTGACTGTAAATGAAGTCTATTCTATCTAGAAGGTCTGCATCGTCTCCACTAAGGTGTTCAGCTACGCTTTCTTTGGTAAGCACCCGATTTTGATTAGCCAGCATATAAAGCAACAGGGTGTATTCAGAACGGGTGAGTACAATCGCCGTATCGCTGACCGTTACTTTTTGTTCACCGGGGGTCACTTTGATTTCCCGGAACCGTATGTGTTTTTCACCGGCAAAATGATTGCGGCGGAAAAGGGCTTTCACGCGGGCGTTAAGTTCGGCCAAATGAAAGGGCTTAGGCAAATAGTCATCCGCACCTAAATCAAGCCCCTCTATTTTGTCATTGATCGAATTTTTGGCGGAAATGATAATGATGCCAGTACGTTGATGATTCGCTTTCAACTGTTTGATAATGTCCAGACCGGAACCATCCGGTAAACCGATGTCTACCAGGATGCAGTCGTATTGATAATCAGCGGTTTTGTCACGAGCGTCCGCCAAGGTCATTACACTACTACAAACATTTCCCTCGCTTTCCAGGAAGGTTGTAATTGAGTTGGCTAAATGGGGTTCGTCTTCTACTAAAAGTATCTTCATATCGCTTCATTTCTTGGCTTCAAATTCTGCTGGCCCAATCCATTTTTTAGGTTCCAGAATAGTTTTACCGTAATGAGTAAAATAACTATGGTTCTGTAAAAATGAATCGTTAAGCTGATTCCATTCTTCATTTGAATAGTCCTTTCCCAATACCACTTTCCATTCTTCACGAAGTAGTTGTTGATAGTTCTCGTAAGTAGGAAACGACAAATGGTAAAGGTCAGCGTCACAGATTACTTTTTCCATAAGAGTGCGGGGGTTTTGAGGCATCTTTGTGGCTTGGATGCAAGCTTCAATGATGTCTATCTTTTGTTTTGGGCAATTTCTTTCCATCAGAAATTCACGGGCAATACTTGCGCTGAATTTCTCGTGGTCATTGTAAGTATCAATGTGACCCGTATCGTGAAACCACGCAGCAATCATTAAAAGTTGTATGTCTTTCTTTGCCAGACCTTCCGCTTTACCAATCACCCTAACTCCTTTAACGACGTTAAATGTGTGCTGAACGCCGTGAAAGGTACAGTGCTTAGGTAGCTCATCAAGTAACAAACGGGTTACGTACCTACCCGCTTTATAGACCAAGCTATTTCGGTGAGATTTCATCTTTCCAGTTTTGAAACTGGACAAAGCTATGTACGTGATATTGGAGACAATTTGGAGGGCTTCGCTTAAGCTTCCAAAAGCGATTTAATTATGCCCATAGTATATTCAAATTCTAGCCCTATTCACTCAAAAGGTAAACGCAGGGTGAAGGGAGTTAAGAGAAAAGAAAATTGTCAGATACTTGTCGCTAAGAACTTGACGAAACTTGACGAAATGAGCCGCCGGATATGATCAGGATAGTTGACGATTAAAGAGAGTTTTGAGCAAAGCTGGTTGAATAATTAGAATAGGCGAATTCACCATTTTCATGGCACAGGACTTCAAACATTTGAGGCGTAATCAATGCGTTGATTTGAAAGGTGTCAGAATTTGCTGAAGGTCCTTGGGTATTTCCATAGGCTGCAAGGGTGGGACGTTAGCGCCTCCAGTATTGCCCGTGGGTACTTTACCGACGAAGGATTTTACGCCACCGAAGATCAGGCGTAATATCTGGCCGCGAATCTCCTTCCCGTTTTTAATGGCAAAGCCGAAGCGAAGCATATACCAGTGAACTTCGGAATGTTCGACTGCCCAGGGCTGACCGAGGATATGTGCCCGTTCGAGGTGTCGCCATGCCACACTTAGGTCGCCTTTAGCAAAGGCGAATCGGTAGTCTTCAAGTTCTTTTTGGTAGTAGGGGTGAAGGCCTTCCGGCATTTTCCAGTAAAAAGTCATTTATGAGTATTTGCAGTACTAAAAAAGATAACGTTTGCGACTATTGATTGCCTGTCTTAAAAAAGCCTACTTACTCCGCCCTTTTTGGAAAGCCTCCCACCCTTCTTTCAAAGCGTATGGAACGATCAGGAGAGCCGCAGCTGGGTCCGCCCACCACCAACCAAGATAACGGGCGGCAAGCAGACCCGCCAGTACCGCCACCGTTTGGTACAGACAGATGAAGGTATCCTTAGAATCCGCAATTAACTCATCGTTATCCAGCTTGTGGCCGTAATGACGCTTGTAATAAATTAGGATAGGATTGACAAGCAGGGAGACGCAAAGAATACCAATACCCAGCGTACTCCAATTAGCGGTTTCCTGGCTGATTAACTTAGTCACCGAGTCATAGGTAATGAAGCAACTGACGATCAGAAAGGACACCGCAATCACATACAGCGTAATCTTTTCCCGCTTGGTCACCTCTTCCTCCGGAATACCCTCCACCTCCCCGTGTAGTCGCCACCAAAGTGTCGTGGCGGAAATAACTTCGATGGTACTGTCCAGGCCCCAACCTATGAGGGCCGCGCTGCCGGAAAGGAAACCGGCGGTAAGGGATACACCTACTTCGACGACATCATAAAGTGCATTAAAAATCTGTAGCCGCTCGGCTTTCTTGAGCGTTTGCTGTCTTTCTTGAGTTGCCATGAGATGAAGGTTTTATTGATTTTAAAATTGATTTACCGCTTATAAGCCAACAACCGCAGTGCATTACCCACCACCACCAGGGTAGACCCTTCGTGTGCAACAACCGTCGGCCCAATCTCCGCAATCCCCAGCAACGTGAGCGGAATAAGGATTACCACCATACCCAAACTCATGATCAAGTTTTGGCGAATGATGCTTTTGGCTTTCCGGCTTAGTCCAATGGCGAATGGAAGGTTGTCGAGCCGGTCGGCCATGAGGGCGACATCGGCGGTTTCGAGGGCGACGTCGGAGCCGGCAGCTCCCATGGCGATGCCTACGGTGGATTTGGCCATGGCGGGAGCGTCGTTTACCCCGTCTCCGATCATAGCGACCATGCCTTCTTCAGCGCGTAACCGTTCGATGGCGGCAACTTTGTCTTCCGGCAGAAGGCTGCCGAGCGGATCGGTGATGCCGATGTCTGCGGCGACGGCGTCGGCTACCTTTTGATGGTCGCCGGTGAGCATGACCATCTTCTTGATACCGAGTTCTTTAAGGGCAGCGAGTGTTGCCTTTGCTTCGGGCCGGGCCACGTCCATAACGGCGATGATGCCGAGGTAACGATCGTCCTGGTGCACAATCATGGCGGTGTTGCCGGTATCTTCCAGTTTGGCCATTTGCTGATCGATGTCGGCGGGGATTTCCTGACCGGTGAGCTCGCGGAACAGCCGACGGTTGCCGATGTGGACCGTTTTCCCTTCCACCGTAGCCTTCACGCCACGTGCAGTAAGGGCTTCCAGGTTCTCAGCGGCGGGGATGGAGGCACCGGAACCCAAACGTTCCTTACCACCGGTGACGATGGCGGCGGCCAGGGGGTGGTCGCTGAGTTCCTCAACGGCAATGGCTACGGTCAGCAGTTCGGACTCGGTGGCTTCTCCGGAGGCGATTACTTCGGTCAGGCGGGGTTTGCCTTCAGTGAGGGTTCCAGTTTTGTCAAAAGCCAGGGCGTTGATGCCGCCAAGATCTTCAAGCGGACGACCGCCCTTGATCAGTACGCCCTGCCGAGCGGCGCGGGCGACGCCGGCCAGTACGGCAGAGGGGGTAGAGATTGCCAGCGCACAGGGGGAAGCTGCAACCAGGACAGCCATGGAGCGGTAGAAGCTGGCGGAGAAGGGTTCGTCGATCACCAGGAAAGCGAACAGTAAAAGTACCGCCAGGGCGATAACGGCGGGGACGAAGTAGCGCTCGAACTTATCGGTCAGCTGCTGAGTGGGGGACTGCTGGGTTTCCGCTTCTTTCACCAGGGTGACGAGGCGAGATAGGGTACTGTCGCCGGCCAGCTTAAGCACACGAATCTCCAGCGGGGAGCTACCGTTAATGGTGCCGGCGAAGGCGCGGTGTTCCGCCGGTAAGGTGTCGAGGTCGATTTCGGCTTCCGTATCCGCTAAGGGCATTTTGTCCACGGGTACGCTCTCCCCCGTGATGGGGGCCTGATCGACGGCCGAGGTGCCGCTGACGATTACGCCGTCGGCGGCGATCTTAGAATTGGGGCGGACGACGATGACGTCACCGACCATCAGCTCTTCCACCCCTACTTCGGTGGTAGCACCGTTACGTTTAACCAGGGCGGTTGGCGGGGCCAGATCGGACAGCGCTTCGATTGATTTACGGGCACGGCTCATGGCGTAGTTTTCCAGGGCGTGGCCGATGCTGAAGAGAAAGAGTAACAGCGCTGCTTCCTGGAACTCCCCGAGCGCACAGGCACCGGCGGCGGCGACTAACATCAAAAAATCAATTTCGAACTTACCCTGTCGGATGGTTTGAATCGCCTCGATGAGGATAAAATACCCACCCAGCAAAATAGCTATGCCGTATAGGACCGTAGAGACGAGTTCGGGCACACCACCGATAAAACTGAGGATAAGCCCGACGAGCCAAAATACACCACTACCGATAGCGAAGTAGAGTTCGGTATTCTCGCCAAAGATGCCGCCGTGATCGTGGTTATGGCCATCGCCGGCACTGTGTTTTGTTTTTCCGTGTTCGCCGGGGCCGTGATCATGACCGGAGTGGTCATCGTGGTCAACATGTGGGGTTGCGGCAGCATCTCCCACAATTTGAATGTCCGTCTTGCGGACGGCGGCCAGTACGGCGCGCTCGTCGGTCAGGTTGGTATCGTATTCGACGCGGGCTACGCCGGCTCCGGAGACGACGGCTTCGGTAATTCCAATGGCTTTCCCAATCTGTGCACCTACCTGGCGGGCGTGCCGCTGGTGGCGAATACCGGTGACATCAAGTAGAAGATGCCGATACCGTTCGGTGATCTCTGCTCCGGCGCGGCGAGCAATGGCTTTCACTTTTTCCAATGCGACCTGGTCGGGATCGTAGTGGATACACACCTGCGGCGGAGTACCGTCCTTCAGATGGGCTTTTTCGATGCCGCCTTCGGCATTAAGGGCGGAGATCAGGCGGGTTACGCACAGATCACGCTCACCGGGGACTTCGGGGAGGAGGATAGGGAGGTCTAATTGTAGCTTACTCATTATTATGTGGTGATATGGATTATTTAGATAGTTTAAGGATGCGCAAAGCACCCCGCAGCACGATGGCGAAGACGATAGAACCGACGATAAGGTCGGGCCAACGGGTAGCAGTGAGGTAGACGAGCACCCCGGAGATGATTACTCCGAAATTGATGATGATGTCGTTGGAGGTGAAGATGTAACTGGCTTCCATATGTGCTTCGCCGCGTTTGGTTTGCTGGATGAGCCAGAGGCAGACGGCGTTGCCGATCAGTGCCAACGCCGCCACTACAATCATGACCTTGAAGTCAGGCACCTCACCGTAGCCCAAAAAGCGGCGGATGACTTCGGCAAAGCCCATGACGGCCAGCCCCAGCTGAAGGTAGCCGCTGTAGCCGGCGATCTGCTTTTTACGGGTAACGGCGGCACCTACGACCAGGAGACTGAGCGCGTACACGAGCGCATCGGCGAGCATATCGAGGGAGTCGGCGATGAGGCCCATGGATCCGGAGATCAGTCCGAAAGCCATCTCCACGACGAAGAAGGCGGCGTTGATGCCGAGCACCCACCAGAGGGTGCGTTTTTGCTGCGCGTCATCTTCGTCATTGTGAAGGGGCAGGGCGGCGCCTTCCGTACTAAGGAAACTTTCCCCCAGCCCCAGTTCGCCGAGTGACTTTGCGATTGGGGCGGCTTCGTCGTGGTGATACACCACGAGCTTGCGCGCGGGCAGGTCGAAATCGAGCCGCTCTACCTGGGAGAGCGGCTCTAGTTTCATACGTACCATTTGCTCCTCGGCGGAGCAATCCATGGCAGTAACATTGAAAGTGGATTTATTCATAGCGGTCTAGTGTTCGTGCTCAAGTGCACCGGCCTGGCCTTGGGCGTAGACGTAATAGGCACCTTCAGTGACAATTTGCATTCCTTCAGGTAAAGGACTGAGAAGTTGGACGGCGGTGTACCCATCGTCGGTAGCTCCGGGTTTAACCATCAGCTTTTCAAATTCCACTTCACCACCTGAGCGCTGGGCGGGGGCGATGAATACGTAAAAGCCTTCTCCTTCGCGTAATACGGCAGCTTCGGGGAGTGCCTGAACGGTTTGGTCGGTCAGCCAGATACGGGCCTCGGCGAAGAGGTCGCGGATGAATTTTGGCTGATTGCCCTTCAGGTGAGCGTGTACGCGAACGGTTTTGTTCTCCGCGTTGAATTCCTTGCCGATGACGTGAACCTCGGCTTCATACCGCTGGCTACCCAGGGCTGGAATCTGGTAAGTGACGCGTTGGCCTTTTTCTAGTTTAGCAATGTCACGCTCAAAAACGTCCAGCTCAAGGTGAAGGTGCTGTTCGTCGATGACCTCCATGAGCTGGGTGCTGGGCTCCACGTACATACCGTCGTGGAGGCTGATCGAGGTGATGTAGCCGGAGCGGGGGGCAAAGAGCGTGATGCGCTGGGTAATGTTGTCGGGCGTGAGTTCGTCCGTCTTGATGCCGAGATACTGCAGGCGCTGCTGAATACCCTTGACGTTAGCGGTTTTGGCGGCAACCTGGCTACGCAGGCGCTGCACTTCGCGGAGGATGCCGGCGTCAGCACTGGCGAGCGTTTCCTGGCGGTCAAGTTCTTGTTGTAGGAATATGAGTTCGGCGGTAGCTTCGAGGTACTGCCGCTGGTGCTCGATGAACTCCGGGTTTTCGAGAATAGCGATAACGGCTCCGCGTTTGACATAGTCACCTTCGACGTAGTTACGGGTGTTACGGATAAAGCCGGCGGCGCGGGCACTGACGGCGGCGTAGGCATTGGGTGGAAGGCCGAGAGTGCCGGTGGCGCTGAGGTAGCCGTTGACTTTCATTTGGGAGAAGTCGCCGAACTTGATGTCCATGGTTTCGATCTGTTCGGTGGTGAGGTGGATGCCTTCGTCGCCAGCTTCGCCGTGGGCGTGGCCATCCTCTTCATCGTCATGATCGTGACCGTCGCCTTCCGCGTGGTCATGGTCGTCGGTATGCTCTTCCGCCGCCATTTCTTTTTTTGGTGCGTCGTGATCGTGGCCGTCGCCTTCCTGGTGTTCTTGGGCGCGGCCGCAGGTACTGAGGAAGGTTAAGAGGAGCAGGGCGAGGGTAGTGAAAAGAAAATTTTTCATCTTGATTTATATTTTACGCGGACCTCCCATGAGGAGAGGGTAGCGGGATAGTTTATTGGTTGAGGAGGTACTGGAGACGAGCTACAGCGAGGTTGTGGTCACGGACGGCGTTGAGGTATTCGCGGCCGTTAGTGCCCAGGAGCCGGAGGGCGGTGAGCAATTCGAGGTAGGAGATCTCGCCGGCGCGGTAATTGAGTCGGGAGATGCGGATGATCTCCGGATTGACAACGGCTAACTGCTGCTGGTAATAGTCTGCCGCCGCCGCGTTACGGGCAATCTCGGACCGGGTAGCGAGTTGCTCCCGTTCAAAGCGTAGTCGTTCGGCTTCCAACTGGGTTTCGGCGACGGTGACTCCCAGCCGCTGGGTTTCGACGCGGCGTTTGGTGGCCTTGTTGAACAGCGGAATCGTTACACCCGCTTCGAGACCGGTCAGGTAACCCCCTTCAAAAAACTGCTGAGCGGAATACCCAAGACGGAAGCCTGGTTTTAGTTGTGCTTGCAAACTCGCAATGCCTGTCCTTGCATTAGCTACGTCGGATTCCGCAAGCTGGACGAATAAGCCAGCAGGGGTAGAATCGAGTAGCAGGGGAGATGGGGCCAGCGAAAGGGTATCGGCGGCGGTAACCGGTTGGTCAGTAGCCAGGAGGCTGCCGAGTTGCCGTTGCAGGGAAGCTATCTCCATACGCGTGCGTTCCGCCAGCGATTCATACTCGCTCAGGGAGGCTTGCAGGTTAAGCACTTCAAGACGGTTGGCAGCCCCAGCCTCCACGCGGACGTTAGCAATGCGCAGGTACTCGGAATAAGTGTTGGTGAGCTGCTGGTAGAGCCGTAGCAGGGCTTCGCGCTGCTGTAGGTCGACGTAGGTTTGTCGTACCTGATAAGTCAGCTCAGCGCGGGTCAGCTGACTTCGGACCAGGTTGCCAGCGACGACGACATCCTGTACCGCGTTTGCTGCCCGGATGGTGGCAGGGTTGGGAAACTCCTGAACGATGGTGAGCATATTGACCCGCTGACCGTTCTCCCGGAAGAGGCCTTCGCCCTGGTAGCTGATGTCGGTGAGTCCGGGTTGATATTTCAAATTCTGGAGGGAACGACTTTGGTCGGTCCGCTGATCCGCCGCCAGGACGGCGGGGTTATTGCTTACGGCGACTTGTACTGCTTCTTCCAAACCTAAACTTTGCACCTGCGCCCGCGCCTCAAATGAGTAAAGGAAGAAGGGGAGAAGGAGTAAAGGCGCGGCGATGCTAGGTGGCGTTTTGCGGTCCTGCCATTTCTCTAACCAGCTGTAAAGGATGGGCAACACGATGAGCGTGAGGAAGGTGGCCGTGACCAAACCACCGATGACAACGGTAGCCAGTGGCCGCTGCACTTCCGCGCCGCCGGAACTGGAAAGCGCCATGGGCAGGAAACCAAGGGAAGCCACGGCGGCCGTCATGATGACGGGGCGCAAGCGCACTTTGGTGCCTTCCAGGATGCGGGCACGGACGTCGTCCCAACCTTCTGCTTTGAGTTGGTTCAGGTAACCGATGAGTACGATTCCGTTAAGCACCGCCACACCGAAGAGGGCGATGAACCCGATACCGGCAGAGATGCTGAAGGGCATGCCGCGCAGCTCCAAAGCCAGGATGCCGCCAATTGCCGAAAGGGGAATGGCGATGAAGATAAGTGCCGCCTGGGAGAAGCTGCCGAAGGTGAAAATGAGGAGCAGGAAGATCAGCGCAAGAGCGGCGGGTACGGCGATCATCAAGCGGGCGGAAGCTGCCTGGAGGTTCTCGAACTGACCACCGTAAGTGAAGTAATAGCCCGGAGGGAGTTTCACGTTAGCATCCAGGGCTTCCTGAATGTCGCTGACCAGCGTTTCCACGTCGGTATCCCCAACATTGACGCCGATGACAATGCGGCGGTTGGTGTTTTCCCGGCTGATCTGCATGGGGGCATCCACCAAATCTACCGTAGCGACTTCGCGCAGGGGAACCTGAGTGCCGTTCATGAGGGGGATGTAGAGGTCCGCTACATTGTCGATACCCGCGCGGTACTTTTCCTGCAGGCGTACGGTGAGATCGTAACGGCGCTCCCCTTCATAAATGGTTCCTGCGCTGGCTCCGGCGAAGGCAGCCGCTACGACGCGGTTGATGTCTTTCACCTGAAGGCCATACTGGGCCATTTTGGGATAGTTGAAATCGATCAGAATCTGGGGCATACCGACGGTTTGCTCTACGTTGACCGTTCCCGCGCCGGGGATGCCGGCAATGATCCGTTCTGCTTCCTTGGCTTTTTCGAAAGCTACATCGAGGTCAGCACCATAGAGTTTGATGGCGATGTCGGCCTTGGCGCCAGTCATGAGTTCGTTAAAGCGTAGTTGGATGGGCTGAGAGAACTCGAGACCAACCCCGGGGAATACCCCCATGGATTCTTCAATTTCCTCGAAGAAATCCTGGCGATTATCTGCGGTGGTCCATTCGTCTTTAGGCTTCATCACGATGGTATAATCACCGATCTCTACCGGCATGGGGTCGGTGGGAATTTCGGCGGCACCGATGTTGGTGACGACCTCTTCGATTTCGGGAAAGTCGGCGAGTAACTTCTTGTGTACCCGCTTTGTCATTTCAACACTCTGGGTGAGGGACGTTCCCGGCGGAAGGATCTGCTGCATTGCTAAATCTCCCTCTTCGAGGGTGGGGATGAACTCGCCCCCCATGGTGGAGAATACCCAAAGGCTAGCCGAAAAGAGGACGATGGTAGCCAGCACGAAAGCGGCTTTAAACCGTAAGGCCAGGTGCAGGATGGGGCTGTACAAACGCTGGAAAAAGCCTATGATTCTATCTGCAATAGTCTTCTTGATGCTGACTTTTTTACTCAGGAACAATGCCGTCATCATCGGTACGTAGGTGAGCGAGAGAATCAGGGCACCGGCAATGGCGAGCATGACGGTTTGTGCCATGGGCCGGAACATCTTTCCCTCAATACCTACGAGGGCGAGAATGGGGATGTAGACCATTAGGATAATAATCTCCCCGAAGGCGGCGGAGCTACGGATTTTGATGGAGGAGGTGGTCACTTCCGCGTCCATTTGCTGCTGGGTAAGCTGCTGCCCTCCGTAACCCTTGGTGAGCCGGTGAACGATGGATTCTACTATAATGACGGCTCCGTCTACGATGAGGCCGAAGTCGATAGCGCCCAGGCTCATGAGGTTGGCGGAAATGCCCAGCAGGTTCATCATCGAGATGGCGAAGAGCATCGCCAGGGGAATGACGGAGGCGACGATGAGGCTGGCCCGCCAGTTGCCCAGCAGGAGCACCAGGATAAAAATAACGATGAGTCCGCCTTCGATGAGGTTGGTCTGGACCGTCCCGATGGCGGTGGACACCAATTTATCACGGACCAGGTACGGCTCGATCATTACGCCCTCGGGTAACGACTTCTGAATTTGCTCCACCCGCTCTTTTACCCGTTCGGTAACGGCGGCTGAGTTAGCCCCTTTAAGCATCATTACCCGCCCACCGACGGCTTCTTTGCCGTTGCGGACGAGCGCGCCGTAACGAGGCGCTTTACCAAACTGAACGGTGGCAACATCCTGAACAAGGATGGGCCTGCCACCCCGGACGTCGACGACGATTTTTCGCAGGTCTTCCAAGCTACCAGCGAGGCCGTTGGTGCGGATATAGTAGGTACTAGGGTTCTTCTCGATGTAAGCACCACCGGTATTCTCGTTGCTGTTTTCGAGCGCGGTGAATACATCGTTGATGCTGACGTTCATCGCCTTCAGCAGTTCCGGGTTTACGGCTACCTCGTACTGCTTGAGGAAGCCGCCCATGGTGTTGATTTCCACCACGCCTTCTATCCCCGACAGCTGCCGGCTGACGATCCAATCTTGTATCGTCCGCAGATCGGTAATAGAATACTGGTCTTCGTAGCCCTCTACGGGTCTGACGACGTACTGGTAAATTTCGCCGAGGCCGGTGGAAATCGGGGACATACTGGGCTTACCGAGACCTTCGGCAATGTTTTCTTCAGCTTCTTTGAGGTGTTCGCTGACCAGCTGCCGGGCGAGATAGAGGTCCATACTCTCCTCAAAAACAACCGTGACGACCGAGAGGCCAAAGCGGGAGATGGAGCGAATTTCGACCAGGTTTTGCAGATTCTGCAGGGCCAGTTCGACGGGCGTGGTAATGAATTGTTCTACCTCCTGGGTGGCCAGGGTGGGTGAGGAGGTGATGACTTGTACCTGATTGTTAGTAATGTCAGGTACGGCATCGATGGGAATCTGTCGGAGGGAGAAGATTCCCCAGATGATGAGTGCCAGGACAAATAGTCCAACCACAAACTTATTCGCTACGGAATAAGCAATAATCTTATCAAACATAAATAGGAAAAGCTACGTACCTGCTGCGGGATGATCCGAGACATCAGGCACCGTTAAACCAAAAGTGAGGGTAGGACATACGTGTCCCGTTAAAATGGTTTAACTAAGCTCGGGGAGGTTGCCAGCTGCTGTCGGCGAAAATGCCGGAGTTCCAGTTCAGAACGGTTTTGGGCTGAGTGCTACCCTTTGGTGGCAAGGGTTGTAATTCTTCAAGCGTTAAGATTGTCGGAGGAGCATCTAGGACGGCTCCACAACAAGCGCAGATGCAAAAGGGAGTGCAGTGATCTTCGTGCTCGGATTCTGGGTGTTCATGTTCCGGATTTTCAGCATGCACAGAGGCAGGTGCCTTATCAGATACCAAAAAGAAGTTATCCTGGCAAGGAACGAAGGCCAGGAGGAGAATATATAGCGAAAAAAATAGGTTCAAAAGTCGCACTAAAAAATTCAACATAGTGAACGAGGAAAAGTTTTATTAGGGACGTTTAATATCATAAACGTTCTTGATCGAGGGGGACAATTTAATAGAATATTGTCAGTTACTTGTCGATAACAATGTGACGAAGTGAGCCGCCGGATACGATCAGGAAAGTTGTCAAAAGTTGACGAGATAGAGCGTTCTAAATAAAGTTGGTGGGACAGTCGGAATAATCAAACAACTTTTTCCAACCTCAAAAAATCTAATTCATCCCTGTTTCCGTCCCTTTCTGAAACAAGAAAGCCCCTAACTAATTGATAGTTAGGGGCTTCACTTTTAATGGTGGTGGTCGATGAGAGACTCGAACTCCCGACCCCCTCGGTGTAAACGAGGTGCTCTAAACCAACTGAGCTAATCGACCGATATGTATAAACCGTCAACGCCTTTGCGTTAAGCGACTGCAAATATACGGGTATTTTTTAAAGTCGCAAGCAACAGCCCTAAATTTTTGGCGGCAACCAAAAAAATATCGCTACAAACGATTCAATCCCGCCTTCGCCTGGATGTGCAAACCGGTCTTGTACTCCTCCGGGTGCAGTTCCAGGCATTGCTCGAAATAGTGCCTTGCCCGCTCTTTATTACCTCGAATTTCCTCCACCAAGCCGGCCTGGAGGGCGGCGTTGCAGGCAAAGAAACTCTCGTCGTGGCGGCCAGCCGTCAGCGTGCGTTCGTAAAAGGACAGGGCGCCGCTGTAGTCTTTTAGCCCGTGCAGGATACGGCCGGTACGGTAGGTCAGTTCCAGTTGTTCGTGGTCGTTCAGCGTATTGGGGTCGACGGCGTCGATCTCCCGGCGGGCGCGCTCGTAGTACGCCCCGTCGAAGAGCAGGCGGGCGCGCAGCAAGCCCAGATGAGGCAGTCGGCCACTAATGGCTTCGTTCTCGGCGTTCCGGTCGCCACCGCCCGTGGCGTTTCCCCGGCGCCCTACTTCGGCCAGCGCGTTGCGGTAAGCGGATTCCCGGCCCAGCAATAGTTCGCACCAGGCAATTTTCTGCCCCGCCTCCTTAACGAAGTGGCGACCGTCGAAGCGCAGTAGAAAGGACTGAAAATGCACCCGCGCGCCCGTATCCAGATTACGGATCTTGGCCAGGCCCAGCATAAAATCCAGGTAAGGGAAATCCTGGGTACCCCGGTCGCGCGGTTGGGCTTCCAGCAGCGAAAGCGCCCGGTCATTGCGGCCACTGCGCATCGCTACGTTGGCCAGAATGAAACAGTGCAGCTTATTTGTTTTCGGACTCATGTCCAGTGCGCTGACGAGTCCCCAGGCCCGGTCCGGCTCCCCGTTCAGGTGCAGTTCCAGCAATGCGTGCAGTACGGCGGTTTCCCGGTAGAAAGGCCCGCTCTTGTCGGCCAGGGCCAACTCCAGTTCGGCGCGCCCTTCCTCTATGCTACCGTTGAGGGAAGAGAACAGCTCCACCCCCCATTTGAACTGGGGTGGAATAGCGCCGACGGCCGCGTGTAGCAAACCCAAATCCTTATAGGTGGGCAAAAAATCAGGAAACTCCCTGGCATTGTCCCGCAGCAATTTATGGGCCTTGTTCACGTCGCGAAAAGCGGGGTAGTAAGCCTCGAATCGCAGGCGGATCAGCGCCCAGTGCAACCGAATTTCCGCCAGCGCATAATTCCGCCAGGGACTGTCCTCCGGCAGTTCTTCCAGGGCCGCTAAGCGGTCGGCACGCAGCGGCAGTCGCTCTTCCAGCAGCTGATCGTCCTCGGAAAGATAGAGTTCAAAAAAATCCCGGTAGTTTTCCAGGTGGTGGTAAACCAGATTTTCCGGTTCTTTAGTTTTGATGGCTGACAAAGTAGCAGTGGCCGCGTCCATGTCCAGTCGCAAAATCTGCTCATAGGCCGTACTGGCCCGCTCCGTAAAAGCGTAGTAAGGAGTGGCCGCGGCAAATCGGGGCAGCAGCAAGAGCAATGCCACGATCAACGGGCAGGGCCGTAAGTTCTTAGTCAGGGATAACACGGAGGCAAAGATAAGGGCATCCTGGTCAACTCAGCCGGGAAAATCGGTCCGTCAGCAGCTTCCACTGCCCGGCGGAAAATGTACTTCGGTACAAGACCAGTTGCTCGTTGTTGGATATCCGCACTGCTTCTATGCTAGCCTCCCCTATCCTC
The DNA here is from genome assembly GCA_002591745.1 of Lewinellaceae bacterium SD302. Classification (GTDB taxonomy): domain Bacteria; phylum Bacteroidota; class Bacteroidia; order Chitinophagales; family Saprospiraceae; genus Neolewinella. Next base: position 94,706 of record PDLQ01000003.1, read on the forward strand.
ACATTCCCGAGATCGAACCAGGTCAGGTTAGTCGGAGGGGCGGGGCTCAGTTTGATCTCCAGCCCTACGGCATCCATCCGGATCCTGAATAAATTATCGGTAAACTGAAAGAGAAACAAGGCCGCCAGCCACCATACCGGAAATCCAAAACCCTGGCCGCTGAAAAGATCGTCAAAAGCCCAGTAACCGATCACTGCTGCACTGAGTAAGCCGACGTAGAAGGTGGCGTTGCGCAACACGATGAGCTGGTCTTTTGCGAGATCCCGGATCATCAGTCCTAGGTTCAGGCCAAAAGCCAGCAATAGAAGAATGGCCAGTCCGCTGCCGAGGTGACGTAAGAAATTCGGTACTGCCTCAGGGACCACATAAACTGCCAGCAGGAAAAGCAGCAGGGCGATGGAAGCATAGCGGGCATAACGTTGATACGGCACGAGCGGAGGTTATTTACCCACAAGGTAGTTCCATCCTACTCCTAAGAGCTTATTGGTCAATAAATTCTTTGTGAATATCGCGCCTAACCCGGCTGAGGGACGACTGTCGCATACCCAGGTAGGAACTGATGTGGCCCAGGGAAACCCGATGTACCAGTTCGGGATATTCCTTGAGGAAGTAGAGATAGCGTTGGGTTGCCGTGAGATTGAGCAACCGATTTTTCTCCCTCAGAAGATTTGCCAGTTGACCCGACAGCGCCTTGAAAGTTCCGGTATGAACCGAAGGATGCTCTATTCCGATCTTCTTAAATTTCTCCCAGCTCAGCACGTATAGCTCACAGTCTTCGATGGCTTCAACGTTGGTCTCGGCAGCAATACCGTCCATAAAGCTTTCGTGAATGGTGAAAAAATCATTTTCCTTGTAGAAAGCGTATACGCTGTCTGCTTTAGCATCATCTTTGTACGCCCGTAGGATACCCTTCACCACGAGATAGATATCTCGGCAGATGTCACCTTTTTGAACGATTTTTTCACCGCGCTTCAAATAGACAGGTCTAATGTTAGCCTGAAGGAGTTTAGAAGTAGCCGCTGGTAAATCCAATTGGTTTAAAAACCAAAACTTTTGTTCATCAATAAGTTTAGTCATCGCAAATACAACTTTCCAATAGGTTTAATGTGATAGTTGTGGAAAGTAGGAGAACATATACAGTGTTAAAGTGTCTGTTTTAAAAAAACTAAAGCGCAAATAGGTATATTCTGAAACAATGATACGATTTTTTAAAACCATATTATTTATGGTAACCGCCGGAGTCCTTGCTTATGGATGTATTAGCCCTAGACAAATGGATAAACGCCTGCAGCAGAAAGAGAGTTCGCTCACTGCCGTTCGTGACAGTTTTCACCGGCAGCTGATGGTTACCGATTCTTTGGAAAAGCGACTCCTCATGAGTAAGGGCGGGAACGAAATGCTGCTCATCGCCCAACAACAACTGCAGGATCGACTCCTGCAACTGGACGACGAAGTGGAAAGGCTGAACGGCAATCTGAGCAGTTCCCAGAACCACCTCGGTCAGCAACGCAAACAGCTGGAGGGCCGTAACCGCGATCTCGGTCAACAGTTGACGAATCTTAGAGCAACTTACCGGGAAATCATTGAAAATTACGAGAATAAGCTTTCCAGTCTGGCCGATACGGTGGCCCTGGATTCCTTACTTTCCAGTCGGGTCAGTATTCGCAGCCGGGCGGGTAGCCTTTCTTTAAATGCAGACGCCGGTCTTCTTTTCCGGGGAGCCACCACTAGTCGCTTTAGCCCGGAAGCAGAAGAGGTTCTTGAAAGTATCAGTCGTCTGCTCGAATCCGACCCTTTACTCGAACTGACGATCATCGGGCATACGGACAACCAGAATCGTTACAGCCAGCAAGGCGGGGCGCGCGCATTTTCTGCCCAACGTGCCGTCAGTATAGCGGATGAACTGACCAACCGCTACGACCTCGGTGCCAACCGCATTACCGCTGCGGGTGCCGGGGCGGCAAAACCGCTGGAAAGCAATGCTACGGAGGCCGGACAGAAGGCTAACCGGAGAATTGAATTCCTGATCACAAACAGCGTGGTCAACCTATTGCGGTCGCTAAAAAAAGCTGGAGAGGATCGTGAGTAGGTCGAAATCCTCATTTGGCTACGCCCATACTTCGGTTTTGCTGCCTTACCTGCAAGCAAGCTGACGGCGACTCAACCAACAAAACTTATGAACCAGCCTACCAGCCCTTTTCGCGTCTTTGGCATTCGCCACCACGGGCCCGGCTCCAGCCGAAGGCTTAAATCAGTATTGAAAGACTGGCACCCCGACTGCGTGCTTATAGAAGGCCCCGCCGACGGGCAGCCAGCCACCGCAGAGTTGGTAAAAATGGGGATGGAACCTCCGGTCGCGCTGGTGCTCTACAACGAAAAGAACATCGAACAGGCGGCTTACCTGCCCTTCGCCGCCTTCAGTCCCGAATACCTGGCCATTCGCTGGGCCATCCAGCATGAGATCAGCTACGAACTCATCGATCTGCCAGCCACCAATTTCCTGGTGCCGGCCGAAGAAAAAGAACAACTCAGTCTATTCGCCAGTGAGCAAGCACCTACCCTCGAAGAACTGACCATCCGGCGGCTCCGCAAAGATCCGCTCTCCTTACTTGCCGAAACCGCCGGCTACACCGATAGTGAACGCTGGTGGGATGCCGCAGTAGAACGCAGCGGGGGAGCGGACGACGCAGCTGTTTTCTCCGCCATCCTGGAAGCGGTAAAGGGTTTGCGTGATGCCTACCCAACGGCGGCCGACACGGAAACCCTGCGCCGCGAAGCCTTCATGCGTGTGAGGTTGCGAGCGGCGATCAAAGCCGGTCACGAGCGAATTGCCGTGATCGTCGGCGCCTGGCACGCCCCGGCACTAGCGGACCTCCTGGACTATAAAGTCACCGCTGACAAAGCCCTGCTGAAGGGTTTGCCCAAAACCAAGGTGAAGGCGGCGTGGGTACCCTGGTCCTATCCCCGGCTGGCTCGCAACAGTGGTTACGGGGCAGGAGTAGTGGCCCCGGCCTGGTACGAATGGTTGTACCGCAACCCCGAATCCGCAACTGAACACTGGATGGTAGCCGCCGCCCAGTTACTTCGTAAAGAAGGCTTCGCCGCTTCCCCCGCGCTTGCTGCCGACGCCGTAAATCTGGCAAGGAGCCTCGCCGGCATGCGTAACCAGGCTTTTGCCGGCACCGACGAACTGGACGACGCCCTGCTGTCCACCCTGGCCGCCGGCCACCGTGAGCGACTGAATCTGATCCGAGAACGGCTGACGATCGGACTGAAAGTGGGTAAAGTGCCACCAGGTAATTTTACCGTCCCTTTACTGGCTGACCTTCAGAAAGAACTCAAATCCACCCGACTTACCAAACACTGGGAAGCCGCCGGCGAACATTATCTGAAAGCTACCAAAACCAAACCCCGGGGCGGCATTGACCTGCGGCAAGACAATGACTTGCGCAAAAGTCACCTGTTGCACCGTCTGGACTTACTCGGCATTCCCTGGGGGAAGATGCAGCCGATTAATGCCAATGCCATCAGTTCGTTCCAGGAAATTTGGTTACTGGAGTGGCAGCCGGAATTCAGTTTACTCATTACGGAGCGCAGCAGTTACGGCAACACCCTACCCCTGGCCGCTGGTAAATACAGTTTGCAAAAAGCCAGCGACAGTCACCGGGTCGACGTGGTCGCCGAACTCATCCTGGCCAGTTTGCGGGCCGACCTGCCGGAGATCGTCCCGGCTCTCGTCCGGAAGTTGCGGGATCTGGCGACCAAATCCGCCGACACTGCTACTTTGTTAGCCACCCTGCCCACCCTGGTGAGTACAACCCGCTACGGTGACAGCAGGAAGACCGATACTACGGCGCTATTGCTGCTGGTGGAGGAACTGATTCCCCGCATCGCCGCCGGAATCCCCGCGGCGGCTACGAATATCGATTACGAGCAAGCGCGGATCTTGCTGGAGCAAATAGCCCGGGCCGATTACGCCATCGGTCAGTTAGCCGGCAGTGAACTTACCAGCATCTGGCAAGGAGGCTTAGGCCGGCTGGTTGAGCAAAACGGTACCGCGCCCTCCGTAGCCGGACTGGCCCTGCGTTTGTTGTACGACCAGCAAATATTGGACGAGCAAGCGACGAGTCAGCATTTCCATTATGCCCTGTCCCCCACCAACGGCCCGTTAAACGTAGCCGAATGGATCGGTGGCTTTTTACACGGCAGTGCCCAATTGTTGCTTCACTTCCCGCCGTTATGGAAACTCGTCAGCCAATGGGTAGCCGGTTTGGCCTGGGAGGAATTCGAACTCGCACTTCCGTTGCTGCGCCGGACCCTGACCGATTTTAAACCAGAAGAAAAACGGTCGCTCTTCAAGTTGGTCGGACAAGCGGGTCCGGAGAAAAAAAGCGATGAGCCATTGCCCACGACCGCCCTTACAGAGGAGAAAGCGGCACCTGCGGCCGAAGAACTGTTGGCTGCTTTGCGCGGGTGGATGGGCTGACACTCAAATAAAAGCCTTTTCTTCACGTTAGATTAAAGGTTCCAAAGGGGGCCATTTCACCATCAAACTACCTCAAGATGCGATTACTTACGCTCTGTTTACTTTTAACTGCCACTTCCGGGCTATTCGCTCAGGAGAGTGCCGGTGTTGTATTTCAGGAAAAGACATTCGATGAATTACTGACCCAGGCCAAGGCTGAAGACAAGCTCATTTTTATCGATGCCTATACCACCTGGTGTGGCCCTTGTAAGATGATGACCGCCAAGGTCTTTCCTCAGGATAAGGTCGGCCAGGTCTACAATGAAAAATTCATTAACGCCAAATTCGACATGGAGCAGGGCGAAGGGCCGGGATTGGCCCAGCGCTACAACGTACGCGCCTACCCTACCTACCTGTTTGTAAATGGTGACGGTGAGATCATCCACAAGGGCTTGGGTTACATCCCCGCCGACGAGCTGCTGGCCCTGGCCGACGTAGCCACGGGTGACGAAAACATGTTTGCCTACGGCGAGCGGTACAGTGCCGGTGAGCGCGATGCTGAGTTCGTAGCCAGCTACATCGATCTGCTGACCGACGTCTACGAGCAGGAGCGAGCGAACGAAGTGGTCGAAGCCTATCTGCAGGGAGTAGACAAGTCCGAATGGAACAGCCCGGCCATCCTGCAGATGATCCTGGCCAACCCTGGCAAAATGGACGGAGATCGCTTCGCTTATATGTTGGAAAACGCCGATGCTTTCAAAAAAGCGGGCAGTACCGCTCAGTTCATCAGTGGCCTTCAGAATATTATGTTCCAGGCTTACAACGAAAAATCTCCCTCCCGTCAAATGCCCGACAAGGCGGTGATGAACACATTTTATGCGGAGCATGCCGGCGACCTGGCCCCTCAGCTGGAAGCCAACTACGCCATGATCTTTGCCCAACGCACCGGTGGAGAAGACTATGCCGACCTGGCGGTTAACTACTACAATCGCTATCCCAGCAACGATGCCATGGAACTGAATGGCGTTGCCTGGAACTTCTACGAGAACGTAGAGGACCCCAACAAACTTAAAAGTGCGCTGGGCTGGGCTATGGAAAGTGTACGCCTGAACAAGCTGTACATGAACATGGACACCCTGGCCTGGCTCTACCAGAAAATGGGCATGACCGATAAGGCTAAAGAAACGGCCACTGAAGCCATCGAAATGGCCAAAGCCAGCGGCGAAGACTACGAATCTACCCTCCCGATTCTGGAGAAATAATTTATCCGCTGGTTAATAGTGCTTAATAGTTACGGGAAACGCATGCGTTTCCCGTAACTTTGGATTTTTACACAGTCCAACCAAACATGCCTTTTACCATCACCGAACTGGTGAGCGACAAGTTGATGTCGTTGCCGGAAATGTACTTTCGTCGTAATAGCTGGCGACCGTACGATCAATCCACCGTGTTCACCAATGGGGTTTTCGACCTCATCCACCCCGGCCACCTGACTTACCTGGCCCAGGCCAGAGAACTGGGCGGCCGCCTGATTGTGGGCGTCAATAGCGACGCCAGCGTAAAAAGGCTCAAGGGCCACGACCGGCCCATTATGGGCCAGGACGCCAGAGCACAATTACTTGCTTCTCTTTTCTTTGTGGACGGTGTGGTGATCTTCGACGAAGATACCCCCCTTAACCTGATCACCACCCTCAGACCGGATATTCTCGTCAAGGGCGGTGATTATACCGAGGCAGATATCGTAGGGGCGCCGGAAGTGCGTGCTTACGGTGGTGAGGTACAGGTTCTTCCATTTGTTGAAGGATTTTCCTCGACCAGGGTGATTGAGAGCATCGCCGGATAGTGACCTCCAGGTCGCTTTTCACCACGAGCGACCTGGAGGTCGCTAAGCCGGAAATACCGATATTTGAGGCAAACTTTCCCTCATGCTCCGATATTTCTTACTCTTCTACTGCGGACTCATTGCTGCCGCTTCACTTTTTGCCCAGCAACAGTTTAACGAAACCATTGTCCACGATGGCCTGAATCGTTCCTACATCGTCTACGTGCCCGCCAGCTACAACGCGGATGTGCCGGCCCCGCTTATGTTCAACTACCACGGCTTTACCGACAACTCGGCCAATCACTTGGCTTACACCGATATGCGCCCCATTGCCGATACGGCGGGCTTCATCCTGGTTTACCCACAAGGTTCTTTATTGTTCGGTTTTTTGTCGCACTGGAACGTCGGTTCCTTCACCAATGGCAGCACCGCCGACGATATTGGTTTCACCGAAGCAATGATCGACTCGCTTTCCAATAGTTACGCCATCGATTCCAGCCGGGTCTACGCCTGTGGCTTCTCCAATGGCGGTTATTTCAGTTTCCGTTTGGCCTGCGAGCTCAGCGACCGAATCGCCGCCGTTGCTTCGGTTTCCGGGGTTATGAGTACCCAGAATTTCAACAGCTGCTCACCACAGCGTCCCGTACCGGTAATGTCCATCCACGGAACCAACGATGGCGTGGTAGATTACAACGGTGGCAACCCCGCAGGTTCGCTATCCGTGGATGAGGTGCTGGATTACTGGGTTGGCCACAACGAACTGGATCCGGAACCCACGATCACCGAATTACCTGACCTGAACTCCAATGATAACAGCACCGTCGAATACCAAAGCTGGCGTTCTCAGGATGGCTGCTTCGCCGTCGATCATTATCGCGTAGACAACGGCACCCACACCTGGCCCCTCGTTGGTGGCAATCCCTCTGAGCGTAATGTAGATATTTCCGCCAGCCAGTTGATCTGGGATTTCGTTTCTCAGTACAATCTGGACGGGCCAATTGAATGTTCGCCGGTGGGGACTAGCAAAGTAGCAGTGCCTGATGAGCAACTCGAGGCTTATCCGAACCCAACGGATCGCTACTTAAATCTGGCTACGGAGCAAAACAGCTTCCCGCAAACCTATGAGCTCTTCAATACTTTCGGGCAGCGGGTAATGCGTGGAAGTGCCATCCTTACCGGCGAGCGGATTGACCTTGCGGGCTTGCCGGCGGGTACTTACGTATTGGTTATGGGGCAACGGCGGGTGAGAATTGTGAAATCTAAGTAAGTTTCTCGACGCCGGGCTTCGCAAATTTGCTTTTAACAAACATTGCTACTTTGTTAGCCACCAAAGAAAATCGGGTTCTTCGCGAAATCAGGATGCACCCAAGCGTCTTCTATTTTCCACGCTCCAATTTCTAGGTTCTAAAAATAACCCATGCCCCAAATAAAAGACATCACCAGCTACCTCGAGTCCATCGCTCCCCTCAATCTCCAGGAATCCTACGATAATGCGGGGCTGATTGTCGGTGAACCGGATACGAAGATCACCGGTGTACTTACCAGCCTGGACTGTACGGAAGAAATTGTCCTGGAAGCCAAGCGACGAGGCTGCAATCTGGTAGTTGCCCATCATCCCATCGTTTTTCGCGGTTTGAAGCGCTTCAACGGCAGTAATTACGTAGAAAGGACGGTGATCAGGGCCATCAAGGAAGACGTGGCGATTTATGCCATTCATACCAATCTGGACAACGTCCGGTTGCGGGGTGTAAACGAGAAGATCAGTCAACGGCTGGGACTGGAAAACCTACACCTGCTGGCCCCGAAAACGGAAGACGGCAGTGTTGGCTCCGGCATGATCGGAGAGTTGCCGACGGCCCTGAGCGAAGCGGATTTTCTGACCTTGTTGCGCGACCGGATGTTGACGGGAGTGATCAAACACACGCAAAAACTGGGTAAAAAGGTGAAGAAAGTAGCTCTCTGCGGCGGAGCGGGGGGCTTTCTGCTCCAGGCGGCAAAAGCCGCCGGGGCCCAGGCTTTTGTAACTTCTGACTACAAATACCATGAATTCTTCGACGCCGACGGAGATTTACTGCTCTGCGATATCGGCCACTATGAAAGCGAGCAATTTACAACCGAACTGCTGGCCGAGTTGTTAAGTAAAAAATTCAGTACCTTTGCGGTCCTTTGTACGGAGCTGAATACTAACCCCGTACGGTATTTTTAATGATAGAATGATTTAAAGCGCTAATGATACAATGATTGTTAGCTCATTAAATCATTGCCTCATTTTATCTTTGAGCAATCAGCTCACTGAATCATCAAATCATTGCGCAATATGGCCCAAGTGGAAAAGCCAATCGTGGAAAAGCTGCGAGACCTCTATAACCTGCAGCAGGTTGATAGCAAAATCGACCAGATCGAAATTTTGAAAGGTGAACTTCCGATGGAGGTGAGCGATCTCGAAGATGAGATCGAAGGCCTCGTTACCCGGATCAACCGCCTGGATGCAACCGTTAAGGAGCTGTCTAACGAAGTAGCTTCCTACGAAGCCAAGAAGAAAGAATCCGAAATGCTCATCGAACGTTACGAGGGGCAGATGGACAACGTAAAGAACAACCGTGAGTACGAGGCCCTGATGAAGGAGACCGAAATGCAACGGTTGAGCATCCAGCTGGCCGACAAAAAAGTGGGCATCGCCAAGCGCGAACTGGAAGGCAAGGTAGAAACCCTGAACGCCACCAAAGAACGCAAAGAAGGCAAGGCCGCCGAACTGGTGACCAAGCAGGAAGAGCTGAAAGGCATCATCACCAAGACTGAGAAAGAGGAGAAAAAACTTCGCAAGGCTTCTACCTCCGCCCGCAAGGACATCGAGGAAAGACTGCTGAAAGCATACGACCGTACCCGCTCCAGCTACCGCAACGGACTGAGCGTAGTGACCGTTGAGCGGAACAGTTGTGGTGGTTGCTTCAATGCCGTACCACCTCAGTTACAATTGGAAGTGAGCCAAAGCAAGAAAATCCTGGCTTGCGAGCACTGTGGCCGCATCCTGGTAGATACCTCCATCGCCGAGCCGGAAACGGCCAAGGCTAAATAGTAGTTCTCTGCCGATCCGGCCGAGCTGAAGTTCGACCGTTTACGAAAGTCCGATTTGACCACTGGTTGAATCGGACTTTTTATTTTAAATTGGATCAATAAGCCAAAACCGATCTATGCCAACCATCAACTGGAACCAGGGGACCATTAATTTCAGCGATGAAGGACGCGGGACCGCCGTATTACTCCTCCACGGGTTTTGTGAATCCATGATGGTCTGGGACGACTGGAAAGAAGACCTCCTGGAAGAGAATTATCGGGTCATCGCTTTAGACCTGCCCGGTTTCGGTGGCAGCGACGCCAAAGCTACCAGTATTGCTCAAATGGGTCAGGCGGTGATGGCGGTTTGTGAACACCTCGGCCTTAAAAAAGGCATCTGTGTTGGTCACAGCATGGGTGGATACGTGGCCCTGGAAGTGGCCGCCGCCCAACCAGCGTGGCTGATCGGTTTAGGGCTATTTCACTCCCACCCATTCGCCGACGACGAAGACCAGGCCAAAGCGCGCCAAAAGAGTATCGACTTCATTGAAAGAAACGGCCACGTACACTACGTCAAACAGCTTATACCCCGCTTATTCGCCCAGCGTACGGGTACATCAGCCTCTTTTCGCCGCGACATGCTCATTCTGCGCGCCAGTCGTTCCGGCTCTGCGGCCATCGTTACTGCCATCAAGGCCATGGCCCGACGTATGGACCACAGCAAAACCTTAAAGCGTTTCGGAAGGCCAGTCCTTTTCATCAATGGTGCCCGTGACCCCATATACACCACTCGTCAACGGCAGGATCAATTAGCGTTGGCCGCAGTAAGTGATGTGCATATCTTAGAACGCACCGGCCACATGGGCATGATCGAAGAAAAGCAAACCACCCAAAGAGCGGTACGGCAGTTTGTGCGTTTTTGTGAAGAGTGGTAAGCTCGCTATAGTTACTTGGTTGCCGGAAAATTCGAACTACAGGGGCCATTGACGAGGTAATAACAGCTAAATCATATTCATGAACAGCCCGGATACCTCCGTAGAGAAGACAGCTCATCTCACCGCCTTACTGGAAAAAGAATATGGCCGCCAAACCCGCTACTCTTCTAAATCCGCGATGGACCAGTTGATCGCCACTATCCTCAGCCAGCGCACCAACTACGCGGACGAACGTACGGCCTATGATAAATTGCTTTCCACCTTCGGTGACTGGGAAGGCGTAGCCAGGGCCGACGTAAAGGATATTGAGCAGTGTATTCAGACCAGCCGCTGGCCGGAGGTGAAAGCCCCGCGCATCAAGGAAATCATCAACCACATTATTGATACTTACGGAGCAGCAGACCTGGATTTTTTAGCTGACCTCCCGCTGGACGAAGCGCAAAATTTGCTAATGGCACTTCCCGGTGTAGGCCACAAAACGACTACTTTCGTCCTCCTGTTCAGCTTGCGAAAACCCGTTCTGCCCGTTGATACTCATGTACATCGCGTCAGTACCCGTTACGGCATCTTACCGATGAAAACCAGCCAGGCCAAAGCCCATGGAGAGTTGCTCAAAATGCTACCCAATACGGCGGATGACCTGTTGAATTTCCACAAGCTTCTTTTCAAGCACGGTCAACGAGTATGTACCTATAGCCACCCTAAGTGTGAAAGTTGTGTAGCCAATAAAGAGTGTGATTACTTTACTGTAAGCCCTTAGTGTTCCTGCTACCAAAGTGCTCGCCCCTCGGCGAGTTTACAGAGTCATAAAAATACTTCTGCCCTTCTGCGGACCTCTGCATGAAACCCAGTGGTTGAGTTCGTAAGTCTTCAAACATTTAAGGCCGCGAGCGTGGTAGTGAATAACTGGCGGAAAGCCGATAATAGCCATAGTTATTTGAGGTTTTTCGCCAGGAAGTTCAGCGCCGCGATGGCAAGTTAAATGGACGGATATTTATGAACTCAATCACTAGGTCGAACTAAGCTAAAAAAGCGCCCCCTGCTCCCCAAAACTTTTCGGATTCTCCAGAGCTAACAGCTTCCTTTTAAAATCCAGACCGTAGAAGTAACCCTGTAGGTCACCATTTTTAGCGATGACCCGGTGGCAGGGTACCACGATCGCGATCGGGTTGCGGCGATTGGCCTGGCCTACTGCCCGAATGGCGTTCTTGTCGCCCAGTTTTTCGGCGATGAACTGATAGCTGGTAGTGCGGCCGTAAGGGATATTGATCAGTTCCTGCCAGACCTTGCGGTAATAATCCGTCGCCTCACTGAAGTCCAGGGGGAGGTCGAAATCCTGGCGTTTACCGGCGAAATATTCCTCCAGTTGCCTAACGGCTTTAAGAATGATCTTATTCGTAGTCTTCTTTTGGAGAGCTCCCTTGGGGACGGCAGAGTCATCCACGTAATTCAGCATACTTAAGCCGGTGGGCGAAGCCCCGAATTTAAAAATCCCGAAACTGGTTTCCTGGTAGTGGTGATCCATGACCTCTTGACTGTTTTTCCAAATAGGGCTCCTTAGCTGGCTGCCTCCAATAAGCCCAACGCCGCCAGCCGTCCGCTACGCATAGCTGCATCCAGAGAGCCGTTCAGCTGCTGGTCGCCGGCCAGAAAGATGCTTTCCGTCAGGCGGCTATGGGAGGGGTCTTGCTTGAAGGCGACCTGGCTGATCTTCGGCAAGGCCCTCTCTATATTATAACGCCGCAAAAAAGTAAGTGCGTCCGACGGAAGCCGGCTGTGGCGGAGAAAATCCTGTTCGACCTGAGCGATACCTTCGTCGCTCCCCAATGACTTTTTCAGCGTAATCGAAATCAGAGAGCCACCCTGTTTTTCTCCCCGGTAATTCGGGCTTACTTCGTCCAGAACAGTGAAAGTGTTGATCGTACTAGTGGGGTCGAATACCAGGTTGATCAACCGATTTTCGCGGAGACGGCGGCTGCTGTAGTAGTAGAGATTGGTGGTGGATTTCCAGCCTTCGGTCTGACCCGAGAGACCTTCTACTAAACGGTCCGGCGCACAGGCCAGAATGATGCCGTCGGCACTCAACTGGCTACCGTCATCGAGGGTAACCTGATTGCCGTTTACGTTCCGTACCCGCTGGTTGAAGCGGAATTCACTTTGTTGTAACTGTGCTGCCAACTGCCTGGGAATAGCCTCAATGCCACCGGCCGGCAAGGCCGCTGAACCGCTACCAAACATCTTGAAAATATAGCGGAACATCGCCGCCGGTGTGGCCAACTCCTGTTCCAGGAAGATGCCCCCGAAAAATGGACGGAAAAAGCGCTCGATTATTTGCTCGGTAAAACCGATCTCGCGGAGGTAGTCAATCGTCGGTTTGCTTTCGTACCCCTCGAAACAAGCTTCGTTACTGGCGGCCCGCAAGCGCAAGCCCAACTGGCCGAGCTTGACTTTATCGGCCAACACCCCCAGGGGAGACAGAGCGGAGCGAATGACCTGGGCCGGCTCCCGCAGAGGATCCACAAAACGAAAATGCTGGGTCCGGGTGTGAACGTGAGCGCCCGGCCGATAGGTATTGATGGCCAGTGCCTCCAGGTCCAGATAGCGTTTTACTTCCGGGTATTCGGTCAGCAGCACCTGGAAGCCACGATCCAGTAAAAATCCTTGCTCCCGGTCGGTTTTCAGCCGGCCACCAACGCGATCTTCAGCATCGATAATGATCGGAGAAATTCCGGCCTCTTCCAGATGGCGGGCAGCCACCAGTCCGGCTACGCCGGCACCGATAATGATTACTTTTAAGGGGGTTGCAGACAAAACGGATGATTTTTGGAAAGTTACGAAGCCTTGCCCAGACGAAGCAATTTCATCTCCCTTAACCACACGTACTGGGCGGACGTCTTGGCGATGTAGTAGCCATAATAGCCATCCCGCCAGCCACTTTTCAACCAGAATTCGCTGACGAAGCGGCCGGTCGGCTTTACCAATACCCGCCACCAGTTGCCGCGTTTACCTTCGTCAAAAAACGCTTGGGCGGCAATGCTGCTGAACTTGTTGATGGTTACGATTCGACTGTCCAGATCATCATTGGTATAGTGCAGCAGATCCCCCGCCAGACGGGTAGTTCTCGAAGCGGGGGTTGGGTCGAAACGGTCGTGGGGATTCGTACCACCCATACGGTATTTACGGCGGTCGAAGAGGCGCATTTTTCGGTCAGGGTACCAGCCTCCGTGGCGAATCCAGATACCATTCAGGCGGTTGAGGCGATTGACGTAATAACCGTCGTGGGTCCAGTTTTGCTTGGCTGCCCCGATACTTTCTTTCAGCTCGTCGGACAGTGCTTCGTCGGCATCGAGGGACAAAACACAATTGTTCGCCGCATTTTCAATGGCGAAGGCTTTTTGCTCCCGGTGGCCCAGGAAAGCTTGCTCGATCACCCGGGCGCCGGCCGCGGCGGCGATTTTCACCGTATCATCGGTACTGAGGCTGTCGACCACCAGAATCTCGTCGGCCAACCCTTCTACGGATGCCAGGCAGCGGGGCAGGTTCTCCGCCTCGTTGAGGGTGATGATGACGACACTCAGTTTAATCATTTACCCGTCCGTAAGCGATGAAATGATTGTTGCGCAATACTTGCTTGTTGTAGGCCAGGCGAACGCCGGTTTCCTGGTCGATTACCTTACCACCGGCCTCTTCCAAAATGATCTGGGCCGCACCGATGTCCCATTCCATCGTGGGAGCCAACCTTGGATAAAGATGAGCCGTCCCCTTAGCCAATTCGATCAGCTTGAGGGAGCTGCCGCGGGAAACGATTTCCGGATCGTTCAGCTGTTGCATAAAAGCCTCGGTCTCCGGACTGAGGTGGCTACGGCTGGCGACCACTTTCAACCCATTGTCCTGCATACTGTATTGAGCAGCCTCTATGGGCTCGGCGGCTCCTTCCTCCCATGCCCCTGCGCCGGTAGCGGCGTAATAAAGTTGATCGGTAACCGGAATATAAACAACCCCCAGAACCGGCCCGCCGTTTTCAATCAAAGCGATATTAACCGTAAAATCTCCGTTACGCTTGATGAATTCTTTGGTGCCATCCAGTGGGTCTACCAACCAGAAGCGGGTGTACTGCTTACGCTCAGCGTAGGAAACTTCCTTCAGTTCCTCACTCACGATGGGTGCCTGAAAATCGAGGGCTTCTAAGCCGGCTACGATCACGTCATTGGCGGCCTTGTCAGCTTTGGTCAGGGGGCTGTCATCGGCTTTGTGTTCTACGCCGAAATCTTCATTTTCGTAGATACGGAGAATGGCCGCACCAGCATCGCGGGCAATAATTCCAACTTGTTTGGCCAGTTCGAGGCGATCGGTCATAATTTTTATTTTCTGGGGCAAAGGTAAGGGTTGATCATGGCTTCGACTCCGGGGAGCAACTGAATCTTTAGTCGTTTTTTTCCTAGCAAAGTAGCAAGGTTGATTACGAACTAACTCCGAGTAGCCTGCGACGATCATCGAAGCAAAGTAGCAGAATTTCAGAGGAACCATTCTTTCTGATTTGCCAGTCTCCCCTGGTGGAGGACCTCCGGGGGCTTGCAAAAGCCATATTGAATTCCCTTCCCCGGTCACATTGTCCCGCCTCAGTCGAGGACTCGTAAATTATAGCTGAGCAACATTCGTCGAATTTATAGTTTCCTTAACTGGGGGTATTCTATTTTCAGCCCATCTTTAGTCCGAAGTAGTTAATGAACTCTTCCACAGAAACAGCCTGAAGGACATGGTTCGTCAGTGGAGTACAATCATAAACTTCGCTACTTTACTTTCGGTGATGAGCTGCGCTGATCGCCCCTTCGATCCTCGAAGTTGTTACGGGGCATTGTTGCTTACGCAGCCAAACAGCACTGCTACTTTGCTAGTCACCCGGAACGGCAACAGACTAAATCACTCCTCTGAGTTGAAGCCAAAATAATTGCTCTTTCAATATTCTAATACCTTACTAATATGAACCCACGCTACCCCTTTATACTGTTTGCTCTATTATTCAGCCTTGGCTGGTTGAACGCCCAGGCCATAAGCGGCACCATCACCTCTGCGGCCACCGGAGAACCGTTGCCCTATGCGTCCATCTACGTGCCCGAAACCGGCTCCGGAACGGTGAGTAATGAGAACGGCCGCTATCAGATCAAACTCGGCCCCGGCAATTACACCCTGGTATTTCAGTATCTTGGTTACGCCACCGAACGGCGACAGGTAAGGTCTGGCGGTCAGCGACTGGACGTAGAATTGCAAGCGGAGTCTTTCGACCTCGAGACCATCGAGGTGGTAGACGGCGGCGAGGATGTTTCCTATTCCGTTATTCGTCGCGCCATCGCCAAGGCGGATTATCACCTCAATCAGGTAGACCGCTATACCGCTCAGGTATACATCAAGGGGACCGGCCGGGTCAAGAAAGTATCTAAGCTGGTGATGGCTATGGTTCCGAAAGAAGACCGGGATGAGATCGACACCAACCGGGTTTTTACCAGCGAGAGCCTGAGCAACATTACTTATACCCGCCCCAATACCTTTGAACAGGAAGTGCTGTCTACCTACCAGGTCGGCGACGCTCCCGTAGATGCCACCCCTTACCTGTTCGCTTCTTTTTACGAGCCGCTGGTAGCCGATGCCGTGAGCCCGCTGAACCCTAAGGCCTTTGGTTACTACCGCTTTGAACACCAGGGGCTTTTCAACGACAACGGTCGTTTCGTGAACCGGATCAAAGTAACGCCACGCTCCCGGGGCGAGGACGTTTTCTCCGGCTACCTGAACATCGTGGAAGACGAGTGGGCCATCCACAGCCTGGAACTGGAAGCCTATAAATTCGGCTTTCGCTTTGGCATAAACCAGACCTATGCTCCGGTAGAAGATAAAGTTTGGATGCCCGTAACGACTACGGTAGACGTGAGCGGTGGCATCCTGGGCATAAAACTGGAAGGAAACTACATCAGCACAGTTTCTGACTACGACGTTACGTTGAACCCCGACCTGCCCGGTTACGTAGAGGTGATCGATGAAAAAACCAATCCCGACCAGGCCGCCGTGGTTCGTAAAGAAAACCGGACGAAAGGCTACGAAAACCGATTGGCGGACGGCGGAGAACTGACCCGTAAAGAGTTGCGCCGCCTGATGCGCGATTACGAGAAACAGGAAAGGGAAAGCGCCGAGGAACCAAAGGTAGAGAGCAACTACAGCTTTAAACAAGACTCCGCCAAGGGGGTACGCGACACGGCTTTCTGGGCCGAACTGCGGCCAGTTCCGCTCACGCCGCTGGAAAAGCGCAGCTACGCCATTGAGGACAGTATTGCAATTGCGGATTCCCTCGTACGTACCGAAGAGCAGGATGAAGACGGACGTACCGTCACCATCAGTATTGGCGAAGATGGTACCGATGTATCCACCAGTGGCACAAAGGGCAATTCTCGTATTCGCATCTTTCCCCATCTTGATTTTTTCAACCCCGTGGAAGGCTATGCACTGGGGCTTCGCCTGCGCAAATCACTAGGAAAACTGGGCAAGGGGAAAAACCTGAACCTTGAACTAAACCCCCGTTATGGCTTTTCCTGGAAAAGAGGCACCCTGGATGGTAAACTGAGTTACCACACCCGCAAAAAGACCAATCGCTTCGGTATTGAACTGGAAGGTGGTCGTAGTCTGCGGCAGTATGACCCCGATGAGGCCATGGATCCGCTCGTAAATACTTTTACAACCCTGCTAAGTCACGAAAATTACCTGAGCTGGTATGAGCGCGCCTTCGGCAGTTTTCGACTGAACGTAACCAAAGGACCAGAACTCAACTACTACGGTAAAATCGGTTACGAAGATCGCCGCCGGGTAAGCAATACCACCGATGCCGGCTGGCTCAATACCGGGGAAGGCGATTATGATGCTAACGAGCCGATCGTACTGGAAAGGTTTATGCCCCTGACCCCACTCCCGGATTTGGCTCCGGCAGCCACCATCGAACTGGGGGCCAGTTGGCAGCCAGGTCTACGTTACCGCATCGACAATGGGAAAAAGGAGCCCATCGAAAATTCGGCACCTACCTTAATGCTGCAGTATTTTGGTGGCGTTCCGAATGTGGGTGACAGTGAGGCCGACTTCCACCGGATTCAGGCTTCTTACCAACACAAATTTGAGATAGGCGTGCGCGGAGATGTGAGCCTTATGGTACGCGGCGGAGCATTTCTGAACAACGAGGCCGTACAGTTACCGGACTACCGCCACTTCGCTACTTCGGAAATCTTTTATACCAATGCCGACCCCATCGGCAGCTACCGTTTACTCCCTTACTACACCTACAGTACACGGGAGCACTACGCGGAATTTTACGGCCATTATCAGTTCCGCAAGTTCCTGCTTTCGCGCATCTGGAAATTACACAAAGCCGGCATTCGGGAGGATATATTCGTCAATTACCTCTATACCCCCGAAAGCGATCATTATACTGAAGTCGGCTATACCATCGACAATATTTTTCGGATCGTCCGTGTCGAATTCGTAACCAGCTTCCAGGATTTCAAATACCGGGACTTTGGAGTACGGCTGAGCGTGGCCAGCATTTTCGGGCGGTAGGTATTGGCTACCAAAGTAGCAGTGTAGAATTTACCATTAAGTACATTAAGCCAGCTTAGGAACGTTTTCTGAGCGCAGTGCGCCGTGGTGTACGTAACGGAACGCACTGCGCTTTACATCCACGCTTTGCATGCTTAAGGAATAACTTAATGCGTTTAGAGCTTGTTTGGGAATTGCTATGACCTGAAAAATAATGATTTATGGTTCTGACTATACTATAAAATTGTGAGCTTGGCGGGTCAAGCGATCTGTTTTTGGTGACGCCAGGTTCATAAATGCTTGTTTTTCAGGAAATAGAAATCCAAACAAGCTCTTAATGGTTAGCATTGCGTCGCTTGTGACCTTGTGTTATCCCCGTCCGAATTCCTATCTTTACCCGCTATGACCAACGGATTCGCCAGGGTACAGAAATTGGAACGCGAGTTGCATTTGCGGCAGTTGCAGGTACAGCGCTTACTGCAAATCACCCAGAGCATTAACAATAATGTCTCGGCGGTGGATCTGTTTACTATGTACAAAGGCTTCTTATCCAATGAACTGGAGTTGCGCAAGATGGCTTTGTTTGTCCGTTCGGCCGAAGACGACGAGCGCTGGGAGTGCGTTACCCAACTCGGGTTAAAACCAAAGGAGTGCGCCGTCAACGTATCCGAAGAACTTCACCACTACAAACGTGTCGGAGAACCGCTGCGTGACGGAGATCATCCGTTTTTCCAGCACTTCAATATTATTATTCCGGTACTGCATAAGGAGCGGCCAATTGCCTATGTCCTGGTGGGTGATTTCAATGAACAGGACGATATGTACGAACGGGTACAGATCATCACCACCATCACTAACGTCATTGCCGTAGCCATTGAAAATAAGCGACTGTTCAAGCGACAGATCGAACAGGAGCGACTGGAAGCAGATCTGGAACTAGGCGCCCAGGTACAAACCCTGCTCATTCCCAAGAAGCTACCGACCCAGGAGAAATACGAACTCAGTTCTATCTACCGCCCGGTGATGGGCGTCGGGGGCGATTACTTCGACTACTTAGAAACCGATGACGGAAAAATGGTATTCTGCATTGGCGACTTTTCCGGAAAGGGGGTTTCGGCGGCCTTGCTTATGGCGAATTTCCAGGCAAACTTTCATACACTGATCCGAAAGCATACCGGCCTTAAGGATTTTATCACCCAGATCAATGATGCCGTTTTTCGGATCACCAATGGCGAGCGTTTTGTCACCTTCTTTATGGCCGAATATGAGTTGGCTACCGGAAAGCTTCGTTACGTAAACGCCGGTCACCCCCCGGCCGTATTGGTTACGGACGATGGTATCGAGTTATTATCCAAGGGCACGATGGTTCTGGGTTCTTTCCCGGACTTGCCCTTCCTGGAAGTCGGGGAGGTCATGGTACCCGAGCAGGCCCTGCTGGTGACTTATACTGACGGACTGACCGACTTACAAAGCCCCGCCGGAGAATTCTTCGAGGAAGGCATTCTTTACGACTTCGCCCGCCGACAGTACGGTCGTTCAGCCAATGACTTCAATCAGGTGTTGTTAGACAAACTGGAAGAATTCAGAGGCACGACCAGCTACCCGGATGACCTGACCATCCTGAGTTGCCGCATCTTTAATGAAAATTAAGAGCTTACCGGAGGACGCTTTTCGTATCCAGGCTTTGCTTCGTCGAAAAGGTATTTCATTTCTTTCGGGATTTCCCTACCTTGTTTTTCCCGTGTAAGACCAAAACGTTTTTCGGTTTTCGCACGTTGTA
Source organism: Lewinellaceae bacterium SD302 (assembly GCA_002591745.1). Lineage (GTDB taxonomy): Bacteria > Bacteroidota > Bacteroidia > Chitinophagales > Saprospiraceae > Neolewinella. Next base: position 114,331 of record PDLQ01000003.1, read on the forward strand.
TTAAGACATTTATGAAGGATAAGAATCTCGCGGCCGTATTGGCTTTTTTTGGTGGCTTTGTCGGTTTACACCGCTTTTACCTCGGGCAAACCGGCTTGGGGGTATTGTACGTAATTATGCCCGGTCTCAACGTCATGTTGGGTGTTTTAGACGCGATTATTTTCCTGAGTATGGACCAGGACACCTTTGACGAAAAGTATAATCGGGAGGAGGTTAGTGCTTTCCGCTCCGACAAAGCCCGGCGTAGTGGCGACCGCTACGAACGCTACCGCCAGCGAGAGTTGAATCGGCGTCGACGCGGATCTTCCGTGAGCCGCAGCAAGACTACCGCCGCCGGTCGTAAACAGGCGCGCAAGAATAATCGGCGGGGCGTCAAACAAAACCGCCCCGACAAACGCCGCAGTTCGGCTAGCCGCACACCCGCGAATCCAGACCGGGAACTAGGCCTGGAGCTCTTTAAGGACTTCGACTACGATGGAGCCATCGAGGCCTTCGAAAAGTCGCTGACTATTGAGCCCCGTGACATTGCTACCCACTGGAATCTGGCCTGTGCTTATAGTTTGACGGAAGACGCCGACAAGTCGCTTTATCACCTGGACCGGGCCGTGGCCTTCGGCTTCAATGATTTCGAGCGGCTGAATAGCCACGATGCTCTGGCTTACCTACGCGTTCAGCCCCAGTTCGAGACTTTCGTAAAGAACGAGTATCGCCTGGCTCCCGATGCGCCGGTGCCAGAAGCCCATCAGCAAGACGACTTGCTTAGTCAGGCTCCACCAGCTGCCAATGCAGCACCACGTACTAACGTGGACTTGCTCGACCAATTACAGGAGCTGGGCCGGTTACGCGAACGCGGCCTGCTTTCCGAAGCGGAATTCGCTGCCCAGAAGCGTAAATTACTCAGCTAAGCATTTTCCTTCCAGCCTACATTATTTATTCGCACCATTTTACGACCATTACGGATAATTCCGGTGCCCATCTCAAAGACCTGAATGACTATTGCTAATCTACTCTCCCAGGAAATTCCCGCACTTGACCAACGTAGTACCGTTGCCGAGGGAATTTTAATAATGGGTGACTATCACGTCCGCCACTTACCCGTACTCATCAACGAAGAATTTCGGGGGCTGATCGACGAAGACACTTTGCTGGACAGCGACCCTTCCGCCAGTATTGGTAGCCTGATGCTACCTTCCGCTCCCCGTATTTTCGTCCAACCACAGGATCATATTTACGATGCCGTACGGGTTTTTGCCCAGCACCAGATCAGCCTGCTGCCCGTTATGGACGACGAGGAATTATTCGCCGGTGTGGTCACCCTCGAAAATCTGATCGCCGCCATGGCAGAATTGGGTTCCTTCAATGACCCCGGAAGCATTATTGTTCTGGAAATGGGCCGCCACGATTATAGCTTGGCCGAGATCGCCCGGATCGTGGAAAGCGAAGGTGCCATTATCCTGTCCAGCAGCCTGCGATCTTATCAGGACAGTAACCGTATTGAGGTAACCCTGAAACTGAACGGACGCCAAATTGCTGCCATTATGGCCACTTTCGAACGCTTCGATTATCAGGTGAAGGCCAGTTTCAACGAGGCAGAGTTGCAGAGTGCGCTGCGGGAGCGCTATGATAGTCTAATGAATTATTTAAACGTGTAAATTCTTCATTCCTATTCACTAAGTGGGGATCAAGGTTTCACCTTCAATACCTTCCCAAACTCTTCAGGTAGATTTTTTGCCTTCAACGCCTCCCGCCATTCATTCACCGCCGCCTGAGCCGCCGGTCGGCTGGGGTAGATCGCGTTCGTGTGCACGATGAAGCGCTTTTTATTCACCCAGCTACGTAGACAATCGGCGGGTAGATACTCGGCTTCCAATCCGGCATTCCTTAAGGTTTTCACACGCTCGGCGGCCTGGTAATTGCTGGAAGCTACCTGATCCAGGACGATGAATGAACGGTTGGTAACCGGAAAAGCACCGCAAGTTTGAATAGCGGGTAATGCTTGGCGTTGAAGACCGGGGGTCGGTGCTACCAGGGTATCCGTACTGTACACTTCCTGAAAACTCCAGTTTTCGTCTACTATGGGATCTGGTACAACCGGGCCATACTGATCTTCGTATACGAGTAAACCAACGCTCCCTACCACGGCCAGTCCCAACAGGAATACGAATGTCTGGCGGCGTGTCCGGGCTCTTTCGGCGGGGGTGGGGCCATAATCTCTTCCCTTTCCGATGACCTCCATGATCTTCTTTTTCTTCCCGTATTCGGAAAGGTAGTCGTTAAAAACGTGACGGGGCCGGGGTTTGATAGGTAAGGACAGTCGCCCTTTCTCGTTGACGATAATGAGGCCGTGGCCGTTCTTGCGGCACTGCTTCTTTAGACTGTTGAGGTCAGCTCGCTTAACAAAAGTATCCGCAGCCACGGCGATCCAACTCTCATTGGCCGGATAACCCGCCAGTTGCTCAATGGCGGAAATCGATTTGGTAAACCACATGTCCAGCCAACCAGCAATTTTACTGATCATGCCCACTCCCACCAGAAAGGCGATCAGTAAAACCAACGTATTCAGGGCATTGAAATACCAGTTATAGCCGGTCACCAATAGCAGGCCAACGATCAAAGCCAATGCAATCACCTGACTATAACGCAACTGTCGTCCGGCATTCTTCTTCAGTTTCAAGTTGCCGATCGTAGTACGCGACTTGGCTTCGACAACTACCGTGTAGGGGCGATTTTTTGCCCGCATAAATGCCAGTAGCACATCCGCACGCCGTAATTTGGTGTAGGTTTCCGTACCCGCATAAACGGGTTTACGACGGTAATATTTTTTGTTCAGGCGGTCGCGAACGGCGTTCTGAACGAAGGTTTCAGTGATGGGCATACCGGAGGGTCGTCAAGAGATTATCGGGCAAGCCACAAAACTAATTATTTGCCTTGTGCCCAACAAATAATTTAAAAAATAAAGGCCCGCTGATTTAGCGGGCCTCTCAAATCTGTATTCTTTTAAGATCAACCTTAGTCCGGAAACATCTGACCAAAAATATCTTTGATCTGTCCTGCCGGCTCGTTATCCCGGATAGCTTTCAGGGTATTATTCATTTCCAACACCCGTTTGCTCAGCACTTCGTCCGTTTCATCGGCCTGGGCGGAGATTCCCTGGTAGGCCTGTACGTAACTGCGGTAAGCTGCCAACCGACGCCAGGGGCTTTGTCCCCTGCTTTCGGCAATCGATTTAATGGCATCCAGACCATTTATCTGCCCGACTTCATCGGCTTGCATCAATAGCATCAGGTAAGTACCGTAGAAAGCGAAGCTCTCCTGGCCGTCAACCTTATCCATTTTCTCGTTGAAGTAGGCGATGTTTGCCGGATCTCCGGTTGTTCCGTAGATGCCGGCGATGGCTCTGATCAGTGCAGGACTATCGGAACTTTCCAGTGTCTTGACTTCACGGGCCGCAAGCTCGGGGTCGATGCTCGCTAAAGTTGTAAGGCCGGAGCCGACCACCAGGTAAGATTTCGCTTTCAGGGCCTGAGTAGCCAGTTCCGCAACCTGCTCGTCGCCAATTTCGGCGAGTTTATCCAGGGCTGCAGCCCTCACTTCGCTGTCCGTATCATTACCGGCCAGGAGGCGCAACAGATTCAGTTCATCATTATCCGGGGTATCGCTCAGTCGGCCAATGGCGGTCAGACGTACTGCGCCGTAAGGATCCTGCAGGCCATCTTTCGTAATCTGGCGGGCGGCGGGCAGGGAAGCATCCAGCTTTTCAAGTGGCATCATCCGGTCAACCAGTCTCTTGCCTACCCTGAACTGATTGATCAGTGCTTCATCGCTCAATTCCTGGTCGATTTCCGCCAGTAACTGGTGCTCGGCGTCAAAGATGATGGCGTCGGGCTTAGTCGTCGAGGGAAAGGTCAATCGTTGACTGCGCTGGTTGATCATTACGTCATAGCGCTGGGGCAAAGCACTGCCTTTGGTATAAACGTCAACAGCTACCGGAAGCTGGAAAACCGCCGGTACGTTATTCGTGGTCAGTTGGGTCTGCTTCACGTCTACGTAAGCCTCTCCTGCTTCGGCGTCAAAGCCGTATTCCAGGCTGAGTTGCGGGTGACCGGCCTGGTGAAACCATTGGTTGAAAAACCAATTCAAGTCCTGTCCGCTTTTCTCCTCAAAGGCGATTCTCAACTCGTCGACCTCCACGGGGGAGTATTGGTTTTCGGTAAGGTAATATTCCAAAGAGGCGAAGAAGACGTCGTCACCCAGGTAATTACGCAGCATGTGCAGCACGGCTCCACCCTTATTGTAGCTATGGGCGTCGAACATATCTTCTTTATCCTCGTAGTCCGTCCAGATCAGTTCGTGGGGCGTACTGCCGTTAGCCAGTGAGCCGAGGTAGCCGGCCCATTCGGTCAATAGGTGCTCATCAGCAGCATCGCGACCGTGTTTTTTCTCCAACCAGAGGTATTCGCTGTAATTGGCGAATCCTTCGTTCAGGGTCAGGTTCGACCAACTTTCACAGGTAACGTAATCACCGAACCAGTGGTGAAACATCTCGTGAGCCACGATCTTTTCGTTGACCTCGGCGTCCATCAGTTCGCGCTCGTCGCCGTACATGAAGTCCCCGAAGATTACGCCGGTGGTATTCTCCATTGCGCCGCTCACGTATTCGCGCACAACCACCTGACTATATTTTGGCCAGGGGTAATCCACGCCGGTAAGTTCGCTGAAGAAAGTCAGCATTTCCGGAGTGTAAGGAAAGATGTCTTCAGCGTAAGACTCGTATTCTTTTTCCACCCAGTAATCCACGGGAATGCCGTTCCAATTATCATCTTCTACCACGCTGAACTCGCCAATAGCCAGCATGAACAGGTAAGGGGCGTGGGGCAGGTCCATCTTCCAGTAATCGGTACGGGTACCGTCGCCGTTTGCGGTACTACTCATCAGCGTTCCGTTGCTCAGCACCTTATAGTTGTCTTTAACCGTCACTACCATCTCCTGGGTACAGCGTTCGTTTGGCTTATCGATGGTGGGGAACCAACGGCTATTGCTTTCCGTTTCGCCCTGGGTCCAGATCTGCTTCGGCTGTCCGGGGGTTTCACCTCGGGGATTGATGAAATAAAGTCCCTTGTCGGAAGTGATCGCACTACTGCCCCCGCTGGCGGCCGGGGTTGCTACGTAATCGATGTACAGGTTGATTTCCTCCCCGGGTCGATAATCGCGGCCGAGCTCGATAAATACTTCCTGCCCGTTGTCGTAGGAATAGTTTAGGGGCGAATTACTATTCGCCAGGCGAATGGCCTTGAACTCAAAGCCTTTTGCATCCAGTCGAAGTTGACGCTGCATTTTACTCAGCGGCGTCAGTCTCAGTTCGGCCTGGCCGATAACCTGTTCCTTTTCCCAGTCGAAACGCAGGGTCAGCTTGGTGTGCAACAGGTCAAATTTGCGCTCGTAAGCAGCCCGGTAAACTGGCAGCCGATAGTCACTGGGTACCCTCCCGTCTACTTCGATGACGCTGTAATCTTCCGGGTCGGGTGTAATGACGAGGGTATCCAGGTCACGAAACTCCATCTCCGGAGCCATCACGGTTTTAGGGGTGCCACAACTGGCAATCAGTAACGTTATGGCTAGGAGAGTATAAAGTAGTTTGTACATCTTCAGTTTGATTTTTTGGCTAACAACTCCCTGGTAAAGACGAAGAGCTTCGGAAAACCCCTGGGTCGAGGACCTCCGGTCCGAGGTACTCGTTAGAGTGGCCAACTAAACACTCGGACCGGAGGTCCTCGACCCAGGGTTCTTTGCTAAGATTCATAAATCGCTAAGTCTAGTTGTTTTACCAACCTAAAGACGCAATTATGCAGGAAAATGTTGCTTCTACCTGTAAGGAGGCCTTCACCAACCTTGCTACTTTGTTAGTCCAAAGGAACTTTCCATGGGGATAAAACTTTATCTTCGCGCTTCGATTATAATCTAACTGAACTTATGTCTACCGCGCCAACTGACCGCCTGCACACCTTGATGGATGAAATCCGCGCTGAAAAGCCCGAAGGGGCCGACGCTATCGAGCAATTCCGGATCAAATACCTGGGGTCCAAGAACGTGATCAAGCCGTTGATGGCCGAGATTCGCAATGTGCCAAATGAAGGCAAGAAAGCATACGGTCAGTTGATCAACGAAGCCAAACAGCTGGCGCAAAGCCGCTACGATGACTTCCAGGCCGGCGGTGCGGATACGGACGAAGAAGCCGGTGACCGCCCCGATCTGACCGCCCCCGGCGAACCTATGCCCCTGGGCAGTCGCCACCCAATTGCGTTGACGATGCGTAAGATCATCTCCATCTTCGAACGTATCGGTTTCACCGTGGCCGAAGGGCCGGAAGTGGAAGACGATTGGCATAACTTCACCGCCATGAACACCCCGGAGGATCACCCCGCCCGGGACATGCAAGACACTTACTATATCGCCGATGGCCTTCCCGCCGGCCCCCGTAACTCGGCCATGCTGCTGCGTACCCACACCAGTAGTGTTCAGGCCCGTACGATGGAAACGACCAAGCCACCGATCCGGATCATCGCCCCCGGCCGTGTGTACCGCAATGAAACCATCAGCGCACGTAGCCACGCCCAGTTCCACCAGGTAGAGGGCCTTTACATTGCCGAAAAAGTGAGCTTCGCCGACATGAAAGCGACCCTGCTGCACTACGCCCGGGAGATGTACGGCGCCAAGACCAAGATCCGTCTGCGCCCCAGTTACTTCCCCTTCACCGAGCCCAGTGCCGAGATGGACATCTGGTGGGGATTGGAAACCGAGCACGACCACCGCATTACCAAAGGCACCGGCTGGCTGGAGATCATGGGTTGCGGCATGGTAGACCCCGCCGTATTGGAGAACTGTGGTATCGACTCCGAAAAATACACCGGCTATGCCTTCGGAATGGGTGCCGAACGCCAGGCCATGCTGCTTTACAACATCACCGATATCCGCCTGATGTTTGAGAACGACGCCCGGTTTTTGCGTCAGTTTGCCAGTGTGATGTAGGGGGCGTAATTTACGATACGTCACTTACGTTATTATTTTGACTGAAAGGATAAATCATGACCGCCTACCCCAATCCGGATCATCGGAACAGCAGTGTTTATAAAATTCAGTTGATTGAAAAGATCACTCAATTGGAAGACTTAGCAATAATTCGTCAAATTGCCGAACAATTAGGCATTGACCTGGATGCTACGGACGTTGAGGGTATTAAGCGAACGCCTGGAGTGGTAGGAGGTAGGGCAAGAATCGGGAATCGCCGAATTCCGGTTTGGCTCATCATCGACTTTCTCATCAACCTTAAGGTCGAAAGATCGAAAGTGCTATCTAATTACCCCGAACTGAGCGACGAAGACTTGGACCGGGCGTTAAAGTATTACGGCCTTCACAAGTCCGAAATTGATGCTGACATCGCCGAAAACTCAGAAGAAGAATGATCCATTTTTTACTGGAAGATGAGGACTTTCCTCGGCCAGCGGTAATTGCATTACAGGAATTGGGTCACGATATCTTGACATTAAGAAGCCTAGGTAAAGACGATATCGGTTATCCTGATGACGAGAAGTGCTAAAAACAGCCATAGATACAAAAAGGGCCGTACTAACTTATAACCGTAAAGACTATATACGGCTTCACCGTGAAACTTCTGGCCAGCATTCGGGAATCGTGATTTGTACCCGGTTCAGAGACAATACTCTGCTTGCCAATCGTATACACGAAAAAATTAAAAATATCGACTTCCTAAGTGGGAGACTAATTCGGATAACACGTCCAAATAATTTCTAAATTTTCTCCCCCAAAACCCCCAGCAAACATTCCACTCCCTTAAAGTACCGCTCCAGTAGTAGGTTCTCGTTTGGGCTGTGCTGGTTGTTATCGGGATTAACGAGGGGCAGGATGACCGCCGGCACCTCCAGGGTATTTACAAAAGGAGCAATTGGCACCGACCCGCCCATTGTCCGAATCTGGACCGGCGGCGCACCGAAAGTTTTGCTCAGGGCCTTAGTCAGCCACTTTCCCGTTTCTCCGTCCATGGGCGTACGGAAAGCACCGTAGTAGGTTTTCCCGCTATAGGAGGCCAGTTTCGGGTATTGCGCCCGTTCCGCATCCGTGGGTTCCCGGCCGGCGGGAACCAGGTAATAGCCCTGCTGCGTCAGGTAATTTTCAAACAGTCTGATTAGTCGCTGACCGTCACTTTCCTTGACGAGTCGAAAATCCAGGTTAGCTACTGCGTTGGCCGGAACGATGGTGCGGGCCGCCTTCCCCACCCAGCCGCTGTTCAGGCCGCGTACGTTCAGACTGGGGTACTGTAAAGCTTCCTGGAGATTTGCACCTACTGCGTCCGGGGCGGCAATTCCCAGTTTGGCGTGAAGAGTATTCGGATCGACGGGAACCGCCGCCAGAATGGCTTTGGTCGTCTCGTCCAGCTCAATGCCGTCATTCCAGCCGGGGATAGTTACGCGACCTCGGTCATCCTTCGTACCGGCCAACAGCTGGGCCAGACGCAAAGCCGGATTGGGAGCATAATTACCGTAGTGACCGCTGTGCAGGGGCAATTTAGGCCCATAGACGGTCAGCCGCGCCGTAGCAATCCCTCTTGCCCCGTAGACCAGGGTGGGCTGATTGTTGGTATGTACGGGCCCATCCAGAATGATCAGGTGGTCCGCAGCCAATTCGGAGCGATATTGCTCTACCGCTGCGGGAAGGTGAGGGCTGCTGATCTCTTCCTCGCTGTCAATGATGAACTTAACGTGGTAAGGCAGTTTCCCCCTGTTCTCCACGAAGTGATCCCAGGCAACCAGGAACATCATGATCGGGGCTTTGGCATCACTGGCCGCCCGGGCGAAGATGCGGGATTGAAGCAGAGCGGCTCCCTCAGGCAGGGATTCAGATTTCCGGTAATCGATCGTACCGTCGGCCCGGTTTTCCAACTCACCCAGCGTGGGTTTGTAAGGTGGGCCGAGTACCCATTTGGCGGGGTCTACACTCTGTCCGTCGGTATGACCGTAAAAAAGTACGGTAGGCGCATTTCTTTTAAGGGCGGGCATTTCGGCCAGTAACAGGTCGGTTCCGTCGTTCTCCAGCCGGCGGATGGTAAATCCACGGCGTTGGAAAGCACCTTCCAACCAAACGAGATTTTCCTCCAATTGCCCGTCTATCTTGGCATCATTGGGCAGGGAAAGGTATTCGTAGAATTCCGGCAAGGAGGCTAAGGTCCGGTCGTACAGGGATTGAGCCGAAAGGCAATAGCCTAAGAATAGCAGCGAGATGATAGAGAAAAGTCGCATAGTTTACTTTTGGGGTTGGGGTAATTTAGGGATAGTTAATCCGTTTTAGCCTGCGAGTCCGTTAATTTCTTCTCGGTGGCAACTGAATTTACGCTTTCGTCTACCTCCCCCAAGTCGGCAGGGGGATACGGACGGATAAGCAGTCAAGCTTAGTCTCAGGAAGCGACCAAACTTGGTTCAAACGCAAAAATATTATGGGTCTAGTCCCTTTTTCCACCTCGACTTCCCGCCTATTTACAACCCATAATATTCCGCCCGGGACGATGATTCGCCTTAACCTTGTGCCCGGAGGTTCACTCAATGATTTTCGAAACGCTGCTACCCCGTCCGAGTTTCCGTCGAGCCGGGCAGGTTTCCTAGTCAAAAAGAGACACCGACTAACGTAACCCCTTACCGGCTGCAAACGTTATGTCAACGTCATTTCCACCTGCTGCCGCTTGTTGCCGAATTCCCTATTTTTGCAGCCCTTCTAAACTTGCCGTTATGAATTTTTTACGTTCTTACCTGCTGTTGCTTTGTCTCGCGTTATTCGCGGGCCTGGGCGCTCAGATCATTAATCCCGTGAGTTGGGAAACCCGCGTGCTGCCACTCACTAATGGCGAGTATGAGTTACAGGTAGTAGCGCGGATGGACGAAGGTTGGGCCATCTACAGTCAGTACACCGAAGACGGTGGGCCGGTACCGACTACCTTGGCGTGGTCTGAAGACGGCCACTTCGAACTGCTGGGCAAGACCACCGAAGCCGGCCACAAAAAGGAAGGGCTGGACGATATGTTTGGCGTGGACGTAATCAAATTCCTGAGTGACGAAGACGTGGTCTTCGGCCAGAAAATAAAGGTCTTCAAGTACGGTGAACCCATCAACGTAGTGCTGGAATACATGGCCTGCGATGACGAACAATGCCTGCCGCCTACCGAGGAATACTTCACATTTAAAGTGGATGCGCCCCTGGGAGAGACAACCAAAGATGAGGAAGCCCTAGAGCAAGTACCTCCTAATGGTGCCGTTAATGATGTTCAGGAGGAAGAGGTTTTGGCTGACAAAGTAGCAGCGCCAACGCAAGACCTGACACCGGCAACTGAAGAAACAACCGAAAACACGGACAGAACACCGACCGAACTGGCCAATTTCTCCGTGACCGAACCGCCCGCCACCGAGGCCGATCCCGTGACCTGGACGCTGGAGGCCACCCAATTGACCGCTACCGAATGGCTGATCGAAGCCAGCGCCGAAATTGAGCCCGAGTGGACACTTTACGGTCAGGCGCTGGACCCCGATATCGGTCCGGTGCCCACTGCCTTCGTCATCGAGGAAGAGGGACTGAGTCACCTCGGGGAAGTAGCCCAGGATGCCGAGAAGCGCAAGATCGTCTTCGAAGACGTCTGGGAAGCCGAAGTGCCCAAGCTTTACGACGGCGTGATTTATAGCCAGCGTATCAAGGTGGAGCCGAATACCGAAAAGGTAAGCGGTTACATCACCTACATGGCGTGTAAAGAAGTTTGTTTACCACCGGAAGATCTTCCTTTTAGTCTGAATCTGACGGATAAAATCGCCAGCATCGGCTACGAAGAAGAAGCCGGCAACATTGCCATTCCCCCCGTAGTAGCCCAGGGCGGCAGCGGAGAATGTAGTTTGGATTTTAACAATGAGCCGGTGGCCAACTGTAACGAGGGAGCCGCCGAAACCAAAGGAAAGAGTCTGTTTACCATTTTCGGCCTGGGCTTCCTGGGAGGGCTTTTCGCCCTGATCATGCCCTGTATATTTCCAATGATCCCGTTAACGGTCAATTTCTTCAACAAAGGCGGTAAGGACCGCAAGGGTGGAGTAAAGTCCGCCGGTCTTTACGGATTGTTCATCTTCGGCATCTACGTGCTGCTAAGTGTCCCTTTTCACTTGGTAGAGGGCGTAAGCGCCAATATTCTCAATGACGTAGCCAGTAATGTACCCCTGAATATTTTCTTTTTCGCGGTCTTCATGTTTTTCGCCGGCAGCTTCTTTGGCTACTACGAACTGACCCTGCCCAGCAGCTGGACCAATAGCAGCGCCAGCAAGGAGAATAGCGGAGGCATCGTGGGCATCTTTTTCATGGCCCTGACCCTGGCCCTGGTTAGCTTCAGTTGTACCGGCCCGATCCTGGGTAGTTTGCTGGTGGGTACTGCCAGTGAAGGCGCAATGCCGTTGACTGCAGGAATGGCTGGATTTGGTCTGGCGCTGGCTTTGCCGTTCACTTTGTTTGCGGCTTTCCCACAGATGTTACAAGCGATGCCATCTTCGGGAGGTTGGCTCAATAGCGTAAAAGTGGTGCTTGGCTTCCTGGAAGTGGCCCTGGCCTTCAAATTCCTGAGTACCGCCGACCTGGTAGGCGAATGGGACTTCCTGAAGATCGAGTTGTTCTACGCCATCTGGATTCTCTGTTTCCTGGGTATCGCTATCTACCTCTTTGGGCTGATCAGTTTCCCCCACGATAGTAAGAATCGTAAGCCAGGACCATTGGCCTTCATTTTCGGGGCTGCCGCTATTGCTTTTGCTGGTTACCTGGTCACCGGTTATAACGTAAACGAAGAACTCGATACCTATCACCCGCTCAGTCTAATGAGTGGATTGGCACCACCCGTGGGCCATAGCTTCCTTTATCCCAACGACTGTCCACAGGGGATTCCTTGCTTCAAGGACCTGGACGAAGGCCTGGCCTACGCCTGCGAGAATGACAAACCCGTTATGCTCGACTTTACCGGCTGGTCCTGTACCAACTGCCGGGATATGGAAGAAAACGTTTGGAGCAAAGACGACATCCGCAACCGCCTGACCGAAGATTTTGTGCTCATCAGCCTTTACGTAGATGACCGTTCCGAATTGCCAGAAGAAGAACACCAGGTTGTCGACCGTCTGGACAGCCCCGGCAAGAAAATGACCATCAATAAAGTTGGCAAGAAATGGCATTACCTGGAGCAAAGTGTCTACCAGAAAAGCACCCAGCCCTACTACGTCCTCATCAGCCCTGACGGACAGACGCTGAACCCCCCGGTATCTTACACCCCGGATGTTGGCGAATATGCCCAGTTCCTGGAATGCGGTTTGAGCACCTACCGGGCGCTTTCCAGCAAAGAGGGAGTATCGGTGTTGGAAAGTGGAAAGTAGGAATAATGATCTGATGAATCAATGATGTAATGATTTAATAGGGACTGATGAGCCTATTGAATTATTACATCATTCACTCCTTTAATCATTACGAATTGGCCACCAATAAAAACGCCCTCATTCGCTACCGCACCATTGATCGGTGTTTGCAGAACAGTGCGCGCCGTTGGACCCTGGAGGATTTGATCGAGGCCTGTTCCGACGCTCTTTATGAATACGAGGGCAAGCACACTAATGTAAGTAAGCGGACGGTTCAACTCGACATCCAACTGCTACGTAGTGACAAACTGGGCTACAACGCCCCCATTGAGGTTTACGACCGAAAATTCTACCGTTACGCCGACCCTGACTTTTCCATTACGGATATTCCCCTGCGTAGTGATGACCTGGATGTGATCTCCGAGTCCGTGGCCATGCTGCGGCAGTTCAAGGATTTTTCGCTCTTCGCCGAATTGAATGGGGTCATCCAAAAACTGGAAGACAAGATTCACCACGAAACGGGAAAAAGCAACCCGATCATTCATTTAGAAAAGAACGAAGACCTCAAAGGTCTTGAATACCTAGACACACTCTATCAGGCGATCAGCAAGAAAATCATGCTGCGTGTGACTTATCAATCCTTCTCCGCGCGTACGCCCACTACCTTTTCTTTCGTCGGCTTCATTCTAAAAGAATATAATAATCGCTGGTTCCTGGTGGGCCGTAAGCTAGAGTACCCCACCATTCTCACCCTGGCACTGGACCGCATCTATGCCCTCACATTGAACCTTAAAGCCGATTGCCCCAACTTCGACTTCAACGCCGATGAATATTACAAAAACACTTTCGGAGTAACCGTCCTGAACGAGCGGCCGGCCAAAGTGGAGTTGCTGGTCGACCGACGAAATGCACCCTACGTGCTCACCAAGCCACTCCACGCCTCTCAGCAACTGGTCAGCCGTCGAGACGATGGCAGTATCCTGATTAACCTGAGGGTACACCTGAATTATGAGTTTGAACGGCTGATCCTGGGGTTCGGAGATTCGATTACGGTTTTGAAGCCCGCTAAATTGCGTAAGCGAATTGTGGGGAAGTTGCGGGGGGCGATCAAGAAGTATGGAGAGGATGGCTAGCGACCTCCCGGTCGCTCTATATTTCTCTTTTTTTTAGAGCGGCCGGGAGGTCGCTAGTCGAGTGCGCAAGATAATTGCGTACTACTGTCTCACCTTTGTAGTATCAACAGAACGGTGCGTCTGCGCCAACCAAAATTACTGCATTATGATTACAGGAAAAGACATCGTGGCGCTGGGTTACCAACCCGGCCGCTGGTTCTCCAAGGCCCTGAAGCATTTGAAAGAAAATCCCCTGGAAGGTCAGGCTCTGAAAAATTATCTGGATTCCTGCTTACCCGTCACCATTCCTCCTCACGCTAAGGGACCGGCTTATAAAAAGAACATCCGGGCGGAGAGTGAACTGGAGATCAATAACGTTCAAAGCGTTTTCGCGACTATGGACGAGTTAATGAAAACGCCTACTGTAGTGAGCGGAGCGGTGATGCCGGATGCCTGCCCCACCGGAGGTATCGGTCAAATTCCCGTGGGTGGAGTGGCGGTAACTAAAAATGCGATCCACCCCAATATGCACTCTGCGGACATTTGCTGCTCGGTGATGATGACCTCTTTTGGCAATATCGATCCGAAAAAGGTGCTGGATGCCGCTCATTCAATTACTCACTTCGGACCGGGTGGGCGGGACGAATTTCGTGACCTGCCCAAAGAACTGGAAGAGCGGATGCTGAACAACCACTTCATGGGCTCCAAACGATCCATGCAGTTGGCCAAGTACCACCTGGGTACCCAGGGTGATGGTAACCACTTCCTGTACGTTGGCCGCTCGGAGCAAACCGGTGAAACTATCATGGTCACTCACCATGGTTCCCGGGGCTTGGGTGCCAAACTGTTTGACGAGGGGATGCGGGAGGCAGAATCATTCCGTCGGGACATCTCGCCGCTGACCGCCCGCAACAACGCCTGGATCCCCTACGATACTAAAGTTGGAAAAGCTTATTGGGAAGCTCTGCAAATTGTGCGGGAGTGGACGAAGCTGAATCATTCCACTCTCCACGATGCGACCATTGCTACTTTGAAGTCAACCGTACAAAACCGCTTCTGGAACGAGCACAACTTCGTATTCAAAGACGACAACGATCACTTCTACCACGCCAAGGGTGCTACCCCATTGGATGATAAATTTGTTCCGGACTCCCAAAACGGCTTAAGATTGATTCCCCTCAACATGGCCGAGCCTGTACTGGTCGTCCAGGGTGAAACCACCGCTGACAACCTCGGATTTGCGCCCCACGGGGCCGGTCGTGACGTGAGCCGTACCGCTCACCGCCGCTCCAAAGCAGACCGGTCCACCGAAGAAATCTTCGCCGAGGAAACTGCCGGTATTGATGCCCGTTTCTTCTCCGGGGAGATCGACATTACCGAGTTGCCGAGTGCCTATAAAAACGCCGATCGAGTGCAAGCTCAAATGAAGGAGTTTGGCCTGGGTAAAGTGGTCGATCGTATCCAACCTTATGGTTGTATCATGGCCGGTGACTGGAAAAAGAACGCACCGTGGCGCAAAAAGAAAAAGTGATTATCGGCAAATCGCTTTTGGCGTGTTTTTGCTACCGGAGGGCCTTCCATTGCCCTCCGGTAATCGTAGCCTAAACGAATACTAATCTGCCTGACTAAACAATCTGTCCCTTCGCGGGTAACTATATACGCCCCTTCACTCGCAACTCAGGCAACGCATGCTTCAATCCATTTGGGACGATATCAAGCAGGAATTCGGTTACGGCAATATGATCAAACGGATCATTATTGTTAATGTGGCTGTTTACGTAACAGTCAACCTGCTGTGGGTGATCATGATTGGCAGCTACCCGGAGTTGTATAAAGGCATCGTACATTTTTTCTCGATGCCCAGCGACTGGCTCCACCTCTTGACACACCCCTGGGCCCCACTAACCCACATGTTCCTGCACGAAGGCTTTTTCCACATTCTCTGGAATATGCTCTTCCTGTTCTGGTTCGGCCGTATTTTCGGTGACCTGCTGGGTGATCGACGAGTGCTGCCGCTCTACCTGATCGGTGGACTGGGCGGAGCCATCTTCTATTTTCTGGCCGCTAATCTGGGCGCTGTTCCCGGCACATCCTTTGCTTTGGGGGCCAGTGCAGCCGTAATGGCCATTCTGGTGGCGGCTGGCATGACGGCACCGGATTACCAGATCCGTCTGCTTTTTCTCGGCAACGTGAAGCTAAAGTGGATCGTGGTGGCCCTGGTATTCATGAATGTTCTCGGCACCAGAGGCATCTCCAATGTGGGGGGGGCCTGGGGGCACCTCGGGGGTATTGCTACCGGTTTCTTATTTGCTTACCGCTTACAACGTGGAAACGACATGACCGCTCCCGTAGCTCGTCTGATCGATAAGGTTACGGATTTCTACCACAGTCTACGGCAGCCCAAGCGAAAGTCACGCCCCGGACCACGGGCTGCTTACCGCCGGGGAGAAAAGGTCAAGTCCGGTTCTCGCCCCTCTTCGGCCAGTAAGAAAAGCAGCGGAAAACGTGCTCCGAAATCAGTTTCTCACCAGGAGCAGTTGGATGCTATTCTGGATAAGATCAAGGACCGGGGCTACAACAGCCTGACCCAGGAAGAAAAAGAATTTCTTTTCAACGCCAGCAATAAATAGTCATTTCCGATGCGCGCCATTTTCAAATGGACCGGGCGTTTTCTCACCCTCGTTACGGCTCTCGTATTGCTGGGTGGCTTCGTAGACCCCAGGAACTTCTGGCTGCCGGCCGTTTTCGGTCCTGGCTTACCGCTTTTACTTTTTCTAACCACGGCCTTACTGATCTATCTGGCTTACCGGCGAAAATGGAAAGAGGCCGTATTTCCACTATCAGTCATTTTGTTGGCCGTGCCGAGTTGGCAAAAAACCATTGCCTTCAATTCAGCAAAAGAAGCCCTGGCCGACGACGACGTAAACCGGCTTGGCGTAATAACCGCCAACTTATCCTCTCTCAAATCTCCCGAAGACAACTACCCCATCAACGAAGCGGCCGTCATCAAACTGGCCAAGCGGTTGAGTGACCAGGACTTCCTGCTCGTGCAGGAGTACAGTTATCCTACAACGGACTGGCGCAGCAGCAAACTGAAAAAATTTGGCCGTTACGATTACCTGATGAAGCCCAAGGACGGGCGAATGGGTATTTTTTCCCGCTACCCGCTCACTTACGTAAGTGAAGATTTTCCCCATAATTCAGTAAATGGCTACCTGGTAGCCGATGCCAAGACGCCCCACGGGACGATTCGCCTCATCAATGTACATTTTCTCAGCAACCGGGTCACCGGACTAGCCAATACCATCAGTAAAGAGGGCAAATTGCGCGACGGCGGCACTTGGGACAAAGTGAAAAATATGTTCGGTCGCTACGGTCGGGCTTCGGCCCTGCGTTGTGAGCAGGCGGAGGACGTAGCCAGGATCGTTGCTCAAAGTCCACACCCCTGTATCGTCGCCGGAGATTTCAATGATGTGCCAGCTTCTTACCCCTACCGTATCCTGGTTGACCAGACCGAACTACAAGACAGTTGGATCGAGGCCGGGGTGGGACTGGGCCGCACTTTCGACGGGGCCCTGCCGGGGCTAAGAATCGATTACGTGCTTACCGATCCGGTTTTCAGCGTACGTAGCGTTAAACGGGAGGTCAGCGGTCATTCGGACCATCATCCGTTGAGGGTCGAAATGATTATGGCCAGGAATTAGCTATTTAATATCACAGGATACTTTTATCCGCTTTCGTGAGCTTGTTACATTGATGGAATCATGAATACACTGCTCTCTTTACTCCACTGGGGTTTCGTCATTTTTTCAGGCGCTGTTCTGTTTATTGGTTTGAATTCCATCCATACTCAAACACCAACTTATGAAAGTAACGACGCTCTTTATTGGCAATACGTCCGGCGATCTTTCGGTCAATCAAAACCGTACACGCCATTCTTACGGAGAAGTTATAATTGCTCCCGAGGAGGAAGGCTTTGGGTTGGGTTACTTACCTTGTCACTTTACCCGCGGTGATCGCTGTAAGCTCCTCGGAGTTGAATCCAAAATACCGCTGCGCTGAAACACCCCCCCATTTGCGTGTACGCACGTTTGGCAAACTAATGATCTATTTCTATACTCTACGTTGTACACAACATAAATATACAACCTTATGAAAGATACAAAATATCCCAAATCATTTTCACATATTGGCATTACAGTACCTGACATTCACAAAGCTGTAAACTTCTATGAAGAAGTTATGGGTTGGTATGTAATCATGAAACCATCTACTGTAAAAAAAGAACGTGATACTGCAATTGGACAAATGTGTATTGATGTTTTTGGAGAGAATTGGGAAGAGTTTGAAATTGCGCATATGTCAACATCTGACGGAATTGGAATTGAACTCTTTTCTTTCCCTCACGGAATTAAAGAAGCACCTGATTTTAATCCGTTTAATACGGGACTATTTCACTTTTGTGTTCAGGATCCAGATATTGAAAGTCTGACTAAAAAAATAGTTGAGGCTGGTGGAAAACAGAGAATGCCGATAAGAGAATATTATCCAAATGAGAAACCCTATAAAATGGTATACGTACAAGACCCATTTGGAATCGTATTTGAAATCTATACTCACAGCTACGAATTGACTTATTCTTCAGGCGCATACCAAGAGTAAAAACTGAATACAACAATGGGTATAGTATTCATTGACAACAAAAGTTGGCAACGCTACATTTGCTCGATCGTTAACTTCTCTTTCTAACTATCAAAGTAGCAATGCCATAAATGCAAACAAGAGCCGACGACACCAGTGGAAACCAAGCCTTACGCAAATGGCGACTGATCCTGGGCCGCGAAGCAGACCCAGACGGGCAAGCAGAACCCAGCGGCAGTGACGCCGGTATGGACGATACCCTGGAAGCGCTCTACAACAGCGACCGTAAAGCAGGACTGGGCAGCTCGTCCCCCAATGTAAACCGCTGGCTGGGAGATATTCGTAAGTACTTCCCAACCGAAGTAGTGCAACTCTTGCAACGCGATGCCCTGGACCGCCTGGGACTGGAACAAATGCTGCTGGAACCGGAATTACTGGAAACCATTGAGGCGGACGTCCACCTGGTCGGCACCCTGTTGAGTTTAAAAAATCTATTGCCAGAGCGCAGTAAGGAAACTGCGCGCATGGTGGTGGAGAAAGTAGTGAAGGAAATCGAAAAGAAACTGCGCCAGCCCCTGGAGCAGGCCGTACGCGGCCAAATGCGAAAAGCCGCCCGCAACCGCCGTCCCCGCCACGAGGATATTGACTGGCACCAAACCATCCGTGTAAACCTGAAACACTACCAGCCGGAACACCGGACCGTGTTACCCGTGGAACTACGGGGGAAAAACCGGAACAGGCGTAGTCTAAAGCACGTCATTCTGCTGGTTGATCAATCGGGCAGTATGGCCAGTTCCGTAGTTTATGCCGGGGTCTTTTCCTGTATATTGGCCAGTCTGCCGAGCGTGAAGACCCACGTGGTCGCTTTCGATACCAGTGTGGTGGACCTGACGGAGACTTTACCCGACCCGATCGAGTTGCTGTTTGCTCTCCAATTAGGCGGCGGTACGGATATCGGGCGCGCCCTGCAATACGCCGAGGGACTGAATGGCACTCCACGCGACACCGTACTGATCCTGATCAGCGACCTCTTTGAAGGTGGCTCGATCGCCAAGATGATGCAGAGTGTGCAGCGGCTGGTGAATTCCGGATTGAAGTTTGTTCCCTTGCTGGCCCTGAGTGACGAGGGTGCGCCGGCCTACGACCAGGAAGTAGCCGGTTACCTGACGGAAATGGGGCTGGAGCCTTTCGCCTGTACGCCAGAGGCTTTTCCGGATCTTTTGGCACGGGCTTTGTACGGTTAGTCCTACCTTAGAACAAATAATTAGCATGCGCGCAAAGAAATCATACGGTCAGCATTTCCTGAACAACGAACACTACGCGGCCAATATCGCCGCCGGCCTGGAACTGACCGATCAATACGAGCGCGTGCTGGAGGTCGGTCCCGGGCAAGGTTTCCTGACCAAGCACTTGTTGGAAAGGCGAGACGATTTTGAGCTGACCGTCATCGATGCCGACCGCGACATGGCGCACCACATCAAGCGCAACTTCAAGGAGCTGGAGGGTCGGATCATCCTGAAAGACTTCCTGAAGTTGAAGATGGCTGAGGAATTCGACGGGGAGTTCGGTCTGATCGGTAATTTCCCCTACAATATCAGTAGCCAGATCATGTTCAAAATGATGGACAACTACCGGATGATCCCGGAGATGGTGGGTATGTTCCAAAAAGAAGTGGCCGACCGGATTCTGGCTGGCCCGGGAAGTAAAACTTATGGCGTACTCGGCGTCCTGGTACAAGCTCGTTATAGCGGCAAGCTGATGTTCAACGTTGGCCGGGGCAATTTCAGTCCGCCACCCAAGGTGCAGTCTGCCGTCATTCGCTGCGAGCGCTTGCCGGAACCCCTGGTGCCGGATGAACACTACGGTAATTATAAACGCGTGGTCAAGGCTGCTTTCAATCAACGCCGCAAGATGATGCGCAACAGCCTCAAAGGCATCCTGCCGAGCGAACAGCTAATGGATGACGAATTCTTTCAGCGCCGGCCGGAGCAGGTGAGCGTAGCGGAATTCGTGGAATTGGCGATGCAGTTAGAGGTCAGGAATTAGGACGCTTCGCGTTAGTGCGGCGCTAGTGCCTTTTAGTACGCCTTTGCCGTTAGTACGCTTCGCGTTAGGACGCTCATCCGGGTTGCCCTAAAGCCGCAGGCCTACTAACGCGAGGAACGAGCGTACTAAAGGGCTCCGCCCGTCCTAAAAATCCTCCCTCCGCTCCACAATCTCCAGCCCGTCCAATTCGAAGATCAGTGCGCGATGAGCCCCAACGATGGTATCTCCTTTCGCGCTCACTAATCCATCCGCACCATAAGCCAGTTCGCTGGGCACGATCAGGCGCATTCGGCCACCGGGGCCTATTTTTTGCAGGGCGGCGTTCCAGGCGGGGATCATTTGACCGATTTTAAAGGCCAATTTTTCACCGCGGCTTCGACTGTTGTCAAAAACCTCGCCAGAATCCAGGAAGCGACCCTGGTAATGGATTTTTACGGCATCCCACATCATTGCGGGAGCGTCGTTGCCCGGATCCAGAATTTCGTAGAAGTAGCCTTCGGGAGCGGCCTTGAGGTCCCAAAGTTCATCGATGGCGTAGTTGATGATGGCGTTACGTTGTCGTCCGGCGCGGTCGCCGTCCGGGCTCAATTCGTTGATCAGGCGGGCTTCGATGGCGGCACGTTGTTCTCCGGCGGGTTTGGCAACGGGTCCGGATTCTGTGGTTTGGCCACAACTCGCTAAGACTAGAAAGATAAAAATCGGGAGTAGCTTTATTTTAGGCATTCGCGGCAGAATTTCAGTTTTGCTGTTGTTAATTTTATTAAAGCACTTATCTAAATTGATGCTGATCTTGGTCCGTAAATATACCCCTCTGTGTAAAGGAAAATCTTCCCGCCGACAATTAACTCCCGAACGATCAATAATACACCAACCTTGAAAACGTTTTAATGCTATGCCTACGAAAATCATCCCCCTCGTCATCTTTGCTACTTTGTTAGCCACCTTCGCCTGTAACCGTCTCTCCACGGTGGAAAAAACCAATGACCTGGGCTTCCGGACGGTCTACACGGTGGACCCCAAGACCGAAATGAAAGAGGGAGAAATGCAACAGTTCGACGCCGACGGCAACCTCCTGGAAATGGCCAACTATAAGGCCGATCAATTGGATGGGATCCGCGTGATATTTGGCGATAGTGGAGATACCTCCATCGTGGAGACTTACGCTGCGGGCGAATTTGCCGGTAGTTACCGAACCTATTATCCCGGTGGGGAGCAAGTGAAACTTAGCGGTCAGTACGTGAATAATACCATGAGCGGCCTTTGGCTCAAGTATCACCCCAACGGACAATTGGCCGAAGAGGTTACCTTTGCGGGCAACGAAGAAAACGGCCCCTTCAGGGAGTGGTTCGAGAATGGCCAACTCGCCGCCGAAGGAAGTTACCTCAACGGAGACAACGAACAGGGCCGTTTGCGTGTCTACAATGAAGACGGCAGCCTCAATCGGGTCATGGATTGCGACAATGGTGTTTGCCGCTCCGTCTGGCGCGACACTTACGACACCCCGCCGCCGGCCCGTCAGTTACCGAATTAGATTTTCTGCCCCACTCTACCTGATCGCTACTCAACATGCAACGACTTTTACTCTCCGCTTTTGCGCTTTTCCTGCTTTCTCCGTCGCTGCACGCGCAACTGGGTGGCATTTCCGCATACGAATTCCTGAATCTACCCAATAGCGCCACCATAGCTGCCATGGGTGGTCACCACATTGCCCTGCGCAACGAAGACCTGAGTCTGGCCGCCCGCAATCCGAGCCTGCTCAATCCGCTGATGCATAATCGTATTGCCGTTAGCCACGCCTTTCATCCGGCGGGAATCAGCAATTCCTACCTGGGCTACAGCAGGGACCGACCGGACTTGAAAATGACCTTTCAGGCAGGACTGCAGTATGCCAACTATGGCGATGACCTTATTCGTCGCGACGTTACCGGCCAGGCTATGGGCACCTTTAATGCTAATGATTTCGCCCTTACCGTGGGCGCGGCGCGGCGCATCGAGAATCGACTGACCGTAGGTCTCAACCTTAAACTCGTCAGCTCACAATTGGCGGAGTACAGTAGCGTTGGCCTCGCCTCTGACCTGGCACTGCATTACCGCGACAGCACCGGCCGCCTGGGCATCTCTATCCTGGCCCGTAACATTGGCCTGCAATTCGGGCAGTACGACCCCATCTCCGGCCGCGAACCATTGCCCTTTGAACTGCAAGTTGGTGTAACGCGAGAGCTGGAGCACCTGCCTTTCCGTTTCAGCATCATCTACCGTTATCTCGACCGTTGGAACGTGCTTTACGATGACCCCAACTCCGTGGAAACCTCGCTGCTGATTGGCTTTGAGGAAGACACCGAGCGCAGCGCGGGGGCCATCTGGTTCGACAATTTCTTCCGTCATTTCGTATTTAACGGTGAACTAATGGTAGGCAAAAAACGGAATTTACGCCTACGCTTCGGCTATAACCACGGCGTTCGAAAAGAATTGAGCCTCACGGATTACCGCAGCCTGGCTGGTTACAGTGGCGGCTTCATGTTCCGCGCCGGCCGTTTCAGCATTGCCTACGGCCGAACGGTTTATCACGTGGGCGGAGGCATCAATCAGTTGGGACTAGATTTACAACTGGGTAAACGGTAGACTTGATTTCAGGCTCGAAGAGGAACTAATTTTTTGTGCGTTTTGTTGGTTAACAACTCCGAGGAGCTTGCGACGATCACCGAAGGTAACTCCGAGGACGAAGGACGATCAGCGCCAGCTAAAGTAGCAATGACTGATTAGTGCGAGACCGACAACTAACTGCGACGATCAGCTAAGCTAAAGTAGCAGCGCTTTTTAAGGATTGAGGGATTAAGGTTAGCAGAACTGAATGAAGAAGGCCTAAGGATTTAAGGGAGAAGCGCCTGTTTCCTTCCTGCTTTATGTTTTCTACCTTCAATCTTCAGCCCTCGTCCGTCCTTAAATTCTTATTTCCTCCTTCAGTCCTCAACTATGAAAGAACTCTGGCGTAGCCTGATGTCCGTTTTCCGGGACAACCCCTACCTATATCTGCTGCGTCTTTCCTGGCGCTACGCAGAAGGCCACCGGCGTCAGTTCATGATCATTTACGGCTTGTTCGTTTGCAGTAATTTGATCCACTCATCGCTACCGATTCTGTACGGCATCTTTATCGATCATTTACAGACGGCGGATCAAGACGCTTTGGCTGGTGCCTGGGTATATGCGGGAGTTTATCTTACACTCAATCTTCTATTCTGGGCATTCCACTGGCCGGCCAGGTTACTGGAAAGAAGGGTCGCTTTCCACCTCAGTGGTAACCTGCTGCAGGGCTCCTACGAGCAACTGGTGGAACTTCCCCTGAGCTGGCACCGTAATCACCACAGCGGTGATACCATCAACCGGGTACGGCGGGCCTATCAGGCATTGCGTTCTTTTTTCGATAATGGTTTTGCCTATTTCCAGACCTTTGCCCGCATGGTCATTGCATTGATAGGTTTGGTCTACTTCAGTCCGCTTTTCGGAGGTATTGCCCTGGTCATCGCTTTCTTCATCATGGTGACAATCCTGGTTTTCGACCGGCCCTACATCGAAGCCGGGCTGGAAGCCAATGAACGCGAGAACCGACTCGTCGCCGGACTAACCGACAATCTGGGCAATATCACTACGGTCACCAGCCTGCGCCTGGGTAACCGGACGGCGGAATGGATCAAAAGTCGTACCCAACGCATTCTCACGCCTTTCCTGCGGCAGACTAAGATCAACGAATACAAATGGTTTACCGTAAATATGCTCGCAGGTCTGATGTATGGACTGGTAACGGTCGGCTACGTCTACCAAAATTACGTTCCCGGTGAGTTATTTCTGATCGGTGGTTTGGTCACTTTGCTCGGGTTCGTGCAGCAGTTTACCTCCGTACTCAGTTCATTGACGGCCCAGTACACTTCCGTGGTTCAATTTCGGACAGACCTGGCCTCCATCGATCCCATTCAGACAGCCCACGCCGAGCAAGGCCGGCCTATGACACAATCTGGCGGGCAACGCGACTGGAAAGACATTCGGGTCGAACACCTTTCCTTCGATTACCCCGACGCCGAACCAGACCAAATCGGACTCAGAGATGTAAACATCCGTATTGCCCGTGGCCAACGGATCGCATTGATCGGGGAAAGCGGCAGTGGAAAAAGCACGGTACTTACGCTGTTGCGCGGCCTTTACCCGGCGGATAATTTTCAACTTGCTTTCGATGGAACTGTTACGGACAAGTTAACCGATCTTTTTGGCCAGACCACCCTGATCACCCAACACCCGGAAATTTTTGAGGATACTATCGAAAGCAACATCACACTGGGCTTCGATTACCCGGCCACGGCGCGCCAGCGGGCCGTGAATACTACCGTACTGAACGAAGTAATCCATCAATTACCCAACGGGCTGGAAACTTTTCTGAATGAAGGGGGGGCTAACCTGAGTGGCGGCCAGCGACAATGCCTCAGCTTGGCGCGCGGTCTCCTGGCCGGAGAGCAAAGTAGTCTCTTACTGCTGGACGAGCCCACCAGTAGCCTGGACCCGCGTACAGAGCAACTGCTTTACCAACGGCTTTTCAAGGCTTATCCCGACCATACTATCGTCAGTACTTTGCACCGTTTGCATTTGTTACGCCACTTCGATTACGTCTACCTGATGGAACTTGGCCGGGTGGTGGAGCACGGAACGCCCGACGAACTGAGCCGCAACAGCGAGCGGTTTAAGAAAATGTTGAGTGAACAGGAAGTTCTAGCTTAGGATTGAACGCCTTCTAAAATATAATCATCGATCTCACCATCTAAATCAGAAGTGTGCAGTACGCTTACATCACCGGTAGTTTCCAGGATCACTGCTCTAACCTGGCTTAGTTGTAAGACATTTGCTTCACGCAGTTTGCTGCGCAACTCGTTTTCCGTAACGATACTAGCCCGGAGGTTTTCGTGTAAAACCTCGCCATTGCGCATCAGGAATACGGGTTTGTTTTCCAGTATTTGTTCCAGCCGCTCACTTTTGAACTGGAGGTAAGAGATCAGGTAATTAAGGGCGTAAAGGCCGAGTAATAATATAGCTCCCAGCAAAACAGACGGACTGCCCGTAGCGATTGTCGATGCGATCAGACTACCCACCGCGATGGTGTGGGCAAAGTCAAAACTCGTCATTTTACTGAAACTCTTTAATCCAAAGAGTTTGGTACAACCGATGATGAGGAAGTAGATCAGTACGACGCCAATCAATACTTCAGGAAGTTTATCCAGCCCATCGGTAAAGTAACTGAAGTTCATAGCTGTGCTTTTTCATTACAAGCCAAACCCAGCATCAGATGTTCGGAGCTACTGCAGTTCATCCCCCCTTAGTTCCCGGTATTTCTTCCGGGCTTCTACGGCAAGAATGCTATTGCTATAATCGATGAAAAGGGTCTCGTAAAGCTCCTGGGCGCGGACTTTGTCGTCCAGTTGATTCTCAAATAGTTGGGCCAGGTTCCAGATAGAATTATCCAGGCGAATACTTTCGGGGTAATCGGCAATAATTTTCTCGTAGATGGTAGCCGCCAGATCATACTCTCGTTTGCGGCGGTGAATATCGGCTTTGAGGTAGAAGATATCGTCTTCCAGATCGTGGCCGGGAAATGCGGCGACCAGACTGTCCATTTTAGCGAAAGCCTCGTCGAAGCGATTCTGGAAAACCAGTAGTTCAGCGTCGGCGTAGGTCTGCATCGCCAGAGTGGTCGTATCCAGCCCCAGGTTATCGATGATGAACACGGAGAGGTCCAACGCGTCGTTAGCAATGAGTTTTGAGGTAGATGCCTTGAGTACGTCGAACTGCGACTGCGCCCATTCGAAATCACCCCGGAAATAACTCAGGCGGGCATTTCGAAAACGGGCTTCGTGGCCCAGCAAGTCTTCCTTAAAAGCTTTGTCTACCTGAGAATACAGCAGCGTAGCTTCCCAGATGTCGCCCGTAATCAAGTAATAATCGGCCAGCGAAAGTTTGGCTTCGGCCAGTATGCGCGGCGGCACCCCGGCCTGTTGGATGAGTCCATCCAGGAGGTTTATCGCTCTTCGGGTATCATTCAGGTAGAGAGCTTCCAGTTCGGCCAGTTGTATAACGATCGGAGCCACGGCGGGATTATTGCCAAATTCAGCAAGAAAGTCATCGTAGGCCGTTTCCAGAATTCGCAGGTCTTCCTGGCTGTAATCGTAACCGTCCGTCAGAGAACGTCGGCGGGTAACCAGGCCTTCCCGTTTGGCGTCCAGGTAGAGCGTACTGGTCGGCCCCTTCTCTTCCACGATGTAATCGAAGGCCTTAATGGCGGTTCCGTAGTCCCGGTCGTTTGCGGCCAGTTGACCGAGTTGGTAGATGCGGTTACCGTTTTCGTCCAGCCGGCGATCCAGGGCCTTATCCTGACGAAGGGCCGCGGCGTAATCCTTGCGCTGTACGAAGACCCAGGACAGCATGGAAGGGAATATATCATCCTTTCCTTCCGTATCTGCCTGGATGCGGGCGTAGAGTTCCTTTTGTACCAGTTTCAATTCCTCTTTACTGAGATAGCGCTGAAAGATCGTTCTTACCTGTTTGGCCCGCTTTGGCATGGCCTCTACGGCGTTGAGGTAATTCGTGATCATTGGCTCGGGGTCACCCTTACGGCGGTAAAGATCGCCCAGGTTGTAGCTAAAGACCAGGTCATCACCAATCATCTCGGCACCCCGCTCGTAAGTGGCGATGGCAAGTTCATATTTGGTCTGCTGCATAAAGGCATTGGCCAGCTGAGTGATCTGATACTGGTCACTCCCCAATTGCTGAATGGCCTCCCGATACTTCTCTTCTGCCTCGTCGCCGCGCCCTTGGTCTTCCAATAGCTGGCCGTAAATAACGTAGAGTTTAACCGCTTCGGGCTGTCTCCTCAGCTTTTTCTTCAGTGCGCTCTCCGCTTCGTCGTAACGCTCCAGTTTCATCAGTGAAGTAACGTAGCGGCTGTAGAAAAAATCATTGTTCTGGCTGCCCTCCGAAAGCTCCAGATAAAGCTGGGCGGCCTTCTCGTATTCACCGTCCTGGTAATACTTCTGGGCCAGCCGATTGTTCTGAGCAAATAGGCCCGTACACAGCAGGCCGACGAGTAAAATCAATAAATAGCGCATAGTCGGAAGGGTCATTGAGTAATAGTAACGCTTTGGGTGGGCAAATTGGTCTCGAATGATGGCCAGCATTGCTACTTTGAAGCCAAGAAATACTAGAAGTTAGACACTGGACACTAGCTTGATCAAGCAGTCGTCTAGTGTCTAGCTTCTGATGTCTAGCATCTGATTTAGACTTCAAAGTAGCAAAGTGAACGATCCGCCGAGCCGTAAGCTTGTTAGATCTACCAGACCGCTATCCCTGCACCCCGTACTCCCGCAGGGCCGAATTCAAGCTCGTCTTCTTGTCCGTACTCTCTTTCCGCTGGCCAATGATGAGCGCACAGCTAACGTTGTACTCTCCCGCCGGAAACTGCTTGGGGTAGGACCCGGGAATAACCACCGAACGAGCCGGCACCCTTCCCCGGTAAGTTACGGCTTCGTCGCCGGTGACGTCGATGATTCGTGTGCTTTGGGTCAGGACCACGTTCGCCCCCAGCACCGCTTCTTTTTCTACCCGAACACCTTCTACCACGATACACCGGGAGCCGATGAAACAATCATCCTCGATGATCGTCGGCGTGGCCTGTAAAGGTTCCAACACGCCTCCGATTCCTACACCTCCGCTCAGGTGAACGTTGCGGCCGATCTGGGCGCAACTGCCTACCGTAGCCCAGGTGTCCACCATTGTTCCGCTGCCTACCCAGGCGCCGATGTTGACGTAACTCGGCATCATGATCACGCCCTTTTCCAGGAATGCCCCGTGGCGGGCAATGGCGTGGGGTACTACGCGGACGCCCAGTTCGGCGTACTGCTTTTTCAACGGAATCTTATCGTGGAACTCAAATGGCCCGACCTCAATGGTCTCCATCTGGCAGATCGGGAAGTAAAGTACGACGGCTTTTTTCACCCAGTCGTTTACGGCCCATTCTCCGTCATCTCCGGGTTCGGCTACGCGTAATCTGCCCTTGTCTAATTCTTCAATTACGGCACGGATAGCCTTTCGGGTCGTTTCATCCTGCAACAGGGAGCGGTTTTCCCAGGCAGCTTCGATAGTGGGGCGGAGGTTGGTCATTGGTAATGATTAAATGGGGCAAATAATGTAATGGTTAAATAGGATGTTACTCGCGATCTTTAGAGTCGATCCAGATCGTCACCGGCCCGTCGTTGACCAGACCGACTTTCATATCAGCGCCGAAAGTGCCCGTCTTTACCTCGGTGCCGCTATCGAAGCGCAGGCGTTTTACGAATTGCTCGTAAAGCGGGACGGCTACATCCGGGCGGGCAGCGCGGGTAAAGCCGGGGCGGTTGCCTTTCTTGGTGCTGGAGAAAAGTGTAAATTGGGAAATGACCATCAGTTCGCCACCGATATCAGTAACACTTTTGTTCATATTCCCGTCTTCGTCGCCAAAAATACGCAGCCGGCTGATTTTGCCGCAGAGCCATTCGATATCGGCCGTTTCGTCGGCTTCCTCAATGCCTAGCAATACCAGCAAACCAGGGCCGATGGCACGGGTAGGTTCGCCCTCGATGGCGACGGAAGCTTCGCTGACGCGTTGGATCAATACTCGCATGGGCCGAAGATAATGAACCCGCTTCAATGACAACCATCCTTTCTTTAGCGGGTTTAGCCATTTACAAGCCCATCCCAATATGAAAATCGCTGCCTTCCGCCGTGCCCACTTCAACGCTGCTCATCGTCTTTTCCGCGCCGACTGGAGCGACGAAAAGAACCGGGAAATTTTCGGCCCTTGCAGCAACCCCTTTTATCACGGTCATAACTATGAGGTCGAGGTAAAAGTAGTCGGCGAGATAGACCCGGAAACCGGTTTCGTTATTGACCTGAGCCTGCTGAAACGCTACATTAAAGAAGAAGTAGAAGATTACCTGGATCATAAAAACCTCAATGAGCAAATCCCGGAATTTAAAGACCTTAATCCTACCGCGGAGCACATCTGTATCCTGATCTGGAACCGTCTTAAACCACGGCTGGACGAACGTTATGAATTGACCGTAAGGCTTTGGGAGACGGAGCGGAATTACGTGGAGTATCCGGCGTAGAAATTGAACATAATCTATTTATGTGAACTGTATAAATTCATTTTTGGCCTAACAAAGTAGCAATGTTATAATAGCATTGTCCGAGACTACATTCATTCGGGCGAAGCCAGAAGGTAAAGTTTCGTACCGAGTACGCTCGGTGCAGGAGGCGGGTTAATACTATTCTGCTTCTTGGTTTGACCAGTTACGCGCAGGCGCTATTCGATAAATCAAGATTTGCCATTCCTGGTAATTTACTCTTAAAGTTTATTTGGGAATTGCTATGAACTGAAGAACAATGATTTACGGTTCTGACTATACCATAAAATTGTGAGCTTGGCGGGTCAAGCGATCTATTTTTGGTGACGCCAGGTTCATAAATGCTTGTTTTTCAGGAAATAGAAATCCAAACAAGTTCTTAGTCAAGGATCGAAGCGAAAAATGTCAGTCGATCCAGCCGGTGCCTTTTGCAGGTTTCCTCAAATTTATGATTTCAATCAAGCCTTAAAGCCCTTATCGGGGCCGCCCGGCAAAATCAACTGACACGATTGCAAAAGCAATCTTTTTCGTAGTTTAGTGGTTGTATATAAGCACCTGATCGCCAATGCGAAAAGGTGAGAAATGAACCGAGTGTATTATTTGCGCCAGGGCGCCCCCAGAACTTCTACTGATATGTCCCAAATGAACAATTACGATCTGCTGATCCAGAAACTGGATAACTTCATTCGCAAGTTCTACGTCAATCAGCTGATTCGTGGCTTTTTGTATAGTGTGGGCGTAGTTTTATTACTGTTTTTGGCGATCAGTCTGGCAGAATATTATTTCTATTTCGGTAAAGGGACCCGCAAATTGATGTGGTTCTCCTTTATCGGTATCAGTCTGCTGTCTCTGGGCGCTTGGGTAATCTTACCACTGACCCGTTATTTCCGCCTCGGCAGCGTGATCTCTCACGAGCAGGCAGCCAACATCATCGGTGATCATTTTGGCAACGTACAGGACAAGCTGCTCAACATTCTGCAACTTCGCAAACAGGCCGACAGTAGCGGAAGCGGGGCTAGCTTGATTGCGGCCTCTATCGACCAGAAATCAGCGGAGATCAGCCCGGTTCCTTTTAGATCGGCCATTGATCTAAGCCAGAACCGACGTTACCTTAAATACGCTTTACCTCCGCTGTTCATCTTTCTTGGCATTCTGTTCGCTGCCCCGAGTCTGATCAGTGACTCCACCCGCAGACTCATCAATAGTAATGAGGATTTTGAACGCCCGGCTCCCTTCAGCTTTAAACTCAAAAACACTGACAAGCTCAACGTGGTACAGTTCGGCGACTATAAGCTCGAAGTAGAAGTAGAAGGCGACGTGCTGCCCAATGAAGCGTACATTGAAGTAGACAACTACCGCTACCGCTTGCAGAAAGAGGCGGCCAATCTGTTTACCTACCAGTTCAGTAACGTACAGGAGAGTACCGCCTTCAACCTTCAGGCCGGAGAAGTTCGGAGCGAAGATTACGAATTGGGCGTACTGCTCAAACCAAACATTGCTACTTTGTCAGTCAAACTCGATTACCCCGCTTATCTGGGGCGGAAAGACGAGACGCTGAGTAATGTCGGTGACCTGAACGTACCCGCCGGTACCCAGATCGAATGGACCTTCGAAACCGAGAATACCGACCAGCTGGAACTGCAATTTTCCAGTGAGGGAGATCGCAGTGAGGTGCGTCGTTTCAGTGACGACCTCTATACTTTTAAGAAACGCGCCCTGCGCAACGATCGCTATCTGCTTTACTTCAGCAACGACCAATTGCCGGAGTTCGACAGTATTGCCTACGGCCTGAGTGTGGTCCCCGATCTATACCCTCAGATCACCGTAGAATCTTTTCAGGACAGTACCGACGACAAGCTGATGTACTTCCTCGGCGAAGCCAGTGACGACCACGGGCTGAGTAAACTCAATTTCGTTTACCAGGTAAAGCGGGAAACTACCGGCCAGCAAGAAGACGCCGTAGTGATACCCATTCAACAGCCCGGCAGCAAGCAGACGCGCTACGACTACGTCTGGGACCTGGAGAAAGAAGTGAACCTACAACCCGGCGACGAGTTGCTGTACTACTTCGAGGTGTTTGACAATGACGGTGTCAATGGTGCCAAGAGTGCCCGCACTGGCGTCATGGCGCTCAGCGCCCCTACTCTGGAAGAACTGGAAGCCGAAAGCGAAGCTACCGAGGAAAAGATCAAGGACGACCTGGAAAAAGCCATTGAGGAAGCCAAAGACCTTCAGGAAGATGCCAAGGAATTACGCGAACAGCTGCTCCAGGAACCCGAGATGGACTGGAAGATGCAGAAGGAAGTCGAAAAACTAATGGAGCGCCAGCAGGAGGTGCAAAATCAGATCGACCAGGTCCAGCAGAACTTCCAGGAGAACATGGAGAAGCAGGAGCAGATGAGCGAGCAGGACCAGCGTATCCAGGAGAAGATGGAACAACTGCAGGAGATCTTCGAGGAGAACCTAAACGAAGAGATGCAGCAACTGATGGAAGATATCGAAAAACTGATGGAGGAACTCGACAAGGACGAGATGCTCGAGAAGATGGAAGATATGGAAATGAACAACGAGGAACTGGAGCAGGAGCTGGACCGAATGAAGGAGCTCTACCAGCAACTCGAACTGGAGCAGGAGATGCAGGAAACCATCGAAAAGCTCGAAGAATTGGCTGAAAAGCAAGAAGAACTGGCCGAAGAAACTGCTCAGGAGGAAAACATGAGCGACGAAAAGCAGGAAGAACTGCAAGAGAAGCAAGAGGAAATTCAGGAAGCATTCGAAGAGATCCAGGAGAAGATGGACGAAATGCAGGAGATGAACGAAGAGCTGGAAAAACCCATGCCTATCGATCCCATGGAAGAGATGCAGGAGAGCATCGAGCAGGATATGCAGGAAAGCCAGGAACAGATGGAGCAAAAAGAGAGTGAAGGTGCCAGCAAAAAACAACAGGATGCCGGGCAGAAAATGAAGAGTATGTCCGAGTCTATGTCCAGTGCCATGATGGAGATGCAGATGGAACAAGCCAGCGAGGACATGCAGGCCATCCGGCAATTGTTGGAGAACATCGTTGCACTAAGCTTTGCCGAAGAGGAGTTGATCAACGAATTCGCCGCCGCCCCCATCAATACCCCGCGTTACGTTGATTTGGTGCAAGACCAGTTCAAACTGAATAACGATTTTCAGTTGGTGCAAGACAGTCTCTTCGCCCTGGCTAAGCGCAACCTTAACATTGAAAGCTTTATTACCGAAAAAGTAACCGACATCAAACGCAACCTTAAGGGAGGCGTGAAGCAATTGGAGGAGCGCCAGAAAGGTAAGGCCGCCGTTAACCAGCAAAGTGCCATGACCGGTTTGAATGACCTGGCCCTGATGCTGAGCGAAAGTATGGAGCAGATGCAGCAGCAGATGAGCGGCATGATGCCCGGCGACCAGCAGTGCCAGAACCCGGGAGAAGGCAAGGGAGGTAAAGGCAAGAAGGAAAGCAAAGAACCCGGTAGTGGCCAACAACAAAGCCTGAATCAGGCCCTGGAGAATATGAAAGGCAAAATGGACAAAGGCGAAGGCGGCAGCAGTAAGGAATTTGCCGAGATGGCCGCCCGCCAGGCTGCGCTTCGCAAGGCTCTACAGGATCGACAAAACGGCAACAAGCAAGGAGGCGATGGTATAGACCCCGCTCTCCAGGAGCTAATTGACCAGATGGACCAGGCCGAAGAAGACTTGGTAAACAAGAAACTGACCACCGAAATGATGAACCGCCAGGAAGAAATCCTGAGCAAAATGCTGGAGCACGAAAAAGCCGAGCGGGAACAGAAAATGGATGAAAAACGCCAAAGCGAAACGGCCGAACAACGCCGCCGCGAATTACCCGCCGAACTACAGGAGTACATCCGCCAGCGCCAGGCCGAGATTGACATGTTCAAGCGCGTCAGCCCGGAACTTAAACCCTACTTTCAGGGACTGGTGAACGAGTACTTTCAGTCTTTACAGGGGGATCGTTAAATCTAATTTGCTTTATGGGGTTGCAACTCTGTTAAAATATCCTTAAGATTGTAGTACTTAAACGCCTTCTTTAGGGCAATGTATCGCAAGAAGAGTTATCCCTGAGTTAACCGTGACGCTTTGTGTCAAACAGCGTCTAAATAGTTGGAAGCAAGTTGTTTAGCGAACCAAACGCTTAATTGACTTGTTTACCAATAGATTACGAATCAAACGTCAAACGTCCGCCATTGTCAGCTTCTTCCACCTTTCTGAGTCACAATCTATCATCTATTGCCATGCTGCAGTTGTCTTCCGACCCCGGTAATATCCAACAGGTTACCCAATTAGTAGATCGTGTGTCTCAGCAATACCGACTCAACGAGGAAACTCATGCCAACCTGCTGATCAGCCTCACTGAAGCAGTTAATAATGCCATTATCCACGGCAACGGCATGGACAAAAGCAAAACCGTCGATATTGAAATGCGCAAGCGCGGAAATCGCCTTTGCGTTAGCGTAAAGGACCAGGGTAAGGGTTTTAACCCCAAGGAAGTACCTAATCCAACCTGCCCCGAGCAGATTTGTGAATGTGGAGGCCGTGGTGTTTTCCTGATCAAAGAACTTTGCGATAAAGTAGAGTACGCCGAAAATGGCTCCAAAGTAAATATGCAATTCAAGTTCCAGTAGTCGTGCAGGACCTGGAGTTTTTTTTTCCTGCTCCCGAAGAAAGGGAGGAGCCTTCCATAGTTTTTTTTGCCGAAACCGGTGGCCGGGAAATTTCCGCCCCCGAACAGAATCGTCTGACCGACTGGATAAACCGAGTTATTCGCGCTCGCAACTGTACATTAGGTACCCTTAATTATATTTTCTGCGACGATGATTACCTCCACAAGATCAACGTAAAACACCTCCAGCACGATACCCTTACTGACATCATCACTTTTCCGATGCAGAAAGCACCGGTGATCGGTGGCGATATTTTCGTCAGCACCGAAAGAGTGGCCGACAACGCCAAGGACAACGGCGTTTCCTACGAAGAAGAACTACGCCGGGTGTTGATCCATGGGGTCCTGCACCTGACCGGGCAGGGAGACAAAACGGAAAAAGAGGCACGGGAAATGCGGCAATTGGAAAACTGGGCCCTGAAAACGTGGTGACGGCTAGCGACCTCCCGGTCGCTTTGGTTTTGGCCGCGGATTTCGCGTATGAACGGGAATTTTCCTATCTATGGACCGTAGTTCAGTCTTCTTCAATCTATAAACTAATTGTAAGCCCGCGCCGCATCCAGTTCCTCAAAAAGCCGCTTTCGGTTCTCCTCGTACATCGGTACTAGCGGTAAGCGCAACACTTCTTCGCTAACCCCGGCCCACTTCATGGCGGCTTTGATCCCGGCGGGATTGCCGTCGATGTACAGCCACTTATGAACATCCATCATGGCGTTATTGCGGGCAATGGCGGTCTGGACGTCGCCGGCCAGAGCGGCTTTCACCATTTCACTAAACAACCGTGGGAAAACGTTAGCGATCACACTGATTCCACCGTGGCCGCCGGCAGCTATCATGGGCAGGGTGATCGGATCTTCACCACAGATGACCGCCAGGTGTTCGGGGCCGTGTTTAACGATTTGCAACGCCTGTTCCATAATCCCGCTGGCTTCCTTGATAGCGACGAACTTGTCGTTGGCTTCGGCCAATCGCAGTACTGTTTCGGGGTGAATATTACTGGAGGTACGGCCAGGTACGTTATAAATAATAATGGGCCTTGGGGAAGCATCCGCCATACGCAGGTAGTGCTGATAGATACCTTCCTGGCTGGGCTTGAGATAGGCCGGACTGGCACTCATCACGGCGGCGAAGCCATCCAGGTCGTACACACCGAGTGAATCGACCAGGTGCTGGGTATCGTTATCGCCAAAACAACCGGCAACTAACGGTATCCGCCCGTCCACCCGCTCTACGATGTGGGCCAAAATCTGCTGGCATTCCTTACGGGAGATCGTCGTTGTTTCCCCGGTAGTACCCAGGGCAACGATGTAATCTACTCCACCGGAAATTACGTGCTCCAACAGACGGTCCAAAGCGGGATAATCTACGGTTCCATTTAAATCAAATGGGGTAATAGTGGCTACGCCGGTTCCACTAAACTGCGGCAACTTTCTTGACATTGATAATCTTGAAGATCCGATCGATCTGGTTTAACTGGCCCTTAATTCCTCTTTGCTTACCGTCGTTGATGATCCTTACGTTATAAGGATTATCCGCGTCGTCTTCGTGGGTGAAGGGTCCAACGCGCAAGCTAGTATTTTTAAGCCGGGCCAGGTAATCCATTTTTTGGTCACCGGGGGAACCGAGTACGTACAGCAGATCGGAACTGTCGCTTAGGAAAATTTCCACCTCTTTCCCCTGAGGCGCTCCGTACCAAGTCAGGTCCTTTACCGTAAAGTAGGGAAAGTTATAACTACCATTTTCATTGACCGGGCTGGAGAAGTAGCCGAGTAAGCGGGTTTGCAGCCCGTTTTTGCGGCGTTCGGTTTTTAATTTCTCCACCAGCTTGCGGTCGTCCGCGTTATCAGCGGGGAAAAGAACAGCCAAATGTTTAGCGGTCTCCGGATGGAGACTACGCACCACCGGTTTGGTCCGGCGTGTAGCCAGCTCCTTTTCCAGCTTGCGTTGGAAAAACTTACGTTTTAAATCCGCGATCAATGCCATCGACGGCTCAAGTGTTTGTTACCGCCCGAACACGCGGGGGCGCATCCGAATCGGCTTGGTAGTGTAGAAAGCTCAATACCCGGTAAGCCGGGCGAATACAAAAGTAGGGGTTTTCCGGCTAATACCTATTCTGGTAAATGCACGCTGCCGATCGCGTTATACTTTTCCGCCCGGCGATCCAGTAGTTCTTCGGTACTCAGCTCCTGAAGCTGGGCCAGTGCCTTCTTCAGGTGGCGCTTCAGCGTTTTAGCCATTTCCTCCGGGTTCTGGTGAGCCCCCCCGGCCGGTTCTTTGATGATCTCATCAATAATCCCGAATTCCAGCATATGGTCCGCCGTCAGTTTCAGGGCTTCGGCAGCTTGCTCTTTGTAATCCCAACTCCGCCAGAGAATAGACGAGCAGCTTTCCGGGCTGATCACTGAATACCAGGTATTCTCCATCATAGCTACGTGGTCGCCCACGCCAATACCGATAGCACCACCACTGGCCCCTTCGCCGATCACCGCGCAGACGATGGGCACGGTCAGCTGCGCCATTTCAAACAAGTTACGGGCGATAGCTTCGGCCTGTCCTCTTTCTTCAGCTTCGATGCCTGGGTAGGCACCCGGAGTGTCGATCAGGCAGACCACCGGCAGACCGAAGCGTTCGGCCATCTTCATTAACCGCAGTGCCTTGCGGTAGCCTTCAGGGTTGGCCATGCCGAAATTACGGTACTGCCGCATTTTAGTATTCACCCCCTTCTGGTGACCGATGATGACCACGCTCTGGCCGTCCATGGTGCCAATTCCACCCACGATGGCTTTGTCGTCACCGAATTTACGGTCGCCGTGCAGTTCTACGAACCTGCGGCACATTTGGTTGATGTAGTATAAGGTGTAAGGACGTTCCGGATGGCGGCTCAATTGTACTTTTTGCCAGCCGGTCAGGTTCGCGTAGATTTCCTTACGGGTAGATTTGATCTTACTCTCCAGTTGCTTGATGGTCGCATCCATGTCCACCACGCCTTCCCCGGCAACCTGCTTGACTTTTTCCAGCTGATCGTAGAGTTTTTCCAGGGGTTGTTCGAAATCTAGGAATACCATATCCGGGGTCTTTGAATTATAAAAGTGCGCAAATATAGCCAATGGAAAATGATCCAATGAGTTAGTGATCCAATGATTGGATGAAACTCATTGCCTCCTTACCGCAACTGAAAGCTCGCGCCCCCCAGCATCCCCACGTCCGTAAAAACCTGGGCGCGGTAAAATCCGGCATCCAACTTATCATCCAGTTCGTGGACGAAGTTGATGCGTTGGCTACTCATTATATTCACCTCCTTGGTTTCAACCGGCTTCAGGTTCGTTTCCTGGCCATTCACCGTAGCCTTAACGGGAATGACGTTGGTGCCACCGATGGGCGTTCCGGCCTGGTCAGTGATCACAAGATAAAGCGGCCGTACCCCCTGGTACTTTTCGGGTACCCCCGCCAAGTCGAAACTGACGGCTACGGAGCGGGCCTGGCCAGCGCGGGAGGTCACTTTTTCTCCGCCCCTGCGAAGGGCATCAATCTGGAAAGCCGTGGCATTGAAGTTTTTGAGCGTCAGGTCACGGATCTCCGATTCCATCTGCTGGGTCATGGCCGCCAATTGGCGATTGTTTTCCTGACTTTGGCCCAGTTGGGTACGCAGGATAGTGTTGGCGCTTTTCAGGCTGTCGTTCTGGGACGAAACGACACGGATACTGCGTTCCAGGTCGGAGCGGACCATGATCAGGTCTTCGATCTGCTTGCGCATTTCATAAGCCACTTCCTTATCGTTGGCATTGGTGTTGATAGCCTTGCTATACAGGTTTTGTACCCGACGCAACTCCTGCTGGGCACCAGTAAGTTGGCCTTGTAATTCTTCGTTGGTGGATACGACAGACTCGTAACGGTCTGACAAACCAGCGACCTCAGCGGCCAGATTATCCCGCAGTTTCTCCATTTCTCCCAGTTCTGCGGAGGTCTGTGCTTGCAGTTCGGTAACGGTCTTCACTTCAGCCGAGCGGTTAAAGCCCCACAGCAGGGAACCGATCAGGGCCAGCAGTAACAAAATGGCGACGATGCCAAGGGAACGTTGATTCATAAGTTCAGCTCTTTGGGTGCCAAGGTAAACTTTTTGCTTCGTACCTTTAGCCTTCGACAATTCCGGCAATCGATTACGTGGCTTTACTGCGGATAGAATGCCGTTCATTTTGACTTCAAAGTAGCAATGCTAATACATCGGCCGCAGCTATAACGCTAGCTCGTCGGCCGAAACGGACCGAAGGGCCTGGTTCGTCCGCCGAGCGGATTCAGTGCTATGTCGTCGTCGATGGATTTCGATCCCGCTCGTCCGCCGAGTCAGTTCCTGCGAAGCTTACTTTGCGGGGCCCAGCCCACAAAGACGCGGGGCGGATGAACTGACACACTGCTACTTTGAAGCCAAACTCATAAATTTTAACCCGACATGGACATTATTTCCCTTTTAATAGGGCTCCTCGTCGGTCTGGTAGCAGGGATTGCTTACCACACCGTCGCCAAGAAAAAGATTCAGAACGCCCAACTACAGATTTCCACCGCCGAGGCGGATAAACTGAAGGCCGAAGCCGAGAAGCACTTGGCCCAGGCTAAGGTAGAGGCCCAGGAATTCATGAAAGAAGCCGAGGCCAAGCAGGAGGCGATCAAGAAACAGAAGATCAAAGAGAGCCGCGAAAAATTCGCCCGCTACAAAGAAGAGTTCAAGACCGAAAAAGCCGAGGAACTCGTGGAGTTGAAGGCCAAACGCGAAGAGCTGAAAACCGAGCAGGCCAGCCTGCGGGAAGAACGCAAGGAATTTAAGGCCGAGCGTGAAGAAATAGACCGTGGCCAGCAGAAGCTGCGTGACCAGGAGGCCGAGATCGAAAAGAAACGCCAGCAACTCAAAAACCAGCTCGAAAAAGAACTGGAAGTAGCCCGCCAAAAACAAAAGGACCTGGATACCCAGCACGATCGCTTCAGCCGCGAGTTGGAAACCATCTCCAAACTCACCCAGTCCGAGGCTAAGGAACGCCTGCTGGCCGACGTGGCCGCCAAGAGCGAGACCGAGGCCATTAGCCTCAAACGCCGCATCCTGGAAGAGGCCCGTGAGGAAGCCAGCATGGACGCCCGCAAGGTGATCATCAACACCATCCAACGGATGGGGGCCGAGGCAACGATCGAGAATACGGTCAGTGTCTTCAACCTCGATAACGACAATGTGAAAGGCCAGATCATCGGTCGCGAAGGACGCAACATCCGCGCCATCGAATCCGCCACCGGTGCCGAACTGGTCGTGGACGACACCCCTGAGGCCATCGTAATCAGTAGCTTCGACCCAATCCGCCGCGAGGTGGCCCGCCTGTCGTTGAAACGACTGGTCAGCGATGGTCGCATCCACCCCGCCCGCATCGAGGAAGTGGTGGCCAAGACCAGTAAGGAACTGGAGCAGCGCATCCGCGAGATCGGCCAGAAAACCATCGTGGAACTGGACATTCACGGCCTGAAACCGGAACTGGTCCGCATGGTGGGCCGTATGCGTTTCCGCTCCAGCTACGGGCAGAATCTGCTGCGCCACAGCATCGAGACGGCCAATCTCTGTGCCACCATGGCCAGCGAACTGGGCCTGAGCACCAAGCAAATCAAAATGGCCAAACGCGCCGGTCTGCTGCACGACATCGGCAAAGTAACCGACGAGGACAGCGAACTGAGCCACGCCCTCATCGGCGGCCAGATGTGTGAGAAGGCCGGTGAACACCCCGCCGTGGTCAACGCCGTTGCCGCTCACCACGACGAGATCGAAATGGTTGGTATCCTCAGCCCCATCATCCAGGCCTGTGATGCCATCAGTGGTGCCCGACCAGGTGCCCGCCGCGAAATCCTGGAAAGCTACCTCAAGCGAATCAAGGAACTGGAAGACATCGCCAAAAAACACAAAGGTGTGGAGAAAGCCTTTGCCATCCAGGCCGGTCGCGAACTCCGCGTCTTGGTAGAAAGCGAAAAAGTATCCGACGAAGATGCCGATGCGCTGAGTTTCAAGATCAGCGAAGAGATTCAGGAAAGTATGCAGTACCCCGGCCAGATCAAAGTGATGGTGATTCGGGAGAAGCGGTCGGTGGCGATTGCGCGCTAAGCGCCTGGAAATAGGAACTAGGATGCGTGCTGCGTATTCTAGCTAGCGAGATTGCTGGAAGCGGCGCGTTCACGGGAAGTGGGCGCGCTGCTTTGTGTATTCCATGGCTCTGTGCCATGAACATTTTTCCTTTGGAGAAAGCCTATTTGAAATGGCATAGATTTTCAAGAAATTCTCTCCAGAAGATAAATTTGGTCAATCTTATAATAGCGAAACAGGATTTGTTCATACAACAACGCCATATTGCATTGTAATTCTTGCCAACTCTTTGACTAATGCTAAATTTCTTTCGCTTCCTTTGGTAGTTAGTGGAGATTTTACACCTGTTCAAGCCATAGAAAACACTTGCCCTATTGACTTTTGTATCCCACCCTGCATGTCTGGAAGCGAA
The DNA here is from genome assembly GCA_002591745.1 of Lewinellaceae bacterium SD302. Classification (GTDB taxonomy): domain Bacteria; phylum Bacteroidota; class Bacteroidia; order Chitinophagales; family Saprospiraceae; genus Neolewinella. The sequence goes on from PDLQ01000003.1 coordinate 154,972, forward strand.
TTAGATGACGAGAAAGTTTTTTATTACGATGCTCGCGATAACCGCAACAGCGCACTAGCCCGCTACGCAACCGCCGAGAACGCAAACGGCAGTGTCGCCATGGCAAGCAGGGCACTCGAAGCCACTTACTATCAACGAGCGATGGATAAGTCATCCAATAAGATCGTTACCCATCTGTTCTACGACACTTTGAACTTCCACCAAGACACCCTAGACACTTGGATTGAAAATCTCGAACTGGGGAGTGTCAAGATTTCTCTGGCCCTGCAGCAGCAATCGCAAGGTAATTACCCCGAAGCAACGGCTGCTCTGGGAAAACTAAAAAGGTAACGTTAACGCAAGTGCTACCGCGCAAAGACAATCAGAACACGGCGGTGCATCACATGTAAGGATAAAGTAGATTGGCATCAAATTGATCGTATATGACGAATGACCTGTAGTTACTGATGTTTCAGTACTTTTAGATGGAGAATACCGAAAATAGTCTATCCTTACATGTGATGCACAGCCTCAGAACACTTATCAATATTGATGGACGTTTTAGATAATGCCTCCATTCACACCTCAGTCTACTCGAAAACATGGCGGATGACGTGCAAAGCCATACGGGGAATCTGACCAGAAACATTCTCCGGAGCAATGGTTATTACTACGCGCCAATCGTAGACTTGCCCCGGGAAAAGAGATGTTGCCACTAAGTCATCAAGTGTAGTTACTGAGAACAATGGAATTGAATCGAAATTTCATTTATATCCAAATCCCACGAATGGATCATTCACCATTTACTGGCATTAAACGATAACTCGGACGATATTGGACAATTAATAATCCGCGATGCTACTGGTCGTTTAGTTCTTCAAAAGAAATTAAGCCATTTGAAAGATGAGTTTATGATCTTTCCAACCAGAAAAAAGGAGTTTATTTCTATGAAATGAGAAGTAGATAACAGAAACCGATTGCCGGTAAAATCCTACTACATTAATTGATCTACTATGATTACTCGTCTCATTTTAACTCTGTTTACGTTACTGTATATCACTTCCGTTGAGGCACAGAACGGATTTATTCAATCTTACTGCTTTGAAAATGAATTTTCTTTACAGTTTAACGATCTAATCTTACAGAACGACACCCTCGTGCTATACGGAAGGGCAAGAGATCCGCTAACCGGGCAAGTTGGCATCTATTTTTCTAAGATGGATACTTTAGGAAACATACTGATCGAGACAACTCACTACGATAGCGCGGGAGATGATTATTTCTTCGACCTCAATGCGGATTTAATAACCTGCTCCGATGGCGGTTACGCAGTTGCAGGGAAAACGTTTTTTCGAGGTTATCCCATTATAGTTAAGTTCAATCACGATGGTTTACTGGACTTTGTAAAAGAGTATTCAGACGATACTGTTTTACATACGACTCATTGGAATCTCATTGAGACGCAGTCAGGCTATATGACAATTGATGCCAAACAACAAATGTCGGATGGCATCTGGGATGCTTTTGTGATGCGCACGGACAAACTTGGCAACAAAATTTGGGAAACTGTTTACGGAGAGCCGAACATCTGGGATGACTTTCAGAACATCAGACGTATAGATGATAATGAATATTTGATTTCTGGATCTGTTGGCATCGGATTTTCTCAAGTGCAAATTCTCACCGATCAATGGTCAATAAATAAAACGTTTAAGATTGATTCAACCGGTCTTGTATTTGAAGATTGGGAAAGCGTAATTCGTTATAATCCGGCATCTTTTGGAATGCGAAAATTACAACCTACTGACGATGGTAACTGGTTCTCAATAGGTGTAAGCACTTTGTTGGTGGATGATTTTGAATACCCAAATAACCAAATAGAAATAACCAAAAGAGATGAAAATTTTGAACCAATATCATCTACATTAATTTACGACCATACTTCGCTTTGGAACAATTTGAGCGATCTCACCCCCGGCCTCAACCAGGAATGGGTCACCGTCGGTCGCTATCTCCACGAAGTCCCCGGCCCACCCACTTTTTACTATGATGCCGGTCTCATTGCCAAGGTGAGCGATGCCGGTGATTTATTGTGGTCCAGGACAGACACGCTGCTCTACGACGAGAACGGTTACGCGGATCACTTCCTCGGTGGCGTAGTGGTTTTACCCAGCGGCAGTATCATCGCTTGCGGTCAGGTCAATAACGCTTTTCCCGCCCCCGGCAAATCCTACGGCTGGCTCATCAAGGTAGATAAGGACGGTTGTATCGAACCGGGCTGTAACCCCACTAGCAGTAGTATGCGTTTATTAGATGGAGCGGATTTTGACGTTTTCCCCAACCCGGTCCAGCACCAGCTGAACGTCACCGGCGAAGGCCATTTCGATCTGGAGCTACTGGACGCCAGTGGTCGGCTATTGCAAAGTAATGATGACAACGCCGGCTCCGCCACGCTGAACACGGCCGCTTATCCGGCGGGGAGTTATTTTTTGCGGATTAAGCAAGGGAAGCGGTGGGCCTTGCGGAAGGTGGTAAAGCAGTAACGATCTCTCATCCCAAAACCCCCAAAAACCACTCCCGCTCCGAAAGGGGCTGGGTCGCCAGTACCTCTTGCTTCAGGGCTTCTTTCTTCTCCTTATTATAGTCATTCAAGCGCAGCAAGGCCCGCAGCAGCCGGATGATGTTCTGCCCGTTCTTCTTCTGGTGGGCAACAATCTCCTTCCGGCGCAGCTGAGCTCCGATGCTGTCCATCAGACTTTCCAGCACGTCATATTCTTCCAGTTCATAGTAGATCTTAAGCTGGGTATACTTACAGATCAGGCTCAATACCTGGTCCTTGGGATCGGTAACGGCCAGGAGGTGCATGGCCTCACCGTAGTTTTTGCGGACGTAGTTCAGTCGGATTCGGACGATGTTGGCGGCCAGTTCACGGTATTTCACTCCTACGTACTGTTGGTAATCTTCAATGAAATGGTCCGTCCACTCCAGTTCCTCCAGTTTAATAGCTACGAAGGCGACGTTGATAAAAGTATAACGACTCAGGTTGTCGTTCTCGATCAATACACCATTTTCCATTCCCAGACGGTACCACTCGAAAGCCTCGCGGGTAAATGCTTCGTTACCGGCGTTCATTCGGGGAATACAGAGATTGATGGCCATCAGGTAGAATTCCCGTTGTTCGGTCAGGGGCAACAGGTGACCATGCTCGCGGGCGGTGGTACGTAACTTGGAAAAGTAACTACCGTCTTCTTCCGTATTTCGGGAGCCTTTGATCGCCATGATCACGTAGTAGTAAATGGCCAGGGCGGGGATTTTATCCAGTTCCAGCTCGCCGACGTGATCGACGATGGGTTGTAACAGACCTATATCATAAGGTGTCTTCGAGACCCGCTGGTGAAAAAGCATGTTGCAGCTCAGTCGAAGCTTTTCGATCAGGTAGGCATTGTCCAGAGCATCGGCTACGGCCTGGAGTCGGACATCTTTTTGCCCCCGCTGCTGAATACCCCGGTTGGTATAATGCTCCAGCTGCAATAAGTATTCGTTGCGGAAAAAGTGTTCATTGCGGTGGGGGTATCCCTGTTGCTGTTTTTCTACTTGGCGGAGCGTCCGTTCCAGTGGCTTGCCCAATTTGCGGCGGCGCAACTGGCCGGCCAGGGAGAGGCGGGTCTTCACTTTATCGTCGCGCCATTCACGGTAAGCCAGCCATTCCTCGATGGCTCTGGTGATAAAGTGAATGATTTGGCGCAGCTTTGCGTCGTCGTAGGGCGTTTTACCGAAGAGTTTACGCCAAACGCGCTTTTTTGCCAGAGCGCTCGTTGATGTAAGGTGGTTGCCGGCTACCAGGTAATTGTGGAGGTCTACTACGTCTTTACGCTGGTTATGGGCCGGAGAAGCCAGCCATTTACCCGCTTCCCGCTGCTCACTTTTGTCTAATGAACGATAAATACCAACGATTGAAGTTTTTTCCACGCCCGAATTCCTTATTTTTGTTTAACAAATTAGCAATGCTACTTTGCTAGGACAAATTATTGATTACCAGTGACTAAAAAGCTGATTAAAGCCACCTACATGTCCCAAAAATACACATTTTTTTTCAACAAATCGCTTTTTCTGTCTTTGTCCTCGGCTAAGAATGCCCCCATATTTGTATTGCAATCGACGGAAAGCTATCTCAACAATCCTAAAATGAACAAGGGACGACAACCCAATCAAAGCTTCGGCGGGCGTCCACTGTTAACGATGGCGCTCACAGCACTGTTGTGCCTGACGAGCGTATTCGGTCAGGGTTTCGAGATTTCCTTCGGTGGTCCTAAAGAGGACCAGGGCGTTGCAATCCTCCAGATGAAAGACCACGGCTACATGCAAGTTGGTTGGACCGAAGGGCTGGTGAGCGACGACAACGACATTGACATATTTATCGTTCGAACCGACGTAGACGGTACCGTGATCTGGTCACGTACTTACGACGAAGGTTTCCTCGAACAACCATCGGATATTTTACCCACTGCGGATGGCAACTTCCTCATCGCCGGCTACCGAATCATCGACGCCGGAGACGAAGAAAGAAGCTACCTGCTTAAGATCACCCCCCAAGGTGACGTGATCTGGAGCCAGACCTACGGAACGGCCGAAAATTCCGAACGGACCAAGCACATCCTGGAAGTGCCCGAAGGTGGCTACCTGATAACGGGTACACTTACGGACGGCTCAACCAGCCGCCAGGATGTATTGCTGATCCGGGTTGACGAGAACGGAGACGAACTTTGGCGCAGCTCCTTCGGGAGCAGCCGCGACGAAGAAGGAATCGGAGCTGTACTCCGCCCCGGTGGCTACCTGATCGGTGCCAACGGACAGAACAGCACCCTTCCGCAGCCCATCTCCGATAACGACATTCGCTTCTACGGAGTGGATGTCAACGGCGCTGAACAATGGTCCAAGACCTACGGCGTTGCGGGTTTGAACGAACAAATTGAAGACATCATCCCAACGACCGACGGCAATTTGGTTGTGGTTGGCTCGGCGAATGATTTTAATACTGCCTTAATGGCAAAAGCGGATCTCAACGGAGATACGCTCTGGTACACGGAAGTACCCGCCACCCCTTTCGACAGCGATCTGCGTGGTGTTATTGAAGAAGACAACGGTGCTACCCTGGTAGCTGCCGGTCAGGCCGCTCCGGACGACGTGAGTTTTAATCTCGACGTTCTGATGGTCAAGATCGAAAGCGCTACCGGCCAGCTCATCTACCAACGCCTGATTGGCGATGACGATGTGCTGAACACCGCCGAAGATCTGGCCCCAACGGTGCGCGGAGGTTATGCCATCGCCGCCTACAACGCCCAGAACGCCGTCGCCTTCAATGACATGACGATTTTCAAAACGAATCGTGATGGCGAACATTTGACCAACCACGTTCGCGGCAGGGTTCACTACTCAGCCGACGGATGTAACGACTACCAACCGGGTGACCTCGGGCTGGAAGGATGGCTGGTCAGAGCCGAGAAGGAAAGCGCGACTTTCTTCGGCAGTACCGACTCACTGGGCCGCTACGATCTTCAGATCGACACCGGCACCTACACGGTGAGTCTGCTGCAAAAGAACGACCGCTGGGACATTTGTAACCCGGTGGCCATCGTGGTCGACTTCGAGGAAACTTACGACAGTACCCGCCAAAACTTCGCCCTCACCCCCGCAGTGGATTGCCCGCTGCTGGAGGTAGAACTGAGTGCCGGTCCGGTGATTGCCTGCTCTACGCAGAAAATCGACGTGACCTACGGCAACCAGGGAACGGTAACCGCCGAGGGAGTAAGTGTGGTGATTGAATTGGATGAAATTCTGGTCTACCAAAGTAGCAGTGTTCCGGTGAGCAGCCAGAACGGACAGCTACTGACCTTCGACCTGCCTGACCTGGCCCCCGAAGCAAACGGATCTTTCGAGATCATCGTGAGTGTAGGATGTGCCGGCATAGTTAACCAGCAGAGTGTTGCCACAACGGCGACTATCCTGCCTGACTTCGACTGTGCCCCGGTTGATCCGGACTGGAACGGCAGCAGTATTCAGGTAAGCAGTGTTTGCGATGGTGATAGTGTCACTTTCAACATCGTCAACCCCACTGACAACCCGATACAAACGACCCTGAGTTATATCGTGATCGAAGATCAGGTCATGATTGTCAATGATCCCATTATTGACGAACCCATGGTCAACCAGACCATTCGCCTCGCGGCAACCGGCGCTACTTATCGCCTCATTGCCGAACAGGTGCCTGGTCATCCCGGCGAGCAATTCCCCACAACGGTGGTGGAAGGCTGTACCGAAAACGGTGGAAGCAATTTCACCACGGGCCAAGTGGCCCAGTTCTCCGATAATGACGGAGATCTCAACATTGACATTTTAACGCAAGAAGTCTTCGTTCTTGATCCCGAAGTGAATCTCGCACTGCGAGCATATCCCAAAGGCTATTTAGACTCCATTATTACACCTGAAACCGAGCTGGAGTACACTATAATATTCACTTTGGATCAAGACGCTGACACCTTTGGACGCGTCGTGATTCGCGACACTCTTTCTGAACTGCTGAACCTCAACTCCCTGGAGATGGGGGCGGCAAGCCATCCCTATGATTTTACTCTTTATCAGAATGGAGTCTTAAAAATTACGTTCGATTCAATCCATCTTCTTGCAGGCGGCGGCACCGGGGGAGCAGTTAACAGCGACCAGACGCAGAAAGGATATGTCACTTACAGGCTATCCCAGAAACCGAACAACGCGATCGGGTCCGTTATCAGCAATCGTGCCGCCGTTTATTTTGACTATCGCTCGCCGGAGCTTTCCGAAGAGGTTCGCCACGTCGTTAATTGTCAGGAATATTTTATAACTGACTGTTTATTAACTTCTAACACGAACTATTTTGAAAAAACCGGCGTTACTATAAATGTATTTCCAAACCCAATGAAAGATCGGACAACGGTCCGCATCGAAGATTGGAAAGGAAATACGGACACGGAATTTGAACTCCGCATTTTGGACATGTTCGGCCGCGAAATTCGCCGCCAGACCTTCCAGGGTGACCAAGTAGAAATTTCGCGTCAGAATTTACCCAAAGCGAGTTACATATATGAACTCCGGGGCGATGGTATACCAATCGGTAAAGGAAAATTATTCGTGCAATAATCACAATCCCAAAACCGTTTGATTCCTTGCCCTGTAAAGGGTAAGGATTTAAACAAAAACGTGATTGCCACGTCTTTATAAGAACTTTTTTTAGGTCGTCTTTTTTTTCATGAGATTATGATTTGTTTGTGCCGAGACCCATTGGGTCTTGGCTTTTTTTATGTACCTACCATTGGAAGTAATGCTCCGCATCGTTGTGTGCTGCACTCGCAGAGCTTGCTGATCTGAAATACGCCGCTCTCCGAGCGGCTAGCAAAAAATACGTGGCTAGCCGTTCGGAGAACGGCGAACTTCAAGCGCCCCATGGATCGCTTCGGCAATTTCCAAAGCCGCCGGATTATCTCCGTGTAGACATAGTGTTTCGACTTGTATGGGATGACTAGTGCCATAGTAATCTATCACCCATCCATGTTCCGCCATCTGCCGGGCCTGGGCCAATGCTTTCGCGGGGTTCTGGATAACGCCCCCCGCTAATGAACGAGAACGTAGTTGACGGCCATTTTCATAGACCCGATCCACGAACCCTTCGGCCACGAAAGTCAGTCCGGCACGCTCTGCCAAACGACCGAGGGCACTTTCCGGTGGGCCGAAGATCTTGGGAATACCGAAATAGATAGCCGCTGCCACTACGACCATGGCCTCTTTGGGCTGGCTGGCTGCCAAATGGTACAAAGCTCCGTGAGCCTTTAGGTGAGTCAACTCGCCACCCTGCCCCTTTACTTCAGCCTGCAGGCGATCTACCTGACTGTAGATCAATTCATTTAGTTCTTGTTCTGGCATATCTATTGGCTCACGGCCAAAGTTCTGCTGACCGGGCAAGCTAGGGTGAGCACCGATATTTATCTTATGCAGCAGGGCTAGTTCCACGGATCGTTGCATTGTTCCCGGGTCACCGCCGTGAACTCCACAGGCCAGGTTACAGGAGGTGATCAATGGCATGATAGCCGTATCCCGGCCAACGGTTTCTTCGTACCAGGATTCCCCCATATCACAATTCAGATCGACCATGCCCTTAGCGTATGAAGACAATCTTGCCAATTGCTGTATCCGGATTTTCCAGGGCCTGGCGCCCCGTTCCGTCGGAGGTAGCGAATACTAGGTATACGCCAGTTTGCACCCGCTGGCCATTGTAATCAGCGCCATCCCAGGTGACCTGGCCACCCAGGGCGGACGTTTCGAAGACCAGCTTGCCGCTGAGGTCAGTGATTTTAACGTTGGCATTACGAGCAACTCCCTGAATAGCGATCGGCCCCTCGTAGCCCGGCTCCACGGGATTAGGGAATACTTTCAGTGTTTCTTCATTGACCCGTCGGGCAGACGTGGCATCCCCCCGGTAACTGATGATACCGCTATCCGTACCGAAAAAGACCGTACCATCGTTGGGATTGATGGCGATATCGCGAACCAGGTTATTAAGGAGGGGACTATTATCTGAATCGAAGAAAAGTAATTCCTCTTCTCCATCAGGACTCAGCAGGTAAGCGCCCCCGGTAGTGGCCATCCATTTACGGTTGGCTCCGTCAATTGTAATACCTTGTACGTCTTCAGTTTCCAAAAGAAGGCCACCTTGTTCGAATTCATCGAATACCGGAATCACATTCCCTTGGCAAATACTAGGATCCATCGCAGAACTGCCACAGCCGAAAACGGTAATACCCGTAGAGGTACCGACCCAAATATCTCCGTCCAGGTCTACAGCAATACTACGTACCTCGTTATTGATCAATTCGCTGTTGTTGGCTGTAATGGACCGGCACTCATCATCTGAAGTGTCGAGTAGAGTACCTTTGGTATCGATTATGGTGATACCGCCGCCACCGGCAATCCCGTGCAGCGCCCAGATGAACCCAAAATCGTCTACTGCCAGCGTGAAGGCTTCGTTCTGTCCACAGTCACCACCCAAGGCCGCCCATTCTCCAGCTGCCGTTCTTACGTGAACGGGATTCCCTCCCATTGAAAGCGGGTTGGAAAAGTAAACATTCCCTTCTTCATCTGCGTCGATATTGCCCACCCGAACCCGGCCTTCCGCCTCACCTTCTGCGAATTGTAGCGTCGAGTTGAGTTCATCATAGAGTTCTATCTCCTCCGTCTCCTGATCGATGGAGAAGGCTCCTTCGAGGTAGGTGCCTCCCCAGACCAGATTATTCGCCGGATCAATGGCAACCCCTACCGCTATCTGGAAATCGTCAAAGGTTCCGCTCTCACCATCCCGACCAGCCAGGGCACTGTTATCGCGGTTATATTCCGTCCACAGCCCTTCTTTATAACGGTACATGCCTTCTGAGTTGAAGACGGGAGACAAGTTAGGCGTCAGAGTTCCCGTAGCGACCCAGAGCGACTCTCCGTCGTGTTCCAACCGATAATTTCGATCCCGACGAGGTCCTGGATATTCAAGGATTTCGCATTCACCGGCATCAGTACTCGGTAATAATCGGATGCCGTTTCCTCCATCGCCGATCCAGATTCGCCCGTTACTCTCCTGAGTAGCGTATAATGGAAAACGGACACAATTTTGGGTCAACTGACGTACCAGCCCATCTTCATCCAAAATCACGAGTTCGCGAACATCCTCGCCGGGTAGTGTATTATAACCCGCCAACAGATTATTGGGTCCTCTGGCCAGAAATTCCAGGAAATACCCCCTTGACTCGTTATCGAAAAACAACTCCGGGGCACCGTTATTCCAACGCCAAATATCCTCATTGACGGCAAAGTACAACTCGTCGCGCCAGACGTTCAGAGCCGTGGTGCTGTAGTCAAAAGGCATGCCATTACCAATGTCCAGTAATTCCCAACTACCAAAATCAGCGATATTACCGCCGTTACGATCAACAGTGTAAATACCTTCCTGGGTGCCGGCGTAGAGCATTCCTTCGTAAACCGCAGCGCTTTCAATCCCTATGTCGGTAAATGTGGTGAATTGGAAAGTCTCATCGTCTAAATTAAGGGCTGATATTCCGTATCCGGCCGACAGGTAGATTACGTTATCCTCTCCGAAATGAACGTCGTTGATACTGTTATCTCCCCCACTGAAATTGAAGTTGTCGATCTGCCGCAGGGTACTGAAACGAGCGTCCCGCAGGAGATCGATCACGCTGTTCTCATAGATAATAATGAGGGTCTGAGTCGGTTCGTGATAGCGTAGAATGGCAATCTCCGTTTCTGCTAATCCGTCGTCCCGCGTGAGGGTAGTGATACTGAGGTCTTCCTTATCCAGGTAGAAAACAGCTCTTCCCGTGGTATAAATGATCGATTCCGTGGATTGGGTTACGTAGATTCCTTGCTGGAAAGATTGCAGAGCCTGCCATTCGCCAATGGCCAGATTGTCCTGAGCATTCAAGTAAGGGCAGCAGTTACCGACCAAAACGATCAGGAAAAGTAGGTAGAGTAGTCTTTTCATCATTGATGAGAACAGCGGGCCGGGGCCGCCTATTGTTAAAACAATCGTTTTTAAGTCAACTTGTCAGATATTGACGCAAAGGTAATCAGGGGCTTTGGATTACGATTCATCAACAGTTTCCGCGAATGGACGTAAATTAACGCCCTATGGTTCTTTACAACATCACCACGAAAGTGGAACACGGTACCCGCGCCACCTGGCTGCAATGGATGCAACAAGCATACATCCCCATAATGATGGACGACGGCTATTTTCGCGACTATAAATTATCTCGCCTTCTTGGGGTGGACGAAACCGACGGTATTACCTACGCCCTTCAATTCACCCTGGAAAACATGACCACTTTTCAGCTTTATCAGCAAAAAAAGGCTTTTGAGCACCAGAGTATGCACGATCTGCGGTACAAGGAGAAAGCTTTGAGTTTTCGGAGTGTTCTGGAGGTGGTGGATAGCGGAGATTGAGGAAATAGAAACCAGGATCGCCGTCAGTCGCTGCGCTCCCTTGGCTTTAAGAAGTAAGAGCCAAGCCGAATGCGCTTTGGGACGTGTGCGCGCTGCGCTATATTCCTGCTTATATTTGGCCGCGCAGCGGTCGACTGTCTAATGTGTTCCTATCTCCAAAAATCAGTCTACAATCAGCTCCACCTCATCCAACTGCTGTTGCTTGATATTCTTCGGCAGTTCCCGGTAATCGTATTGCTGATTGCGTAATTGAGGGCGGAACCCGGCTTCACGAATCGCTCCCTGTATACCGTCCGCCGTAAAGCGCCAGCGGGCTCCGGCGGCGGAAACTACGTTCTCTTCGATCATGATACTGCCAAAGTCGTTGGCTCCGGCATGCAGGCAGACCTGAGCAACCTGTTTACCTACCGTCAGCCAGCTAGCCTGAATATTGATAACATTGGGCAGCATAATCCGACTGAGGGCGATCATCCGTACGTATTCGTCGCCGGTAACTGTATTACGGGCACGTTTGATCTTTTTCAAGATCGTATCCTCATCCTGAAACGGCCAGGGAATGAAGGCCAGAAAACCTTTGGCATGCTCCGGTTTTTCGCTCTGCACCTGACGGATGCGAACCAGGTGATCCATGCGTTCCCAGTTCGTTTCGATGTGGCCAAACATCATCGTCGCTGAAGTAGTGATATTGAGTTGGTGAGCGGCGCGCATTACATCCAGCCATTCTTCCCCGCCGCATTTTCCTTTACTGATGAGACGGCGTACGCGGTCGCTCAAAATTTCAGCTCCCGCTCCGGGCAGACTATCCAGACCGGCGGCGTGGAGCTCGCGCAGTACTTCGGTGTGGCTTAATCCATCCAGCTTGGCAATGTGGGCGATCTCCGGCGGACCTAATGCGTGTAGTTTCAAATTCGGATAAAGCGCCTTGAGTTCGCTGAACAACTCTACGTAATACTTCAGCCCCAGATCGGGGTGGTGACCACCCTGTAGTAGTAACTGCTCACCACCGTAGGCAAAGGTTTCTTCGATCTTGGTCTTATACTCTTCGATGGAGGTTACGTAGACATCATCCGCCCCCGGCCGTCGGTAAAAATTACAGAATTTACAGTTGGCAATACAAACGTTGGTCGTATTACTGTTGCGGTCGATAATCCAGGTTGCCGTTTTTTCGGGTACCTGCTTGAACCGAAGTTGGTTGGCCACGTAGACCAAGTCACCCAGCGGCGCGTTTTCCAGCAAAAAGACGCCTTCTTCGGCGGTCAGCCACTCCATTTTCAGAGCGCGGGCGAGGAGATCGGTTGTATTCATGGTGGAGTTGATTAACCCTTTTAAGTTTGTTTTCGGCTAGCAAAGTAGCAATGTTTTCAACTTGAGTGAAATGACAGAGTCTACAGTCAGCCTTGCTACTTTGAAGCCACAGAACTTTCCCTTCTCTAACGCCCGCAAGCCATCGGAGTTGACTAAACTTTCATTTATTTTTGAAAGATGGATCAAAATCACAAATGCCTAACAAATAGTCGGCTAGATGCCACAGTCCGCCGTTTTTTTTGCAATTTTGTACGTGACTTGGTTTCGTGCATCGTTACCAGGCCCGTGAATTTGAAATCTGTCGGTCATACCAAGTAGGCCGGGAGGTAAGGAAGACTATACTCAAACCAATTTTCAAGCCACCGCGCTTAATGAAGCTATTCAATTTTTTCAAGCAAAATCTGGCGATCGACCTGGGTACCGCAAACACCCTGGTGATCGAAGAAAACAAAGTCGTGGTCGACGAGCCTTCTATTGTCGCCATCAATCGCAAAAGTGACGAAACCATCGCCGTGGGCCGCCGTGCCATGCAAATGCACGAGAAAACCCACGATGACATCCGCACGATCCGCCCGCTTAAAGATGGGGTGATCGCCGACTTTAAGGCCGCCGAGCACATGATCAAGGGAATGATCGAAATGATCGGTTCCCGCCGTCGTTTTTTCGCCCACCTGAAAATGGTCATCTGTATTCCTTCCGGAATCACAGAAGTGGAAAAGCGTGCCGTTTTTGAAAGTGCCGCCCGGGTGGATTCGAAGGAAACTTACCTCATTTTCGAGCCCATGGCCGCCGCCCTGGGTATCGGATTGGACGTTGAAGAACCCGTCGGTAATATGATCGTTGACATCGGAGGTGGTACCACCGAGATCGCGGTGATCGCCCTTTCCGGTATTGTCTGCGACCAGAGTATCCGCATTGCCGGTGACGAACTGACCGAGAACATCGCCGCCTACATGAAACGGCAGCACAACATCCTGGTGGGTGAGCGTACGGCCGAGCAGATCAAGATTCACGTCGGCAGTGCCGTACCTCACCTGGAAAATCCGCCCGAGGACTTTCCCGTGAATGGTCGTGACCTCATTACGGGTATTCCCCGCCAAATCAAAGTGAGTTACCAGGAAATCGCCGAGGCCCTGGACGAAAGCATCATCCAGATCGAGGAAGCCGTTTTCCGCGCCTTGGAAACTACTCCACCGGAACTCGCTAGCGACATTTACAGTACCGGTCTCTACCTGACCGGCGGCGGTGCCCTGTTGCGTGGCCTGGACGAGCGACTGAGCAAGAAAACTCAGTTGCCGGTACACGTTGCCGAAGACCCGCTGCGGGCCGTAGTGCGTGGCACCAGTGCTGCCCTGGCGGATACGGATCGCTACAAAGCCATTTTGATCCCAAGTAGCAGCGTGTCCTAGTAGTCGCCTGGAAAAATTTTCGTGACTCTAAATCTGTTGAAAGAAGGCAACGCTCGTTTTAATCGTCTCTGACCATTTTTCAGCCAACCCACGAAAATGTTTCCAGGGTTCTTCAACCGTATGATTACGGCGTATCATGGTAATTACGGAGCAAGTTTAATTACGCCAGTTCCAGCCTAACTTTCGATGAGTAAAATCAAGGCAACAATTTTCCAGGGGGGCAGTGTGATCACGATGATCGTGCTGGAGATGCTCTGTTTCTACCTGATCATTAATTTCAACAGCGAGCAGCAAAGAATCTGGCTGGAAACAGTAACTGTGTATACTGGTGGCGTGAATGAGCGGGTAGATGGCGTGAATAGCTACATCGGCCTCAGGGCAACCGTCGATAGTCTGCAACAGCGACTGGCTGACATCAAATCGGCCACCGAAGGCGTTTACGTAGCCAAGGCCGCCGAGGTCGACTCAGTACGGGACGACAGTTTGCGGCAACGCTTTGTTTACCTGACGGCCGAAGTAGTAAATAAATCACCTTATGGGCCGAATAACACAACCATCATTAACCGTGGAAAAATGGACGGCATCGAGATCGGACAGGGGGTGGTGGCCGACCAAGGTTTATTAGGGATTGTCACTGCCGTAAGTGGAGAGCACGCCCGGGTAATGAGCCTTCTTCACCGGGATACTCGTCTAAGTGCAGGATTGAAAAACAGTTATTTCGGCACGCTGCGTTGGGATGGAGACGATCCCCGCAATATGACGCTGTATGACCTGAAGAGTTACGTAGAGGTCAATCCTGGCGACACCATATACACCACCGGCTATTCCAGCATCTTTCCAACAGGCCTGGCCATTGGCACGGTTTCCGCGACCGAAAAACTGGCTGGTACCGGCAACTGGCGGATTGGCGTTAAATTACTGGCAGACCCCCTGCGGATGCGTTATGTGTTCGTGATCAAGGATCTATTCAAGGAGGACATCTCCATTTTAATGGAAAATGATGAACGATAGCACAATCAATAATGGGCTGCGCTTCTTTTTCCTGGCGGTGCTGCAAATTTTCCTGCTCAAGCAGATCAGTTGGGGTTTCGGGGGAAAGGAGTATCTTTTTATCTTCCTGTATCCACTGTTCATTATGATGCTACCGATCCAGATGATCCGTCACCTGGTGGTACTGGCCGGCTTTGCTATCGGTTTCACCGTCGATCTCTTTTACGAGACCTTGGGCATCAATGCAGCGGCGGCCACGCTTTCTGCTTTTCTACGGCCACTGGCTTTGCGGGCTTCCAGTCCACGGGAAGGATACAATATCAAGCATCACCCGACGGTTAATGATCTGGGGTGGTCGTGGTACTTCCGTTACGCCGCCTGGTTTTTAGGCATTCATTTGCTGTTGTTTTTCAGCATCCAGGCTTTTACCTTTTACTTTTGGACGGATATTCTGCTAAAAACCTTCTTTTCTTTCGTAGCCAGCTATGCTTTGATGGCGCTGCTGGTCCTGATCTTCAACCCCAAAAATTGATGTGATGGTCGATGATCGACACCAAGGTCGGGTTATCAGCATTCGCGCCGTATTCATCCTCGGCGTACTGTTGCTGATCGGGAAAGCTTTTCATTTACAGATCATAAGCGATGACTTTCGTGCCCAGGCGGATTCGGTGGGCAATACCCGCCAGACCCAGTACCCGAGCCGGGGCCTGATGATTGATCGTAAGGGTAAGTTATTGACCGTTAATCAGTCGGCTTACGAAGTTACCTGTACTTATCGCCTCTTTCGGGAACACGCCGAAAGCTTCGACACGACGAAGTTTTGCCGGATGCTTCAGATCACGCCCGAATATTTCGTGGAGGCCATTAATAAAGACTGGACAAGTATTCAATTTGCCAAGCACAAGCCATTTGTCTTCCTCCGTAACATTCCCCAGCACCAATTCGCTACTTTCCAGGAGATCATGCACGAGTTTCCTGGTTTTCAGGTTAACCTGCGCAGCTTGCGGGCTTATCCTTTCGCCGTAGGTGGTCATTTAGTGGGTTATATGGGAGAAGTAGACCAGCCCAAGATTGACCGGGAGCCCGACTTTTATCGCCGTGGGGATTACGTCGGCGTAAGCGGCATTGAGTACAAGTACGAAAACACGCTTCGGGGCAAAAAAGGCAACCGCTGGGTCGCCGTGGATCGCCTCGGCCGGGAAGTGGGAGAAACCGTGGAGGGCAAATTAGATGAAGCGGCCAACGCAGGAGCAGACCTGTTGACTACTATCGATATCGACCTCCAGGCTTACGGTGAAGAACTGATGGAAGGGAAGATTGGTAGCATTGTGGCCATTGAACCGGCCACCGGAGAAATTCTCTGTATGGTTTCTTCTCCGTCTTACGATCTTCGAAATATGGCGATAGGGCGTGGGCGGAGTACGACTTTCTCCTCACTGATGCAGGATACTTTACAACCGCTACTCAATCGGGCCATCAATGGTAAATATCCACCCGGTTCTCCATTCAAAACCGTCGTGGCCCTGGCTGCTATGCAGGACGGCACGCTCTCTCCCGACCGGGGGATCGCTTGCAAGGGCGCTTTTTACAGTAACGGCCAGCGACTGACGGGGTGCCACAACCACCCTTATTGCAAAGACGTGGAAACCGCCATCGCCCAGTCTTGCAACAACTATTTCATTACCGCCTGGCTAGAGAACATCAACTCGATGAGCGGCAGCGCCATCTCGCCAAATAAGGGCTTCGATCATTTCAACGACTATCTCTACCAATTTGGGCTGGGCACGAAAACGGGTATCGATTACCCCGGCGAAATAAAGGGTAATGTGCCAACCGCCAAATTTTACGCCGACCGCTTTGCTGAAGATGAGTTTTGGCGGGCTATCTGGGTCCGTTCACTGGCCATCGGGCAAGGGGAATACGAGATCACCAACCTGCAAATGGCAAATCTGGCTGCCGCCATCGCTAACCGGGGTCACTGGCTAACGCCCCACTTAGTTCGTGGACTGCGAATGGAAAACGATAGCATCTACGCTCCTCCCCACCAAATCTATCGTCACGATATCGACATCGAAGAGCGTCATTTCGAAACCGTGGTACGCGGCATGCGTAAGACCTTCCAAAACGGAACGGCCCGCTGGAGCGACGTCCCGGAACTGGCCATCTGCGGTAAAACCGGTACGGCCGAAAACGCCGGAGCGGATCACTCTATCCTCTTCGCCTTTGCGCCAATGGACAAACCCAAAATTGCCATTTCGGTATACATAGAAAATGGTGGCTTCGGCAGTACTTATGCCGCCCCCATAGCCAGCCTCCTGACCGAACGCTTCATTAACGGCAAGATCGCCGATAACCGTAAATGGGTGGAGAAACGGATGAAGGAAACCTATCTGATTCCCAACTACGTCGCCCGATCAGCGAAATAAATTGAGGTAGGGGCGGAAGGCGAAGATGCGGTTGCGTTGCTGGCCGGTCACTTCTTGGATGATGCCCAATTGCTCCAATTCGGTAATCAAATTACCGGCTGCTTTAAATTTGAGCTGTAGTAAGTCCGCAGTAGCATTTACGTCGATCACTGGATTTTCGTACAGGCGGGCAACCAGCCTCTGTGCATTTGCGTAACGTCTTCCGGTTTGAGCCAGTTTATCGTTGACCTTCTCCTTGAGTCTCACTACGGAACTGAGCGTTTTTACTCCGTCCTCACTTACCTCCGCAATACCGCGTAAGAAATAGAGTAGCCAGCCCCGTAAATCGTTCTCCGTTCTCACGCGATTCAGACGGTCATAATACTCACTACGGTTGCGCTCAATGAAATCAGAGAGGTAGAGTACCGGGTAGCGTAAATAACCAGCATCAATCATTTGTAAAGTGATGAGTAGTCGGCCTGTTCTACCGTTACCATCCAGAAAAGGGTGAATCGTCTCGAACTGGTAGTGGGTAATGCCGATACGGATCAATTCCGAAACGTGAATGCTTCGGTTGTGAATGAACTTCTCAATATCGCCAATCAAGTCACCTACAACGTTGAATGGAGGTGGTACGAAACGGGCTTGTTGAATGGTGGCCCCGCCAATCCAATTTTGGCTGCGGCGGAACTCTCCGGGCTGCTTGAAATTTCCGCGTACGCCATCCAATAGAATTTTGTGGGTGTTGCGAATCAGCCGACTGGACAACGGAAGTTCACCCAGGGAACCGATGGCGAAATTCATCGCGTCGATGTAGTTGCGGACTTCTTTCCAATCGTCACGCAGCTCTGGTTTTACTTCGGTGACGGGAAGAAAAGCTTCCTCAATATTCGTCTTGGTACCTTCAATTTTAGAAGAGGTCGTAGCCTCCTTCGCAATGTGCAAGTTGATGAAACTATCAATGCTGGGTACCAGGCCGGCGAAAGCATCCAGAGCGCCTAGTTTTCGGTTTGCCAGCGCAAGGGCACTTTCGAGTTCTGCGTCCGCTAGTGTCCAATCATGGTTAATGGAATGAGGGACGAAAGCTTGGTAGTGCCCCTGTGGCGCATAGTAGCCAGCTTTGAAGTCTTTTACGTGCATAATGGAAAATAAGTTTACAAAGGCAATGTTATATTTTCTTTTAATACACCTAAAAGAAAATAAGTTTCGTTTTTGCTGCTGCTATTTTCCGTTTAACCTAATTTAAAAACCAAAATTCACATATTTTGGTTCTTATTTACCACTAAGAACCAAAATCGCCACTTTTTGGTTTTAACGGCTTCCTTAAAACCACGAAGCCCCCGGAAACTAAGTTTCCGGGGGCTTCTATCGTCTCGCAGGGCGAGATTGTCTATTTATCGGTCATCGTTTTCCCGACTTCCAGGTAAGTGCCGTCTTCCAGGCTCTTGCGGCAGGCCGCGAAGGCATCCAGGGTCTGCTTGATGTCCGCTTCGGTATGGCTGGCCGTAGGGATCATCCGGAGTAGGATAGTACCCTTTGGTACCATTGGAGGCAGTACCACCGAACAGAAGATACCGTGGGTTTCACGGATGTCTTTCACCAGGGCGCCGGCCTCACCGACGGTACCTTTCATGTAGACGGGCGTTACGCAAGCTTCCGG
The DNA here is from genome assembly GCA_002591745.1 of Lewinellaceae bacterium SD302. Taxonomy (GTDB): domain Bacteria; phylum Bacteroidota; class Bacteroidia; order Chitinophagales; family Saprospiraceae; genus Neolewinella. The sequence goes on from PDLQ01000003.1 coordinate 173,754, forward strand.
ATTTCCGATATCGAAACCGAGGTCACGCAGGCCGTTTTGCAAGGCGTAAACGTTATCCCAAAGCTTCTTGCGCAGTTCCGCACCTTTTGGGCTGCGAACAATCTCAAGCCGTTTCAACGCACCTTTCACCATCGGCATACAAAGGCTCTTGGCGAAAAGCTGGCTACGGAGGTTATAGCGGAAGTAGTCCATCAGGAACTTATCTCCGGAGCAGAAAGCACCGAAGCCGGACATGGACTTGGCAAAAGTGGAGAAATAAACGTCTACTTCATCCATTACGCCCTGGGCCTCACAGGCACCAGCGCCGGTTTCTCCCATAGTACCGAAGCCGTGGGCGTCGTCTACCAACAGGCGGAAGCCGTACTTCTCCTTGTGCTTCAGGATCTCTTTCATGATGCCTTGCTCTCCCTTCATCCCGAAGACACCTTCGGTGACGACCAGAATGCCGCTGTTCAGTTCATCGGCTTTGGCGCGAGCCTGCTCCATACGCACCAGGAAGTGATCGATGTCGTTATGCTTGAAGGCATACTTAGGGCCGGTGTGCATCCGGATACCGTCCATGATACAGGCGTGGTCATCGCGGTCATACACCACTACGTCGTGGCGGCCGAGCAGTACGTCCACGATGGACATGATGCCCTGGTAGCCGAAGTTCAGCAGTACGGCGGCTTCTTTCTGGGTATATTCGGCCAGTTGGCGCTCCAGTTCTTCGTGGGCATCGGTCTCACCACTCATGATCCGGGCACCCATCGGGTAGTGCATACCGTATTCAGCGGCAGCTTCGGCGTCGGCCTGCTGTACTTCTGGCAGGTGGTGAAGTCCCAGATAGCAGTTGATGTTCCAGACCACTACTTCACGACCATTGAAACGCATCCGTGGTCCATTGGGGCCTTCCAGCTTCGGGAAAGCAAAGTAATTGTGGGCAACGTCCATGTACTGACCCAGCGGGCCCATGTGTTCTTGCACCTTATCGAAGATATCTTTCATTGTAGTTGCTTGGTTGCGGCCGCAAAGATAAGAGAAATTTATCTCCTTATAATCTTCCCAAAGCTGGGTATCCGGATAAGGCGCCAGGGACCGTGCCTACGTACCGGCAACATTTGCGAATCCGCATCATAATTTGATAAAGGTCATAATTAATAATGCCTGTTTTAGTCAATAATGCCAGAGATACCTGATCTATGGATAGATGGGTGATTGTGACTAACAAAGTAGCCATGTTGACCGGAATCTTGAGAGAATTTGCCTTGCGACGATCAGTAAAGTTACAGTAGCCAGGTCGTTGAAAGCCGTTCGTGAAAGTGACTCCAGCTACGCTTGAAAATCATTAGTACTTTGAGCAACAATCAGCCAAAACTAAAAATGACCGAACCGACTTTAAAAAAAGTGCATTCTTCCTCCCGCCGTCATCACCTCAAAAAGCTCTTTATGCTGGGTTTACCCACTCTGCTCGGTTGCGGAGCCGCGAATGTAAGCGCCCGCCCGGATGCCGGGAAGAACTCAGGCTTCTCAACCAGCATTGCTACTTTGAAGCCAAAAAAACTACAGCCCGGCGATAAAATCCGCTTGGTCGCTCCCGGTGGACCGGTAACCGAAGCGAAGATCAAAGACTCCTACACGAACCTGGAAAAGCTAGGATTGGTGATCACCGAAGGAGCAAATATTCGTGAAAAGCGAGGTCAACATGCCGGCACCGACGCTCAACGACTGGCCGACCTCCACGCCGCCTTCGCCGACCAGGAAGTAAAAGCCATCTGGGCGATCCGGGGTGGCGACGGCGGTTCCCGATTACTGGCTCAACTAGACTATGAGCTGATCCGTAAGAATCCTAAAATTTTGATCGGCTTCAGTGACATTACGGCCCTGCTGCAGGCGATTAGGGTCAAAACCGGGCTGGTCGGCTTTCACGGGCCCGTCGCTTACTGGCCTTTGGACGCCATGAATTTGCCGAGTTTGCGCACGACCCTCTTTGAGCCCCCTCAAACAAAGGGCTTTCGTTATCCGCCCGGCTTGGCGACCAAGATACTCGTTGCCGGACGTAGTAGTGGTCCGCTTGCGGGTGGCAACCTGAGTATTCTCACTGCTCTGGCCGGCACTGAATATGCCCTGGATTGCCGGGACAAACTCATTTTCATCGAGGATGTCGGCGAAGCCCCGCGGCGGATCGACCGAATGCTGACCACTCTACTCGATGCCACCGGCGGCCGTAGCTTACGTAATGCCAAAGGTATCATCCTGGGCGAATTTTTAGACTGTGACTGCGAGCGAAACCCGGCCGATCCGGAAAATTGTGCCGGTAATTCCATGACTTTGCCCCAGGTCTTGGCTGATCGGCTCGCTGGTCTGGGCATCCCGGTGGTGACCGACTTCCCCTTCGGCCACGATGCGAACATGATCACCTTTCCCGTCGGGGTATCCGCCACCCTGGACGCCGGGGCGATGACCGTAACTTTAGAGGAGGCAGCTACACTTGTCTAGCGCCTAATAAAGGCGTACCTTTGCGGCCTTTTACGAACGGCAACTCATTCATTCACCGTTCTTTAGCCCCGATTTCCAATGGAAAAGATTATCAACTTATTCGACTTCTCCCAGAAAGTTGACTACAAGACCGAAGTACTATCCGGCCTCACGGTGGCATTAGCCCTTATTCCCGAGGCCGTGGCTTTCGCCATCATTGCCGGGCTTTCCCCGTTGATTGGTCTGTATGCAGCATTTGTGATGGGACTGGTGACCTCCATAATCGGTGGACGGCCGGGCATGATTTCCGGGGCCACCGGAGCAGTAGCCGTTGTGATCGTCAGCCTGGCGGCCAGCCACGGGCCGGAGTATATTTTTGCTTGCGTGATCCTGGCCGGTATGTTCCAGGTAGCGGCCGGGCTGTTTCGCCTGGGTAAGTTGATGCGACTGGTACCTCACCCCGTAGTTTTTGGCTTCGTCAACGGCCTGGCCATTGTCATTTTCATGGCTCAGTTGGTACAGTTTAAAGATGGTAACGGCAACTGGCTGCAGGGTGCGCCCATGTACACTATGCTGGCACTGGTGGGCCTCGTGATGCTGATCATGTGGGGATTGCCAAAACTGACCAAAGCCGTTCCTTCAGGATTGGCGAGTATTATTGTAGTGGTGGCTATCGTGTACTTTTTCAACATCGATACCAAGACGGTGGGAGATATTGCATCGATCAAGGGTGGTTTCCCCTGGCCCTCGATTCCGGAAATCCCTTTCACCTGGGAGGCATTTAAGATCATTTTACCTTATTCGCTGATCGTAGCCGGGGTAGGCCTGATCGAGAGCTTGCTGACCCTGAACATCATCGACGAGATTACCGAAACCCGTGGTAGCGGTAACCGCGAAGCTGTCGCTCAGGGTACGGCAAACATCCTGAGCGGTTTTACCGGAGGTATGGGCGGTTGCGCGATGATCGGCCAGAGTCTGATCAACATTAGTTCCGGCGCACGGGCTCGGCTTTCGGGCATCGTGGCCTCCGTGATGCTGCTGGTCTTCATCATGTTTGGAGCCGAGTACATCGAGCAGATGCCCATGGCAGCACTTACTGGCATCATGATTATGGTGGCCATCGGCACTTTTGAATGGGCCAGTCTGCGTACCTTCAACAAGATGCCCGGCTGGGACATTTTCGTATTGGTGCTGGTGACACTATTGACCGTTTTCCTCGACCTGGCCCTGGCCGTACTGGCCGGTGTAATCGTAGCCGCACTCGTGTTTGCTTACCAGAACGCGAAACGAATTCGCGCCCGCAAACGGGTAGACGAAGATGGAGTAAAGCACTACGAAATTTACGGCCCGCTATTCTTCGGTTCCGTCACCGTCTTCAACGAGAAGTTCGATGTATTGAACGACCCTAAGGAAGTAGTAATTGATTTTGAAGAAAGCCGGATTGTGGACATGTCGGCCATTGAAGCCGTCAACAAGATCACGGAGCGTTACGCAAAAGTGGGCAAGAAAGTCCACCTGAAGCACCTGAGCAAAGACTGCCGCCGCTTACTGGACAAAGCCGACGCCATCATCGAGGTGAACGTACTGGAAGATCCACGGTATAAAGTAGTGGTGGACTAACTGACCCGCAACCGGTGCTTTCTTAGTAAACCCGGCAGGTTATGAATATCGATCTTCGCACCGGCAAGCCGGGTTTGTTCGGGATCGATGTCTAAATTCGTGGCATTTCTGAGATCAGCTTTGCGTAAATCGCTGCGCCCGAAACTTGCCCTTTCGAGGTTGCAACCGCTTAGGTCCGCTTCCCGTAGATCGGCTGCGGAGAAGTCCGCCTCTACCAGTACGCTGGAACCGAAGTCAGTTTTGGCCAGTTGTAATCCGGCGAAGCTGACCAATTCCAGCCGACATTCACTGAAAGCGATTGAAAGCAGAAAAGTACTGATCTGGCTTAGGTCTGCCCCTACCAGTTTACAGCGGGTAAAGGTCACTTCCTGGAGTCCGGTTCCACCCAGCACGGCGTTACTCAGGTCGCAATCTTTAAAATGGCATTCGATGAATTTCACATTGGAAAGCTGGCCGCCGCTGAGGTTGCAGCCAATGAAATTACACAACTCGTAAGTGCCTTGGAGTTGTGGGTTATGGGTGAAATCTTTTCCCAGATACTCTTCTTCGTAGTGTTTCATTTGCTTATCCACTAACCCTGGCCAGTCCTTCCTGAGCCAACACATAATCCGGAGCGAAGCGTAAGGCTGTTTCGTAGTTCCGCTGGGCTTCGCTGAAATTGCCGAGTACCTCCTGAGCGTAACCGAGGAAGAAATGTCCCCGTATGTGTAGTGGGTCGTTCTTTACCGTGATCTGGAATTCTTCCCGGGCTTTTTCTACTTCTTCGAGTTCCATAAATAGTAATCCGGCGTTGAAATGGCCGGTTACGTACTGGCGATCCAATCGGGTCGTTTTCTGGTAGAGTTCGATAGCTTTGCGCAGTTCTCCCTGGTCCCGCAGAAAATCTGCTTTGGCGTGTACGGCGGCGATGTCACTGGTATCGATACTCAGAGCGGTATCAAAAAAGCGTTCGGCGATATCCGTACCAATACTGGCGTGGAGTTTGCCGAGGATGATCCAACCGTCGATCAGGTCAGGATCGATCTCTACGGCTTCCTGGGTGGCGTTGATGGCTCGGGCGGTATCTCCGGACTCTGCAAAGGTCTGTCCCAGCAGCAGGTAAGCATCCGGATTACGGGGGTCCAATCTGACGACCTCGTTGATAGTAGCCAGGGCGTCTTCTCTTTGTTCCAGCGTAAGTTCTACTTCCGCTTGGGTGAGCAAACTCTCAATGTTGTCCGGATCGAGGGAAACGGCCCGTTTAATGGTTTTCAGGGCGAGCCGGGATTGGAAGTAGTCCAGGTAGACATCCGTCAGTAAATAGTGGTAATCGATATTGGTGCTATCCAGGACGATGGCATTACGCAAATCGAATATGGCGTTGTCGTAGTTGTTCTTATCGTACCACATCTGCGCCCGGCTGGCGTAGAGATCGGCTCGTTCTGGTTCCGCCTCAATAGCCTCCGAAACCCGTTCCAGGCCGGGGTCGCTCTTGATACCGGGAAGTTCTTTCCTGGGCTTTTCGGTGGTTTCGGGGGTAGAAGATTCATTTCCACAACCGACCCAGGCTAACAGAGAAAAACACAGCAAGAAGACACTAAAAACAGAGGGTATACGCATCGCGATAAATTTTTTGACCACTAAAGCCTTAAAACACAAAGTTGAAGCAGCAAGCGAACAGGAATAGCACGGAAAAACTTCACTTGTGATACCTTGCGTAAGGTATTGCCCCGGTGGGTTTACTGCCCGCAAAGCTAAGGCACGCTTCAATAACGCTAACTTTATTACCAAAATTCTTATGTCAATAACCGGACCGATCGTAGAATGCGTAGCCAACGTCAGTGAAGGCAGACGCAAGGAAGAGTTAGAAGCCCTGGCCGAGGCCATCCGCTCGGTGCAACAAGTGAAACTACTGCACGTAGATCCCGGTTACGATGCCAATCGCACCGTCTTTACTTTCGCCGGTGAGGGTGAGGCCGTGCTGGAAGCTGCTTTTCAGCTTTTCGCCCGATCGGTAGAGTTGATCGATATGCGGCATCACCAGGGCAACCACCCACGCATGGGCGCGGTAGACGTTTGTCCCTTCGTGCCCTTGGCCGGAGCCGACCTTGACTACTGTGCTGAACTAGCTCGCCGTCTTGGCCGACGGGTGTGGGAAGCCTTTGCCATGCCGGTCTACCTCTACGAAGCTGCGGCTACGGCCCCTCACCGTCGCAACCTCGCCGAAGTTCGCCGGGGAGAATACGAAGGTTTGGCGATTAAGATGCAGCAAGCCGAGTGGCTGGTAGATTACGGCACCAAAAGCTGGAATCCTGGAACCGGCACAGCCATCATCGGTGCCCGTCCTTTCCTGATTGCCTGGAACATCAACCTGTCTACCTCAGAGGTAAGCATTGCGAAAGAAATTGCCGCCCGACTCCGAGGAAGCGGGCGAATGGTGACCGATTCAAGAGGCAATAAACAACGGGTTGCCGGTGAATTTCCGGGACTGAAAGCCATTGGCTGGGAACTGGAAAAACACGGTATCTGTCAAGTGAGCACCAATGTAGTCGATCCGGAAACAACCAGCCTATTCGCTGTCTTCGAGCGCTGCCGTGAACTGGCCGTGGAATACGGGACGAGCGTCACCGGCTCTGAACTCATTGGCTTGGTACCGGAGCGTTATTTACTGCCACCGGGAGATTTTGATTCTCGTGACCAGGCAATGAAGACTGCGGTCAGCTTACTTGGCCTGGATGATTTAGAGACCTTCAATTGGCAGGAAAGGGTCCTGGAGGAACGGCTGAAATAAAACAGACCGCAAGAAAATCATAAGCCCATTGGGTGATCAGTTAAAGAGCGTTAAACGGGACTGAATAGTTGTTAAAACGAAGTTAGAAACGACCCGATCATTTGTCTTTTAGTGACGAATGGGTCTATCCTTGATGTATCGTATAACCCATTATTCATTCATCATGCAATACACTAAAAGCGTTTTCTTTCTTTTCTTCTTGTTATTCATAATTAGCGGCGTTGAAGCCCAACGCAGTTATGATCGCACCGGATACGGCCGCTACAACAAAGCCGTATTTCTTGAACTCGGCGGCAGCGCCGGAATCTACTCTTTCAATTACGATATGCGACTCAACCGGGGCCGTCAGGACGGGATCGGCTTCCGGGTCGGTGTCGGCGGATTGAGCGCCCGCGTAACCGCCAACGATCAATCCGGTCGCGTTGGCTATATCGCCATTCCGGCAACTTTCAACTACGTACTCGGCCAGCGTCGCCACGGTCTGGAACTCGGGATCGGCGGCACCTTATTTCACGTCAACGGCGAAGCGGAAGATAGTAACGATTCCTTCGATTTTGACGGAACCGCAGCAGTTCCTCACTTGAACCTCGGCTATCGTTATCAGGCCCTCAATGATGGGCTGTTCTTTCGCCTTACCTATACCCCTTTCATTGGTCTGGGGCATATGGCCGGGGTCAGTTTGGGCTTCAACTTCAAGTAATTAGTACATCGGGCAGCCACAGCCGGCGGCCTTGCAGCCACTAAGGAAGACCAATAAAGACAGAAGTACAAACAGCGCGAATTTACCGCTGCGGCCAAAGGTTGAATGTTCCATGCCTTAAAGGTAATATCTTCGACCCATGAAATTCAAGCCCGGCCGCCGCAACCTGATCGCCGTACTGGACTGGGGTCTGGGGCACGCCAGTCGTAGCCTGGCCCTGGCCACTCGTCTGGAGACCGCAGGGGAGATTGTCGATTTCGCCAGTACGGGGCCAGCGCTACTGATGCTAAAGCGTGAACGCCCACTGGCGAAAATTCATCCTTTACCGGCATATGATGTTGGCTATCAAAGTAGCAATATGGTCGTTAACATCGGCCGCCAATTGCCCGGGATCTTACGTACAGTGCAACAGGAGCACAAAGCACTGGCCGAAATACTACGGCAAGAGGCATACGAAAGGATAATCTCCGACAGTCGCTTCGGTTGTTACGCCAGGAACATCGATTGTGTCATGCTCACTCACCAGTTGCACCCGATTTTCGGATCCCCCCTGGCCGCTAAAATATATCGCTGGTTCCTGACCCGTAATTTCTCCGAATTCTGGGTGCCGGATCACCCGGGGTTACCGAGGATGAGTGGAGTGCTTTCCGATTCGCGGGGCTATCCGGTCGTCAACTACATCGGTCCGTTGAGTCGTTTGCAAAAACCTTTGAAGATTGGCCCGGAATTACATTACGATCTCGTAGCCCTGTTAAGTGGGCCGGAACCCCAGCGGACCTACTTGGAAGATATAATTTTCCAGGCGCTACAAACCGGTTCAGGCCGTTATCTGATCGTGGCCGGCCGACCAGATAAAGTATACGACCAGCCCGTTGTGTTGACTAAGGATGGCGGGTCCATCGAGCGAATAGCCTACTCCAATGCCCAACAAACTGCTGCTTACCTGACCGGAGCAAAACGAATCATCTGCCGCTCTGGCTACAGTACGCTGATGGATTTGGCATCTCTGGAGGTCGAAGCCAGAATCATTCTGGTGCCTACACCAGGCCAAACAGAACAGGAGTATCTGGCGAAGCAATGGTCGGCTGCTTCAAGTAATAAGATTATTTCGGCACCTCAAACCAGTCTTGCTACTTTAGCTTCGCTGATCGTCGCAGAGTAGCTATATCTATATGACAACCAACTTTGCTACTTTACCTTCGGTGATCGACCCTTCGGTCCTCGGAGTTGCCAGTTAAAATAGTCAAGAGTTAACTTCCCCTTATCTTTGTAAAAATTTCTATTCCTTGCATTTCGAACTAGAGCACACCGACCCTAAATCCAGTGCCCGCGCCGGCACAGTCACAACGGACCACGGGGAGATTAAAACGCCGATTTTTATGCCCGTTGGTACCGCCGGCACGGTAAAAGGCGTCCACCAGGCAGAGCTAAAGAACGAGGTAAAAGCCCAGATCATCCTGGGAAATACCTATCACCTTTACCTGCGGCCCGGCACCGAAGTTCTGGAAGGTGCGGGAGGACTGCACAAATTCAATAAGTGGGATGGACCGATCCTGACTGATTCCGGGGGGTACCAGGTTTACAGCTTGAGCCATCGCCGAAAGATCAAGGAAGAAGGAGTAACTTTTCAGTCGCATATTGACGGTAGCAAACACCTCTTTTCCCCGGAAACCAGCCTGGAAATTCAGCGGTCTATTGGAGGTGACATCATCATGGCTTTCGACGAATGCCCACCTTACCCAAGCACCCGAAAATATGCCGAAGACAGCATGCACCTGACCCACCGTTGGCTGGATCGCTGCGTGGAATACCTGAAAGAAAAGGAAGGAAAATACGGCTACTCCCAGGCGATGTTTCCCATTGTACAAGGCAGCAGCTACGACGATTTGCGGCGAAAAAGTTGCGAGTACATTGCCGCTGCCGACCAGCCCGGAAACGCCATCGGCGGCCTCAGTGTAGGCGAACCGATCGAGGATATGTATCGTATTACCGCTCTTTGTTGCGAGATTTTACCAAAGGACAAACCCCGCTACCTGATGGGCGTGGGTACTCCGGCCAACTTGCTGGAATGCATCGAACGGGGCGTGGATATGTTCGATTGCGTATTACCCAGCCGTAATGCCCGCCATGGGATGATCTATACCGCAGAAGGCATCATCAACATCAAAAATGCCAAGTGGAAGAACGACTTTAGCCCCATTGAAGACCGCCCGGGAACTGCTTCCACCAGCCTGACGCACAGCAAGGCTTACCTGCATCACTTAGTACGCTGCGACGAAATGCTGGGTCGCCAGATTGCCAGTATCCACAACCTGAGTTTTTACCTCTGGCTGGTAGGGCAGGCGCGCGAACGAATTCTGGACGGCAGTTTTAGCGACTGGAAAAAAGTGATGGTAGATAAAGTGAGTCGAAGAATTTAGTGGCCTGGAATCCAGAATTTTAACGGTCGGGAAATACGAACGAGGCTAGAGCGTCGTTTGGTGAACTTGTGTTACAAAGTGTAGTGGGGTTAACAAATTCCGCTATCTTTGCAGCCTCAAAAAACTCACCCCACAGAAATGGGGTATTGCTCTCATCTTTATTCACATTAAAAACCAAATGAAAATGCGTAACATTCTTTCTTTTCCCCTGGCATTATTTGCCGTTATTCTGTGCCTGGGCATCACCGCTTGTGGTGACGACGACAGCGACGGTGGCTTCACCTCCGCCGACCTGAGCGCCCAAGTATGGAACCTGGATGCCATCACCAACAACCTGGCCGGTAAAGGTGCCGAGGTTGCCGCTGCCTTCACCGAAGCTGAGATCGACTCCGCCGGATTTGATACCGAAGCAGAACTGGCCGCAGAATTGGATTTATTCTTCGCTTTTGTGCAGTTTACTACTGTACAGGATTGTGACCGGGAAACCGACGTTACTTTTAACGCCGACGGTACAGTTACTTCCGTAGATGCCTGTAATGGCGATGGAGCAGGTCTCATCAGTGAAGAAAGTTCTACTTACACCTGGAGCCTCAGTGGCCAAGACTTGACTATTGTAGAGGTCGATGAGTTTGGTGACACCTATAGCACCACCTTCAGCGTAGTCACTTTGAACAGCAGCACGCTTGAACTGAGAGTTGAAGGAAATGACTTGTTGACGCAAGCCGAGTACGAAACTGAAGCTGATCCAGACATCAACATCACCTACGTTTTCACGGCTCAGTAAGCTGCGAAGATCAAGGTTGATCAAAAAGAAGCCCCGCTGCCTGATTGGTAGCGGGGCTTTTATTTTTTAGGGAAGAACAACTCCCTGTTTGACGAACTTATGCATCACCATCTGCTCCCCTTCCCGAATGCGAAGGAAGTAAATCCCCGGTGGCAGGCCGGAGACATTAAGTTCGGCGCGCCGATCAGCATAGCGGCTGTAAAACATATTACGTCCCGCTCCATCCACGATCTCAACACGGCGGTCGGCAGCTTCCTGGAAATCGACCTTTAGAATACGGGTAGTCGGGTTGGGAAAAACGGATACCTGGATCGTTTGCGGTGGTGAATCAGGCTCTCCTATGAACTGCAGATACAATTCCGCAATATCCCGCTCACTGAGGCGGCGGTTGTAGATTCTCAGTTCGTCCAGGGCGCCGTTGAAGTATTCAGTGTCCTCCTTCTCAGAAATCATCGAGCCTCCAACAGTGAAAGGCTGGTTGGAATTCAGGTTGGTAAGTTCGTCGTGGTACTCCGTGCTTATCAACGCTCCGTTCAGGTAGTATTGAATTTCTGTGCCGAAGCGCAGAACTACCAAGTGAACCCACTGCTCTTGCGGGTCTTCAAGCGCCGGCAGTTGAGCAGCTGGAGTATCCTCCTCAGCGTAGTTGTCGCTGGCGTAAATCTGAAAGTAATTTCCGGTCCTGGCAAAATTCGTTGCCTGTAATTCAAAACTCCGTGCTTCCTCGATATCATCTTTGATCTTCCCCTTAGCCAGGATGGCTAGTGGGTAATCATCGGTAGAAAGAGATGCATTGATTCTGACCCACACGGAAATGCTAAAGTTTCGCCGGCCGAGGGGCAGAATATTACCATAGTCCAACAGGTCATTCTCACCGTCGAAATACATAGCTTTGTTGGCTTCACCAAATTTATTAGTCACCATGCGGGCACCGGTATTGACCGGTTTTACCCAATCGACCAGATTGACCGAGTTGCCATCGAAAGGAGCGTAGAAAACCAGACCGCTCGTAAGATTTTGAGCAGTCAACAGCTGAATAGTAAATGTTATACCGAGTGCGAGTAGTAAAGCTCGACGCATCATCTAGAGTTTTAGCGTCAGATAAAGTGTGCAACCGGTAGTTTGAATCAATAGTGGGTGACTTCAAAGTAGCATTGCTACATTGCTAGCCAAAACCGACTAATACTATTAATGACCTGAACCGACCTTTTCGTGAGTGATGGCCCAACTTTAACAATCCAGCGTTTGTTTGGACTTCAATTTTCAGCGCATCAATAAAATCCCATGGCCGCTTCCGCCGAAATGCCCTATTTCATTAAGCCCTCCCGGTTGCTGAATGCAGCTGAGAAACGACGGGCTTATCAACAGGCTACGTCAGCCATTTTCGCCGTATTGGGCGACGAGCCGAGTGAGCAGGTAAAGATGGTGACCGTTAACTGTTTGCTAAAAACCTATTTGCCCTACTTTTATTGGGTCGGTTTTTACCTGGTTCGGAATACCAACCAGCTAGTGATCGGTCCCTATCAGGGTACTCTGGGCTGTTTGTATATCGACTTCGGCCGGGGTGTTTGCGGCAAAGCCGCCGCTACCGGAGAAATTCAACTGGTGGCCGATACCCACGCCCTCGACCAGGGCAGCGAACACATTGCCTGCGACCCGAATAGTGCCTCGGAAATCGTCCTGCCCGTTTATGGCAAGAACGGGGAATTACTGGGCGTCTTCGACGTAGATGCCACCGAAAAAAATGCCTTCGACGAGATCGACGCTGAAGAACTGGATAAATTGCTCAAGCGATTGTTTGCTTAGAGCGTCTCCTGGAAAAAAAGCCATTGAATGGCGTGGGGAAATTCCTCGCCCCAACGGGCTTCATTGTGTTGTCCGTTGGGATCAATGGAGAGATTGAATGCTACGTCGCGGGCTCCGCTTTGCCGGGCCAATTCCTCCCGGAACCGTTCGATATTGGGTACCATGGTAGTGCTTTCCGCCTGACCACCGTATAAGTAGATGCGGCCATCGAATTCGCTGGTCAAATCAACCAGGTGAAAAGGGATATTGGGGGTCACCCATAGTGACGGACTAAAGATCATCAGTTTATCGTAGACTTCGGGGTACATCAAACCAGCGTAAATACTGATGAGTCCGCCCATGGAACTGCCACCGATACCAGTGTTGGGAGCATCCGTCAGCGTGCGATAGTGATCATCAATGTAGGGCTTGAGAGTATCCGCCAGGAAGCGGACGTACTTTTTGCCATCTCCCCGACCCAATTTGGTGCGGAAGCTTGGGGTGAATTCCGCCACCCGTTGCTCTTCGGCGTGGTCGATGGAAATAACGATGACGTCACCGATCCCTTGCTCCGCGAGCATGGCCAGCCGCTTATCAACACCCCAACTACCGTAGGGGGCGTAATCGTCATAAAGATTCTGCCCATCCTGTAAATAGAGTACGGGATAGCGTTTATCCGTTTCGTAATAATCGTGGGGCAGCAGAGCCGCGATGCGTCGGGTCCGGATAAGTTGAGGTATCTCAAAGTCCTCGCTGATCACTTCGATCTTCGGCAATAAATCTTCCCGATAGTAAAGCGCATCTCCGGCCCAGCGGTCTACGTAGTCGATGTGGCGCCAGCCGTTGCCCGTTGTATGATAACGATTGGAGGCGTACTGCCCGTAATTGCCTAACTCCACGGTGGCCCAGCTACCGCGGGTGAACTTATATTCCACGGCAGTAGTGTCATCCGGCAAATTGATTTCAATACGGTATTCGCCCGGCCTCTCGGTAGGTTGCAGTTCATAATCGGGGTGGCTGGCGTTCCAGTTGTTGAAAGTGCCAGCTACGAAAACAGGCCGGGGGTTGAATAAGTCGCCGTTGTCGGTACGGAGCAAAATTCGTCGGGTCATGGGGTCGTTCGTTAAGCTATCGTACTTGAATCAAAGTGGTTTGTTTCAGGTACAGAACTTGTTAGGCTCAGATTGCGGCGCAATTTAAGCCTAACAAGCTAAGACCCCAACGGACTTACGGTCTAAATCTCTACAACATATCCACTTTCCCCGAACCCAGGTTATAGTAGGCTGGAACGATCTTCAGCTTTCCGCTGTCTACGGCACCTTTGATGATCGCCGAGCGGCTGACGAGTTCTTTAGCGGTCATTTCCGCATTCTTTTTAACGACGTCATTGACCGTGGCACCTTCAGCACTGGCGTTCAGCGCCGGAGCGACGTGGGCCAACAGGTGATTCAGGTTGTAGCCGTTGTCACCTCCATTGACGGCGGCGGTAACCGCTCCACAACTTTCGTGGCCGAGGACAACGATCACGGGAGAGCCGATATGGGCTACGGCGTACTCAATACTGGCGATGGAGGAACTGTTGGCAATGTTTCCGGCTACGCGAACGACGAAGAGTTCACCCAATCCGGCGTCGAAGGCCAGTTCCGGTACTACCCGGCTATCGGCGCAACTGAGGATAATGGCGTAAGGCTCCTGTCCGCCGGTGAGGCCATTGCGGCGTTCCGAGTTCTGTAATTTTCCGTCTAGCTTGTCTTCGGTGAAGCGTTCGTTTCCGGCTTTGAGGCGGTCCAGCACCTGATCAGCATTCATCATTCTTCTGGTATATTTGGTTACGTTTCGCTAACGTTAAAAAACGCTACAGGTTCAGAGAACGGACCGATTATGTAGGTATACATATCTACTTATCGCCTGATTCGCCGCAGTCCTTGCCTCCTCAGTATTGTCCGTTCAGTAGCGATATAAATGAATTCTTCGTTGTAAAAATCAATGGCTTCGTACTGTACCGGCTTAGCCCAGCTTAGATTTCGTCTTTCAGCCCGCCCCCGGAAATATTGGCTGGCAGGATAGTCTCTAATAACGATCAGCGAGCTGGAAACGAAGGGAATAATGCCCAGAATACGCTGGTAGTTGTAGGTAACCAACGCCAGTTCGTTACGCTCTTTATCCAATGCCGCTCCGGTGATCACCCGCCGGGGCAGGTAGAGACTGTCGATGAGTTCGGCCACGTAGGTGCCGGCCGCGTCCGGGAGACTAAAGTGGTAGGCCCAATAGGCTTTACGGCGGCCGGGCAGTGCTTTCGTGAACAGGTGAAGTTTACCGTCTTCTGGCGAGTGGATCAGGGCTTCGCAGTCATAATTGCCGATACTTAACCGACCACCACCATCTTGGTCCGGGTAAGTAAAATTGATGGTATCGACCTGTCCGGTAAGGGGAGCATAGCGGTAGATCGTCTGTTCCTGGCGAAGGCCGCGGTTGTTGCCGGTATCAGCAATATAAAAGTGGCCGTTTTCGTCTCTGGCCAGGGATTCCCAGTCGGCAGCAGCAGCCGGCAGAGCGGTCGTTGTCGTCTGGCTGGCTTCGGGGTTGAAAGCGTATAGATTGGGGCCATCACCGCTATCATTATGCAGATAAAAAATGTTGCTGTCCCGATTGATAACCAGCCCCGATGCTTCGCTGAGTTCGGCGGGTAATTTCATTTTCCGGGGTGGGAGGTTCGGACTGGCACAGGAGCAGAGTTGGCTTACCAGGAAAAGCGGGATAAGCCGGTACGACATTAGCATGGCTACTTTGTTAGTCATAATACGTACAAAATTTAGTGGCTAATCGGACTTGCTTGCCAATATTCAGTAACTTACTCACAAAGATGCAATTCTAAGATGAACAAGAAATACACAACCTACGGCGTCATCGGTTTTATACTGCTGCTGGCCATTATAATTTTCAGTAACGCGACTTTCGTGACCATTGAGTCCGGCGAACGGGGCGTACTGTTCCGCACCTTCACCGGGGGGCTGGACAAAGAAAATATTTATCAGCCTGGTTTCCACGTCGTAGCACCGTGGAACACAATGTACATCTATGAGGTAAGGGAAAATCAACTTGAGGAAGAAATGGAGGTCCTGAGTAGTAACGGACTGAACATTAAGGTAGACGTCACCGCCCGGATTCGCCCCCGTTACGATAAAATAGGTGAGCTGCACGAAACCTTCGGCCGCGATTATATGGAACGACTGGTACGTCCCGAGGTCCGCTCGGCAGTGCGCCAGATCATCGGTAAATTTACGCCGGAAGAACTCTACTCCACCAAGCGTGACGAGGTACAGACCCTCATCACCGAAGAGCTGAGCAACACCTTGCAGAATAATTACATTGATCTGCGTGCCATCCTGATCCGCGACATTGAATTACCCGACAAGGTTCGTACTGCCATTGAAGAAAAACTGGAGGCTGAGCAGGGCTCCCTTAAGTACGAATACATCCTCACCCGCGAGCGGCAGGAAGCCGAGCGACGCCTGATCGAAGCCGAAGCAAAAGCCGCCGCCAACCGGGTCCTCTCCGCCAGTTTGAGCGACAAGATCCTGCAGGATAAAGGCATTGAAGCTACGCTGGAATTGTCCAAATCTCCGAACAGCAAAGTGATCGTTGTCGGTGGTAGTGACAATGGTGGATTACCACTGATCCTGGGTGGCGGAAACTAAATTTCAAAAATAATTGAAAATTTTGAAATCAAATACTTGTTCCCGTCGTTCTACGTGAAACGGCTGGCATGAAATTGCTTTTGAAACGACCTACTGAGGATGATCTAATTGACTTTGCGCTCGCCCAGGCGAAATTACCGCTTAGCTATAAGGAAGTTGGACGAGCTGACTCGACGGTCTTCCCTCTCGGGTATGACCACGATAGAAATGAACGCGAGCTTGGTCGGGGAGAAGCGGCTTTCAAAGCCGTCAGATCCGCTATTCAGGCATACGATCATTTTCCCCGAAGCTGGGCCTTTGCCCGGCCGCTTACTCTAATTCCTCCCACCGCCGGCCAGGATGTGGCCGTCGCATTCCAGCAATTAGGCCTTTGGTGGCTCAACGGCAGCCGGGTAATCGAGGTAATCGACCAACCGGGCTTTTACGGCTTCAGCTACGGTACGCTCATCAGCCACGTTGAGCGAGGGGAGGAACTTTTCTACGTACGTATGGACGAAAACGGGCGCGTTTTTTACGGCATCAACGCTTACAGCCTTCCACGTTTCTGGGGCGCTAAGCTATTGAAGCCGTACGCCCGGTGGCAGCAGCGGCGCTTTGTGAACGACAGCATTTCACGCATGCTGAAAATTGCGCGAGCTCATGGAAAATAGGTTGCTTTATCCTGCCCTCACCGGCCTGCTTGGCTGGCTGATCCTGATCCTGATTTTCTGGCCGCCCAGTCCGCTTCACCTGGATTACGTACGCCTGATCCTCGTGGCCGCTCCTTTGGCCATCGTTCCCCTTTGTCTGGCAGCGGGAGCGCGCAGCATCAACCCTTGGCTGACTTTGGCCCTGGCCTTTCCCTTCGCCCTCGGCATGCTGATTCCCCCCGGTTGGTTCGGCACGTTGCTCGTTCTTCCCTGGTTGGCCTTTAGCCTTTGGCTTACTTATCAGGCGCTCAAAAAATCGGCCTTCAGTTTGAGTCTTGCCACGATTCGCTCTATCGCTCCACCGGTTTTTCTCTGCGTAGCCGCCTGCTGGGCTTTGGCCGACCGGGCCGAATTAAACCCCATGGGCTTCGGGCCGGACATCACCCTGCTCACCGCCGTCCACTTCCACTACGCCGGTTTCACGTTGGCCTGGCTGGTCGGCCGCATCCGTGGTCCGCGTTGGATGCAGTGGGGCATCCTGGGCGGCGTGGCCCTGGTGGCCGTGGGCATCACCGCCTCCCAGTACGACTTGCCGGCTTGGGTAGAAGTGGCTTCCGTCAGCTTACTGGCAGTTTGCGCGCTGATTTTTTCCACCAGAATTATTCGATTGGGTATTAGCGAAAAACGCTGGCTACTGGTCTCCGGCGGCCTCGCGCTGGGGGCGGGGATGCTGCTGGCACTCTGCTACGGCTGGCGCTATTATTTCCCGATTCCAGCTTTGAATATTCCGGTGATGTATGCACTGCACGGGAGTCTGAATTCTCTGGTTTTTGCACTACCGGTAGTGTGGTCCGAAGCCTTTTTTATTCGCGAACTGCCAAAGTAGCAAGGCTGATGATGACCCGAGGGTAAGCGGTTAGTGAATTATCGGCCTATGCGCATATCTACCGAATAATAATTTTCCCCCGCCACAATTCGCCTCCTTTGTCTTCAACGATTACTACATACAGGCCACTGGCTAAACCAGTAGTATCGATCTCTGAGCGAGGCGTTGGTACCAAATCATTACGCCCTACGGCAACTCCGAGGGAATTGAATATAGACAAGGTACCGCCACGAAAACCCGGACCGAGTGCTACGTAAAAGCGGTCCCTTGCTGGATTTGGGTAGATGTGTAAAGGCCGAAAAGAAAACACTTCCTGGTTATTGCTAGTCGGTGGTACCCCCAAATAAAGCCAGCGACAGCGCGTATCACTACCACTAGGCGCGGAAACCGTGAGACATACTTCGTAAGCCCCAAGACTATCGTATTGGTAAACCGGGAAAGGCCCCTCACCAGTGTTACCATCACCGAATTCCCAAAACCAGTCCGTTACGTAGACACTGCTGGAATCGTAGAAATTGACCAGGCTGCTGTCCTGCCCCGGCACGGCATACTCAAAAGCCGCGAGGGGGGGCGGATAGTCGATGCCGAGGGTGTCACAGGGCGAGTTTTCGGCGGGGCCCAGGGAGTAGTTGGGTAAGTTGGGGAGGTAACCGGAGATGAGACTTAGACTATCTAAAAATTTCCAAACCAAGTCTGTGCTATCCTTAGCAGGCTGATTGGCATGCCTGATCGAATGCATATAGCGGGTAGTCCCGGCCAAGCCGACCAATAAGTGTCCGGAGGGCGTAAGGCGAATAGATTCAAGGACGGCCAGAAAGCTATTAGAATCGGGTTCGGGCTGTTGGTAATAATCGAAAATTTGCACTGCCGAGCCGACTACGTCATCCACTAGCAAATCATACTGGTACAATTCTCCCCCGGTGCTAACGTACAAATAACGACCGTTGGGAGAAAAGGCTAAACTCTGAGGAACAACGCAACAGTTTTCTCCGTCCGGTATTCTAAAATCCAGCCATTCCTCGAAAGCACCTGTACAGCGGTCAAACTCATATACGGTTACCCATCTTTCTAGTGTAGTATCACTAGGAACCGTATACTTAATCTTAGCAAACAAACTACCGTCGGGCGAAAACAGAGATTCCCCGGGGCCTAATCGTAGGGTATCGATACCGTCAGTAGTGTTCAGGTCGTGGTCGAACTCATAGGTGGCGACGGAATCTATGCCCTCCGGGCCGTAGCGCAGCAGGTGTTGTTCTTCCCGCGTTCGGCTGTTTAGCATCAGCCACCAGTCTCGACCGTTGCCGTGACGTACAGCGGCCAGCCCCTGGTCGAGCGTATCGGTAAAAACGATCTTACGCTTTTCCGTTACCGTGCCGTAGGGTGGGCCGGCTTGCCGGGTGACCGTGGTTTGGAATAGGTGGGGTAAAAGCGCGTCTGGGGTCGGTTCCCCGTTAACGAAAATCCGTTCGACACCAATGTGGAATACGCTGAATTGCTCCGGCTCGAGAGTGGGGAGAATCAGACATAAATCCGGTGAGGGCATCCCGGCAATCAACCAAGCATCACCCGAGTCACCGGTGGATGGATGATAGCTAAGGCTATCCGCACCGGTAATTTTCCCTCCAGGATATGAATAAATGGTATTGCCATTCGTCGCGTAAACTATTCCTGAATCGTCATAATTTATCGAACTGGTAGAACCACTAACCCGCATGCCGTTAAAAACGGTATCATAATCCACCGAAGCGGAAGACACATCCAAAATACCACTACCCATATACCACTTATCCGCAAACCCTTGGTCTTCGAATATTTGTGCGTTGGTAATATTTGACAATGATATTAGGATTATTAAAAGAATAACGCCCCTTATCATAACAACACTACTTTACGGATATGACTGTTACCATTTTTGTCAAGAAACTGGATAAAGACAATGCCGCTATAATTCAATTGAATTTCCTCTTGGTAGCTGGTAGAACCGTTGAAATTATTTCCTTCAATTTCCGAAGCGTACAACAACTGACCTTGCTGACTAAATATCCTTAGTTTGCCGCTGGTTAAAAGCCCATCTAAACTGACGTTAATAAAGCCTTCAGTTGCGGGGTTGGGAAACGCTTCGAAGATGACTTCATCCAGGTTTATATCTTGCTTAAAATCGTTAGTTAAGCCGGATGACTCAGATGCCCCATTCGTGCCGCAATCACTTGCGGGTAGAGAGACATTCGGGAAGTGTTTACGAAGCAAGTGTCTGGCGGTCGCCACCGATAGCGGATTTTTCCAGTGACATTCAGCCGCGATGGCCAAAAGGTCGGCTTCAACGGCCCCGGGGTTCCAGTTGGTCAGCCCGTAGGCGCTCTCCAAAGCATATAGCTGCGCGAATTGCAAGTCCTCCTGCCACGGTTGACAGCTGAGCCGCTCCGCGAATTCGTGTACGAAGCCCGCCTCTCTTTTCCTTAGGTAATTTAGGTCTTCGTTTAATGCCTGACTGTTCGTTTTTAACTGACCGATAGAATCGACCAGGGTTGCGCGGTAGAGCGAATCTCCTTGCCCGATCGATTCCAGACTATCCTGCAATAAAAGTTCTAGTCTTAGCTCGTCGATAATTTCCCAGTTTCTTGCTCTATCCGCTCTGATACTGGGAAAAAGTTCCGCGATATTACGCATCGCAAAGTCCATTTCAACCAACGCCTTATCTCCGGTAGCTACTGAATCCCGGTAGTAATCATTGAGGAATATACTAAAAGAGTCGGGGTGGTGCAGTAGGTTCGACCAAAGGGAAGCGTGCATATTCCAAACGTAATCCGATGTCGCAACCCCGGAGGCTTCCATTGTTCCGATACTGTCGTACTTGGCCTTGTCCCTTTCTAGTTGTCCTTGAAAATTAGGGCAATCTTCGCTAGATTCATTCAGCTCCTCGTACCAAAAGTTTTCAAAGAACGGATAATTAGTAATCGTAACCTCATTATTGGGTAATGTCGTATTGGTTTCAATATTCGAAACTTCGTAGCGTTGCTGATCGAAGAATACCGCTGGATCATTTACTGAGCCTAATGCTATGTCATGCAAAAGACCACTCCCTGGATAAGTCTGCGTTTCCCAAACGTTCCCATTGAGAAGTTGTGCGGACATCTCCAGCACGTTCTCCCCGTAGCGGATACCGTTGAAAAGGTC
This sequence comes from Lewinellaceae bacterium SD302, assembly GCA_002591745.1. Classification (GTDB taxonomy): domain Bacteria; phylum Bacteroidota; class Bacteroidia; order Chitinophagales; family Saprospiraceae; genus Neolewinella. The sequence continues at coordinate 194,677 of PDLQ01000003.1, forward strand.
ACCCCGGAAGGTGTTGCCGATGATACTTATCCCCGTCCAACTGCCTTCAACGTTAAACGCGGTACGTAAGTCCTCAATAGTATTATCACAAAAGACATAACCTTCCTGGCTGGCGTTAGAAATTGGGGAAAGACTGATACCGATCCCTAACTGTTGGTTCCGGCCACTGATGATATTATTCGTAACCCGGTTATCATAGCCACCCTCAACTTCAATGCCGATAAATTCATCATTCGGCAAAGCAAAGCCAATTTCATTGGTGGTTACGTCGTAGCCCGAAGCATTAAAGAGTTGGATACCGATACCATTGCTGTTGATGGCACCAATCGTATTGTCAAAGATCAGATTTTCCAATCCGGTCGGAGTATCTCCGGTGTCGAAAACTTGTAGACCGATAAATGCCCCAGCTCCACCTTGGTTGTAAACTATCGTGTTTTCAACAATATCTACGTTTCCACTAATGCCGGAATTGGAAAGAATGATGCCCTTCCGGTAATTGCTGATTAAACTATTCGATATGCTGATCGGCATATCCATATAGTCCGCCGCAATAAAGCCGGACTGCCCGTTTCTGGCGGAAGCATTTATTATTTCCGTCCTTACACCCTGGCTACGTACCGCTACGTCACAATTAGTGAAAGTATTTCCAGGGGTGGGGCTAATCGGTCCTTGCGAGATGGTCCCATCAATAAACAGTCGGCTATCGTAAGCTCCGGAGCGCGCATTGATGGCATAGCCAGTCATGTCGAACGGTGCGTTATTATCATCCGTAATGTCGTAGAACATAGTTCTTACAATGTCGGCCTGCGCGCCGTTCAAAATAACACCATTTAATATACCGTGAATACGATTTAAGTCATTCAGACTAGCATTATTAGCTAAACCGATAGTTAAATCAGATGTGACATCATTAATTTCGATTGCCGCAAATGGCGTTATGTAAGTATCTACAATTTGAGCCGGATGTGAAGGAAGCAAATTGTTCTTCTTATATACTTCGTTACCGTAAAACCCTGTTAAATCGAGTGCCGGATATAGCGTTTCCTCTGTTTTGAAAGCAATGTGATTGTCGATAAACTCCGATGACCGTACATCAATAATGGGTCGTTTAGAGGTGTAAATAGCGTGTACGGCATCCTGAATTATCGAGCCCGTCATTTCTATCCAACCATAATTCACGGTAATTCCTTCCCACAATTCATCACAACCGTGGATTCCTCCATTATTGTCAACGTTATTAACCCTAAGTCTCGGCCCTGTTTCTTGACTAAAAATATCATCCTGAATAAGTATGTTTGACCCAGGCTGCATAATTATTTCACAATTGGTGAGTTCGTAGTCAATATCGACCCACAATTGACCGGTAATGACTAACACGTCTTCCCCTGGATCATCGCCAAATGCATTAGGTGGCATTTGATCGCCACTGCCACAACCCGCAATCAGTTCTGACAACTTTATACAGCTTTCATCATCGCCGATGACCAAGGCATTATTAGGAATACAGTTAAAAACACAATCATTTACGTTGACATCAACCGTTCGGGAAATCGTTTGCGTTCCACCACAGGGCGAATTAACGATGAAATCAGACTGAACGCTGAATATTCCAGTATTGATCGTACCCGCTGTTTCAACGTCAATGATCACGTCAATACAAGTATTTGAAGGTACCACTATTGGGTTGGTATTATTAGCAGTTATCGTAACATCGGAATTTACCGAAGAATGGGTAACTGTTATACTATTTTCGATCTCCGCGCTACAAAGCTGATATTGAATCATTGCCTGTTGGCCCACACAAATATTTATTGCGTTGTTTTCGGTGATTGTCAAACCAGGCGGGCAATTCAAATTGACTTCGATATTATCGATAAGTAAATCATAATAGGTTTCATCTGGTACCCCTCCTTCAGTTTCCGGCAAAAGAAAAGTGAGAAAATTCCACTGCACCAGACTCTCGTTTGTGTAAGTGTTTGTAACGGTTGTCAAATTCGGTATCGGGCAGAAACCTAAACCATTACCATTAGGAGGAAGATTGCTGGGAAACTCATCCAGTAATTCAGGAGCAAAGATTACACCATCATTACATGTCATTGTTTGAGTAACATCGGTGCCAAAAGGCATCGTTGAGTTAAATACATCGCAGATTGGGTTTTCACTAGCCCAAAGAATAGCTTCCATTCCAGCGTCCAAGGCATAGTCAAAATTTAAATCTATTGAACACCCTGGTAGTACGGGCTGATTTAGTGGCAAAACTCCATACTCTCCATAATATTCGCCGTTCGTATTACTGGCTCCTATTCTCCACATGTATTCATTACTAAAACAGCTTACGACGTCAGTACTAGAAATTCGTTCTGGATCATCACCGTACGCATACGTTTGGATACCTAACAAAGCTTGCACGTAGCTTATAGCTGGATCAAACTCAAATTCATTGAAATCGCCGTAACAAGAAATATCGCAACCTAAATTGACAACATCATCGCAATCCAAACAATACTGATCTGGAAAAACGCTGACCTCACTCAAATAATTCAACCCGTCGCAACCGCTAAACGGAATTAAAAGCCTGAATGACGGATTAATTTGGAGCGGGGCTATTGGCAAGTCCGGGTCGACCGACACCGTCAAAACGTCATTATTGACCGTTAAATTTACAAAGGGTGCTAAAGCAGGATCGGCCAAATAGGGAGTTCCTAAAGTTAGGCCATCTAGGGTTGCAGTATTGTCAAGAACATCGCTTAGATTCATTGAACTTTCTTCCGCACCGCAGGTAGTTAAAAAAAGCGTACATTCGTTATGGTCGGCATTAATGTCCGCTCCTATTTTATAACTCGGGGCAATAAAACAGGCATTTTCGCCGCACGAAACATCGCCAATAATTTCATAGCCTATTTCGCAAAGAATTCTCCATTCTTCATCAGACAACTCTCGATTCACCTGACCGGTACCCGAAAAAGGCTCCATGACATAATCCACTCCGTTACCGTTACATGCAGTTAAATTAGATAAATGAGATAGTTGATCGTTTACAAATATTTGAGTACCGTTCAATGCCAGCACATTATCGCCTGGCCCTATCCTTACGCTTAAATCCGAGGTATTACCAGTACAATTATCAGTTAAGGCCGTAGCCAATTGAGGATTAATGATCAGACACCCATCATTACCATTAATGTCATTTTGTAATAAGTCCGCGACGACTCCAGAATTTAAATCCTCGATCACGATCCTAGAATCAAGAGTCGAGTAAAAACTACTACTATTGGCCCTTGATAAAAAGCCCAGTCCATGCATTCCATTATGTAAAACCTCTGAAAACAGATCAATTTCACATCCGCCAATGTTGGTTGTCGTTAAGTCTGTATTATACGTGATATTTGGGCAGGCAGCATTATTTAACCCAGTGTTAAAAATTATGTACATATCGGGAAGCTCCGGATTAACAACGTAAGTTCCATTGATTTTCAGAAAAGGCCGCCCATGAAGCAGGTATGGGCAATCCAGATCGTCCGTTAAAGGACTGTAGTACGGTGAAGAAACAGCTATAATTTGGTTTGCAAAATTAGCAGGAATGATATTGAGTCCGAATCCCGCTTCTTCCAATAACGTTTCATCAGGGTCAGTGAAATCAATAAAAAGGACTAGAACATTGACTTCACTATCTTTATTGAAACACACGTCTTCAATATTGCGACGTATAATCCTATCTTCCAAACCCATAAGTGCAGCATCAGTTACCACTTCGAAAACAGGGTCTGGAGTGCCAAAATATGCTATATTAAAGAACGGGGGAACTACGTTTTCCGAAGAATTGCCAAATTGCATTGTTCCTAACTTCTCGAAGAGATTATAAGAATTGTCAAACCTATCGTATAATACAGAATCGATCGGACTATTTGATATTGTCGTGTCCGCTGGAATACCGCAATGGGATAAATTTCCTGATTGGGAAAATAGTCCAAAGGCTAGAGTTAAGGCAAATGCGAAGAGCGAAGAGCGAAGAAATTCATTCAGTTGGGTTTGGACGGGTTAGCGAATAGAACATTATAGTGAATTAAATCGATTTCCCCAAATTTTAACGCCAATATCGGTATAAAGGCAAATTGTTTAACCCCGCCCAAAGAATTTATTCGCGGACTGCCAAAGTAGCAATGCTGATGATGACCCGGGGGTATTTGGCCAGCAAAGCTTCGGCACAGGCCTCCAGGGTAGCACCGGTGGTGAGTACGTCGTCGACGAGCAGTACGTGCTGGTCATTCAGGTCAGTGGCCCCGGCGCTAAAAGTTTCTTCCACGTTCGTGAATCGCTCTTCTTTGCCTTTTTTGGTCTGAGAGACTTCGAAGGTATTGCGCTTCAGGGCTTTTTTCAATACGGCTACGTTCATACTTTCCGCCAGCCCGGTAGCGATCTTTTCCGCTTGGTTGTAGCCTCGTTGCCGGAAGCGACTCGGATGAAGTGGAACGGGAATGATCCCCGCCAAATCTTTTAACACATCTACTTCCCTTAATTCTTGGCCGTAAAGGCGACCGAGGCCGACGGCGATATCGGACCGCTTTTGATACTTGAACCCGACGATCATCCGCTGGGTAAGGGAACCACTCCGATAGTATAGCATTGAAGCGCCGAAGCGCAGCCTTAGCCGGCCGGCAAACTTGTCCGTAACCGGATTTTCCACCAATTCGTGTAAATTGGTGAAGGGCAATTCCGCCGTACAGGCCAGGCAGAGATATTGGTCGGAGAGGTTACCGGACAGGCTACGGTCGCAGCCAGGACAAAGCTGAGGATACAGCAAGTCGAGTACCCCATTTTTCAGCGTCCCTAACAGCGACAGGATTCCCGCTCCCGTAGCCATTAATCAATGTACTGCACTTTCCGCAGGAAACGGAAGCCGGCGGAAACCTCGAGGGTGAAGTTACGGATCTTACGTTCCGGCAAGGTCACGTTTTGCCCCTGCTGGAAAGGCGAAGCTACGTTATCTATCGCCGGTTGATTATACTGGAGACTGAAATCCGGCTGAGCGGTTACCTGAAGAACCACTCCGATCTTATCACTCAAAGGAATGTCTACACCACCCCCAAAAGTCAGTCCGTAATTGATTCGGTTTATGAATTCATAAGTATCGAAAGGGTAGAAAGCGCGAAACTGAGAATTGGCCCCTTCGCTGAGGTCATTATAGTCATCGAGGTTGGTGTCGATGGTGTAATCCAGGCGGAGTCCGATCGTATAGTAAACGTCGGCAATTTTGGTGTAAGCGAAAACGGATTTTCCCCCAACGGCCAGGGAGGCATTCTGAAACTGAAAGCTTTCTCCCGGGGCCTGAAATGGATTACCACTCAGGTCAAAAACCCGGCGTTGTTGAATTCGGCTTCCCCGAATATGGTATCCCAAAGAAGCCCATAGGCTAAAACGCCCGTTTTCCGGCAGGGTCTCTAAAAAGACATCGCCGTGGTAAGTTAAAAGCGGGTTCATCTCAAATCCGCTCCAGCTTTGGGTGCCGATGCTGAGGCCACCACGCACCCCGAAAAAAGAGCCACCCTCATCCTCCTGAATGTGATCGATGTATTGAGCAGGCAGGCCACAAAGCAGACAACTGATAAAAAGAGTGGTGAGGATACGAGACATAAACTATGCTTAAATGAACTAGACAAAGCTAAGCATTATCAATCGCTTCTCAGGCTTGGCATAAGTCCTCAATCATATTGGAATGATCGACATCCTAACTATCCAAGACTTATAATCGGCAATCCGTCCACTTGCTCCGTTTAGCGCCTTACCAAATGGGATATTCAGCTCAATGGTTTGGATTGAATTTGATTTTGACCTGCCTCCAAAGCAGAAAGAGTAGATTTACGAGTTCGGCAAAATAAAAAAAACCGGGCGGTGATACCGCCCGGTTTTTTTTTACTGAACCTGCAATCGCTGACCGATCGAGATCGTATTCGAGGTCAGACCATTCAATTGCTTGAGCCGATCTACCGTCAGTCCGTAACGGCGGCTGATGTTGTAGAGGGTATCTCCCTTTACGACGCTGTGAAACTTGGTCGCCGCCACCGGAGGCTCAGTAACGGGCGGCGTCACCGTCGGTTGTGGCGTCGGTGTTACCGTCGGCTGTTGAGGCGGAGTTGAGGGTGGCGTATATGGTGGGTCTGTCGGTTCGGTCACCGGTGGGTTGGGTGGAGCAGGGTTTGGTGACGGAGTGCCGAAGTCTGGTTGCCCGGTGCCGATATCCGGGTTAGGTATCGGCGGAGAAGGCTGGGGAGTCACCGCTGGGTTTGGGTCCGGAGTAACCGGCGGAATAGTTGGGGAATCCGTATCCAGGTCGAGATTACCGTCCGCATCCGTAGGAATGCTGGGGTTTTCCGGGGTTGGTGCCGGAGCACCACCCAAACGGGGCGCAGTCTTCACTTTGCTGCCACGCAGTTTGATCTGCTCGCCCGGAGCGACGCGCTGATCCGGAGAGATCAAACGGTTACGCTTCAGCAACTTGTCCATCCGGATAGCGTAGCGATCGCTGATCTCCTGTAACGTTTCACCGGCTTGCATGGTATGGTATTTATCCTTTCCCCGGTAGCTGTTGCGCTTCTTTTGGATAAATACCCGTTGGCCGGGCAACACCTGCTGGCCGCCACTGGAGATAGGCTCGTTGTATTCGATCAGCTTACGCAAACTGATGTCTACCCGGCGGGCCACCTCGTCTACACTAATGGCCTCGTCAGATACGAAGAAAGTGACGTCGTTGGTATTCAGAAAACCGGTAACCAGGTTTTCAATCGGGGTGTCAACGTCCGTAGGAGGTGGGTTGGCAGGCACCCGGCCGGGGCGGGTGATCGTACCGGGGCGGGTCACCCCACCGTTTTGGTCTTCATCGTCCGCCACGAAGTTATCGTCACTAATCGGTAGGCGGTCGTACTGGTCGAGGTTGTACTTCTCGATCCGGCTAATCAATTTTTCGGGGTAAGCAGGATCGGTGGCGTAACCGGCGCGGCGCAGTCCCTCGGCCCAACGCTCGTAGTCCTGGGGGTTGAGGCGAAACAGGAAACCGTAGCGGAAAGCCTTTTTCGGATCACGCAAAAATTCACTGTGGGCAACGAAACTGGCGTTAGCATTGCGGTAACCCCGGAAGCAACTTTTCATCAACTTCCCTTTATCGTCGTAGTCATCATCTTCGCGGTAGACTTCCTTGCCATTCCAGTTACTACCGCACTTAATTCCAAAGTGGTTATTGGCATTACGGGCCAAATAAGAGGTTCCGCTGCCGCTTTCCAGTAAGCCCTGGGCTAGTTTGATACTGGCGGGAATACCGGCTCGCTCCATTTCCTGGATGGCGATATCCTTAAATCGTTCGATATACTGCAGGTTGCGATCTTCAGTATTTTGTGCACTCAGCGCGAAACCGGCCGTAGCCAGTAGGCAAAGTAACAGTGTTTGCAGTGCTTGTTTCATGACGTGATTAAAGGTTTTGGTAGGTAGCGGACCTTAGTGCTTGTTAAGTCTATAACGTGAATAAAGGCTAAAGTTGCGAATAAAACGCTTTGTCGCTTACATCCAATTGCCTTATCTACGGCTTAATTTCAACTTTGTTAACTTAAGAATGCTTTTGGTGATAGCAAAACGAAAACTATTCAGGCTTATTTAACGTCCTTGAAAACCAAAACCTCTCCGATGCGTCGCTGGCTTTTACCTTTTCTCCTTTTACCGGCATTGCTACTTTGGCAGCCCAAAAATCAATTATTCGCTCAGCTGGAAGGTTATGCGGAAATCGCCATCCTGGGAGTCGACGATGAAGTGGCCACCGACGGCACCGCAGCCTTTGCCGGCAAAACCGGCTATGGCCTGGGCCTCGATCTGCTCTACGGCAAGAGCAGGATTTCCCCCTTGCTAGGGCTGCACTTACAAACCTTCAATTACGATGCCGACGCTCCCGGAGTCGGCAATCAGCGTTTGTGGCACCTTATGGTTCCGGTGGGCCTGGCCTACCACGTTGCCCCACGCACCTATAGTTTTAACCTGATGTTTACCGCTGCAGTGGCTCCTTATTTCGGCATGGATGACCCAACTGAGGACAATCGTATTGTCAGTGAACGCAATCTGCCGCTGAGTACCCGTTTCGGTCTCACGGCCACCCTGGATTACCTCTACCTGGGCACCAAGTTTCACGGATTCCCGGACGGTCGATTCGGCGGGACGAATGAATGGTCCTGGGCCGGCAGCTTTTTGGTTGGCGTGCGTTTTTAGTTTTTTTCCGTTTCTCCGATATAGGGGATTTCTTCCCGTTTGATGCGTAACGGCCGGCCGCAATGAGCGTGCAGAATGTTGTCCCATAACTTGGCTTCGGCACCAGTTTTTTTTCCTACCTCGGTGACCGTTTTAGCCAAGGGGAAAAGCCGTCCGTGACTGTAAATGAGAAAAACGGCCGCCAAGACCTCTCCTTCCCGCGTCTGAATGCCCCACGGCCCACCCCAGCCCCGGTGCAAGGTCTGGTACATGAGGCGCTGCATGGCGTGAAAATGCCAATCCGTTTCCGTCCCGGCCCCGTGAAAATCGCGGTATAGCGCGGCGATTCGCTCCGGTTTGAGATTTCCGGTGGGCATCAGGTCCGCCAACTCGGCTTTGGCCAGTTCGTTGAACCAGGCGGGATCGAAGTTGTCGGTGACTTCTTCGTAGGGTCTGCTCAGATCCAGTACGCTGCCGGTAGCTTCGGTGAGCTGGAAGCGGGTTTTTTCGTCGGGAATCGACCAGGGTTCCAACGTCAGACTTCCCCTTTTGAACTCCGCGGGTACCGCTTCCCAGAAACTGGCCACCCTTTTCTTACTCAGCGGTTTCACGGAATAAAGGGCCAGCTCCGGTACCAGCCTGGGCTGCTCCAGTTGCAAGCGGCCGAGCCAGTTTTTTGTCTTAGGTAAAGGCAGCGCACTAACGTATTTATCACCCTCTACGAGCAAGTCCCAATCGCGGGCCGTATTGTTCAGCCACCAGTCGTAGCCGTAAATGCTGCCGTTAGTGGCGAAGTGGACGCAGCTGTTATAGAGCTGGCGATCAATTTCTTCCTGGGGGATAAAGCGGATATTCATTAATTAGACTAACAAAGTAGCAATGTTCCTGTTGCAAAATCAGCCTTGATATTTTCAGCCATAGCGTATACAAACATTCTTGGCCTCCGTAAAGAACCGCAAAGCCTCGAAGCCACCTTCTCGCCCGACACCCGAATTCTTTACCCCTCCGAACGGCGTTCGCAAGTCCCGTTGTAACCAGGTATTGACCCACACGATGCCGGCGTGAATTTCTTTGGCCATACGGTTGGCCCGGCTGAGGTGTTCCGTCCAGATGGTACAGGACAGGCCGTAATCGGTACCGTTAGCGTAATCCAGCACTTCGGCCTCAGTATCGAAGGGCATGATGGTTACTACGGGGCCAAAGATTTCTTCTGTATTGGTCCGGCAATCGGCACTCAGCCCTTCGATGATGGTGGGAGCAATGTACCAGCCATTTTCGAAGCCCTGGGGATGTACGGCGTGTCCGCCGGCCAGAATCGTACCGCCTTCTTCTTTGGCGATTTCGATATAGGAGAGTACTTTATCGTAGTGCGGTTTGGAAACCACCGCCCCCAGCTTCACGGAATCATCGGAGGGGTGACCGACTTTCAGGGCTTTGGTCCTGGCTATAAAATCCGCTTTGAACCGTTCGTAGATTGGCCTTTCCACGAATATCCGGGACCCACACAGGCAGATCTGCCCCTGGTTGGCAAATGAGGAACGCACGGTGGTGTCCAGCATCCGCTCGTAGTCGCAGTCAGCGAAGATGATGTTCGGGTTCTTGCCCCCCATTTCCAAGGAAAGCTTTTTGAAGACCGGCGCGGCTACTCTGGCAATTTCCGCACCTACCCGCGTACTGCCCGTAAAGGAAATCGCTTTAATAGCCGGATGGCGAGTGATCTCCGCGCCTACTTTGGCTCCATCTCCGTGGATGATGTTGAACACACCCGGTGGTAATCCGGCCTCCACACAAATCTCGGCGAGCAGGTAAGCCGTCAGTGGTGTCACTTCCGAAGGTTTGGCAATCACGGTATTACCGGCAGCCAGGGCGGGCGCTACTTTCCAGGTAAACAGGTAGAGGGGTAAATTCCAGGGAGAGATAGTACCTACTACCCCCAGTGGTTGTCGTAAGGTGTAATTGATCGCGTCGGTCATCTCATGAGCCTGGCTGGAAAACTGGGTAATAGCGCGGGCAAAGAAGCGAAAATTGGCCGAGGCGCGTGGAATATCCACTTGTTTGGCCAGCCAGACTGGCTTACCGTTGTCCAGCGATTCGGCTTCGGCCAGTTTATCCAGCTTTGCTTCTATGAAGTCCGCAATCCTTTCCATAATTCTGGCTCTATTATCCACCGAGGTAGCGGACCAGGCGGGAAATGCTTTTCTTGCGGCAATCACGGCCCGTTCAACGTCACCGGCATCCGAGTCAGGGACCTTGCTGTAGACCTGCCCCGTAGCAGGATCATAAAGATCTAGGTAATTTCCGCCAGCCGGGGCGACCAATTTCCCGCCGATGTAATTTTGGATCGTTTGCATGGATCAGTTCTTCCGTTTTTTCAAGATGTCTAAGGCTACGTCAACGATCATATCTTCCTGCCCACCAACCATCTTCCGACGGCCTAATTCGTTAAGTATGGTCCGGGTATCCAGTCCATACTTTTCCGCAGCTCGCTCCGAATGTAGCAGAAAGCTGGAGTAGACCCCGGCGTAGCCCAGTGAAAGGGTTTCCCGATCGACTTGTACCGGCCTGCTCTGGAGCGGACGGATTACATCATCGGCCAGGTCCATGAGTTCGAACAGGTCGGCGTTGGGATGCTGGCCCATCTTTTTGAGACAAGCGACCAATACTTCCAGCGGGCAGTTACCGGCCCCCGCCCCCATACCGGCCAGGGAGGCATCCAGGCGATTAGCCCCCGCCTCCAGCGCGACGATGGTATTGGCAACACCCAGAGAGAGATTGTGATGACAGTGAATGCCCACCTCCGTCTCCGGTTGTAGTATGTCCCGAAACGCTTTCACCCGATCGCGTACGCCATCCAGCAATAAAGCCCCGGCCGAGTCGGTCACGTAAACACATTGGGCCCCGTAACTTTCCATGAGTCGGGCTTGACTGGCGAGACCTTTCGGATCATTCATGTGGGCCATCATCAGAAAGCCGGCTACGTCCATATCCAGTTTTCGCGCGGCCTCGATGTGTTGGGCAGAGATGTCGGCTTCGGTAGAGTGGGTGGCCACCCGTACGGAAACTACTCCGAGATCACGAGCTTTTTTCAGGTCGTCGATTGTCCCGATGCCGGGGATCAGCAGGGTGGTCAGTTTGGCGTGGGTCAGATTTTCGGCAACCCCTTCCAGCCATTCCCAATCGGAGTGGGCACCGAACCCGTAGTTGAAACTGCCGCCGGAAAGTCCGTCACCGTGGGCTACTTCAATAGCATCTACTTTGGCGCGGTCCAGCGCGATGGCGATGTCCTTGATCTGTTGTTTGGAGTACTGGTGGCGGATGGGGTGCATGCCGTCGCGCAGCGTTACGTCTTGCAGGTAAAGTGGATGCATGATCAAGAATTAAGGGCTACTAATTTCTCACCGGTGGCCAGGGCGGCACTGGTCATAATGTCGAGGTTACCGGCGTATTCCGGGAGGTAATGGCCGGCTCCGATGACCTGAAGCAGGATGGTGGTTTTTAATCCGTGGCGGTGGCCAAGTCCTTCGATGTAGACCGGCGCGTCGGCGGAGATATCGTCGAATTGCACTTCCTGGTGGAGCGTATAGCCGGGTACGTACTGCTGCACTTCGGCCACCATTTCGTGGATACTCCGGCGAATGGCTTCCCGATCGTCCGCGTCGCTGAGGGTAAAGACGGTATCCCGCATCACAACCGGCGGTTCTGCCGGGTTGAGTATAATGATAGCCTTACCCTTTTCGGCACCTCCAACTTCTTCGATCGCCCGGGCGGTGGTTTCGGTAAACTCGTCAATATTCGCTCTGGTTCCCGGCCCGGCCGAGCGGCTGGCAATGGAAGCTACAATTTCTCCGTAATGGACCTTCGCAACTCTATTTACGGCCGCAACCATCGGAATGGTTGCCTGACCGCCACAGGTCACCATATTCACGTTTCTCACATCACTAACCTCAGAAAAGTTAACCGGCGGCACCAGGAACGGTCCGATGGCTGCCGGAGTGAGGTCCACAATCCGTTTATCCGGGTATTTTTCCACAATGCTCCAGTTGTAGTGATGGGCCTTGGCCGAGGTGGCGTCAAAAACGAGTTTGATTTCTTTCCACTCCTGCCTTTTTTCCAGTCCGGCGAGCCCGTCCGAAATCGTCATAATACCCATTCGCCTGGCGCGCGCCAGCCCGTCTGATTCTGGATCGATGCCTACCATGGCGCATACCTCCAGTTGCGTAGAGTTTCTGATCACTTTGATCATCAGGTCGGTGCCAATATTGCCGGGACCTACGATGGCTATTTTGTTTTTTTTCATCTTAATATATTGTTAGAAATCCAGGGTCAAGGACCTCTGGTCCGAGTGTTACGTTGGCCGCTTTTACGAGTACCTCGGACCGTCCCGATATGCACCGGGATCGACCCTAGGCTCCGTCCTGAACTTTACAAAGGCAAATAAGCTACCGCCTTAATCTCGATCAACAAATTCGGATGGGGCAATTGGTGTACGGCAACCGTAGTGCGGGTGGGGCCGGTATCGTGGTTGAAGAAAGTGCCGTAAACCTCGTTGTACCCACTAAAATCTTTCATATCCACCAGGAAGGTGGTAATGTCTATCAGGTGGGATAGATCGGCACCGGCACTGGCCAGGAGTTCGCCGATGTTTTCAATAACGGCTTTCGTTTGGGCACGGATGTCCAGCTGCCAATTGTCGTCTGCTCGCTGTTCGGCTCCAACGTGGGTATTGTCCTTGCGTCGGCTACTGGTACCGGAGACGTAGATGAAGTCTCCCACCCGTTTTACGTGAGGGTAATTCCCCAGGGGCCGGGCTTTATCGGCGAGGACTTTGTTGGTAGTTTTCATAACAATGATTTTAGATTCTGGAGTACGCTGCTCTCCGAGCGGCTAGAAATCATACTTTGGTAGCCGCTCGGAGAGTGACGTATTCCGGGTGATTTCTTGATAGCCGCTCGGAGAGCGGCGTATTCCAGGTAGCTTCAAGGCAGCAAACTCTACTCCCCGAACCGAACGCTTACTTCTCCCAGTCCTTCAATTGTAGCACTGAACCGATCGCCAGCCTTAACACTCACCATCGGACCCAAGGCGCCCGAAAGGATCAGATCGCCAGCCCGGAGCGGTTTGCCGATACTCACCATCTGGCGGGCCAGCCAAAGCGTGGCATTGATCGGAGAGCCGAGACAATTCTTACCGTAACCCTGGGAGACGACTTCATCATTCTTTGTCATCCTCATCTTACAGTTGATCAGGTCCAGGGCGGAGAGCTTTGCCGGGCGATGACCTACGACCCAGTGACTGGCCGAAGCATTATCCGCAATGGTATCGGTGATCTGGATGTCCCAGTCCTTAATACGGCTGCCGACGATCTCAATGGAAGCCAGAGCGTAGTCGATGGCGGATATAATGTCAACGGAGGTCAACCGTTTTGCGGTCAGGTCTTTGGCCAGGACAAAAGCGACCTCGGCCTCCGCCCTCGGCTGCAATATTTTGCGAACCGAGATCTCGCCGCCATTCACCACTTCGGTATCGTTCCAGAGCAAGCCAAAATCCGGTTGATTCACACCGAGTTGATGTTGCACCGCCGGGGAGGTCAGCCCAATCTTACTACCAACTGGCCGGGCGCCTTCTTCGACTCTTAACCGGCTGTTGATTTCCTGAACGGCGTAGGCTTTCCCCAGGTCGGCACTTCCGATCAGTTCACGGATCGGAGCACATACCTGGCCACTGATACTGGCTTCGCGTAGCCTTTTGGCGGCGGCAATCACATTGGAGTCGTTACTCATTATTAGCTTTTATTCGGTTCAGAAAATCAGTTTGCTCCGTTCCGCAGAGCCAGCGGATGACGTTATCACACCAGATTTCTTCCCGTTGTTTTTCGTTGATGATTTTTTCTTCCACGGCCAGGTCCAGCAACTTGCCAGGGTAGGAAGATTGTCGTTCGCTTTCCATTTCACCCAGGGGATAAGGGTCGTCCAGTCCCATGATGATCTGATCGGTTCCTTGCTGACGGCGGACCATCAGGTCAAGCGAAATGGTGTCATGAACCAGGGTGTCGAAGAAAATATTTGGATGACCAACCGCTTTGCGGGGGCGAGTCTTACCTTCGAAGAGGTCTGGCCGGCCGTCAAAACCCTGGGTACGGCGACCAATATTCAGGTGGTTCAACTGGCCACCGTGAGCGAAGCAAACCCGGATATCGGGGTACTTGTCGTAGAGTCCGTCGAGGGTGTAAAAATGATAAGCATCGGCACACTGAGCGATCATCCAGACGAGGTGAAAGCGCCAGGCAGTATTCTCTAGCTGAATGAATTTCTCCCCATCGTAGGGGTGAATCTCGATGGCCAGTTTATACTTATTGGCGAGTTCAAAAATGGGGGCAGTCTCCGGGTCGAAGATGCCCCGCCAGGTGCCTACCGAATCCATGTAATGGGTAGGCAGGCAGAGTACCCGCATCCCCAGTTCCTCCACGCAGCGTTCGATCTCCCAACAAGCACCATCGATGAAACCGGCGTGTACAACGAAGCCGCAGGTAAATTTGGTGGGGTGATCGTGCTGTACCCTGGCGTTAAAATCGTTTTGGAACCGCAAGGCGTATTTCATATCGTGTATCCGCAACCCATTTCCGTAGAGCTGGGATAGGTTCAGTACAACGGCGTGGTCCAGACGGTTACGTTCCATCCAGGCCAGTTTTTCATCCAGGAAGAAGCTCGAGTCCGTAACCGGTCGCTTCCAGTTTTTCTGAAGCATGTACTGGCGGTCTTCGTCTACCCAAAAGATTTCTTTCTCCTTCAGGTAGGCAGGAATTTGCTCCGGGTATGGAAGCAGGTGAGAATGTCCGTTGATGCGTAAGTTCATCAGGTCGGTGGCTGCATGGTGGTACCGCAGGCGTCGCAGGTCCGCAGTTCCTCATTGGAATAATAACGATCGAATATGACGGGCATATCCTTCTCGATATTCTTCAGGGTAAAGGGTTCTTCGTAAAGCTTGTTGTGGCAGTTCTCACAGAACCAGGCCAGCCCGTCATCGGTACCTTCGGGTCTTCTTTGTTCGATGACCAGACCAACGGTATTCGCTCCACGCTGAGGAGAATGGGGAATATCAGCCGGCAGGTAGAAGACCTCGCCTTCGCGAATATTTACGTCCCGCGGCTCACCGTCTTCAATCACCTTCAGGGTGATGTCACCTTCCACCTGATAGAAAAATTCCGGCGTCTGGTTGAGGTGATAATCCTTGCGGGAGTTGGGCCCACCGACGACCATCACAATGTAGTCATCGTTGTAAATGGCTTTGTTGCCGACGGGTGGCTTTAGTAAGTGACGGTTATCGTCAATCCACTGTTTGAAGTTGATGGGTGGTGGGAGTTTTGGCATGGTCGATCATTTGGCTAGCGACCTCCAGGTCGCTCTGTTTAGATTTTTACTTTTAACTCGGGTTTGCGTGACCTGGAGGTCGCGGGCCGGATTCTGGTCACTTTATTTTACCGTCAGCTTTACTCCACCGAGGCCCGTAAAAGTCCCTTCAATCCGGTCGCCCGCATTTACGTAAACCGCCGGGGTCGCCGCTCCGGCTAAAATAATCATCCCGGCTTTGATAATGATTTTTTGTTCGCTCAAAATACGGGTGATCTCAGCCAGGGCTGCCAGCGGGTTGCCCAGGATAGCACTGGAGCTGCCGGCCTGACTGAGTTCTCCGTTGATCTTCATTTCAATAGATACGTTAACTACGTCAGTGGTCGGGTGCTGCCATTCGCCCAGTACGTATGCCGCTGACGAACAGTTGTCGGCGATCACGTCCTCCAGACTGAATTTGAAGTTTTCGTAACGGGAATCAATGATCTCGAGGGCACCGGCAACTCCTTCAAGGTAGCCGGCTACCTCATCGACCGAAAGCGCCCGCTCAATCGGCCTACCGATGAGAAAGGCGATCTCCGGTTCTACCCGGGGATGAATGTGCTTGCTTCGGTGCAGTTGACCGCCATTTTCGATGGCCATCCGGTCCGTTAATCTTCCCCAGATGATCTCATGGACGCCCATTTGCTCCATCTTCGCCTTACTGGTAAAGCCCAGTTTAAAGCCGGTCAGCTTTTCACCCCGACCGTGGCGACGATCGAGGGAAGCCGCCTGAATAGCGTAGGCATCCGCCAGATCAAAGGACTGATTTTGGCTGATCTGGCCCGTGGCCGTTGCCGAAAAAGCCGCCTCGTCCAAGGTGGCAGCGATCTCATTTTTTGTTTCTTGTTGCAGCATTGCTTATTGTGCGAATTACGTACGAAGCAAGCTAACGAAAAATCTTCGAACCATGATTCCCCTAGTAGCCCGCCAACACCTCGCCCAAGACCCCTTACTCGCTCCGCTTCTGGAAAAAATCACCGTAGAAGGAAGGCCCGATTTCGGCGGCGATGTCTACTTCGGCCTCATCCGTTCCATCGCCTACCAGCAATTGAGCGGCAAGGCGGCAGGCACCATCTTCGGGCGTTTTCTGGAGCTTTTCCCCGATCATTATCCGGAACCGGAGCGGTTGCTGTCTTTCTCGGAAGCCGATCTCCGCGCCGTGGGCCTCAGTCGCGGCAAGGCAAATTACATGCAAAATGTGGCCGCCTATTTCCAGGAAGAAAAACTCTTTTCCGTGGACTGGGACAGTATGGACGATGACACCATCATTCAAAAACTGACCCCTATTAAAGGCATCGGCAAATGGACGGTAGAAATGGTCCTCATGTTCCTGCTCGGTCGCGAAGATGTCTTACCCCTGGACGATCTGGTAGTGCGCAACCGCATGGTCGACTTACTTGGACTGGAAGAATTGAAGGGCCGCGCCCAGACCAGGGCACTTATGGAAGCAGCGGAAAAATGGCGCCCCTACCGTAGTTGGGCGAGTAGGTTGATGTATGCCTGGGAGCATGCGCGGCGGAAAGCTAAGACGTAAGACGCTCGCGTTCGCTTTGCGGAACGGCGTAGGAAGGAAACGCTGCTCTGGCAGTTGCGCTCATAGGAATGGGCACGCGTGTACCCACGCTTACTCATTCCTATGAGCGTACACGAAAAATCAGGTATCCTTCCTAAGAGACGACGAAGTCGGCGAGCAGTCTTGTGTCTTTTCTAGCCCAACAGATTGTATAGGATTTGTACAAACAGAATCTTCCCAATCAGCACCACCGGCAGCACACGGGTATAACCGATCGTCGGGTATTTATTGCCGGCCTGCTCGATGGCAAAATCCAGTACGGCGGGTTGGCTGCCCACCATTCCTCCCAGAAAGCTGAAGGGAATCCGGAGAAGTTTATAGCCGACTAGCAAAGTAGCAATGGTAGAGATAACCGCGATGATCGTGCCTGCAACGAACAATTTCCATCCCAGATCGGTGGCCACGGTCTGAAAAAAGGTCTGGCCGGAGCGGATACCGATGCCCGCCAGTAAAAGGATAAGCCCGAATTGTCGCAAGGTCAGGTTGGCTCCGTAGGGTAAGGTCCAGACGATCGGGCCGGTACGTCGCAATTGGCCCAGAATGAGGGCAATGATCAGGGGCCCTCCGGCGAAACCCAGGTTGAAGTTATAGCCGCCCGGTAGTGAGATGTTTACCATGCCCAGCATCAGCCCGAGCGTCATGCCCAGGCCGAAGGAAAGCAGATTGACCTTGGAGAGGCTTTCGTAGCTATTGCCGAAAATTTTGAAGAGTTCCGGCAAGTCTTCCCGTTTGGCAACCAGCAAAATGCGGTCACCCAGTTCCAGGGTGGTGTCGGCATTGGCCAATACGTCCATGTCACCACGCTGTACCCGGGTGATGACCAGGCTGAAGCGCTCGGCAAGGTTGAGAGAAGCAATGGTTTTGCCGGCAATCTGACTATTGGAGATGAACAGCCGGCGAACGTCGTAGATCGAACGATCGTAAGTGATCTGATCTTCTGCGGGCTCTCCGATCAGGGGTTCTAGTTCGGCCAGCGTCTGAGCATTGCCGATGATCACAAGTTGATCGCCAGCCTCCAGGACCGTATCCCAGTTGGAAAGAAAAGTATCCCCTCCTCGTTTGATCCGGCCAAATGCGACCCGAAACGGATGGCGGTTATGGAAGGTCCGGATCGTCTCTCCGTAAACCGCAGGCATTGCTACTTTGATAGTCCTGCTGATCAGTTTTTCCCCCAAAGGAAAATCCAGTTGAAGTTGCTCCGCCTCCTTGGCGTAATTGATCCTGAAAACCCGCTGGAGGAGATAGATGGAAAGCATAACGCCCAACACGCCCATGGGGTAGGAAAGCGAGTAACCGACCACGGCCCGTTGGCTCATAGCGGTGAGATTATCTTCGGTCGCGGTTTTTTGAATGGCATCAAGCAGGCCGGCCAAAGCGGGCGTATTGGTACTTGCCCCGGCGTAGAGTCCGGCGGTGGTAGCGGCGTCAAAACCAAACCAGAAATGCATTCCGTAGGCCAGCCCCGCCGAGAGCACAATGGTGGACAAAGCGAAGTAAACGTCTCGCCAACCATTCTGGCGGAAACTGGCAAAAAAGGCGGGGGCGCTACTGAGCCCGACCGTGTAGACAAAGATGGTCAGCCCAAGAAAAATGATCAGTTGGGGCACTGAGAAAAGCGGATCGATGGCCCCGAAAGCCAGACCCACGAAAAGTACGGCCGCTACCCCGAGTTTGAAACCCCTGATCCGGATCTCCCCCAAACCATAACCCAGCGCCATGACGCAGAACAAAAGAAGCAGCGGATTTTGCTGGAAAGTTTCGATCATAAAAAGTCGGCGGCAGAAAGGAGCCGAGAGCAAAATTGCTGCGGGGGCCTTTCTTTGACCGGCAAAGATACTTCGTAAAGAAGGATTAACCGGATCAGTGGGCGACCAATCACTGGCGCAGGAGCAGATAGTAGTACAGGCAGCCCACCGTTGCTGCTGGGTCAGCGATTACCATCAACGAAAGCAGAATAATCACACCTTACTGACTTAATTAATGAGCAGCTAAAGGAGACCGCTGACCTCCAGCAATAATATAAGCAACCTCCAAAGCGAAAGATTTGGTATTGATTTGTCGTCCCAACACCAAGCGGTGTAAGGTATGCTTTCCATCCACTAGCCTTTCGTATCTTTCCTCTCTAACCAAAACTGAATTGAAATGCTGAAACAAATTGCCTTTTTACTATTGTTTTGCCTGAGCTTCTCCCTGCTGGGCCAGCAAACCGCCCGCGAAAAGCTGGAAGAGATCGCCGTGATCGAGCAGAAGGTCATGATCCCGATGCGGGACGGTATACGGCTCGCCACCGACGTCTACCGGCCCAAAACCAAGAACAAGGTGCCGGTTATTTTTTCTCGTACCCCTTATAACTTCAACAGTTGGGGAGATGGCGAGGAAAGAACCCGTACCTACCAACGTGCCATGCAGGCCGTAGAAAAGGGCTACGCCTACGTCGTACAAAATGAGCGCGGCCGCTACTTCAGCGAAGGCGAATGGGACATCCTGGGTGTGCCGCTGACCGACGCCGCCGATGCCTTCACCTGGCTGGCCGAGCAAAACTGGAGCAACGGCAACATCGGCCTACTGGGTTGTAGCAGTACCGCCGAATGGCAGATGGCCGCCGCTACCCTGAACCACCCCGCGCTGAAAGCCATTGTTCCGCAAGGATACGGTGCCGGCGTTGGCCGGATCGGTGACTATTACGAACAAGGCAACTGGTACCGTGGCGGTGCCCAACAGATGCTCTTTACGGCCTGGCTGTACAGCGTGCAGCACGACCCCATGCGGCCCCGCTTGCCGGAAGGAATTGAAACCGAGGATCTACTGCGCTTACAACGGTTCTACGATATGTCGCCGGAGTACCCGAAGGTAAAATGGTCCGATGGCCTTGCTACTTTGCCGGTACAAGACATCATCAAGGCCCAGAATGGACCAAAGGGCATCTACGAGGAAATGATCACCCGAAAACCCAATGACCCCAAGTGGTACGAAGGTGGACTTTATCACGATGATATGGAACTCTCCGTTCCGGCCTTCTGGTTCACCAGCTGGTATGATGTGTCCATCAGTCCTAACCTGGCGCTATTTAACCACGTGCGCCAGAATGCTGCCAAAGAGGTACGGGACCAGCAACACCTGGTCATCGCGCCCACCTTGCATTGTGCTTACACCAGGGCAACGGATAATACCGTCGTAGGTGAACGCAGCGTGGGCGACGCCCGCCTGAACTATGAGGAGCAAATCTACGCCTGGTTCGATCACTACCTGAAAGAAGAGCCGCAGCCGATGGTCAAGAAAATGCCCCGCGTCCAGTACTACACCATGGGCAGTAACAAATGGCAAACGGCCGACGCCTGGCCACCGGCCAACGCCGAAATGCTGACTTATTACCTCACCAGTGGCGGTAAGGCCAATACCCGCAATGGCGACGGTAAACTGAGCACCACACCACCCGCCAAGGAGGCTTCTGATGGCTTCGTCTACGACCCCATGAATCCGGTGATGTCCTACGGTGGTAACGTTTGCTGTACGGGCGATGCGGTCAAGGGCGGTGCCTACGACCAACAGGAGATGGAGTTGCGCGATGACATCCTGGTCTACACCAGCGAACCACTAAAAGAAGGAATGGAGGTCAGTGGTTTCATCAACAGCACGATTTACCTCTCTTCCGATGTTAAGGATACCGACGTAACCCTCAAGTTAATCGACGTCTACCCCGACGGCAAAGCCTACAATTTGGACGAAACCATCCAGCGCGTCCGCTACCGGGAAGGCTACGACAAAGAGGTATTCATGAAAAAGGGAGAGGTCTACAAAGTAGCATTGACCCCGCTTTCGACTTCGAACTATTTCGCGCCAGGTCACCGCATCCGCATTGAGATCAGCAGCAGTAATTTCCCCCGTTTTACCCGCAACCTGAATACGGGTGGTAACAACTACGACGAAAGTGAGGGTGTAATCGCTAATAACCGCATCCACCATTCTAAGGAATATCCGAGCAGCATTGAGTTGCCCGTGGTCCCCAAGAAAATGGCTGCGGAAACGCCCAAGCGTCCGCGCCGGGCTAAGCCACAGCTAAAGAATGCTGAGTTTTAGTCAAGCCATGTCTTCTAATAAGAATGCCCCTTACGACTGAGTCGTAAGGGGCATTTTTTGTTAGAGGCTGAGTAATTTATCCGCCAACGATCATACCACCGTTGATGTGGATGGTCTGCCCGGCAACGTAAGAGCTGTCCTTACTGGCCAGATATACGTAAGCTGGGCCCAGTTCGCTGGGTTGTCCGGGGCGCTCCATCGGCGTCATTTTACCAAAGTTTTCGGTGTTTTTCATACCGCCGGGGATAAAGGGCGTCCAGATCGGACCGGGGGCCACGGTATTAACGCGGATTCCCTTAGGGGTCAGTTGATCGGCCAATGAGCGGCTGAATGCCAGATTCGCACCCTTGGTCGAGCTGTAGTCCAGCATGGAGCCCATACCGACGTAAGCATTTACGGAGGAAGTGTTGATGATGGTCGCGCCCTTCTTCAAATGTGGCATAGCAGCTTTGGCGAAGTAGAAGTAACCGTCGGCATTCACCGCAAAGGTCCGCTTCCATTGCTCATTCGGGATTTCGGTAAAATCGGAGATCTGGTTTTGGTAGGCGGCGTTGTTGACCAGACAATCCAGCTTGCCGAAATTGCTGATCACTTTGTCGACCACTTCTTTACAAAACTCGGGCTTGCTCTGGTCGCCACTGAAAAGCATACATTTTTGCCCTTCGGCCTCCACGAGCTCTTTGGTTTTTTTGGCATCGCGATCCTCATCGAGGTAAACGATGGCTACGTCGGCTCCCTCACGGGCGAAGTGAACGGCTACGGAGCGGCCGATACCGCTGTCGCCACCGGTGATCAAAGCCACCTTGCCTTTCAACTTCTCGCTGCCTTTGTAATCGTCACGGATGTATTCCGGTTCCGGGTCCATTTTATATTCTACGCCCGGATTACGTTCCTGGGTCTGGTTGTCAATTTCTTCTGCACTCACTTTCATCTTGTGGGTTTTTATCGGGTTAATATTTGAAAAGTCTAATTGATAGTTCCATCTGATAAAGCAAAGACCGCGTCGTATATGTTCGATCACCGGAGAATCTCCGGGCTTGCGAAAAATCTGATTTGTTCCTACTTTAGGATAATGAAAAAGCTGCTCCTCTCTTTGCTGACCTCAGTGTTAGCTTGTTCCCTTTTTGCCCAAGCCGTTGAAAACTATCAAAAGATCTTGTTGCCCACGCCGGAAGCAATTCCCCAATTGGCGCAGCATGGCGTAGCTGCCGATCATTTCCACGCTACGGATCAGGGGAAGATAGAGTTAATCGTTTCCGAGGGGGAGCTGGCCATCATTGACGCTCTGGACATTCAATACGCGGTACTCGTCAACGATATGACAAGTCATTATCGTGAAGTACTGGCCACCGAAAGTTCCGCGCGTGTCGCCGATTGCGGTCTGGAAAACTTCGACGCCGGGGAGATGGGCGACTACCATTCCTACGCGGATATGATTGCCCACATTACGCAAATGGAAACAGCGTCTCCGGACCTGGTACACGTCTTTGAAGTCGGCCGCTCAGTGGAGGACCGTCCAATCTATGCTGTTAAGATCTCAGATAACGTCGGCTCTGATGAATCAGGCAGTGAAGCGGTAGTCTACTACGACGCCCTCACCCACGCCCGCGAGCCGATGGGGCTGGAAACTATTCTTTACTTCCAGTGGTGGCTACTGGAAAATTACGGCAGTGATGCCGAGGCCACTTACCTGGTCGACAACCGGGAAATCTTCTTTATCCCGATCGTTAACCCCGACGGCTACGTTTATAACCAGACGACCAATCCTAATGGTGGTGGCCTCTGGCGCAAAAACCGCAGCGAACAGGGCAACGATTGTTTCGGGGTGGACCTTAATCGCAACTACGCCGCCGCGTGGAGTGACCCCCAGGGCTCTAGCTCAGACCCTTGCTCCAATTTGTATCACGGTCCCTCCGCATTTTCCGAGCCCGAAACCCAGACCGTGCGGAACCTCACCGATTCCATCCAGCCAGCCACGGCTTTTTCAAACCATACTTACAGCGATGTATTTCTCTGTGCTAATGGTTTTAACGACGAGCTGGATCGCTTCGACCTCTACGCAGAATTCGCCTCGGAATTTTCTCCACCAGAGTACCGTGGCTACGGTAACTGGGTAAACATGATCTACTACTACGGAGCCGGCACCACCCACGATTACCTGAACAGTGGCGGAACGGTGGCTTATACCCCGGAGATCGGTCACGAATTCTGGGAACCTTCTGCCGTGATCTGCGACCGGATTCAGGAAATGCTGCCCGTCATGCAGTACCTGGCCTGGGCGGCCGGAGATTTCAGCCGGGTACAGAACGTGGAATTTCCGGACGGCCGGGAACTCATTCAGGGCGAAACATTAAGTTTTAACGTTCGGATCAAGAACCGGGGCATGACCATGGCTGCAAATGAGGTGACCGTTATCGTCAGTTCGGATCACCCCACTCTGACTCCGGTGACCACCAGTGCGAATTACGGCGATCTGGAAGCTCGTTCTTTTGCCACCAACGACAATACTCCCTTCGAATTTCTAGTGACCGAAACTGTTTTGTTGAACGAGCCGGTGGCTATCAAAGTAGCCGTGTTTCAGGGTGACATGATGACCGACGAGCAAGAGTTTATCCTCTTCGGCGGCAGCAGAGATGTTCTTTTTGCCGATAACGCTGATACGCTGAACGACAACTGGATCAGTGACGGCAGTGCCGACTGGAGCCGAAGTAACCTGGATGCCGTCTCCGGTGACTTTTCCTACGCCGACTCCCCCGAAAAGGAATACGCTCCCGAACTAACGGGCAGCCTTTTCAGGATGTCCTCGGCAAATAATATCGACCTCAGCGAAGCAACGGACCCCTGGTTGGAGTTCAACGCCAAATGGTCATTCGATGCCGACAATGATTACGTAGAGCCGGTCATTTCTACCGACGACGGGCAAAGCTGGCAAAACCTGACAGGGATACACACTCAATTACAAAGTGGCGGGCAAGCTTACATCGATACCGAACACTGGGTAGCGGAACGCATCAGTCTGAACGAATACATCGGGGAACCGGAAGTCGTCTTTGGTTTTCGGATCTATAGCGGTTTCAATCGCCAGAGCGATGGTTTTTACTTTGATGATTTCGCCGTCGTTAATTACGCGGAGCAGGATACCATGGTAAGTACAAATAGCACTGGTCTTCTTGCCCGCAAGCTGGAAATTTTCCCCAATCCCGTTCGGAAACAACTGGAGATTACCAACGGAGATGTCGTCGGGCCGGAAGTAAACATTCGATTATTAGACGGTCAGGGCCGTGCGGTAATTAGCCGGGAAGCGATGATGGACCATCCCGACCGTCGTAGCACTCTAGACCTCAGTGGCCTCCCCGTGGGCATGTACTATTTGGAGATCAGTAATGGCACAGAGCGAGTTTACCGAAAAGTAATTAAAGGAGTAGATTAGCAAATCTCAATTTTTGATCGTGCCAGCATAACGTGAACACGTATCTAGCAAAATCAGAAACCGCTAATCAAATCCGCCGCGCCACCGATAACCCATCACGCAATGGCAAGACAACCGTCTCTACCCGCGGGTCATTAGCCAGCATACGATTGAATTCATCCAGGGCACGGACGTCGGGTTCTTTATCCTCCGGGTCGACTACCCGCCCGTCCCACAGCACGTTATCGGAGATGAAGAGGCCACCCGGATTCAGGCGGTCGATCAGTTGGTGGAAATAGTTCGTGTAATTGCGCTTGTCGGCGTCTAAAAAAATGAGGTCGAAGTGGCCGGAGAGCTGATTCTCGATGTACTCACCAGCTTTGCTACTTTGCAGTCTGAATACCTCCGCGTAGGGAGATGCGTCGAAATATTTTTGGGCGATCCAGGCCACTTCGGGGTTGCCTTCGATGGTGATCAGTTCGCCGCCGGGGGCAATGCCCTCGGCCAGACAGAGTGCGGAGTAGCCGGTGAAAGTGCCCACTTCTAATATTCTTTGCGGCCGTAATAATTTACTGAGCAAAGCCAGAATACGTCCCTGTAGATGGCCGCTGATCATCTGTGGCGACAGCGTTTTCAGGTTGGTCTCCCGCACCAACAGGTGGAGATATTCGGGAACCGGCCCGCTGAGGGCTTCGGCGTAATCGAAGAGGGGATTCAGGTCATCGCGCATTGTCCAGGAATTGACGGATCTCAGCGAAGGATGGGTTAGTGGCTACGAGGTGCCCCCGGTCATCGATCAGGAATTCGGTGGGTACTTCGTTGACACCGTAGAGATCGCTGATCGGGCCATTGAGGAAGCGAAGGCTGGTGGTGGCATCCATGGTGTGCTCTACCCAGTTGAGGCGGTCTTTGGCGATAGCACGTTGCCAGCGCTCTTTGTCCTGTTCGATGGCTACGCTGAAAATCTTGAATTCATCGCGC
Source organism: Lewinellaceae bacterium SD302 (assembly GCA_002591745.1). GTDB lineage: Bacteria > Bacteroidota > Bacteroidia > Chitinophagales > Saprospiraceae > Neolewinella. Next base: position 220,328 of record PDLQ01000003.1, read on the forward strand.
CGTTCGTTGACCAGTTTGACCAATTCCGGATGCTGACGGCGGCAGGGGCCACACCAACTACCCCAAAAGTGCAACAATACGGTCTGGCCCCGAAAATCGCTGAGTGAAACTTCGCTGCCGTCCAGAATTTGGGCGGTAAAGTCAGGGGCCATTTCACCGGGGTCAGCCGAAGGTGTGAAGTACCAGTGACGGGCCAGGTAAAAGCCTCCGACCAGTAATAGGGGGATCAGCCAACCGATTATTTTCTTTCTACCAGGCGAGGTCTTCATCTTCCAGGGGTTTTGGTTTAAAAGTGGCCTTGGTATAGGCGCGCCGCCGTTGTCGCTCGTAAATGAGCCGGGCCAACGCTTCGTTGGCCGGTACCGGAGATAAGGGATGGAGTGCGTCGTTAACGTCGTTTTCATCCACATCCATGGTGTAAAGCAAACTCATCAGGCGCTCCAGGTGACCTTGCATATAACGGTCTACCTCGTCGGCCAGTAAGCGAAGCACGTCTGCTTCGGTTAAGGTGCCTTCTTCGCCGATTTGGAGAGCAAAGTCTTTTTTGAGCAGGGCGGTGGTAGCCGGTAGAAGATGGTCTTCACTCATATACTATTCATAAAAAAGGCCGGTGGCAAAATGCCACCGGCCAATAAACACTTCTTAAAGCATTTGGGATTAATCAAACGGCTGTTACTTCAGTCGCATACTGGTGCTACCGGCGAGGTAGCCTTTGTTATACAACTCGATGGTGTAGTCACCACTGGTGTAGGTATATCCTGGCTCGTTCCACTCGGCACAAAGGTTTTTGGTACCGCCATCGAAATCGAAGTAGACAGGCTTGGTGTAAGGGATCATATCACCGTTTTCCTCGCTTTTGAGGTTGCCACTGCCCTGGGCGTCCAGACTGATGGTAGCACCACTCGGGTCGATCACCCGGAGGTAGTAGACTTCCTCACCGGCTTCGGCTACTTTGTTTTCCAGGGTACTGAAGCATACGTAAAGGCGGTCGACGTTCTTGGCGGAGTTACGGTCAACGAATTTTCCACTGTTGCGCTGCTTTTGGCCTACGGCGGAAATGCTGTTTACGGCAATAACACTACCGGCGGTCACTTTACGGCTCAGCTGTTCATTTACGTTCGTCAGTTGATCGCGCTCGCTAACCAATACAGCTTTAGTGGCGTTGAGCTCCTCGTTTTCCATTTGACTGGTTTGGAGGTTGGTGTTCAACTCGTCGCGTTCGGTAGTCAGCTGACGATTGTTCTCGGTCAGCATCGCGTTCTCCTCACGCAGCGTATTCAACTCGGCGATGTAGCTGTCGGCCTGTTCGCGCAAGGCGGCCAGTTCACGGCGGGCGTTGGACAAGTTCCGGCTGTCACGGGTCAGACCGTCAACCTTCTCTTTCATGGTCTTAAGTTCGGCCTTTTGCTGGTCGATCAACGCATTCATTTCTTCGTTGCTGCCGCGCATTTCTTCCAGTTCGGCGATAGCCTCGTAGTATTGCTGTTCGGCTTGGGCCCGAAACTCGATCGTTTCATTAAGTTCAGTGGTCAACTCGGCGTTGTCGGTGCGTCCGCTCAACCAGCCGTAGGTAGTGAAGGCCAGTAGTGCAGCCAGGGCAACAATAGCCACCGTCATAATGGTAGACTTGGTGTTGTCCTTTTTGGGTGGGGTGTAATTAGGTTTTGGGTTGGGGGTTGGATTGCTTTGAATGGTAGCCATGTGGCAATTGATTTGGTGAAGATCAGGTTTCCTTAAATAGTTGATAACGAACGATGTTGGTTGATGTTCGCTCAACCGGAAGCCGGATCAAAAAGCGTGTCCGTCTCTCATTTTTACTTGAGACGGCTATAAAACGGGGGCATGGGGTGTTTATTGCATCCCCACCCCATACTGTCGCATTACGACATTTATTTTTGCCCTGATTTATATCACTTAACGCAGTTTTTTATTGTTTTGGTGCCGTTCTCTGTCCCGGCCGGTTTTCTTAGCTAAGTTGGCTTGAAATGCGGCTTCCAGGTCAATCCCGGTCTGGTTAGCCAGGCAGATCAGGACGAACAGAACATCCGCCATTTCGTCCGCCAACTGATGGGGTGCTTTTTCCGCATCTTCCTTATTCTTGAAAGACTGCTCCCCATAGATTCGGGCCATCAGGCGAGCTACTTCGCCCACTTCTTCCGTCAAAACGGCCATATTCGTCAACTCGTTATAGTAGCGTACGCCGATAGTGCTGATCCATTCATCTACGGTGGTTTGGGCTTGCTGAAGGGTCATATTTGATTTTTGAACTTCAAAGTAGCAAAGTTTGGCGGGGAAGACGTCGATTCCAAGGGACGCTGCATGAATAAATTACCGTTTCAGAGCTGGCTATTTTGTTTGCTGGCAAGGCGGCCGAAGCCGATTATACCAAATGTTTAAGGCCCCTACCCCAAATACCGCATGACTACATAAGGCTTTGGGCAACGATGGCAGGGGGCAAAAGAGTCGCTCTAAAACTGGTAAGTTATTTTTACGGCGTTCCTACATTACCAGGTGATAAGCACCGGCAATCTGGCTTCAACAACGGCGCAGCTTTTAATTTACAAGGACAAGCAAACTGGGGTTAAAAGCTCCAGTTCATCAATTTTTTCCAATTCTCCAGTCGTGGTGTTGATCCTGAATTGTACGATATTGTCAGTATTCTGGTTGGCTACGTATAGAAAGTGTCCGTCTTTACTGATACAAAATGCCCGGGGTTCCTCACCAAGTGTAGAGAGGTATCCGACGGTTTTCAGGTCTCCGTTTTCTTTGATTCTGGCACAGTACAGACTATCGTGCCCTCGGTTGCTGGCGTAGATAAGTTTCCCTCCGGGATGTACGTGAACATCGGCACCGTCATTACGCCCCCCGTAGTCAGCGGGCACCGTACGGACCGTTTGCCGGATAGATAGACGTCCACTTTCCCGCTCATAATCCATCGCGATCAGGCTGCTGCTCATTTCGTTGATGAGGTAAGCGAAAGGTAGCTTGGGGTGAAAGGTCATGTGCCGTGGCCCTGAACCGGTATCGACTTCCAGGTAGACTTGCTCGGTGGGCAAGAACCGGCTGGTCAGTTCGTTGAAAGAGAAACACCAGATGCGGTCCAGTCCCAGATCGGGAACGAAGACGTACCGATTATCCGGGCTGAACACGGTAGAATGAGGATGGGATTTGAGCGCTTTTGCTTCTACTGGGTTTAGATCGATCCGCTGAACTTCTACTAGCTTCCCCCCAACTTCTCTGCGAAAGAGATTTACAAAGCCACCGAGGTAGTTGCTGGCCGCCACGTAAGTATCGCTTTGATCCGAGGTAATGTGGCAGGTCGCTCCGCTCCCGGTGTTCCAATGTCCGATCTTTCGGGGACCGCTGACTTGATCGATTTCGAATCCGACCACCCTCCCATCATTTAATTCTTCCACAACGTAAAGGTTACGCCCGTCGCTGCTAACCGTCAGATATGAGGGGTTGATCAACCCGCTAACAATATTTCTAATCCTCAATTTCCCGGTGTTCTGGTCTACCGTCAATTCATAGAAGCCCGGTGCTTCTCCTTTGACGTGAGGTTCCTTTCTGGTGTAGGTACCGGCGTAGCCCAGTCCTGGTTTATTAGTCAGCATGGTGATGAAGATTGATGGGGTCTTAAAATAACGCTAGCTAACTTACCTTGTGCGAATCTAACCAACTTCCTATGCTATACCTGGTTCCCACCCCCATCGGCAACCGTGAAGACATTACCCTGCGGGCCATCCGAACCTTGCGGGAGGCCGATCTCATTCTGGCCGAAGACACCAGAACCTCAAAACCTTTGTTAAAGCACCTGGAAATTGAAACACCCCTGCGTTCCTACCACGCCCATAACGAGCATGGCATTGTTGGCGGCTTGGTGGAAGAACTGAAACAAGGTGCCACCTACGCCCTGATTACCGACGCGGGAACACCCGCCATCAGTGACCCTGGCTTCCTGTTGGTACGCGCCTGCCGTGAGGCTGGTGTCCAGGTAAGCTGCCTCCCCGGAGCTACTGCTTTCGTACCCGTACTGGCCGCCTCGGGTATTCCTTGCAATCAATTTCACTTCGAAGGTTTTTTGCCCCACAAGAAAGGCCGACAGACCAGGCTCAAATATCTGGCGACGCTACCCAACACCTTTGCGCTTTACGAAAGTCCCTATCGGCTGGTAAAATGTCTGACCCAGCTGGCCGAACACTGCGGTGAGGAGAGGCTGGCCTGCGTGGGCCGCGAAGTCAGCAAACTCTACGAAGAGATCAATACCAACAGTCTGAAAGCTTTGATCGAAGATTTCAGTGAGCGCGGCAAGGTAAAGGGAGAGATTGTTATCGTCGTTGCCGGCCCCCAATAATTCTTAGCGCTTAATGACCAATCGCGAACTGCTCACCAACTACCCCCGCTACCTGGCCTTCGGCTTTCTGCATTACTTTTTCAGTTTTGTCGGCCAGACCTTTTTTATCAGTCTGTTTGTGACCGGAATCACGGCCGAGCGAGGCTGGGAAACGGAAACTTTTGCCGGCATTTACTCTGGCGTAACCCTTTGCGCAGCCTTTTTGCTGCCCGTGATCGGTGGCCAGCTCGACCGTCTGCGTGTTCGCTACGTGAGTACAACAACGGTGCTCGTTATGATCGCCGGCTGTCTGCTCCTGGCTTACGGCCACGGCTGGCTTCTACTGGCTTTGGGTATTTTATGTGTCCGTCTGGGAGGGCAGGGCGTATTGACGCTGACCGGCTCTACCACCATCGGTCGTTTCTTCGAACGGGGGAGGGGTAAGGCACTTTCCTATTCCATGCTGGGCATTTGTGCTGCTGAGATCATCGTGCCGTTATTAGCGGTTTACCTGATCCAGGAGCAAGGTTATCGCTCCACCTGGCTAGTGGCCGCGGCCCTGTTGGCTATGGTTTTTCTACCCGCCATCTGGTTACTGGTCAGCCGCCATGACAACTTCCAAAAGGCCGCAACGATAGTCAATAGCGGCGAAACCAGTTCCGTGGCTTCCTGGACGAGGCGACAGGTCATTTCCGACCCCCGTTTTCAACTCATAGTTCCGATCGTACTCTTTATTCCTTTTTTCTTCACCGGTTTCGTTTTCAACCAGACCGATATTGGGGAATTGCGGGGGTTTAGCCCGGAATTGATGGCGCTGGGCCTGAGTACCTTCGGGCTTACCCGCGCATTTTGCATTCTGTTCGCCGGCCAGATCGTCGATCGCTTTGGGCCCGCTAAATTGCTCATCGTGGTACTGCTCCCGGCCGTAATGGGTATGCTCGTTTTCTGGAGTTTTCCCGGTGGGTGGACGATCCCCGTCATCTTTGGTCTTATTGCCGTCAGCGCCGGAGTCATCACGGTCACTATGCCAACGCTTTGGGCAGACCGCTACGGCCCCCAGTTTTTGGGCAGCATCAAAAGCACGGTAAAATTACTGGAAGTGCTATCCTCCGCCGGCGCACCCATCCTGTTCAGTTGGGGGCTTAAATCCCTCGGCCTCTCTACCTGGATGGCTTTGATGATCGGCTATGGACTGGCCTGCGTACTATTGGCTGTGTTGGAACGACGGCGTCAGTGATTACTTCCCTTCGCAATAAATTCCCCAATGGTCCATCAGTCTCTGCGTTATTGGCCCGACTTTCCCGGCGGCGATAACTCCCTGGTTGGTGGCGGTGATCGGCATGGCGCCCTTGGTCGAACTGGCGATGATGGCTTCATCGGCTAACAACAACTCTTCAAGGGTGACGACTCGTTCTTCCACGGGAATACTCAACTCTCCCGCTAATGCGATAAGGTGTTTTCGGGTGATCCCGAGCAAAACCCCTTCGGCCGGAGTGATCAACACGCCATCCCTGACGATAAAGACATTCGAGCGATCACTTTCCAGCACGATTCCTTTTTCCGTGACGTAAAGCGGGAAATCACAGCCGGTCTTTTCCAACTCCGGAATTAGGCGAATACCCTGAATGTAGTCCGTCGTCTTCACCCGAGGCGTTTGTCGGCGATAAACGTAAAGCAAAATTTTTGCCCCATGGCGATAAAGTTTTTCTGGTGGCGCTTTATGCGGGTAAGCCATTGCCAGCAAATTCGGTGTAGTTGGGGTGTAGCCATCCAGCGCGTAGCCGCCGGTGAGCACGAAACGGATGCCACCGTCGGCAGCCTCATTGCGTTCGATCAACTGGTGTACGACCTCCGTCAATTCCTGATCGCTCAGCGGAAATGGCATCCCCATCTCCCGTGCGCTGTTGCGGAAACGGGCCAGGTGATCAGCCAGGAAGCGGGGCCGCCGGTTCAGGTAACGGAAATAATCAAAAACAGCGAACCCCCTCAGGATGGAGAGGTCACTAAAGTGGAGTTGGGCGCTCTCGCTGGGTAGATAAGCACCGTTCAGATAGGTAATTGGTAACATGTACCCAAGATACGGTTCTAATAAAGATTGGCTCATTACCTTTACGCGCCTATGGATAGCCTGATTGCTCAGTTTGGAATTTTTGCCGCCAGTATCGTTGCACTGCTCTGGGCCAGCGATCGCTTCGTGGAAAGCGCCGAACGCATCGGCCTTTCCTGGGGTATATCCCCCTTCATCATTGGGGTAACTATCGTAGCCTTTGGCACTTCTCTGCCTGAACTGGCCACCAGCATTGCCGCAGTTCTGGGTGGAGAGCCGGAAATTGTGGTCAGCAACGTTGTCGGTTCCAACATCACCAACATCGCATTGGTCCTGGGGCTCAGTGCCGTGGTCGTCAAATCTATCGATTTGGAGATTAACCTCTGGTACATCGATATACCCTTCCTCTGGGGTTCAGCGTTCCTGCTGTATTTCCTGGTTTCCGACGCCCGCTTCTCCATTTTCGAAGCCGTAGTTTGCCTGGGTGGCATCGTCCTTTTCCTGACCTACTCCCTGAAGGATGGTGAAAAACCCGCCGCCGAAGATCGCCCGTCGGCCAGCTGGAAAGACTACCTGTTCCTCTTACTCAGTGCGGCCGTTGTTTCCTTCGCGGCCAGTTGGGCAATATCCTCCATCACCAACATCAGCGGCATCCTCAATATTGCTCCCAAAATTATCGCCCTCACCGCCGTTGCCCTCGGCACCAGTCTGCCGGAAGTGGCGGTCAGCCTCAGTGCGGCACGCAAAGGCCGGGCATCCATTGCGGTAGGTAACGCCCTGGGGTCCAACGTCTTCAATACTTTCGTCGTTATGGCCATCCCCCGCTTTTTCGGCCCCCTGGAGATTCCCGCAGACATCCTCAGCACCTATTTACCCCTCATGGTTGCCATGACCATTTTGCTGGGGATTATGAGCAACAACCGCCAGATATCGCGCATGGAGGGGATGGTCCTGCTGCTATTCTACATCTGGTACCTGGGGCAGATTATCGAGTCTGCGCTGTAGAATTTTATGGCTGGCAAAGTAGCAGTGTTTATTGGTCACCGATTTGCGGTCAGAAACAGCGCGATCTCCCGGTAGAGGACCTTATCGTAAGCTGAACGGTGGCTAAGCCGGCAGTAACAAATATGCGATCTCAGTACATCGTTATAATGAAAAGGAAATTAGGACTCAGTAACTAATGGTTACCTTCTGATTGATTACACCGATCAAAGTTCTCCTGCGTCTGCTGGCTGGGCCACTTCTCTGCATTGCTACTTTGCCAGCCAAAATTCCAATGATTATTAGTTAGCGCCAGGGATTTGAAGCCATAATAAAACTGAGTACCTTTGCGCCCTAGCCGTTTCCAAACCGGAGACCAAGCCTGTAACTTGAAAAGCTAACCACTGTGTCTAAGAAACAACAATTACGTAACCTCCTGAGCAAGGAGGAACTGGAGGCCCGTCTGGCCGCCGATCCACGCCCCCGCACTACCCTGTCCTTTTATCAGTACGCTAATATTACGGAACCTCACCAGTTTCGCGATGCTCTGTTCGCCGCCTGGACGGAACTGGAAGTACTAGGCCGCGTTTACATTGCTCACGAAGGAGTGAACGGACAAATTTCGCTGCCCACTGAAAATCTGGAAGCCTTCCGCGCTTACCTGAACACCATCGATTTCCTGAGCGGCATCCGACTGAATATTGCCATTGAGGCCGATGCCAAAAGTTTCCTGAAACTGAAGATCAAAGTGCGTAAGAAAATCGTGGCCGATGGACTGGACGACGCCTCCTTCGACGTCACCCGGAGAGGTCGCCACCTGAGCGCCCGCGAGGTCAACGAATTGATGAGCCAGGACGACACCCTGGTTGTGGACATGCGCAACCATTACGAGAGTGAAGTGGGCTATTTCAAAGGAGCAATCTGCCCCGATGTGGATACCTTCCGCGATGCGCTGCCCGTAGTAGAGAAAATGCTACAATCAGATAAGGACAAGGACATCATCATGTACTGTACCGGTGGGATTCGCTGTGAAAAGGCCAGTGCTTACTACCTGCACAAAGGTTTTGATAAAGTACACATGATCGATGGCGGCATCATCGAATATACCCGACAATGCGAGCAGGAAGGACTGGAGAACCAGTTTCTCGGCAAGAACTTTGTGTTCGACGAACGGATGGGTGAACGCATCTCCGAGGATATTGTGAGCAACTGTCATCAGTGTGGAAAACCGGCTGACAGCCACCGGAATTGCGCCAACGATGCTTGTCACCTGTTATTTATCCAGTGTGATGACTGTGCCGATAAATTTACGAATTGCTGCTCCGTAGACTGCCGGGAATTCAATGCGCTGGACGAAGACGAAAAGCGACGTCAACTACCAACCAGGGAATTCAACGGCAGCAGTTTCGCCAAGGCCAGGGCCGGGATTCGGTCGCAGAAAGGCAAAACTGACAATTTAGTGTGAACATCCTAGCGGTTAGTTCCTTTATGAATCATAATGAAACTGCAACCCGGCACCGGAATCGGACAGATTACTTTCGGGCTTACTCCCGAAGAAACGGAGGACCTGTTAGGTCATCCCGATCGCGTTGGGTTGGATGAGGAAGACGAGGGTTCCCTAAGTTATCAATATAACCACCTCAAGCTGCGGCTCACTTATTACGACCGTACTGATGGCCGCCTCGGATATATCCGCTGTGCCCATCCAGAGTTAAATTATCGGGGACATCGATTGATTGGCGCGCCGGTCAAAAAAGCACAATTCGTGCTGCGCAAATCACAGAAGAGCTGGCATTTCGAAACCTACGATTTTTTTGAGGCTTACTTCGACGAACAACACTGGCTGACTTTGAACGTAGAGTACGAGCAAGTGATCAGCGTAGAAATGGGACTGCCTTTTACTGAGGATGGGGATTACATCTGGCCTTAGAATACTTGCAATTATAGTGAACAACAGGCCTTTTGCCATTGCTGTAAGGATATACTCCAATATCAACTTACAATGGCCGATAAATCACACGACGATATCTACGACAACTTCTACGACGCCGTAAATATGCAGCCCAAAGAACTGGAAGAGTGGCTCGAAACCGAAGAAAGTAAAAGCGTAGGAAGTAAAGAAAACGGTGGCGAAAGTACCGGTCACCGTAGCGGCCGGCGAATCGTGAAGATCAAGCGCAAGAAAAAAGATGAACTGACCGATAGCGACTACGAGCATATGAACAAGGTAGTTGGCTACATCAATCGTCATACCGCCCAGCGCCCGGACGGAGACGTAAAGGATACAAACTGGGCTTACAGTTTAAAGAACTGGGGTTACGACCCGACCAAGTAAACTAAAGTTCCGCCAGGAAATCCTTCATGAACCCGACCAACTTAGGTTCCACGCTTTCCACCATTTCGATAACGCTTTCTACCGTGGTTTCCTGAATCTCGTCCAGGGGAAAGCACTTATTGCTTACTACGGAGAGGACGAAGACGGGTAAGTCCATGTGACGAGCTACCAACACCTCCGGTACGGTAGACATCCCGATGAGATCAGCTCCGAGAATGTGCGCCATTCTATATTCAGCGGGGGTTTCCAGATTAGGGCCGGAAATGGCCAGGTATACTCCTTCGTGGGCTTTGATGCCGTGTTTTTCAGCCATTTGGATAGCGCGGGCATTTAATTCACGATCGTAGGTTTTTAGCATATCCGGGAAACGGGGGCCAAGGCGGTTGTCGTTGCTCCCCCTCAGTGGATTACTGGGTTGTAGGTTGATGTGGTCCCGCAAGAAAACAACTTCGCCGGCAGCTATATGCTCGTTCACGCTGCCCGATGCATTGGAAATTATGAGTTGCTCGACGCCCAAAGCCTTGAGCACCCGCACCGGAAAGGTGAGTTGCTGCATACTGTACCCCTCGTAATAATGAAAGCGGCCGGCCATTGCCACCACGGGAATACCGTTGAGTTTGCCGAAAACCAGCTTGCCGGCGTGGCTGGCAACCGTGCTGGTAGGAAAAAACGGCAACAGACCATAATTGAATTCATTGACCACCTCTATTTCATCGGCCAGACCACTGAGCCCAGTGCCCAGGATGATGCCGAAACGAGGTTGAAAATCAGTACGCTTACGGATGAAGGCCAGGCACTCCTGGATTTGGTCGAATAATTGCACGGGCGTTTGTTGGTTAGGGGCGGTAAAATAATAACGTCCCTGATTGAAAACGAGCAATTGTGGCTCTGAACTAGCCAGATAGTTGGAAGCATAGCCATAGCTACGGTTTCGACTAGTTGGAGAAGTCAGGGCCGCAAGTACCGTTTGGAAATCGGGAGGTTGTTTTTTTACCGCCCCTTAGTTCTCTTCAAAAACTCCTTCTCTCTACAAATAGTTTTCGGTGAAAAAGATTAGTTCTATTTCCACTTAATGCCACAGCCGGCACTCGGGTATTGCTTTTCCGGAGCGGCCTGACCGGCGAGCATCGTATCCATAGCCAAGCGCAACTCACTCCCGTCTGGTTCAAGGCCCGTACCGGGGCGATTGGCATCCAGTCGACCGCGGTAGTAAAGTTTGTCGTTCGCATCAAAAAGATAAATATCCGGGGTACAGGCAGCGGCGTATGCGCGGGCCACGGCCTGACTCTCATCGTAGAGATAAGGGAAGGTGTAATCGTTTTGCACGGCGAAGCCATGCATATTGTCGGGAGAGTCAACGGGGTATTTCACCACATCATTGGAACTGATGTGCACCGTACCGATCCCTTTTTCACGGTAGTCATTAGCCACTCGTACCAGTTCCTCAATTACGTGAATCACGTAGGGGCAATGATTACAGATGAAGACCACCAGTGTGCCATTCGCTCCCTTCACTTCCTGAAAGGTAAAACTGCGGCCCATCGAAAGAGTATCGGGTAAGGAAAATTCCGGGGCGGTAGTGCCCAGTTCGAGCATGGTAGATTCGGTAAGTGCCATATTGGAGAATTATACTTCCATGATCATTCTGTTACGAATAGCAATAATTTTACCGCTGGAACGGAATAAAATCATAGAAAAGTTATCTTTAAAACTTGTCTCTTAATAGTACAAATCGCCGCCGGCTAAGTTTGTTTGGCGGTGGCCACAACTTCTACTTCCATGACTTTCCTCTGCATTTCCTGTTACTTCAAAGGCGGTCCTTTCCTCAGCGCCTGTAAGGCCGCCGGCAATACCGTCTATCTGCTTACCATGAAAAATCTGGAAAACGCGGACTGGCCCAGAGCAGATATCGACGAGTTTTTCTACATGGGAAGTGATAACAATAGCCCGGAAAACCTGAAAGATGTTGCCGCCGGACTAGCTCACCTCATGCGCAATCGAAAAATCGACCGCCTGGTAGCTTTGGATGATTTCGATGTAGAAAAAGCCGCTTACCTCCGTGAGGAATTTCGCATTCCCGGCATGGGGCAAACCACTGCCCGTTATTTCCGCGATAAACTCGCCATGCGCGTTCAGGCCCGCGATTCGGGAGTGCCCGTACCGGCCTTTGCCGATCTTTTTAATGACGTGGAACTCACCGAATTTGCCAATAATATTGAATATCCCTGCCTTGTCAAACCAAGAGGAGAAGCCAGTGCCACCGGCATCACCAAAGTACATTCCGCGGATGAACTTTGGCAACACGTCCATTCCCTTGGCGAAAACCGTAGGAATTATCTCGTAGAGCAATTCAAGCCGGGCGATGTTTACCACGTCGACTCCATCAGCCACGATGGAGATATTGTATTCTGCCAGGTTTCCCGTTACCTGAGTACTCCCTTTGAAGTAGCCCACGGCGGCGGCATTTTCCGCTCGGTAAGTATTCCTTACGATCACGATGAAGCCCATCAGCTCCGCCGTCTCACCGAGGATGTGTTGCAGGCATTCGGCATGCAATTCAGTGCCAGCCACACGGAGTACATCAAAACCGCCGACGGGAAATTTGTCTTCCTGGAAACTGCCAGCCGGGTTGGCGGAGCCCACGTAGCCGAGATGGTGGAGGCCGCCACGGGCATCAGCCTCTGGTCTGAATGGGCAAAACTCGAAGATGCTAAAGCGAGAGGTGCAAACTACCAGATTCCCGAACGCCGCTATGACCAATCGGGCATCCTGGTTTCCCTTAGCCGTTTCGAGTGGCCGGATATGTCCGGATTCAACGACCCGGAAGTCGTCTGGAAGATCAATAAACCGCACCACATCGGGATGATCGTCGCCAGTTCTTCCGCCGAACGGGTCCGTGAGTTGCTGGATGACTACGCCGAACGGGTGAGCAAAGATTTCCACGCCAGCGCACCGGCTCCAAAGAAATCACTGAACTAAAAACGAAGGGCTTTCGCGATGCGAAAGCCCTTCGTTTTTAGTTTGAAAGTATAACTGTCGATAGTCTGGTAGTAGGTCTACTACCAAACAGTTGACCATCAAGACTATTTCTTAGCCACGATCTGCAAAACCAGCCCGACGTTATCGTTGATGATGTTGTCTTTGGCCAGGTCGGCTACGCTACCATCGGCTCCATAGTTGACGCCCCACTCGGTGCGGTCGATTACGAAATCGTTAGAGGCGATCTTCAGCATATCGCCGTCCATAGAAACGATTACGGGAATAGCGATGCTGCGGGTTTGGCCTTTCATAGTGAAGTTGCCGGTTACCTGGTGGGTTGCCGGGCCTTCGTTACCGGCGGGCACGGGCTGGGCACTTACTACGTTGAAGGTAGCGGTAGGGTATTCTTCCACATTGAAAAAGTCGCCACTTTTCAGGTGGCCTTCCAGTTTCTCTTTACCGTTACCGGCTTCCAGGTCGGTATTGGCCAGGGAAGTCATGTCTACGGTGAAGTCACCGCCCACGATGTTATTGTTGGCCAGCGCGATACGCCCGCTGGAGATATTGATGGTGCCCTCGTGGCCGCCACCGACCAGTTTGGTGCCTTCCCAGTTGATAATGCTCATTGCTGGATCTACGGTGTAGGCAGCGGCGGCAGTAGTCGTTTCGGCTTCGGCCAGGGCTTCGCTACTTTCTACTTTCTCGCCTTCCGGCCCGCAGGCGAACATAAGGGCGGCTAGCAAGAAAAGGCTAAATAATGAGGTGAGTTTCATAGTTGAGTGTTTTGGTTCTGTGAAACAATTGTTCCAACCCCTAAACGCAGGAAGGAGCGAATTTGTTAGCAAAAGGACGTAAATAGTTGTACGTACATGTAAATTTAGTTGGTCAAAACCATACTTACACGCTTTCTCAAGCTCAAAATCGTCTCATTCTCAAACCAGTCGTTCTTAGCCAACCAGATTCGGTTGCGTGGAGATGGGTGAGGCAAAGGAAAGAAAGCCGGCAAATAATCTTCGTGCTGACGCACTGTTTCGGTCAGTGTCTTTCGAGCCCTCTTTCCCAGATAAGCCTTTTGTGCGTAGGCACCGATCAGGATGCGGAGTTGCACATTTGGCAAGGCAGCCAGAATTCGATCGTGCCAGAGGGGGGCGCACTCGGGCCGGGGCGGTAAGTCGCCACTTTTTCCTTTTCCAGGATAGCAAAAGCCCATGGGCATGATGCCAAAATTATTCGGGTCAAAAAAATCGGCATCGGTTACCCCCAGCCATTCTCGCAGGCGTTTTCCGCCGTGGTCTAACCAGGGCACTCCGTTTTTATGCACGATGGAGCCCGGGGCCTGGCTGATCAATAGAATACGGGTATGTTCTGTAAAGTCAACGATCGGTCTTGGGCCTAATGGCAAACACTCGGCGCAGTGGGTGCAAGCTCTGGCGGAGTTAAGTAGTTCAGTAGTGGGGTCATGCATGGGAGATACGGGATTACGGCAGCCTTGCTACTTTGAAGTCAAAAGAGGTAACAAATATTAGACAATTAGAACTAATCGCATATCAAAACAGCGGTCTGACAGCGTAGCGATCTAGCATTTTCATTTAATAACTAAGCGCTCTTTTCTGACTAACTAAGTAGCAGTGTTTACTGCAGAGCGCTCAAACCCTTTCACCCAGCTCCAATGGGCTTCCAGGTAAGGTTGCCGGTCGCCGGCCCAGCTCCTCCGCTAAAGAACAGGTCTTAAGCTGCGGTAAGACGTAGCGACCAAATAGCTCACACTCCTCTTTGTGGGGATATCCGGACAGGATAAAGGAGCGGATGCCCAGGTCCATGTAGCGAAGTAGTTTGTCCCTCACTTGATCTGGATTGCCGACTATGGCCGCTCCGCAACCGGAGCGGGCACGGCCGATACCGGTCCACAGATGGTCTTCCACGTAGCCGTCGTTGTCACTTCGTTCACGCATTTCAGTCTGGCGGGCAACGCCGTAGCTTTTGGCATCCTGGCTGCGGTTACGAATGTCTTCGCCCAGCTGAGCGTCGAGGTCTTTCATTAAATTTTGGGCAGCTGCCCGGGCTGCGCTTTCCGTTTCCCGTACAATGACGTGAACGCGGAGACCGAAATCCACCAACCGATCGTGTCTGGCCGCCGCCTGGCTCATATTGGTCATTAGCTCTGCGATCCGGCCCTCTGTTTCCGGCCACATGAGGTAGACATCGCAATGCTCGGCGCATAGTTTCACGCCGGGGGGAGAATAACCGCCGAAGTAAAGTAACGGACCACCATTTTGCTGGTAGGGTTTTACCGGCTGAGTGGGTAAGTCACGAAAATTGTAGAAGTCACCCTTAAAATTGATCATTTCCTCTGTCCAGGCCTGCTTGAGAATCTGGATCACTTCCCGGCTGCGTTGGTAGCGGTCCGAACTGGGCAGTTCCTCTCCCGGCAGATTACTGCTGATGATATTGACGGTGAGACGGCCGTGCAGCAGGTGATCCAGCGTACTCAGGGTACGGGCCAGCATGGGCGGGTGGATCTCCCCACAACGAACCGCGGTCAGTAAGTTCATTTGCCGTAATTGAGGAGCCAGAGCTGCGGCGAAGGTCAAGGTGTCCTGACCCACTTGGTAGCTGCTGGGGCAAAGAAGATTGCGGTAGCCAAGACGATCGGCCGTAAGTGCTACGGAGCTGGTGTTGTTCCAGTTACTGCGAAAAAGTGGGTCGCGACGCCCCAGATAACGATCGTCTCCGTTACAGATCGGGGCAAACCAGGAAACTTCGGCGGCATTGAGGGCGCGGGAACGAACGGGGATCATAGATATGTGGTTATACCTGGGTGAAATACTCCGAACAATATTACGAAACATACCAGGGCCTGCCAGAGCGTTTAGTCGAACGCTATCCAAACAAGCGTTTTGATAATCATTGCTACCTCCGAATCAGTCTGGACAACACTTTCGGGGCAAAGTGGGATACTCGGCTAAAACGACCCGCCTACAAAAATCTGGAACCAAAGGATTTGAAGACGCTGCTAGATTTACTTCATCGTTATGGGCATGACGAAGACCTGTTAATGGAGCATAATGACAAATCGCTTGGCTGGCGAAGCAAAAAATAATTTTTCCTAGTCTGCCAAGCTTGCTACCTTGTTAGCCATAACCAAGAACTAGTGAGACTTCCCCGTAACATCCAAAACTATGGTTCGGACGCTTTGCTGCTAGAATGGGAGCAGGAGATCGACCCTGACATAAACATCAGCGTTCACCACTACGCCGAGGCACTGCGTGGCCATCCCGCCGTGGTGGAAAGCGTAGCGGCTTACAATTCCTTGTTGGTGCGCTATGATCCCAACCAGCTCAACGCTTATCAGTTGCGGGAATGGATTTATGATCACCCGGCTACGGAGAGCAACAATAAGCCAGGCAAGCTTCATCGATTACCCGTAGTGTACGGTGGTGACTACGGCCCTGACTTGGCGACTACCGCCAAATCCCTAAAGCTGAGCCAGAAAAAACTGATCGAATTACATACCGCTACAACTTACCTGGTTTACCAGATGGGTTTTCAGCCGGGCTTTGCGTTTCTCGGTTTAACGGATAAGAAGCTTTCCGTAGATCGCCGTGAGACACCCCGCACAATGGTGCCGGCGGGAAGCGTAGGACTGGCTGGAAGACAAACAGCCGTTTATCCGAACTCTTCGCCCGGTGGTTGGCAGATCATTGGCCGCTGCCCCACCAGACTATGGGATGCCAGTAAATTCAGGGCGAATCGTTTACAAGCGGGGGACCGCGTAAAGTTCTACGCCGTTCAACCCGAAGAATGGACTGCCCTCGAAAAAAAGACTGCCTCATGGAAAGCATAATTCGACTGGAATGTATAAAGCCCGGCGGCGGGGCTTATCTCGTTGACCAGGGTCGGGCGGGGCTTCGTCACCAGGGTATTCCCACCGGAGGGCCGGCCGACAACAGTTCAGCTCAACGTGCCCGAGAACTCTTGGATCTAGATGACGATGCCATACTCCTGGAGTTTACCCTGGAAGGTGGTCAATGGTTGCTGAGTGGAAAAGGGCAGTTTGCCATCACCGGTGCCGATATGGGTTGGAAGATCAACGGCCGGCCAGTGGAAATTTACACTACGATCGACATCGACGGTGATTACCTGCTAGATGGTGGTTTCGCCGAACGTGGTTGCCGCAGCTATCTGGCAATCAGGGGTAACTGGAAAAGCCCCCGCTACCTGGGAAGTGTATCGCCCGGTTTGCCGGAAATAGAAAAAATCACCACCGGCTGGAAGGTCCTGATCGAAGGCATGGACGAGGTCGACTACAGTAGTGACCTGGATATCTATCAGCACTTACCGACATTACCGCTGACCCTGAAAGTTACGCCCGGCCCGGAGTGGCCTCTGCTTTCCGATGAGGCCCGCAACTACTTTAAAGAAGCTTCATTTCATCTGGGTCAAAACAGCAACCGTCAGGGAGTCAGACTCGTCAGCGATCTGGACGTACCACCTCCCGGACCACAGGTCGCCCGTATGGTCAGTTCACCAGTGCTACCTGGCACGATCCAATTTCCACCCAGCGGACCGATCATTTTGCTCAACGATGCCCAGACCGTTGGTGGTTTTCCCAGAGTCCTACTCGTTGAAGATTACGCCGATCTGGATTTACTGGCACAACTGAAGCCAGGTGATAAAGTAACGTTCGCACTGTAGTTCAACGGTTACAATCCTGATTTTTTGCGTTCACTGAAAATGGAATCCATCCGGATGGCCCGTAGAGCTTATTGTGATATCGCAACCGTCTCCCAACGTAAAATCCTAAAATATTTGATAATTTCCTGGCTTCCTACTTAAAGTAACAAGTGCCTGATAATCAGATATTTGCACATTTCCTATTCATTTTAAAACGTTTATAATCGTTTTTAAACGTAAGTAATCGTTTAATACACGAATACGGCTACCACCCCGCCCCATCTTTGCATCGTCGCCGCTGGGAAGCAGTTGTTCATCACGCTTTTCACGGATCACGACAAACACATTGCGCCGGGGATTTGGTGCCGCTTGTATTACGAAGACAGGCGGTGCGGATCAATCTCCGGGAATCTTTCAACCGGGCAAAACAAGAACGCCCACAAATACATTCGCCATGCAAATTCGTAACAACATCACCCTCATTGGTAACGTAGGTAAGCAACCGGAAACCGTAAACACCTCCACCGGGAAGCCAATGCTCCGTTTCAGCCTCGCCACCAACGAATACTGGAAAGACCAGGACGGTAACCGCCAGACCCGCACGGAGTGGCACAACATCGTAGCGTTCGGTAAGCAGGCTGAGCTCATGAAATCAATGATTGGCAAAGGAGAGTTACTCGCCGTTTCCGGCACCTTGCGCTACAATAAGTGGGTAGACAAGAATGATCATAAGCGGGTTACCGCACAAATTCATGTCGATGGTTTCGAGCTATTGACGCCAAAAAGCCAAAAAGAGCCGGTAGCGGCCTGATAAATTTCACCCTTTGTTTTTTTGCTGGAAAGTCTTGGCGTGTAGGCCACACTGATTTAAAACCTTAGTGTCTTTCTCAAAACTTTGCAACCCTGACTTTCTTTAACAAGCCATCCTGCTCGCCATAGCGGGATGGCTTTTTTAGTATTATCGTAACATTCATCAACAAATAACCACCCACCAGAACCGAGTAAATGCTCATCTGTTGCTTATGTGTTATAACTTTAGGTTTATGAATTCATCATCCCCCCTCGGCCGGCTGGCCGCGCTGTTATTGCTCGTTGTCTCCCTGGCTTCCTGCGGCAGCGACCTGGCCCAGTCCGTCACCCCGACCCCAACTGCTTTTGGCAAGATCAACGCCCTGACGGTGATCGCTGACAGCTCTCTTTGGCAGGCCGGGATTTCGGACTCCGTAGATTATTTCTTCGGGGCTCCCTACATCATTCTACCCCAGCCAGAACCGATCTTTGACATCAATTACATCAGTCCCGAGCGGCTGAGTGGCCAGCCTACCTGGCAGCAATTGCGCAATTATATCGTCATGGCGGATCTGAGTGACGATAATTCCCCGACCACTCAAATGGTCCTGGGTGACATGACGGACGAAAAGATTCAGCAGGTCCGCCGCGAAGGATTCGGTACGGCCGTGGCCAACAACAAGTGGGCCGTCGGTCAGCAACTCATCTACCTGATGGGTAAAGACCTTACGGAACTTAAACGAGGCCTTAGTACGGCCTACCCCGCCGTGGTCAAACGAATCA
Organism: Lewinellaceae bacterium SD302; assembly: GCA_002591745.1. GTDB lineage: Bacteria > Bacteroidota > Bacteroidia > Chitinophagales > Saprospiraceae > Neolewinella. Next base: position 239,249 of record PDLQ01000003.1, read on the forward strand.
AATTACGGGAAGAGGATCGGATCGGGGCCACCACCTACTTTGAAGGTGCCGGCAACCGCAGCATTGAAAAAACGGTTTTGGAAAGGACCGGTGCTCGTCTGCGTATTCCCGGCGATTACCAGTTGGCTCCTTTAGAGGATACCTCAGTCGTATGGTTGCGTAAAGACATTCCGGAAGGGAGCGTTAATATCATGATGAGCACGGTCCCCTATGAGAATCAGTCCCAACTGACCCGTGAAGGCCTTAAATCGTTGCGGAACCAACTCGGCGAGAAGTACATCAGCTCCACCACGCCGGGTACTTTCATGCGCATTAACGACCACGATCTGCCCCTCTTTATGGAAACCACCGACCTCAACGGCAACTACGCTCTGGAGGGCCGGGGAATCTGGGAAATGGAGAATGGTTATATGGCCGGCCCCTTCGTCAGCTACCTCGTTCACGACCCGGAGCAGGAAAACCTGCTTTTCATCGATGGCTTCGTACACGCGCCCGGTAAGAAAAAGCGCAATCTGATGGAGGAACTTACTTATGTGCTCAGAACTACTGATTATTAAGGGGACAACTGCCTTTAATCGGTAGCCGAGTCCTCCTTTGCCGGCTGGCCTGCGGCGTTCCACTTTTTCCACTGCTCTTCGGAAAAAGAGTAATACATAATCCCGAACAGGCTGAATACGGCGGCCCAGGTGAGTGAGCCGATCAATAAATTATGGGGGTAGCGAGCAAGGCCGTCGGGATAGGTAACCTTGGTTTTTCCTTCCCCCCCGTTGTCAGTCAGGGTTTCCCGCAGTTTGATCAAAGTATTAGTCTGTACCAGTTGTTCGGCGTCTTTGGCACGGTTCAGTTCAGCCTTACTCGCCTTCAGGTTCTCGTACCAAAAACCGATATCCTCAGTAGGTTTTTCGTAGAGCACGGACGTATGGCCGGAGGTAAGCCCATTTGCTTCCAGGTAGTTCAGGACAGTCGTCAGTTCGCGTTCGGCCAGTTCGATGTTGTTGGCGTCGGAAGCCAGTTTCAAATGTCCGCTCACGTTTTGGTTGAACCGGATGTTATTCATAATCTGCCAGCCGAATACGCCGGCCGCAAAAAGAAATAGAATGCTCGCGATCAGGTATCGGCCGACGGTATTTCCGGTAGGTTTTGCTGATGGATAGTTCATGTGCATTAGTTTTTAGTGTGGGTGAAAACTTTGCTACTTTGAAGTCAACCAGAAAGATGGAGATTAGAGATTGGATATTAGACTGCCACTGCTCATGCCAAGTGATTCACAATCGTAAATTGCTCTTTTCAATAGTGCAGCGGTCCAATTCCTGACCTCTAACAGCGCAGCGATCCAGTGTCTAACGTCTTAGAGTGAAATGACCTCTTCTTGGCTACCAAAGTAGCAGTGCTCCCGTTAAGCCGGCAGCGATCTCGACCGGTCTGGATCGAAACTCGACGAAAAATACTCCTGATAAGCTCTTGGGGTTTGCCTAATTTTGCGGCTGAAACATTTTCTATCGCGATGCCCGCAACCAAGTTACCAAATCTCCAATACACCACCGGCAGCCATTCCAAAGAGTTGCTATTGAGTCTCTACGAGCAGCTCCTTCGCCCCCGGATGATTGAAGAAAAAATGCTCAAGCAACTCCGGCAGGGCATTATTTCGAAGTGGTTTTCCGGCATTGGCCAGGAGGCGATCAACGTTGGGGTAACTGCTGCCCTGGAGCCGGATGAGTATATCTTTACCATGCACCGCAATCTGGGGGTATTTACAAGCCGGGAATTACCGCTGGATCGGCTTTTCGCCCAATGGCAGGGCCGGCCACACGGTTATACCAAGGGTCGCGATCGCTCTTTCCACTTCGGCACTTCAGCGCATCATATCGTCGGTATGATCTCTCACCTTGGGCCCCAACTCAGTTTGGCGGCCGGTGTGGCGATGGCCAACAAACTGCGTAAAAATGGTAAAGTAGCCGTGGCTTTCACCGGCGACGGTGGCACCAGCCAAGGTGAATTTCACGAAGCTCTGAATACGGCCGCCGTATGGAAGCTACCGGTAATTTTCGTGATTGAGAACAACGGCTATGGCCTTTCTACCCCAGTGAGCGAACAGTACGCCTGCGAAAGCCTGGCCGACCGGGGTAAAGGCTACGGCATGCGCTCGCTGAGCATCGACGGCAACAACGTGCTGGAAGTCTACGAAACCATGCAAAAGCTCACGGCCGAGCTACGCGAAAACCCCGAGCCGATCCTGTTGGAGTGCCGCACTTTCCGCGTTCGGGGCCACGAAGAGGCCAGCGGTGTCAAATACGTTCCCAAGGAATTGATCCAGGCCTGGCAGGAAAGAGACCCGGTCACCAATTTCGCCAGTTTCCTGACGGACAAAGGCTTACTGACCGATTCCGACGATAAGCAGTTGAGAAGCCGGATAAAGAAGGAAATTGAAAGCGGACTGAAGAAAGCCGCCGGCCATGATCGCCCGGTAGCCAACACCCAGCGGGAGCTAAATGATATGTACGCGGATTTTGACCATCGGGCCGTATCGCCAACTGAAAATGGAACTTCCGAACGCCGTTTCGTAGATGCCATTTCCGATGGCCTCCGGGAAGGAATGCGCCGTCACGAAGACCTGGTACTGATGGGTCAGGACATTGCTGATTACGGGGGTGTTTTCAAGATCACCGACGGGTTTATGGATGAATTCGGAGCCGAGCGAGTACGTAATACGCCACTCTGTGAAAGCGCGATCATCGGTATCGGGCTGGGCTACTCCATTGCCGGGGGCAAGAGTATGGTGGAAATGCAGTTCGGTGATTTCGTGACTTGTGGTTTCAACCAGATTGTCAACAACCTGGCAAAGAGCCACTATCGTTGGGGACAGCCGGCCGATGTGGTGATCCGCCTGCCTTCAGGTGGTGGTGTAGGAGCCGGCCCCTACCACAGCCAGACCGTTGAAGCTTGGTTTGCCCACGTACCTGGCCTCAAAATAGCTTACCCCAGTAACCCTACCGACGCAAAAGGCATGTTATTGGCTGCTCTGGCCGATCCTAACCCTGTCCTCTACTTCGAGCACAAAGCCCTTTACCGAAGTTTGAAGGAAGAAGTCCCGAACGGCTATTACACTACGCCACTCGGTGAGGCAGCTATCGCCCGGAGCGGTGAAGACCTGAGTATTGTCACTTACGGCAATGGTGTACACTGGGCTAATGAACTGGCCGCAAAAATGCAGGAAAGCGACGATGTCTCCATTGAAGTGCTGGATCTCCGTAGCCTGGCTCCGCTGGACCACGAGGCCATTCGCGCCACCGTGAGCAAAACGAATAAGGTGATCGTCTTACACGAAGCCAACATCACCGGTGGCTTCGGTGCTGAACTTTCCGCCTGGATCAATGAGCATTGTTTCGAGCAGTTGGATGGTCCGGTACTGCGCATCGCATCGCTGGATACTCCCGTGCCGTTTGCCGGGGAACTGGAAGCCGATTACCTGCCTTTACAGCGTTTGGAACAAGCAGTTATCAACTTGTTGGCTTATTAGACAAGCAAAACTAAGCGGAGCGAAACGTGTTGTTTTAATGTACCTACATCTACAATATGAAGACCCGTTCCGTTGCCCACATCATCCCCGCTTTTGAGCTCGACATGGGCGGTACGATCGTAAAGCAAAGCTTGCCCACCCAGCAGGTGGAACAAATCGATCCGTTTCTATTATTGCATCACTTCGGCCCTTATGATATTGAGGCTGGCCATGATCCATTGGACGTAGGCCCTCACCCACACCGTGGTTTCGAGCCGGTTACCTTTCTATACTCCGGTGGACTGTTGCATAAGGACAGCCGTAACAACGTTGGCGAACTCGAAGGCGGCGACGTACAGTGGATGACCAGCGGTATGGGTATCATTCACAGTGAGCGCGGCAGCAAAAAAATGCTGGACGAAGGCGGCACCTTAGAGGGTATTCAACTCTGGGTGAATTTACCCGCAAAGGACAAGATGGTGATTCCCCGTTATCAAGATATCAAAGCTGCCGACATACCGACAGTGAACCTGGAACACGGCGGCAAGCTGCGCGTGGTCGCCGGGGAATTCAACGGTAAAAGTGGTCCTGCCGAGACATTCACCGAACTCAATGCCTGGCAGTTGGAACTGGTCGGTGGTACCGGAGCAGAACTTCCTATTCCTGTCAGTCACAATGCGCTGGTTTACCTGCTGGACGGGCACGTAAAGCTCAACGATAACTTCGATTATACCGGCCCTTCCTTACTGCATTTCCGCAATGATGGCGAGGCCGAAGGCATTACCCTGGAAGGAATGGCCGAAAACACCCGTGCCCTCATCCTGACCGGCGAGCCCATTGGCGAAAAAGTCACTCAATACGGCCCATTCGTGATGAACACCCAGACCGAAATCATGCAAGCTATGCGGGATTATCAGATGGGGAAAATGGGAGTGTATATCGAGTAGTGATAGTACTTAGTAGATAGACTGGCAGTAGTCGCTCAAGCGTGTAATACCAGACTATCACTACGCTCAGATTAACTAAAGCCCCTTTCCCGTAGCGGCCCAATAGATACCTCCGTAGACGTGTTCCAGAAATAATTTATCGGAGTAGACTTCCGGCATATGCCCCAGGGCGGTATAGAAGGCACGGCCTCCGTCATATTCGTGGTACCATGAAATGGGATGAAAGTCGCCCATCCCGTCTCCTTTCTTAGTACCCCAGTCTGCTTTGGGGTCGTAGGTAGACTCGTCGATCGTGATCAGATAATTCAATCCCTTAGTTTTGGCGGGCGTAAATTCATAATACTCATCAGTCCACAACAGTCGGTCCGGCCAGCGTTCCAGCCCGGGAAAGTTTCGGTCACTGACGTCAATCATGGCAGTTTGCACGGCTGGGTGGATGACGAACATGTGGCCGACCATTTTAGTGTACCATTCCCAGTCGTATTCCGTATCCGAAGCGGCGTGAACCCCGACGAAGCCTTTCCCGGACCGGATGAATTTTTCGAAGGCGGCTTGCTCCGCTTCATCAAAAATATCCATGGTTGTGTTGACGAAAACAGCGACGTCATAAGGTGCCAGCATTGCTTCCGTAAGTTTCATGCCCGGCTGGTAGCGATCCAGTACGAAGTTGTGCCGGGCGGCCAATTCTTCCATCGCGGGGGTGGCTGCAGTGATCGACGGATGGTGCCAGCCACCGGTTTCCGTGATCAAAATAGCTTTAAATTGCTGGCTGGCCATTGCCGTAAGCGTAAGCATAAGTAAACAGCTTAGGCCGATAAAGCGTTGTAAATAAGTGGTCATCAGTTATCGTTTGTTTAGATCAATGTACCTTGCAAGATAGTTTACGCCAGTTTATCATCGTACTGGCCACATTTCAAATTTATATCCACATTTATTAATGAGTACTCTTTCGTTTTTAAAAGAAGGCCTGCGCAACCTGCGCACTACCGGTACCATCACCCGCTCCGGCACCGCGCTTTGTAAAGCCGCCATTGACCGGATCGACTTTAGCCGCGCCCGTGTTATTGTAGAGTTGGGTGCTGGAGATGGCGTTATTACTCGTCACATCTTGAAAAATTTACATCCTAAGGGGATGGTCATCGCCTTCGAGGTCTTTGATGACCTGTGTGAGGATTTACGTAAAATCGACGATCCCCGCCTGGTGGTCGTTAATGACAGCGCCGAGCACATTGGCAAGTACCTCAAGAAAAACGGCAAGCGATTTGCCGATCATATCGTTAGTGCTTTACCTTTTGCTTCCTTACCCGAAGAATTGGGTAAAAAGATTGTCTATCGCGCTAAAAAACACCTCCGTTATGGAGGTCAGTACAATCAGGTCCACTACAGCCTCAAAACGCTGGATTATTACAAAGAAGCTTTTGGAAACGCGGAAACCAAACGCATTTTCATGAATCTCCCCCCGGCTTATGTGATTTACTGTCAGCACGAAGCACCAGAGCGCAAACCCCGTGAAGACCGCCCGGAACGCAAACCCCGTAATCAGAAAAGAACGGACAAGCGTGACGACAACCGAAAGGAAAAATCCACCGAACGGGAAGCACGGCCCCAAGACGAACAACGCAGCCAGTCCCGGAAGAAAAGAGCAACTCAACGAGACGATCGACCAAGGGAAGAACAGGCGCCCGCTGATGATCGTCGGCACAAACTTCGTAATTCTGAAGATTCAAAGAGTGATCGCCACGATGAGCAGCCAAAGCGAAATAAGCCTTCGAGCCGATCAGCCAGGCCAGAGCAGCGCGACCAGCCCGAACGCAAGCAAGAAAACGATAACAACCGACGTAAAAAACCACAAGCGAACGTCGAGCAGGATGAGTCGGCGCAGGGCCTATCCAAGCTGGAATTATTCGAAAGGCGCCAGGGACTGAGCACTAAGCCTGTAATGAAAAAGAGGAAAGCCGAAAAGCCCGTTTCTAAAGCTGCCGAATCTGTCAGGAATGAGGAAAAGGGAACAAAAGCATCTCCGAAGAAGGTCAAAACTCAGGCATCAAATTCGAAAACTTCCAAAGCAAAAGCGCCTAACCCTATAGAAGTTCAGGCAGAGGAGGCCTTCCAGGAAGATGCCGAACGATTAGAAAAAATCTACGGTGACTACAGCGAAGAGCCGTTAGAAGAAACTAAAGAAATCGCTACTGAAAAAAGCGTACCTTCGGCAGCCCAGCCCAAGGAGCAAAAGAAAACGGACCGCTCTGACCACGATGACAAGTCAACTATGAGCGAAAAAAATCCCCCTGCCTCCGAAGAGGAAGCGCCGGAACAACCGCAAACACCCCAGCCAGAACCGGAGGAAAGTGAAGAGGAAGTCTGGTTTGAAGACCTGGACATTGCCGACGAGGTACTCGACGGACTGGATGACATGGGTTTTACCAAATGTACTCCTGTTCAAGCCCTGTCTATTCCCCCCGCGCTCGAAGGCAGAGACGTGCTTGCCGTAGCCCAAACGGGTACGGGTAAGACCGCAGCCTTCCTTTTGCCGATTATCAGTAAACTGACAGACAAGCCCGTCAAGAAGGTCAATACCATCATTTTGACACCAACGCGCGAACTGGCCATGCAGATCGACCGCCAGCTGGAAGCCTTTTCTTACCATACCCCCGTTAGTTCGATTGCCATTTACGGTGGTCGCGACGGCCACAGTATGGTACAGGAGCGCAACGCCCTGAAAACGGGTGCGCCCATCGTAGTGGCTACCCCCGGCCGCCTGATCGCTCACCTTGATCTCGGCTACACCGATCTGAGTGAGTGTAATCACCTCGTTCTCGACGAAGCCGACCGGATGCTCGATATGGGTTTTGTGCACGACATGCAGAAGATCATTGCCATGCTGCCACAAACCGGCCGTCAGACTCTGTTCTTCAGTGCCACCATGCCGCCCAAGATCCGCAAGTTCAGTAAGGAAATCCTGACCAACCCCGTAGAGATCAATATCGCCATCTCCAAGCCGGCGGAAAAGATCGACCAGAAAGCTTACGACATCATTGAGCGGGGCAAGGTCAAACTGGTCACCGAAATCGTACAACAGAAAAAAGACCTGGACCGCATCCTGATCTTCGCCGGCACCAAGAAGGGCGTCCGGGAGCTTACGACTTCACTGAAGCGTAAAAACCTCAACGTAGCGGCCGTAAGCTCGGATCTGGATCAAAAAGAGCGGGAAGACCGTCTGGTTGAATTCCGCAGTGGTCGTCTCCGGATTATTGTCGCTACCGACGTACTCAGTCGGGGTATCCACATTAACGGTATCGATCTGGTCATCAATTACGATGTACCCGGCGACGCCGAGGATTACGTCCACCGCATTGGCCGTACTGCCCGGGCCGCAGCCGAAGGAGCTGCCATTACCCTCATCAGCCCCAAAGACCGAATGCGTTTTAAGCGCATTGAGGAATTGATCGGCAACCGCATTGAACGTCTCCCGTTGGAAGGCGATCTGGAAGTCTTTGATCCGCGTAAAGGCGGTGGAGACAATGATCGTCGTGGTGGCGGCGGCGGAGGAGGAAGAGGTCGTGGCGGTAATAATCGCGGCGGAGGAGGAACCCGCAATGGTGAAAACCGTGGCGGCGGCAACCGTGGTGGTGGCCGTGGCCGCAGTAACAAAGGCCGAGGCGGCGGGAAGTAATTCGCTAGCGAGTTTCCAGGGTTTCGACTAACTACTACCTGGCTGCCGAGCGTGTTGCCACCCACGCTCAATTAACCGGCAAACCATCATGAATACCGAATAAGCGTTCACCGATTTATGGTCGGCATCCGTCCTTGACCGGTTATTTCGCTTAATGGGTTATAGCAAGGAAAAATCTGATGGTTACCTTTAGCGTTTGAACTCTATCTGATCGTCCGAAAGCAACCATCTATGTCTCTTCGCCCGTTACTTTGCTACGTTAGCTTCGCTGATCGTCGCTGGTCTTTAACTCCTATGTATTCAATCAGCCCTGCTACTTTGTTAGTCAAGAAACAACTATTGCTTAGGCTGCTCCTCGGAGTTGTTAGTCTAAGCCTGTTTTCCACCCTTTTTGCCCAGGGCACCCTTCATCCGGATTTAACGGATGCTTTCACCCGTGATGATAAAGTGGAAACACTCATCATCTTCCAAAATCAGCAACGCTTTATTCCCGCCGACACCGATGCATTGATCAGCAAGGTGGCCAAGGGGCAGTACGTGTTCAATGAATTACGCAAGCTTGCCGGTGAAGATCAACGAGCCGTGAGTAGCTACCTCACTGCTGCTGAAATCGAGTACCGTAGTCTGAGTATCGCCAATGTGATCGGTACTACGCTCAATGAAAGTCAGGCCAAAAGCGTAGCTGAATTGGCGAACGTAAAAACCCTGATTGTAAATCCCTGGATTCAGCAAGATCTCGGTTTCGTAGAGCGGGAGCAAGTTCAGGCCCGTCAAATAATCGAATGGGGTGTACAGCAGATCGGTGCACCACAACTATGGGATGAGGGATTTACCGGTCAGGGCGTGACGGTGGGTGGTCAGGATACCGGCTACGATTATCTACATCCAACGCTATTCGCAAAGTACCGGGGTAACGTGGCGGGCGACACCATCCACGATTATAACTGGCACGATGCTATCCACAGCATCAGCCCGCTGAATAACAACGACGATAATCCCTGTGGATTAGACGTGCCCTTCCCTTGCGACGACAACAACCACGGCACCCACACCATGGGAACGATGGTGGGCGACGACGGCGCAGGTAACCAGATCGGCGTAGCCCCCGGTGCGAGCTGGATGGCTTGCCGCAATATGGAACGCGGCTGGGGTAGCCCTCAGAGTTACCTGGAGTGTTTCGAATGGTTTCTGGCTCCTACGCGGGTTGACGGTAGCGAACCAGATCCGGCCCAAGCTCCTCACGTAATTGCCAACAGCTGGTCTTGCCCCCTGCAAGAAGGGTGCACCGACGAAACTTACGAACTGTTTGACGTAGCCATCAATAACCTTCGGGCGGCGGGCGTGGTCGTAGTTACCTCCGCCGGCAACGACGGCTCCGAATGTGAGACGATCAATAAGCCTCCGTCGGTTTTTCCAGGAGCCTACTCTATCGGAGCATCCAACGACAGCGACGAAATTGCCAACTTCAGCAGCCGAGGCCCGTCTACTTTCAACGGAGAAACTTATTTACAGCCACAGGTGGTCGCCCCGGGAGTGAACGTGCGTTCCGCCATTCGCGATGGAGGCTACGCCAGTTTTAACGGTACCAGTATGGCCGGACCTCACGTAGCCGGGGCGGTGGCCGTCTTGATCTCCGCCCTCCCCGATTTGGCCGGCAATGTTACCGCTATCGAAGAGATATTCCGCCAGTCCGCCGTGCCCTTATTCTCTGATCAGAGCTGTGGCGACTTTCCCGGCGATGAGCGCCCCAACGCTGTTTATGGTTACGGCCGCATCGACTTGGTAGAAGCCTACGCGCTCGGCCAGGAGATCGTGAGTACACGGGAGATTTTGCTTGCTGCGGACCGCTTCGAAGTGTTTCCCAATCCGGCCAGCGACTTCGTAACCGTTGTCAAGCGCCACGGTGCTCCGGCTCGGAATTACACGGTGACCGATTTGAATGGTCGGGTTTTATTAGGACTTCAAAGTAGCAATGCCGGCAATGACCGAATTGAGCTGAAGAGTCTGCCAACGGGTGTCTATTTGTTGCGGATCGAAACAGCGGATGGAATAGTCGTTCAGAAAGTTGTTAAGCAGTAATGACTCCTTTCCCGCTCCTTCGTATTTTTGATTGACTGGCCCTGTTAGCTATCTTGTTGGGTTATGGAATTGTCATTTTCTATTACGGGCAATTACCGGATGAATTACCCCGGCACTACGGCAGTAAAGGTCTGCCAACCGCCTACGCTTCCAAAGCGATACTATTCGGCCTGCCGATTATCGCCACAGCATTATACGTGGCAATGGGCTGGGCCGGCAACACATTTTCCGATACCCGGAGCAACTGGAGCAAACTACCAGAAGATCCACTAAAGCGTAAGGAGGCACTGAAACTCAACCGTCAGCTACTGGCGGTGATGCGTACCGTCATTGGCTGGGTATTTACCTATATCATTTTTGGAACCATTCAGGTTGGCCGGGGAACATGGGAGGGGCTGGGAGAGGGTTTCGCCAGCGCCTTTTTATTTCTGATTTTCGGACTGCTCGCTTTTCACATCTGGCGATTAAAGCGGCTGGAAAAGCAGTAGTCAATCATCGGTACAAGCCACTCCGCTCCAGTTCTTCCGCTACGGCGTCCGGCACCAGGTAACGAATGCTTTTGCCCGCCTTGATGCACCTACGTACGTAGGTAGCGGATAACTGCATCAGCGGGGCCTCCTGCAAGTGCACGCTGGGATGATCGGCCAACTCTCCCAAATCGCTGACGCCGGGGCGCTGATAGACATAAATCGAGTAATCACGCAAAATGACCTCATAGTTCTTCCACTTCGGCAGGGTTGGCAGATTATCGCCCCCCATGATCAGAGAGAACTGTTTATCGGGATATTCCTCACGGAGAAAAGTGAGGGTGTCGATGGTGTAGCTGGGTTTAGGCAGCTTGAACTCGATGTCGCTGGCCCGCAGCTTCGGGGTATCGCCAATGGCCAATTTGACCAAGTGTAGCCGGGAGTATTGATCGGCCAGACTGTTACTCTTTTTGAATGGGTTCTGGGGGCTCACGATCAGCCACACTTCGTCAAGTTCCGTCTGGGTAGCCATATAATTGGCAATCACCATATGGCCGGTATGGACCGGATTGAAGGAGCCGAAAAACAACCCTATTTTTTTTCCTTTGCTCATGCTTCCACGATGCTGCTACCTGTTTTAAGCCGGCGGATACGATAGGGCCGCTTGTTCTGACTTTCGTAGTACGTCCGCATTTGGATTTCCACAATAATACCAACGGTTATTAACTGAATGCCCGCAAGCAGCAAGATCATACCCAACACCATAATGGGCTTCCCCCAGATATCGTTGCCCATCAGTTTCAGCACCAGCAGGTAAACATTGATCAGTACACCGATGGCAAAAAGCGCCAGTCCCGATTGAGCAAACAAGTGCATCGGCTTAGCCATGTATTTTTTCATGAACAGCATCAGCAGCAGATCACTGACTACTTTGAACGTTCGGCCCAGGCCATATTTACTTTCGCCGAATTTTCGCGCGTGGTGCTTCACGGGCACCTGAGTAATGCGGGCACCTTCCAGTGCAGCCAGTACGGTAATGAAGCGATGCAATTCACCGTAAACACCAATGTCTTTGGCGATCTCGGTGCGGAAAATTTTCAGGGCGCAGCCGTAATCCCGCAGGTGAACGCCACTACTCTGGCGGATGATGTAATTGGCTATCCGGCTGGGGATTTTGCGGAAGAAGGCATTGTCCTGTCGGTTCACCCGTTCGCCTACTACCAGGTCCCAGTCTTCGTCCTCCGCTTTTTTCAGCATGTGCGGGATGTCCGAAGGGTCATTCTGCAAGTCGCCATCCATAGTAGCAATGAACTTGCCTTGGGCCTGGTCGATTCCGGCCATCAAAGCAGCGCTTTGTCCGTAGTTCTTACGAAATTCCACGACCACCAACCGAGGGTCATCGATGCTGTATAATTCCTTCAGGGTACCGTCGGTGGAGCCATCGTCTACGTAAATGATCTCGTACTCGTACCCTTGCAGCGCCGCGTTGATCTGATCGATTAGTGGACGAATATTGTCCCGTTCGTTATAAACGGTCACTACTACGGAAATGTGCATAGACTGGTGGTTAAGAACCGCAAAGTTACGGATTTAGGGGACTTCAAAGTAGCAGTGTCGATGGGGAAGGGTTGAAGGGTACAAGCTTGAAGAACTGAGTGGGGTAAGAAGTTTAAAGAACTAAAACTGTAAGGAAGAAGAGTAAATCGTTTCTTACTTAAAACCTTCTTCCTTACAACTTCAGTACTTTAACCTTTTGACCCTCAATCTTTATTCTTTGATCGCATGCGCTACGGCCCGCGCTGTTAAAGCCATATAAGTATTACTGGGGTTCACACAAGCCGCAGAAACCATAGCAGCTCCGTCGGTGACGTAAACGTTCGGGCAATCCCATACTTGGTTGTGGGCGTTGAGGACGCTGGTCTTTGGGTCGCGCCCCATTCTGGCCGTACCCATTTCGTGGATACTGAAGCCGGGATGAGCCTCTGTTTCATAGGTAGCAATGTTCTTCCCTCCGGCAGCGTCCAGCATTTCGGCGGCGGCAATTTTCATTTCTTTGCGCATGGCCCGTTCATTTTCCCCGAAGGCAGCATCCATAATCAGCGTGGGCAAGCCGTCTTTATCCAGGAGGTCGTGATTGAGGGTAATGCGGTTACCTGGGTTGGGTAAGGATTCACCAAAGGCCGTCATACCGATGCGCCAGCCACCGGGGCGGAGCATTTTTTCTTTGAGCTCCGGCCCGATGGTCGTATCCAATTCACGAACGGCCCGCATCCAGTTGCTGCGGCTACCGCTACCCTGATAACCAAAGCCGCGCAGGTAACCGCGTTGACTATTTTTGTCATTCAGGTTGACGAAGCGTGGGATATAAAAACCATTGGGGCGACGGCCTTTGTTGTATTGGTCATTATGACCGTCGAAGTCTGCGTAGGCACCAATGCGGTGGTGATGATCCATCAGATTGCGGCCGAGTTGTCCGCTGCTGTTACCCAGTCCGTCTGGATAATAATTACCGTCCCTGGTATTGAGCAAAATGGCCGTACTGTTAAGGGTAGAGGCACAGAGAAAGACCGGTCCACGACTGAAGAATTCCAAGTCCTGACCACTTTGGGTATCGCGAACCAAGACACCTTTTGCCCGCTGACCGGCCGGATCGACCAGTAGTTGTTTTACGGCACTATCGGCGCGCAGGGTGAGGTTGCCGGTCTGTTCCGCCACGGGCAGGGTAGAGGAAAGACTACTGAAATATCCGCCGAAAGGACAGCCACGGCGGCAGCGATCACGATACTGGCAATTCCCCCTGGGCCCTAAATGGATCTTGGGATCATAAGCCGTCAGGTGAGCTGCTCGCCCGGAAGTGACCACTCTGTTCAATTGCTTTCCCATTGCTACTTTGAAGTCCTCCTCTACGCAATTGAGAGGCATGGCCGGCAGGTAGTTACCATCCGGAAAATGGGAAAGTCCTTCGTTTTGTCCGCTCACGCCCACGAAGCGTTCCACGTAATCGTACCAAGGCTTCAGGTCGGCGTAGCGAATGGGCCAGTCCACGGCGATGCCATCGCGGAGATTAGCTTCGAAATCCAGATCGCTGAGCCGGTAGGTTTGCCGGCCCCAGGTGAGGGATCGGCCGCCGACCTGGTAGCCCCTGATCCAATCGAAGCGGCGTTTTTCAGTGTATGGATATTCGTCGTCTTTACAAAAAAAAGGAACGTCGCTCTGGCGGGCGATGTATTCCTTACGGCTCAGTTTGTAGTAGTGCTTTTGCTTGACGGAGCGGGGCAGCAGGTTGTTGTATTTAATTTCCCAATCGTCGAGGCTGGCGTAGGGATAATCGCCGTGTTGCAGCATCCGACCACGCTCCAGCACGAGGGTTTTCAGCCCTTTTTGACAGAGTTCCATGGCCGCCCAGCCGCCGCTGATGCCGGTGCCGACCACAATGGCGTCGTAGGTGCGGTCATTTTGATTTGCCTTGCTAAAGTTCATAATGGCAAGTTAAGGGACATTGCTTTTTGCTGACCTACTCCCCTCAAAAAATCTCCACCGAAAACGACGCCGTAAACGTTTCGCCGTTGGCCAATTCGATAATGCCTTCTTTGGTCTTTAAATTACCGTCCGTATCGTGGTTGTCTGCGATGCCTAACCAGGGCTCGAGGCAGACGAAATCGCCGTTCGGTTTGGCCCAGACGGCGAAGTAATCAAAGTCCTCGTAATGGAAGCCGAGCACCTTGCCGTTCTTCTTGCTCACCAGCTCTACTGACTTACTCTTCAGGTCTTTAAAGATCAGGGCATCGTTTTCAAAGAGTTCGTGAGTTAGCGGTAACTGACTGCCGTTCCAGGGAACTGGCCGGGTATCCGGGCCAATCAATCCTCCATCTACCACGGTATGCGATGCGGAATTCTCGTGGTGCTCAAAATCAAGGTAGTAATCGTCGTAGGCTTCATCTCCGTTTACCGGCACTTTGAAAGCGGTATGACCTCCCAGGGAGAAGTAGAGGGGTGCATTACCAGTGTTTGTAACCCTATGTGTTTGCCGCAGTTTTCTGCCTTCTAGTCGATATTCCACCTTGAAAATAAAATCAAAGGGATAATTCTGCTTCAGCACCGGACTGCTGGCGTAGGTAAATACGAGCGTTTGATGGTCGGGCTGATTGGGAACTAAATTAGGGTTGCGGCGAATAAAGCCGTGCTTTGGAACCGTGTAAGTATGGCCCTTGAAAATGTACTGATCGTTCTTCAATCCACCGATTATGGGGAATAATACCGGGGCGGAACTTCCCCAGACCTTCGGATCAGCCTGCCAGATGTATTCTTTTCCGCTACTGCGGTCAGTGATACTGGTAATCTCAGCCCCTTCAATTTGGACTTTCACGGTGAGGTGGTCATTTTTTATACAATGCATGTTTCACTAACTTGAATTCTCTTTAATCAGTTTTGACAACTTACAAATTCAGCGCTCTTGGAAGACGAAATTCTCGACGAAAACCTGACCGTCGAATATCGAAAATATGATTCTCAAACGATCGTCCGGATTAATGATGCCAAAATCCAGTTGGGTGAGGACCTGAACAACATTATTACCGGCCGTACCACGCTCTTCGCCCTTTTCGGCCTCAACGTATTGGGCCTTTTCGTTGGCATGATCACGGATGAATACGGAGACCTGTTTGTCGGAACGGTCCTCGAATTCGTAGTGCTGGGATGCTTTTACTTGCTTCTTGGGTATCTGGTGCCGCGTCGGCCGTTGCTTTATCTGGCCCTGGGGGTAGGACTTTATGTTTTGGTTTTGATCGGTAACGCCATCATTATGTCAGAAACAATCTTCGTCGGATTCTTTGTCAAGATCGCGGTGTTCTACGGCTTTTTCAGAGGTATAAGTGGCGCTTTGTCACTGCGTAGGACCAAGGAAAGACTAAGTTCTTTGGGTGTTCCTGAAGAAGAAATTAAGCAGGCAATTAGAACCCTCAAGCCGATCCCGAGAACCGGGTGAACGGGTGAACGGGTGAAAAGTAATTACTCCGAATCCCGCAGCTCAATCAAGATCACTCCGCCACTCCCTTGGGTGCCGTATCGGCTGGTTTCAGAAGGCGTCTTCAATACTTCCACACTTTTAATCTCGTTGGGGTCCACGGCACTGAACAAACTGGAGTAGCTATTGCCCAAAGGCGTACCGTTCACCACGTATAAGGGACGGTACTCAGCGCCCGCCGAGGCATTGCTGCGCACCTGCACGGTAGCTCTCTCGCCGGAGCCGGTGATCTGAATGCCAGGAATCCGCCTTAGGTAAGACGTCAGATCGATGCTGCTTTCGGCTGCGTCGACCTTGACTTTGTTATGGTTCTTTTGCTTGCGCGCGGCCATATCGCCGTCTTCGGTTCTTTGAACACCTTGGTTGGTAGCACAGCCCAACAGTAGAAACAGGAGCAGGATATTGGCAAGCACTTTCATTGACACATTGTTGGTTAGGTCAATAAAGTTAGGGTTTCTTTAGCTAACAATTTTAAGGCCGAAGAACAGTCATCTGCGGTCAGAGCCACACGATTTTGTAAAGAGATGGTCCATATCTTCCATGCTTTGTAGAAATTTGCGATTGCCGTGTTCTGAATTATTCCTGCTGGCAAGTCTGTCCTTTCATCCCCTTTGGTAATCTGCCCAGTTCTTCACACCATCGTTGGGCCACCACCGTCTCCCAGACCGGTGCGATGTCTTCGGTCGGTTGGCTGCGAAAGTATATGAAATGCTGTTCCCTGGCAAATTCAGTTCGGCTACTGTCCAGTAGTCTGTTTTCCCCGAAAAAGCGGGAAGTCGGGTTCGGGTAGTCGTCGATGATAATCTGGTGATCGAAATCCAGCTGGCCGTCTTCCCAGAGCAGGAAGCTGGCGTTGAAGGAATGGATTTTCGGCAGGTCGTATTTTTCCTGGTAGAAGGTCAATGCCCCGGCTTGTCCATAGTTACCCGCCTCGATCATACAGTTGGCTTGCTCCTGGGGCGTCAGCCCGTGATAGAACCCTGCTACTTTGTTAGCCATCTCCTCCCAACCGTGCATATCCGCGTAATCCTGACTCAGTCTGCGGTAGCTACCATCTTCCCAGCGTAAAGGAGCGTTGAAGCCAAAAGTCTTGCTCGCAAAATCACCATAATCCCGCATCTGTTGGACCGGCAATACGGGCAGGGCAAAGGGAATAAAGAAGAGATTAAGGGCCAACGGCAATACGATCAGCCACGAGCGTCTCGCCAGTCTTTGCGTCCAGAAAATCGCCCCGGCGGCGTATAAAATGCTGTATGCTCCGTAGCTGTAATAGGACTTTCCGCTTAAGGCCAAGAGCAAAATGATGACGCCAAGGTAGGCGAACCCCAGGGAGCGAAAAGCCGTGAGGTCTAGCCCGCTGGTTTTTAAAAATCCTAACAAGAACAACAGCCCCGTCAGCCAAAAAAAGATTCCGCCGGCGTGGAAAAGGAACTGCGGCAATAAAAAATCAAGGGTGCTTACATTGACCAGTTGGGTTTCGGCCAATTCCCGCATGTGGCCCACAACGGGGAAATTATGGGTGATTTGCCAAATCAGGTTAGGGAGAAAAAGTACCATCGCCAGCCCGAGTGATGCCAGTGTATAACGATGGACCAATAATCTGCGCTGGGGTGTAAGCAGTATTCCCACACAGAGCGCGATCAGGTAGAATGCGGCGCTGTATTTAGTCAGCAAAGCGAGACCAATGACCAGGCCGATTTGCAGATAATCCTGCCGGCGTTGGTATTTGATCAGCCTGATCCAGCTCCACGCCAGCAATAACCAGGCGAACTGATTAAAACTGACCGGTTGAAAAAGTGAGTTGGACCCAAGGTACACCGGAGACAGTACCCAGGCCAGACCAGCCAGGAATTGGGCCATTTTACCCCCACCAAATTCACGCACACAGCTCAGCAGTACGTAAATACTTAAAAGGCCGATCAGTAATACCGGTAGCTTGGCCGCCCAGATTGAACTACCCAATAATGAAGTACTCAAAGTAGCTACCCAGCCAATAATCGGCGGCCCTTCCATATACCCCCAGCCGGGATGAGCACCTTCGGCGAGATAGAGGAATTCATCGCGGTGCAGGCCGTAGCCGGTAGAAACGGCCCAGCTGTGGAGGAGGGTTTTGAGAGCGAGTAAGCCCAGTAGCGCTGGTCGGAACAGGTTGGTTTTGGGTGGCACGGTTTGGTATTTTCATTGTCAAGATGCGGCTAATTCAGCATACCCCCCAGAACGTTCAGAGCCGACGGCTGTATCTTTCCCTTATGAATTTCACTTCCAACGCCCGCGTAGCCATTATCGGAGCCGGCTGCTCCGGCATTACGACCATCAAGAATTTTCTGGATCAGGGCCTGACCAACATCGTCTGCTACGAGCAAAACGATCAGGTAGGGGGCAACTGGATCTTCAGTACCGAAGAGAGCCACAGCAGCGTTTGCGAAACGACCCACATCATCTCCAGCAAGACGATGAGTCAGTACCGTGACTACCCCATGCCGGAACATTACCCGGACTACCCCAGCCACCGCCAGATGCTGGCTTATTTTCAGCATTACGCCGAGCATTTCGGACTACTGGAATACATCCGATTCAGCACCAGGGTAGAGAAAGCCGAAAAGATCGAAGGGGAGCGTTGGCTCCTTACCCTTTCCGATGGCAGCCGGGAAGAATTCGATTTCCTGCTCATTGCCAATGGCCACCACAACGCCCCCCGCCACCCGGAGATCATTCGAAGGGCCTTCACCGGTCGATACCTGCACAGCCATAGCTATAAAACCAACGCCAGTTTTCGCGACGAGCGGGTATTGGTAATTGGTAGCGGAAATTCGGGTTGTGACTGCGCCGTGGAGATCAGTCGCGTTACCGAAAAAGTGGACATCAGCATCCGGCGGCCGCGCTACATCATCCCAAAGTTTTTTCTGGGCCGGCCTACGGACACTTTCAATAAGATGGCGATGTATCTACCGGGCTTCCTGGCCGAGAGGGTACGCAAGCTTGGCCTGCGTATTCAGATCGGCAAATACGAAGACTACGGGCTGGAAACCCCAAAAACCCCGGTGCGGGCGATTCACCCCACCCTTAATTCCGAACTGCTTTACAAAATTCGCCACGGCAAGGTGGTACCACGCAAGGGCGTGAAAAAGGTGGTGGATAAGACCGTCCACTTCACCGATGGCAGCCAAGAGGAGTACGATACTATCGTAGCCGCTACCGGTTATAAAATTTCCCTGCCCTTCTTTGCCCGCGAGTTCCTGAATTACGAAGACGCCGATCGTATTCCGCTTTGGTTACGGATGTTCCACCCCGAACATCCGTCACTCATCTTTATCGGTTTATTCCAGCCCCAGGGGGCCGTTTGGCCGTTCAGCGACTATCAGGCCGAACTGGCTGCCCGCTACGTCAATGGCAGTTACGAAATGCCAGATGATCTTGGCCAACGCGCTGAGGCCGATAGTGATGAGATCGAGAAGGAATTCGCCGTGGGCAAGCAGCATACCATCGAGGTGCATACCCACGATTTTGTCCGAAAGTTGGAAAAGGAGATTAAAAAAGCGCGCAAACGGGTGGAAATATAGTTGACTACTCTATTCGTCGACTTTTCATCCCAACCGGTAGATTTTGGCCATTCGTCCGACGGGATCCGGCCCCAACTTGGCGACAATTCCGTCACTAAACCCGGATCACTATGCATTCTTTCCTTGTAGATAGTAACAATACCAAGGCCTTTTTCAACATGGCCTGGATCGCCTTTCTCTGCTCCGCCGTGGGCATGGTGGCCGGCCTCGTACTGCTGGAGGTCGACCTCTCCGTCAAGGGCTTTTTCGCCATGGCATACCTCTTCAGCGTCTCCTCCTGTTTTACGCTGGCCAAGGTTATCCGCGACCGCCACGAAACGGAGCGGCTGCACAATCGGGTAGAAAATGCCAAGACCGAAAAATTCCTGAACGAGCATGGTAACCCGGCGGGACTGGCTTAGGTCCATTTTTCCGTGAGTAGCTCTTTTGGGCTAACAAAGTAGCAATGTTACTGGGAACAGAGACAGCAGGCTTTCATTTAACCCATTACCGTGAAGGGAACCTTTAGCCCCTCAACCGACGTGAAGGAAATACTTCAAGGTTTTAAACTATCCTTTTATGGCTGACTGGATGAGTCGTTACGCAATCTTTGCAACCCAATCTGCTGGGTTGCACCCTGAAATGAGTATTCAGGATTTCAATTATACGATCAAAATATCTCCGAAGCACAACTATGCCTATGCCGTAACTCCCAAAGCCGGTTGTACCACTCTGCAAAAAATCTTGATCGACGCCGAGTTCGGAGAACACCAGCATTTCGACCAGGTGCAGTACATGCACTATAAAGAGTTTCTACCTTTTCTTTCACCGATGCAAATTGGCGACCCGAAAGTGTTTTTCCGGCGGCCAGACATTTTTACTTTTTGCTTTGTGCGCAACCCTTATACTCGCCTGCTTTCCGGCTATCTGGATAAAATAGTACGCAAGAAAGACCAGCGTGATCCTATTCTGGAAATCATGGGTAAAGGGCAGGATTACGAAATCAGTTTCTCCGAATTCCTGGAGGTCGTTTGCGGCCAGCCAATTAACGAACAAGATCACCACTGGCGGGTGCAGTACTACCTGACTTATCAGGCAGGCATCAAATACGATTTCATTGGCCGCTTTGAAAACCTGGACAATGACATTTGCCACGTTTGCGAAAACCTTGGTATTACCGAGTTTATGGGAAAAGACCTCTACAAGTGTGATGAGAACGATGATAGTGTAGCCTTCGGGCGTCACCACGCCACGGGCGCCGACGCCTTACTGGACGAATATTACACCCCCGAATTAAAAAAGATGGTGGCCAATAAATTCACTCTCGATTTCGAGTATTTTGGCTACTCAATTTAAGAGCTTGTTAGGATTTCTATTTCCTGAAAAACAAGCATTTATGAACCTGGCGTCACCAAAAACAGATCGCTTGACCCGCCAAGCTCACAATTTTATGGTATAGTCAGAACCATAAATCATTTTTTTCAGTTCATAGCAATTCCCAAACTAGCTCTAAGCAATCCCTTTATGGCCACTTTTTTCCCCAAGATCAGTAAAGAACTGACGGATTTCATCCATCGCCAACACATCTTTTTTGTCGCTACGGCTCCGGCCGATGGTCGGGTAAACCTGAGTCCCAAGGGTATGGATTCCCTGCGGGTATTGGACCAAAACCGCATCATCTGGCTTAATCTTACCGGCAGTGGTAATGAAACGGCCGCCCACGTACTGGAGAATGGCCGGATGAGCCTGATGTGGTGCGCCATGGAAGGCAAGCCGTTGATTCTGCGCGCCTACGGAACTGCCACCGCTATACACCCCGGCGAGGCCGGTTACGAGGAATTGGCCACTCAGCTTCCGGATTGGCCGGGCGCCCGGCAGATATTTGATCTCCGGGTAGACCAGGTACAAACCAGTTGTGGCTATGCGGTTCCCTTTATGGATTTCCGGGAAGACCGCACACGACTGGTAGATGGGGCCGAGAAAAAAGGTCCGGAAGCGATTCGGGCCTACCAGCAACTTAAAAATCGTGTCAGTATTGACGGTTTAGATACCGGGCTACCTACATAATCTTATCTTTGCGGCATGCTTTTCAACATTTCGCAACTGCTGTTTTTATTACTCTTTTGTCTTGGCCTTGCGGCGCTGTTCAAAGCCCGGTGGTGGCGATTTTTAGTGGCCGCCTTAGGTGCACTTGCCGTAGCGATCGAAACCATGTCAGTACTCATCGGCAGCTCATTAATCGATTATAAATTCTACGCTCATTTCAAAATCGAGGTGGCCACGGCGGTGGGTGGGTTTTTCTTCTGGCAGGTGCTGGGAGCTATTGCCATTCTACTCATCTCCGGTATTCTTATCTTCCGTGGTAGCCACTGGTTACGGTCCTTAACCGCCATAGCATGGCCTTCATTATTAGTAACGGTATTGGCTTTTGCCGTACTCTTTTTGCCCGAAGGCATCGGGAGTAACATCGCGTCCATTTCAGAGATACATTTTGCGAAAGAAACTGCCTTTAACGAAGCCCTGGAAAATTCCGGAGTCAAAGATTACACCCTTGTAGAGGATATAAAGGCCAAGCCTGGCAAAAACATCATTGCTATCTTCATGGAATCCCTGGAAATCGGTTACCTCCAGGAAAAACTGGCTCATCTAACGCCGAATATGAACCGGCTACGCGAGGGAGAGATGAATTTCTACCCCATGACCCAGAACAGCGGTGGCAATTATACCATCGGCGCACTGTACACCTATATGACGGGATTTCCCATGCACTTTAAAAACCACGGCAACGACGTGTTCGACGAGGTGGTAGACTTCCGCCTGAGTAGCGTGCCGGCCGTGCTGAACAAGGCTGGCTATCATCAGGAGTACCTGGCTGGCAAACCTGAATTCGCCGGGATGGATGTCATGCTGGAGCTGATGGGTATGGAGGTGAAATCCGAATATGACTACGACCCCAAGTATAACGTCCGCCCCTGGGGCCTGCACGATCGCGATTTGTTCGAGATCGTAGATTTTGAACTCGATCGCCTTTACGAAGAAGAACAGCCTTTTGCTTATTTCGTCTCCACCATCAGTACCCACGCCACCGATGGCGTGTACGATGCCAGAGTAGAAAAAGACTACCCCAAGCAAGCCAGCCGACTGGAGCTTATGGCGCTGGCCCTGGATGACTACATCGGCGACCTGGTAGAAAAACTCAAAGCGAATAGGCGCCTAGAAAACACCGCCATCTACATCCTCCCCGATCACCTGTTGTTAAGTGACTACAGTCGGGTCCTGGATGATTTCGAAGACCCGCGCGGACTATTCCTGCTCACCAATACCAGTAACGAGCGTTTCAGGAACGGTGCTACGATCAATCAGGCTCATCTCCCCCGTATTTTACTGGAAGGAGCCGAAATAGAACATAATCTGGTGACCCTCGCCGATCAGTTGCCCAACGATCCACGGAAAGAGCTAGCCAAGTTAAAACTACCACTGTTACAACTTAATGAAGCATCACTGACCAAGGATAAAAATGGCCCGGACAACACGGTAGTGACCAAACTCGGAGAACAATTCGAGCTAAAAGAAGATGAACTACGGCTAATCAGTAAAGGATGGTCCGGGGATAACTCCGGCAAGCCTTCCTATATCTTCGTAGGCCAAAAAACCTTGAAAGTACGCAGGGGGATTAACATGATCTTCCGCCAGGATGGAGAATTCGGCGTAGACCATTTCGACCTGTACGGAGACAGCAGCCAGGTGGATCGATTGCTAGATAAGATTCGCCAGGCTCACCAAAATAATACTGCGTTTTGGCTATTAGCCCACGACTCGGTAGGGAAGGTGCTACCAAAGAAAAAAGATGAGTTACTGGCGCTGGACTTACCCAAGCTGAGTAATTTAAAAGGGAAAAAAGCTTATCTCGCGCACTTCGACCGCGGTTACACCAGCGAAAAGCAGAAAAGCAAAGTCGTCGATGCTACCTTCCCGTTAATAGACCTCGTTTCCAATCGAAGCGAAGAACAGATTCTCGCTGATGCCAAAGACCGCAGCAAGTGGATTGCCCACGCCGGGGGTGCCATCAATGGAATTAAATACGCCAACTTTCTGGAGGCTCTGGACCACAACTACGCTAAAGGATACCGCTACATCGAATTGGACATTATCGAAACCTCCGACGGCCACTACGTCGCCGGCCACGACTGGAAGCAATGGAAAGGACGGACGACTTACAAAGGAGATATCCCCGTAAGCCGTGAAGTGTTCATGCAGTACAAGCAGAGAGGCAATTACACTCCAATGGACATGGAAATGATCAACGAATGGTTCTCCACTCATCCAGATGCTATCCTCGTAAGCGACAAAGTGAATGATCCCGTCCGATTCGCCAGGGAATTCGTAGACAAGAGCCGACTCATTATGGAGCTGTTCAGTTTCGATGCCATCCGGGCGGCACGCGGACTGGGGTTAATGGACGTACTGGTCACCGAAAAACTAACTAATGAATTAGGTGGCAATTGGGTGAAACGCCTGGGAGAACTAGAAGCAGGGGGATTGGCGATCAGCATCAATACAATTATGAAAAACCCGGATCGCTACCGTAAACTTAAAAAAGCAGGCATCAAAACCTATGCCTTCCACATCGGGAACAATCACTTGCGAGACGAGAACTTCATGGCCCGTTACGGGCTGGACTTGGCCTACGGGCTTTACGCAGACGAGTGGGATTTGCGTTAGTTCCGAACAAATGGCCTCGTTATGCTGGTACTAATAGAGAATCAAAAAAGATATTATGAGTGCCAATGAAGATCGTATCCGTGGAGACTGGAACCAGGTGAAAGGAAAAGCCAAAGAAGAATACGGGCAACTGACCGATGACGACCTGATGGTTGCCGAAGGTAAGGAAGACCAGTTTTGGGGAAATCTCCAGGAAAAACTGGGCAAGACCAAACAAGAAGTGAAGGAGTGGATTGACAGTCTTTAGAACTGTCGATTCAATAAGTGTCCGATCTGCGACTTTCCCTCGCGCCGCTGAACTTCTCGCCTACTGAGTTTGCATATCTCAGTCTATGAGCGTTTTCCGGCCGGTAGCTAAACGGCACCAGGGCTATGTCTCAATCAGATCACTAATTGAATTGACCTTCCTCAGGAAACAAAAAGCCGACGAGAACGCCGGCTTTTTGTTTTTGGCTACCTTGGCAAACATGAGTACGTTTAAAAATAAAGTAGCCGTCATCACCGGAGCCGGTTCCGGAATTGGCCGAGAACTGGCTTATCAGCTAGCAGCTAAAGGAGCCATCTTGGCGCTTAACGACTGGAAAGGTGACGACCTGGCCGATACTTGGTCTAAACTGCCCGACACCAGCCAGGGTATTTATGAAGCCTTCGACGTAGGTGACAAAGCTTCCATGGAAGATTTCGCCAACCGCTGCAAAGATGAGCTTGGGCGGGTAGACATTGTAGTAAATAACGCCGGCATGAGCGTACCACAACAACCCGTGGTAGGCAGCCAGATTGCAGATTACGAGCAGGTGCTGCGCGTCAATCTTTACGGGGTGATTTACGGAAGCTTAGCTTTCCTCCCTGGTTTACGGAAGACGGCCGGAAGCCTGATTAATGTCAGTAGCGTATTTGGCTTAATGGGCTTTCCTGGTTCCGCGCCCTATAACGTCAGTAAATTCGGAGTACGAGGCTTCACGGAAACCTTGAGGGTAGAAATGCAACACACCGATCTGCACGTGGCGTGCGTACACCCCGGCGGTATTCGGACCAATATTGCCCGTAATGTAGAAATTGCGGATCCCAAAGAGCGGGAACGCTTTATCAAGTTTTTCGAAAAACAGGCTCATACTACTGCTGCAGAGGCTGCCGCAACCATTGTCCGGGGAATTGAAAGACGCAAAAAAAGAATCTTGATTGGTAAAGATGCTTATCTCATTGATCGAATCACTCGCTTACTACCTTCTTCTTACGAGAAAATACTGACACGTTGGTTTAACGGCGAGCGTTTTTTGGCTAAGTACCCTTCCTGAAGAAAAGAAGATATAGTCCTCCGGCTAATGCAGCCAAAAAACCCGCTATCAGACTCCAGTGAAAAAAATTGCCGGTTTTTAACGCGATCGGTCCCGATTGGCCGTGCAAGTGAACACCGGCCCAGTATTTTGGGTGAGCATAGGCAGAACTATTTCTAAGGGATTGGCTGGCCGTTTGTAGGGCTTCCCGCCGGTCAGCTCCAGTAACCAGAGCGGCATACATTTCACCCATCATTTGTTGCATAGCCCGGTCCTCTACCTGCCAGAGGGTAGTGACCGTTGAACGCGCCCCCCCGGCCGTGAAGGCACTGGCCATACTCAATACGCTCTCACCGGTGGCCACCGGCCCCAGACTAGTTTCACAGGCCGAGAGCACGACCATTTCCGCGGCTACGGGTAGATTCGGCAATTCATTAAAGTAAAGTAACTCGGCTTTATCGAGTATATCCGAAGATTGGTTGAAGGCCACGTAACTCAATTGCTGGTTTTCGTGATCGGAAAGACCGTGAGTCGCCAAATGAAGAATCTTACTGTGGCCCAGCTGCTCGATAAATCGCTCTTTGGTCGCTTCTTCATCCACAAAAATCAGGGTATTATTTACTTGGTCGGCCAGGTTGCTCACTTCTTCACCATTATGCGCCAGTGGCCGCAGACCGGGAATAGCTTTGTCGCCCGAACGCTCTTGAAACTCGTTGACCGCCAGTATTTCTTCACTACCTCCAAAGCGGGGTGCGAAAGCGGCCAGATCAGCTTTGTAGTCTTGATTAGCGCGGTCGGCAGTGTGTAAAGCCAGCAGTACCGCCAGGGAGTAGCCATAAGAAATATCGTGTCCATCGCCAAAGTAAGCAAGGGATGCATAATCAACGGGTCCGGCAACAGAATCCAGTGGTAAAGCGGCAAAGGGCAGATAGTGTAATGAGCCGTCAGGAATGATCAAAACGTGCTTTCCCAGCTTTAGGTCATCCGGAATCAATTGTCTTCTTAACGAAAGACCTTGTTTTAAAAAGCGCTCGTCGTAGGTAGCTTGCAGTCCGGCATCGATCGTAGAAACTTCCCTGTATGCACTTTGCTGGATGCTGTTGCGCCAGTCGTTGATTCGTTCACCCAATTGATTCGGAGTGCCAAGGTTATACATATCAACTTGCCCCTCCGGTGTATAGTGAATCAGGTAAAGACTATCTGCGTTGAGGTGATAGGCTAAAAGATCGGCCGACATATCTTTCAGTAACATTTCTACTTCTGACCGCTTCAGGTTAGTTAAAGTTGTTCCCTTCCGCTCGGAGGTGCTTTCAATTTGCTGTAATTCCAGACGTAATTCGGCGAGCTCCGTCCGTAGGGTCGTATCACCAACAGCCTGGCGTTCTAGTTCGGCAATGCGGTAACGCAGTTGGCGCTCTGCTTCCGTAACATTGTAGCGGTCCTTACCGACCTGTGCGGCCAATGAGTAGGCCTTACCCTGGTCGCTGGTCTGGAGTGCGCGCCAGGCGAAAGCATCTTCATTGATATTGGCAGCGGCCTGAGTACTGTACAACTTAACGAAGTTGTCGTAGACCGGGCGCGCTTTGTTGCTCAAGAGGTATTGGCTGCCGGATAGTTTAGCTCGCTGGCGTTCTACTTCAATGATGGCCAGACATGTTTCCAAGTCATTTTCGGCATCTTCGTATCGGCTCATCTTGTAAAGAACTTTGGCTCTTTCGGTGAGTGTATATCTTATTAAATCAGGTTGCTGAAGGCTATCGACCGCAACTTGTAATAAACCATCTTGCTCCGTCAGCAGGTCAGCACGGGCAGAACTCTTTAAAGCTTCATTGAACGCCGCAATGGCTAGATCGTATTCACCATTTTCATTGTAGAGACTTCCAAGCCTCAGATGGGCGTGCAATCGCAGCCGCTCGTAATCACGTAACTCAATCAACTTTATCGCTCTCAACTCCAACTTCAGCCCTTCTTCATAACGCTCTTGGTTTTTATAGACCCCGGCCAGGTTATGATAATTAAGTACTCTGTAATAATCTGCCCTCGGCCCTTCTTTGATCCGGGAAATGATGGCAAGGATGTCAGCTTCTTGGTCCT
Source organism: Lewinellaceae bacterium SD302 (assembly GCA_002591745.1). GTDB lineage: Bacteria > Bacteroidota > Bacteroidia > Chitinophagales > Saprospiraceae > Neolewinella. The sequence goes on from PDLQ01000003.1 coordinate 266,563, forward strand.
CGTAACGCCCGAGAGATCCATAAATCAGCGACCGGGTATTTTGGGAAGCATCGGCATAGAGTGACTTATCCGTTAGCTTAGCCAGCTGTACCATCCGGTTCGCCAGACTCAGACCTCGTTCATATTTTGCCGCTTTTCGGTGTGTGTCCGTGGCGTAAAAGTAAACTTGCCAATATTGAAATGGCGTAAGGTTCTTTGTTTTGTCCGCCAGTTCTACGGCTATCAGGCTGGTTTCGATAGCACTCTGACTTTCCGAAAGTGCGTACTGACTTTTTGCCATATCCGCCAGGGTTAATAGCCAGATACTCGTGTCCGTGGCAGTCTCGGTCTTAAAAAGTTCGATCAGGTCACTATATTTAGCTTCGGCCTTTTTGTAAGCTCCTTCTATAAAGTGTATACGACCCAACAACAACTGAATCCCTGCATAATCATTCATGTTCCGCGCCTCGGTAGCTTCCCAGGCTTTTAACGCTACCTGGCCCGCTTCCCAGGCTTCTTCTCCACGAAACATTCTCTCGTATGACATCGCTCTGGTCAATAAAACTTCGACCAATTGGCCCTCTTCCAACTCTGGTGGTTGTTCGGTTAGCTCGAGGACCCGTGGGTACTCTGAGTTTTGGTATGCCTGACTGATTTGTTCCAAAAATTCTGTTGCCTGGCCACTTAAGGAGGACGTAATCAGAAAAATCAAGAGCGTAATAAGGGAGAGCAATCGCATATTGATGGGGATGATTTATGTCGCTTAAAATAAGTCAATTATTTAGCGATCGGCTGGATTTATTCCCATCACTTTAACCAGAACCACCCGCTTACCGTTATGGAGTCATCTAAACCAGCGACCATGTCCAACGATCTCACCACTGTAACCGTCGACGATAAAGTCATTGACCGGCTTTTCCTCGCACAACAAAACACGGCTACTTTGTTAGCCAAAACAACGGCTCGGCAGAGGCTGGCCAAACTGAAGAAAATTGAACATTACCTGCTCAACCACGAAGCAGAACTGATTGCCGCCCTACGCAAAGATTTCGGCAAACACCCCGTGGAAACCCTGGTCTCGGAAAGTGCAGTGGTGCTTACCCAAATACGCCACGTCCGCAAGCACCTGGCCGACTGGATGCGCCCGAAACGGGTAAAAACGCCCCTTAGCCTTACCGGTACCCGCAGCTACCTTCACTACGAACCGGTGGGCCAGGTACTGATTATCGCCCCTTGGAACTATCCGGTGAATCTGGCGCTTTATCCTTTGGTTTATGCCATTGCAGCCGGCTGCACGGTAATCCTCAAACCCAGTGAATTCACTCCAGCCGCAGCCGGGTTTATCCGTAACTTGGTAGAATCTGTCTTCGACGAGAAAGAGGTGGCCATAGTAGAAGGCGACGGTGATGTAGCGGCCAAGTTGACATCCAAACCTTTCAATCACATTTTTTTCACGGGTAGCCCGCAAGTGGGCAAACTAGTCATGAAAGCAGCCAGCCAAAACCTGGCGGGTGTGACCCTGGAGCTGGGCGGAAAGTCGCCCGCAATCATAGACGCTACCGCCAACCTGAAAGTAGCCGCCGAGCGGACTGTCTGGGCCAAATATTTCAATTGCGGCCAAACTTGCATCGCCCCGGACTACCTGTTGGTAGAGGAGAAGGTAGCGGATGACTTCAAAGTAGCATACCTCAACGCGATCAAAAAACTTTACGGTTCCGACCCCAAGAAAAGCGGCGACCTGGCCCGGGTAGTGAATGAAAAGCATTTCAACCGCATCAAAGATCTTCTGGATAAAGCGATTGAAGATGGCGCGACCGTAGCAGCCGGTGGGCAGACAGACTCCAAAGAAAATTACATTGCCCCCACTTTGGTCGACCGGGTAACGGAGGATATGGACATCATGCAGGAAGAAATCTTCGGTCCGGTGATGCCTTTGCTGACTTTCAAGACCCGCCAAGAGGCCGTGGCCGTCATCAACCGCCGGCCCAAACCGCTGAGTATGTACATCAATAGTAAAAGCCGCGAGGCCCAGCATTACTTCATCAATAACACCCGGGCCGGTAGCACGCTGATCAACGAATACCTGCTTAGCTTCTCCAATCCGAACCTGCCGATGGGCGGCTCCAATCACAGTGGACTGGGCAAATCTCTGGGCCACGAAGGCTTCCTGGAATTTACCAACGCCCGCTCGGTCCTGAAGCGCAACTTCCTGGATTTAAGCATGCTTTACCCACCTTATGATATGCAGAAAACGAAGCTGGCCAAGTTCCTTTATAAGTATCTGTAAGAATAGGGCAATCTAATATCGGAGGTGAAATTGAAAAAAATACTGCCGCCCAAGCAACGTTTCCCCAACTCGCCGTATCTCTTAGATAGTTACGGGCCGAGCCCGATGATTCAAACTACTCGATTTACTATAACATTAGGATGGTTACGAACGGCCGGCTGAGGAAAACTCAGTCGGCCGTTTTTCTTTTGATCAGGTAAAGGGCTACTCATCTGTCGCCAAACAACATTCCGGCGAACCGTATCGAACAAAGCCGGGGATAACTGTTCTATTTCCGTAACCAGCAGTGCCTTAGGCATTCGAAAACCTTCCGTCCCAGTTCAATTGGGATGGGTAAACAGCAAAACAATTCTATACTATGAAATATTTATTGACCCTTACTCTCGCCCTGATCCTGCCATTCCTATTACAGGCCCAGGATTTCACCGAACTGGACAAGAGCCCTATGGACATGGCTTACTACCCGGCCCGGGCCGCTTTCGCTGGCTTCTCCAAGACTGCCGAAGAAAAAGCCAGCCTGCAACCTAAGATCCGGGTAATCTACAGCCGGCCAATGAAAAAAGGCCGTGACATCTGGGGAGCCGAGAAAATGGCTCCGTACGGTGAAGCTTACCGTTTGGGTGCCAATGAAAATACTGAGATCCAGTTCTACGTACCGGTTATGCTCGGTGACCAGGTAATTCCCGCAGGCCGCTACACCCTGGGAGCCATTCCGATGAAGGACAAGTGGACGGTTTTTGTAAATACTGATATCGACACCTGGGGAGTCTACGGTTACGACGCTGCCCGCAACGTCGCTACTATCGAAGTGCCCACTGCCAAGAGCGAAGAGGTGATCGAAGCCTTCTCCATCGTACTATACGAAGCGCCCAGTGGCATGGTCCACCTCAAAATGGGCTGGGACAAAACTATGGTAGAAGTTCCCTTCAAACTTCTGAAGTAATTTGCTGCATTGATCCAATACGGGCACAAAGCCTGTATTGGATCAATATCTTTTTGCACTGTTGATATTTTTCCAGATGAGTTTGTCCACCGTACGCGTTGGTAGCAGACCCAGCAATTTTACTGGCCAGCTTTTGGCCATCAATAGTTTAAAGGTCTTGGGCCGCTCGGCAATCGCCGCGGCAAAGATCGCCTCTGCCACCTCTTTGGCCGGGATGCCGCCTTTTTCGGCGTTGCTCACGTAGCTTTCCAGTTTATCCAGAATGAAATCGTAGCGGGTACCCTCGTAGAGATGTTCGCGGCCCAGTGCTTTGCGCCAGATCGGCGTCTTCACCGGTCCGGGAGCTACGCTGACGCAATCGATATTGAAGGGAAGTAGTTCGCGGCGCAGTCCGTCAGTGAGGCTCTCCAGTGCGAATTTACTGGCAGAGTAGAGACTGGTGAAGGGGCTGGTGACGATGCCCGACACACTGGTGACGTTGATAATCCGTACGGGTAATTCAGGCTCCTTTTCGCGGGTGGCGTGCAGTTGTGGCAAGGCATCCTGGGTAGTTTCCAGTGCCCCGAAAACATTTACTTCGAATTGCTGGCGAATATCTTCAGCTGGCATTACCTCCAAAGGACCGGAAGGGGCGATACCAGCGTTGTTAACCAAAATACTCAGGGCGTGGCCGTTGGCCGTAATTTTGGCCAATTCCCGTTGGCGGGCCGGCCGGTCAGTAACGTCAAAGACTAATTCATGGAAATTCGGGTTTCCCCCCAAATCGCCAGCATCTCCGGATTTGCGGACACTACCGTAGACGTTCCAATTATTCTTCTCCAAAAAGTAAGCAGCCGTGGACTGGCCAATTCCGGTGGACACCCCGGTGATGAGAATAGTATTCATAGCCTCAATATCCGTTAAAATTCAAGTATCTTACCACTATCGGTGATCTGGAAACGGTTGGCCGTGCTGCCGGCGGCCGAATAATCGTAATCCGCTGCCTTTCCCTGGCCGGAAACAACAAAGACCATCAGGTCTTCGGAAAGGTAGGCGCTCGACTGAATCAGTTCCGATCCGTTGTAGCTGGTACCCGAGATCACCTGGCGGTCGATTTGCTCACCGGTTTTGGCATCCAGGGTCACCAGTACGTAGTGATATTGCAGTAGATCCGCCCGCCAATAAACGAGGCCGATGAACTGCTCCTGAACCGGTAATTGAAAACAGGCGATGAACTCGGTGAACTCTTCGTTCACGGCCGCATCCTCATAACGCATCAGGTATTGTTCGATCACCTGGCGGTTCAGCGGCTGGGTTTCCTTGCTGATCGTCCGTACGGTGTCTTCTCCGATGGTGATGGGAAGTTCGGCGACGGGAAATTGCTCGAGAAAATATTCGAAAGAAATAGTGGCTGGCATAAATAGAAAAGTTATCAGTCGTAGGCTTGATCAGTTATTGAGTTTTATGAGAGGCCTGAATCTTTAAACGGCCACCCAACAAGTGATTACCTTAACAACTATCAACGTATTTTTGGCTAACAACTTTGAGGAGCAGTTTGTTAAGCAGTAGAGGCTAGGCTAACGATCTGAAATGGAAACAATTCCGGGGAGCCTATACCGATTACCGAAAATCATCAGCGGGGTTTAGTCTTTTTACTATCAAAGTAGCAATGTTTACTGCGATTAAACTACCGAAAGCCCGCGATGATCGTCGAAGTCCAGTTGACATGCCGAATAATTAGGCCAAAGCGGAAAGTAGGTGATCCACGGGTTTTATGCTTTAAAAGTTTTGCTTATTGTACCTGATCGGAGAAAACTTGACGTTTATAGACGATTCAAAAAGTTGCAAATCAGAACACTACCGCATTTTATTCGTTACTTTGTCGAGTATTTTCGTCTTAATTGCGAAATCAATCCACATTGCCCCTTTTTGCAATATCCAATTTTGCTACTCTATGCTAATTCAACGATTCAAAGGAAAAATCCACCGTGTAAAGGTCACTGAGGCTGATTTGAACTACGTAGGTAGTATCACGATCGATGGTGACTTATTGGACGCCGCCGGTATTATGGAAGGCGAGAAGGTCCAGATCGTGAATAATAACAACGGTGAACGCATCGAAACTTACACTATCCGGGGCGAAGAAGGATCTGGCGTGATCTGCCTCAACGGTGCCGCTGCCCGGCGGGTTCAGGTGGGTGATGTGGTAATTATCATTGCTTATGGTTACATGACTCCGGAAGAAGCTTTGGCTTTTGAGCCTAAAGTTGCTTTTCCGGATGAGAACAATCGCCTGGGCTAGGACGCTTGAAGCAAAGAGAGTCTTCTTGTCTACTATGGTTTGCGTCGGAAATTGTATTTTGCGAATTGTCCGGAGTGTGGTTAAAATTCTACCAATCCACAACTTAGTCGGAATATCGGTGACTTCGCGAATGACCGGAAGCCTAGGTCGATCTTGTTCATCTTGCCGCCCCGTCTCCCTCGCGAGCCAGCAGACTGGATAGAACGTTTACATAAAAACTTTGCTACTTTGCTAGCCCAAAAAATCAGTTCAACGATGAAAAAATTTTTCTTGCTCTCCCTCTTCACCTGTTTCACCTTCCTGAGTCTGGTTGCTCAAAGAAGTTTGCCGGAAATCTACGAAACCGCCGAAGAACTGAATCTTCGCTATCAGTTTGATGAAGAGCAACAAGTAGAAGTAGTCAGAATCCTGGAGAACCGTGTGAAAAACATGGAGGAGATTGAAGAATTGCGCAACAGCAACGAACCCATTTACTGGATGAAGCGCAAAGCCATCTATTTAGGTGAGCAGGGTAGTATTCGCATGATCCTGAATACAGAAGCACAAATTGCCGCTCATTCTCAAGTGAGAAGAGAGCTTCGCCTGGCCGAGAGCAACCTCATCAAAGGTTACCTGGCGGATGGTAAGAGCAAGGCCGAAGCCCGGCAGTTGCTGTTGCAAAACAAATACTAATTATAGGGTAGAACCCTTCGTTTTTCTCTCTGTTTACCAGGAGAGAGATCATTCAAATAACCAAATATTTACCCAGCCCGCATGGACCCCCTCAAGAAAAAATTTAGTGAAAAAGCATTAGCTCAGTTCAAAGAGTTACGTGCTATTATCAAAGAACACGGCGATACCAAAGTAGACGAAACCAAATTAAGTCAGGTTTTAGGTGGTGCCCGGGGCATTAAAATGATGCTATGGGAAACCAGCCAGCTGGATGCTACGGAGGGTATTCGTTTCCGGGGCTACAGTATTCCAGAGCTTAAAAAACTACTGCCCGGTGGACCCAACGGCGAGCCCAAACCGGAAGGTCTTTTCTGGTTGATGCTGACCGGTGACGTGCCCACGGTGGACGAAGTGAATTGGGTTACCCAACAATGGCACGAACGCGCTGAATTGCCAGCCAGCGTACACACCAGTTTGGACGCATTGCCCGCGGATACTCACCCAATGACTCAATTGGTGATCGGTATCATGGCCATGCAGAGTGACAGCATTTTTTCCCGCCGCTACGCCGAAGGCATGGCAAAAACCGATTACTGGGACGCGACCTACGAGGACACGATGAACCTGATTGCCCGCCTGCCACGGGTAGCTGCTTATATCTACCGTCGGGCCTTCCACGGTGGCAAGCAGATTGAGGCAGATCCAAGCCTGGACTGGAGTGCTAACTATGCTCACATGCTGGGTATTGACAATGAGGATTTCTATAGTCTGATGCGTCTTTATCTGACCATTCACGCCGACCACGAAGGCGGTAATGCCAGTGCCCATACCGTCAGTCTGGTAGGCTCTACGCTGAGTGATTCCTACCTGTCTTTCGCAGCGGGAATGAACGCCCTGGCCGGCCCACTACACGGTCTGGCTAATCAGGAGGTGATCAAGTGGATTTTCGAGATGATCGAATCACTGGGTACTACTACTCCGACTAAAGAACAGATTGCCCAGTACGTTAACGATACGCTGGCGCAGAAAAAGGTGATCCCTGGTTACGGCCACGCCGTCCTAAGGGAGCCAGACCCCCGTTTCGTGGCCCAACGCAAATTTGCCGAGGAGTATATCAAAGACAGCGAGCTGATTGAAACTGTCTGGAAAATCTTCGACGTGGTGCCACCGATCCTGCAAGGCCTGGGCAAGGTCAAAAACCCTTGGCCAAACGTAGATGCTCACTCTGGTGCCCTGCTGGTACATTACGGTATGAAAGAATACAGCTACTATACTGTACTATTCGGCGTAAGCCGTGCCCTGGGTGTCCTGGCCGCCGGCGTGTGGAGCCGTGCTCTGGGACTGCCGCTGGAGCGCCCTAAATCCGTAACAATGGAATGGGTAAAGTCTTTCCTGGAGGAAAAGTAATCGCTAGCACCAAATAATGATTCAATGAGAAAATGATCTAATGATTTAATCACTCATTGGATCATTTTTTATTTGAGGCATTGTATCATTACACCATTGTATCATCACATCATTATTAAATATGAACGTACCGGCAAACCTTTTTTATACCGAAGAGCACGAATGGGTGCGTCTGGAAGAAGACGGCACTGCTTACGTTGGGATTACTGATTTCGCCCAGTCTGAATTGGGGGAATTGGTGTATGTTGAAGTAGAAACCGTTGGGGAGAGCTTGAATACTGGCGAGATATTCGGAACTGTGGAAGCGGTGAAAACGACCAGCGACCTTTTTATGCCCGTTGCCGGTGAGGTACTTGAATTCAATAGCGAGTTGGATGAATCCGATGGAGACAACCCGACAAAAGTTAACGAATCCCCTTACGAAGACGGGTGGATCGTGAAGATTAAGGTTGCAAGCGAAGATGAGGTCAGGGCTTTACTGAGCGCCGAAGCTTACAATGAATTGATTGGTTAGATCAATCTTTTTCCGTCCTTACCCACCACAATTGAAATATTTAGCATCTAGCTTACTAAGGACTAAGGCCAGACAATGGTCGGCCGTAGTTACTTGGGCTGCCATTTTGTTGGTGCTTTCCCTGTTGCCCGCTGGCCGAATTCCTAGAATCGACCTGTTGGATGACTTGCTGAGTATAGACAAATGGGTGCATGCCTTGGTTTATGGTGTTTTTGCCGTATTATTGTATTTACCTTTACGAAACGGGCGAATTTTTGGTGGTCTCTGGGCTTTCCTGCTATCTTCCGTTTTCGGTGCTGCCATGGAATGGTTGCAGTACGTGTCTAATACCGGTCGTAATTTCGATCTCGCGGACATGATTGCCAACTGTTTCGGTGCTTTGATCGGTTACTTGCTGATACGACGATACACCAAGAACAAACGAAACGAATAATAATTTTTTAAAACCATAGTCGAAATGAATATAGCCATCGATGGAACTACCCTGGCTGTTATTCTTGCTTTGCTGGTTGTGGGCCTTATTGGCATGATCTTTTTCATGCGTGGGGTTTACAAGAAGAGAACGGAGCAAGGAATTGCCGGAGACTTCCGCACTGACGGAAGCGGGGTTAGCAGCCTGGAAAACCGTGCTAAGTACGAAAGGGTCAATGTATTTGGCCTTAGTAATACCTTTTTCAACTTTGGTCTCGCCCTGGCCGTTGGCCTTTCTCTGTTGGCCTTTGGCTGGACGCAGTACGAAAAGCAGGTGGTGATTCCGGAAGGAGCCATGGATCTGGAGGAAGAGATTGAAGTTGAGCCACCCCGTACGGCCGAACCACCTCCGCCACCGCCACCGCCACCACCTCCCGTGATCGAAGAGGTACCCGAAGAAGACTTGATTGAAGAAGATCCTCCAGAGTTTGAGGATATGACGGCCGAGGAAGACATGTCCAATAACGAGCCTCCACCTGAAGTGAAGGAAGATGCTCCCCCCCCGCCGCCGCCACCACCACCACCACCACCCGCTCCGGAGGTTGAAGAAATCTTCAAAGTGGTTGAGCAGATGCCTATGTTCCCCGGTTGTGAGGATATTGGCAATGCCGCTGAGCAACAGCAGTGTGCGCAGAAAAAGCTTCTGGAGTTCATCTATGGCAACATCAAATACCCCGCTATCGCTCGTGAGAACGGTGTAGAAGGTATGGCTGTAGTCAGCTTTGTAGTCGAGAAGGACGGTACCGTTACTGATGCTAAAACAGTACGTGACCCAGGTGCCCAGACCGGCGCCGAGGCTCTTCGCGTAGTGAACCTGATGAATAAGCAGGGCATTAAGTGGAACCCTGGTCAGCAAGGTGGACGTAACGTACGTGTACAGTTCAACCTTCCTGTAAAGTTCAAGCTTGAATAAATGCAAGTAAGTTCGCTGCTAGCGAACTGCATACGAAAAGCCCCGTCGGATCATTCCGACGGGGCTTTTTTTATTCAGCCTGTATGCACTTAGAATCAAAAAATCTGTACTGAATACAAGCCATTTCAAGTAATTGAAAAGACTCGTCAGGTCGTTTACGTTTGTAGCTAATTCATACTTAAAATATAACGAGACCAGGACAGCATTGACTTTGTTCAGCCCCCGGCAAATAAGGGTAGATAAACCTTATTTCCCAGCTTTAAGCGATCAAAACGACAGTACGACTAGGTCTTACAAGAGAACCTTACGAAGAGCAAGGATTGATCCTATTCCGTTTAAAGTCTGAATGATTTAAGGCTACTGATACATAGTTATTCCCTCAATGCTGTTAAAGGTCAGATTACCAAGCGTGCAACGAGGTTACATTTCCTAACAGAACAGAGTGCAAAGCATTTCCCTTGCTGATAATAGTTAATCAGCCAAATCCGGTATGGTTTACAGTTATAGAGTAGAATCAGGGATACTCTTTTATCGCTCGTAGCTTGGATTAGAGCAACAGCGATGATTGAAGCTTATATCACGGGCAGGTACGCCCAGAATGCTTATGCTGCGGTACCACTGCGGTTAATTGGTGCAGTGTGACGATAAGCGTGCTGATAAGAATTATCAAATGGCAATAAAGAGCAGAGAAGTCAGGCTTGTTATTTGGATTTGATTAGAGCCTGCTTCTGACAATACCAGAAACAGCGTTGCCTCCCTGTTGAAGTGCCTAAAAACAGCGAAAGCCCCTCCGCGTTAGCGAAGGAGCTTTCATAAAATTGGCGGCGACCTACTCTCCCACCCAGGTAGGGCAGTACCATCAGCGCTGGGCAGCTTAACTTCTCTGTTCGGAATGGTAAGAGGTGATCCTGCCCGCTTTAACCACCAAAGTCTTTTGCCGGGGCACAGTGCCCGACGATATCTTTGGTAATGATATTAACAAGTGAATAAGAGATACAACTTCAATCTATCAACCGGAGTGAACCGACTACTTTAAACTGATCACGTTGCGTTTGTTCTATCAAGAGCGTGTACCTTGTTTACAACTCATTAAGTATAGCTAACTAAACTCAATACTGTCGAATATTCTTTTAATCCCGAAGGAGTAAAAGAAAAAAGGAAGCTGTCGGGCTATTAGTACTACTCGGCTCCATATGTTACCACACTTCCACCTATAGCCTATCAACGCAGTCATCTTCTGCGA
>PDLQ01000030.1 GCA_002591745.1 Lewinellaceae bacterium SD302
ATACGGGGCTGTTTCAATCCGTCATCCCCCATCCGGAGGGTTGTGATACCATTGTCTTTACCCAGGTTGAGCTGATTCCCTTGGACACCATCTTCCGTATGGACGCCAGTTGTATGCCCGGCGATACCGGGCTGTTTCAATCCGTCATCCCGCATCCGGAGGGTTGTGATACCATTGTCTTTACCCAGGTCGAGCTGATTCCCTTGGACACCATCTTCCGCGTGGACGCCAGTTGTATGCCCAGCGATACCGGGCTGTTCCAATCCGTCATCCCCCATCCGGAGGGCTGTGATACCATTGTCTTTACCCAGGTTGAGCTGATTCCCTTGGACACCGTCTTCCGTATGGACGCCAGTTGTATGCCCGGCGATACGGGGCTGTTCCAATCTGTCATCCCCCATCCGGAGGGCTGTGATACCATTGTCTTTACCCAGGTTGACTACATTGTTCCCGACACTATTCTTGCTCAGACGACCAGTTGCGACCCCGCTGAAGTAGGTCTGAGCAGTAATACTGTCGTTGATGCAGACGGTTGTATGACCACGACCATCACTACCACTACTTTGATTGAGCAAGCCTTCACCTTTAATCGGGTATTCACCTGTGACCCGGAGGCAGTTGGTTTTGATAGTGTACTTTTCCAAACGGCTACTTGTGATAGTCTGGTAGTTACGGAAACCTACGCCAACCTGCCCATTATTTTCGAAACCCGGGGCGTTCCAGAAATTTGCGACTTTCCCGGTAGTGGCGCAGCTATTGCTTTCGATGTAGGTGGGGGCAGTGGCATCTACACCTATCGACTAGATCAGGGAAGAGAGCAGGCCGATGGCATTTTCAATGGAGTAGATCCCGGTCTTCACGAGATTACCGTTACGGACACCGAAGGTTGTTCCGCCAGCAGAGAAGTTACGGTAGTTCCCGGCCCCGATTACGTACTCAATCTCGGCCTGGACCAGACGATCCGTTGGGGGGACAGTATTTTCGTACAGTTGCAAACCAATCTTTCTCTGGACAGTAGCACGGCGATCATCTGGAGCGACACAGCTTGCTTTGGCTGCATCTCCCGCTGGCTCAGGCCATTGGAGACCACGACCTACAACGTCACTGTGATTGATTCCATCGGCTGCCGGGCCGATGCCAAGCTCGCCATTACGGTGGAAAGGCCGGATGGTATTTACGTCCCCAACGTATTCACCCCGAACGGAGACGGCGTAAATGATTTCTTCCAGGTATTTGGCGACGAAACCTACGTAAGTCACATTAGTAACTTTGCAGTTTACAGTCGCTGGGGAGAGTCCGTTTTCCGCATCGATGAAACGCGGGTGAACAATAACTCAGGTGGCTGGAACGGCATATTTCGTGAGAAGCCGATGGACACGGGCGTCTTCATTTATCACTTTACGGTACACTATGTGGATGGTAGTACACGAGAATTTAAGGGAGATGTATTATTGACCAGATAGATCGTTGATCGAGACGGACCACCAGACCTGATTCGTCGCACCGGGCGAATTGTTATTTTTTTTGACTATCAACTCCAAGATGCAAAGCTGGTGATCACCGAAGACAAAGTATCAGAATCTTTCTCAGTTGATTCCGCTCGGCGGACAAATCAGGCCGTAAGTGTCTACTTCGGCCGTGGAGTGTGTTTTTAACGTCGCATTGCTACTTTGAAGTCATAATACTCCTCCTCATTGAAGGATAAGGCTCTACTTTTTCAACCAAAGCCATTAGCTGTTGTTATCTTTGTGCATTATTTCCGATTCTACGGAGCAGCCAAAATTTACAACCTCTATGGGCAAGTCCCTGATCTACCTCGATAATAACGCCACAACGCCTGCTGACCCTCGCGTCGTGGATGCGATGATTCCCTATTTTTACGAAATGCCTGGTAACGCCGCCAGCCGCAATCACCCCGCCGGTTGGGCCGCCGAGGAAGCTGTTGATTACGCCCGCGAGCAGTTGGCTAATCTGATCAATGCCGATCCGCGCGAAATCATTTTTACCAGTGGCGCTACCGAGAGCGATAACCTGGCATTGAAAGGTGTTTTTGAAATGTACGCTCGCAAAGGCAACCATATCATCACCGCAAAAACGGAGCATAAAGCCGTACTGGATGCTTGCCAGAAAATTGAAAAAATGGGTGGTGAGGTAACTTACCTCGACGTAGATCGCGAAGGACGGGTACGGTTAGACGAACTGGAAGCCGCCATTACCGACAAAACCATTTTGGTCTCCATAATGTGGGCCAATAACGAGACTGGTGTCATCCAGCCGATGAAAGAGATCGGCGACATCTGTGCTAAGCACGGCGTGCTATTTATGAGCGACGCCACCCAGGCGGTGGGTAAGATCCCCGTCAACCCTAAGGAAGTAGGTGTACACCTGATGGCTTGGACGAGCCACAAAATGTATGGCCCCAAAGGTGTAGGCGCCCTCTTCGTGAACCGCAAGAACCCACGGGTGAAAGTTACCGCCCAGATGGACGGTGGTGGCCACGAGCGCGGCATGCGCAGCGGCACGCTGAATGTTCCCGGCATCGTTGGTTTCGGCAAAGCTGCCGAGATCGCCATCAAAGAGATGGATGAGGATGCCGAGCGCCTTAGCAAATTGCGTGACAAATTAGAGCACGCCCTGGTGAGTCAACTCGAAGAAGCCTACGTAAATGGTAGCATTGAGCATCGGATGCCGCACGTAACCAATATCAGTTTCAAGCACGTAGAGGGCGAAGGACTGATGATGACCTTTAACCAGAATATTGCCGTTTCCAGCGGTTCGGCCTGTACCTCGGCCAGTCTGGAACCCAGCTACGTACTGGTGGCACTGGGTCTGGGTGATGATCTTGCACACAGCTCGATCCGTTTCAGTCTTGGCCGTTTCACTACCGAAGAAGAGATCGACCAGACGATTGACATGCTCGTCAACGGCGTCAACCACATGCGCGACCTTAGCCCTATCTGGGAAATGTACAAAGAGGGTGTGGATATTGATGCGATTGAGTGGAGCGCCCATTAAGCAATGAAACAATGAGCTAATGATTGAATGATTCAATTGTCACCTCATCAAATCATTAGCTCATTTTATCATTAAATCACTGATCGATTAGATCATTTAAAAGTTTAAAACAATGGCATACAGCGAAAAACTTCTCGATCACTTCAAGAATCCCCGTAATGTCGGTACTTTGGATAAAGGCTCCGAAAACGTAGGCACTGGCCTGGTTGGCGCTCCCGAATGTGGCGACGTCATGCGTTTACAAATTGAAGTAGATCCTACGACCAAGCAGATCAAGGACGCCAAGTTCAAGACTTTCGGTTGTGGCTCCGCCATCGCATCTTCCAGCCTGGCCACCGAGTGGTTGAAAGGTAAAACCGTAGACGAAGCACTGGCCATCGACAATATGGCAATTGTAGAAGAACTGGCTCTTCCTCCGGTGAAGATTCACTGTTCTGTACTGGCCGAAGATGCCATCAAAGGAGCGATTGCTGACTTTCAGAAGAAACAGAAGTAGTCATTATTGGTCTGACAGTCTTACGGTCTTATAGTGCCGTGCTCGCACATCAAGGCGGCACTGCAAGACCATAAGACTGTTAAACCGTATGACTAAAAGACCAAACACATGCTCTTCGTATCCGACAGCGCCAAGCGCAAACTCAACGAGATCCGCTCCGCCAAAGACATGACGGAAGATTACTTCGTGCGGGTGACCATCACTAGTGGTGGTTGCTCCGGCCTAACCTATAATCTCGATTTCGATAACGAACTCAAGGATAAAGATCAGGTATTCGACGATAACGAGACGAAGGTGGTTTGTGACCTTAAGTCCTTCCTTTATCTCTGCAACTCCACCCTCGCTTTTAGTGATGACCTGGATGGCAAGGGGTTCTATTTCGACAATCCGAATGCTGCGCGTGAGTGCGGTTGTGGAGAGAGTTTTGCTTTGTAAAGGAGCTGAAAAAGTTTGAAAGCCCCGACGACCTTAGAGGTTGCGGGGCTTTCTTATGTACAGGAGTAATGCGTTTTTAATTCTCAAAAACCTTTTGTACAACGCTTTCTCCCCCCGCACTCATTCTTAGTAGATAAGTACCCGTTGGTAAATCTGCTTCATCAAGACTCAGGTTTCCTGATTGTGAGGCCGTAGTTAGCACCTGCTGTTGTATAGGTTGGCCAGTAATGCTCCATAGCTCCAATAGCACCTTGGACTGAACTACAAAATGAATCACATTCGATTAATCCCTGACCGGATTAGAGTACACATTAACCGATTGGGCGGTTGGACCTGTCTGTCCTAAATCTCCATTATGGTGTTGCCTCCATTTCCTTTACGGCAAAAGCCATTCCCGTAAATGGTTCCGTAAGTCACCTTATTAAAGGTGCACTATTCTGAGAACTGATTATTCGGATTGGCACATAATGGTACCTTATAATTCTGGTTAGAATCGGTAATATTCAATCTAGCAGCCACATCCATCCTGCCATAATACCAGCTAATGAAATGATATGGTATTTCCGTACCTTTGCGGCAAATTCCTAACCACCACGACATGAATAAGAATTTCCTGGCCGAACTCGGCCTCAAAACAGATAATAACGGCACAAGTACCGGCCTTCAAGAAATGGGCAGCGACAACTACATCGAGAGTTACAGCCCAGTAGACGGAGAGCTAATTGGCCGTGTGAGCACCACCAGCAAAGACCAGTACGAGCAGGTGATCTCCACTGCCCAAAGTGCCTTCAAGACCTGGCGGACCACCCCGGCGCCCCTGCGCGGCGAGATCGTTCGCCAGTACGGCGATGCCCTGCGCAAGCACAAGGATGCCCTGGGCCGCTTGGTGAGCTACGAGATGGGAAAGAGCCTCCAGGAAGGCTGGGGTGAGGTACAGGAGATGATCGACATCTGCGACTTCGCCGTGGGCCTGAGTCGCCAACTTTATGGCCTGACCATGCACAGCGAGCGCCCCAACCACCGCATGTACGAGCAATGGCATCCGATGGGTATCGTGGGTATCATCTCTGCCTTCAACTTCCCGGTGGCCGTATGGAGTTGGAACAGCATGATCGCCCTGGTTTGTGGCGACGTCTGTGTCTGGAAACCAAGTGAAAAAGCCCCGATGTGTGGCGTTGCCTGTCAGAATATCCTCCACGAGGTATTGAAAGCCAACGACCTTCCCGAAGGTATTTCCTGCCTCGTGAATGGCGACTACAAAGTCGGCGAATTCATGACCAAAGACGGCCGCGTGCCTTTGATTTCCGCTACCGGTTCTACCCGTATGGGCAAGATCGTAGCCGCCGAAGTAGGTGCCCGCCTGGGCAAGAGCCTGCTGGAACTGGGTGGTAACAATGCCATGATCGTCACCCCCGACGCCGACCTCAAGCTGGTCCTTACCGGTGCCTGCTTCGGTGCCGTTGGAACTTGTGGCCAGCGCTGTACCTCTACCCGCCGCCTCATTGTTCACGAGAGCATGTACGACCAGGTACGCGACGGACTGAAATCAGCTTACAGCCAACTCGTCATCGGTGATCCACTGGACACCAAAAACCACGTCGGACCACTGATCGACCAGGATGCCGTAAAAATGTACGAAGATGCCATCGAAGGCATTCGCAAAGAAGGCGGCAACTTCGTCGTTGAAGGTGGACGCCTGGAAGGTAAAGGTTACGAAAGTGGCTGCTACGTTAAGCCCTGTATCGCCGAAGTACAGCCAGACTCTAAAATGGCCGCTCACGAGACTTTCGCCCCCATCATGTACATGATGAAGTACAGTACGCTGGAAGAGGCTATCGAAATTCAGAACAGCGTTCCTCAGGGCCTCAGCTCCGCCATCATGACGACCAACCTCCGTGAAAGCGAATTGTTCCTCAGCGCAGCCGGTAGCGATTGTGGTATCGCCAACGTCAACATCGGAACTTCCGGTGCTGAGATCGGCGGTGCTTTCGGTGGTGAAAAAGAAACCGGCGGTGGCCGCGAATCCGGTTCCGACAGCTGGAAAGCCTACATGCGCCGGCAGACGAATACGATTAACTACAGTACTGAACTGCCGCTGGCACAGGGTATTGAGTTTAATTTATAGACGCACTTCGCGCTTTTAGACGGCCCCTGGCCTTTTAGAGGGGCTACCGCCCTTTTGGACAATCGCTGAAGCGATCTTTTGGAGGCGCTGGAATCGAAAAACAATGTTTATGCCCTCGGTTCCAGCCCTGCCAAAAGCGAGGAACGAGCGTCTAAAAGTCGCGAAGCGACGTCCGAAAGCAAAGCGTCCAAAAGGGCTTTAGCCCGTCCAACTATGACCAACCTTTCCGTCAACCTCAACAAAGTCGCCCTTATCCGCAATAGCCGTGGGGCCGACTATCCGAACCTGGTGCAGGTGGCCCGTGATTGCGAGGCCTTCGGAGCCCAGGGCATTACCGTTCATCCCCGGCCGGACGAGCGCCACGCTCGTTACGCCGATCTGCCGGCCCTGAAGGAGATCGTCACTACTGAATTCAACGTGGAGGGTTACCCTTCCGAGCGTTTTATACGAGAGGTGTTAGCTGTAAAGCCACACCAATGTACTTTGGTTCCAGACAAGCCCGGCCAACTGACCAGTGACCACGGCTGGGACACTACCGGAGACGCCGATTTATTGCGGCCGATCATCGAGGAACTCAAAGCAGCGGGTATCCGGGTTTCTCTGTTTGTGGATCCCGACCACGAGAAGATCGAAGGCGCCGCCAGCGTTGGATCAGACCGTGTGGAATTTTATACCGGTCCCTACGCTCACGGTTTCAAAGCGGATAAAGCGGCGGCCGTTGCGCCCTTCGCCCAAGCAGCCGAGTGGGTACAAAGTTCCGGCATGGGCCTCAATGCCGGTCACGACCTGAACCTGGACAACCTCCGTTATTTTCAGGAAAACGTTCCTAACCTTTTAGAAGTCTCTATTGGCCACGCGCTGGTGAGTGATGCGCTATATTATGGGCTGAGTAATACTATTCAGCTGTATCTCAAGTGTCTTGACTGAGATCATGGATAGAAGAATGGAGGACTGAAGGATTGAAGCATGGTCATGCTTCAATCCTTCTTTATTTCACCCCCTGCCTTCAGCCCTTCAACCCCTCTGTGCTTCAATCCTCCCGGGCGTTCGTCATATTTTTTTGACTTTTCATCTTAAAAAATGGGGGCTGGGTATGTCTGGGCGCATCTTGGTGGTGTAGTAGTTAAAAACTACCTCGATAACCCCACCTGTGTTTACCGACTTACCCACTTTCCCAATGAAAACTTTATCTACATTTATCGTTTGTCTGTTGACGCTGGCTACCGGACTTTCTGCCCAGAAAGCCAGCGTCTCCGGACGTATTCTTAACGGTAAGGCCCCAGCCGAATTCGTCAATGTAATTCTACTTACGGCCACTGACTCCAGCATTGTAAAGTTGGAACTGGCCGACGAGGCCGGCACCTACACCTTTAGCGACCTTGAAGCCGGCACCTATTTCGTGCGCACCTCCGGATTGGGCTACGCGGATATTAACCACCCAGGCTTCCAACTGGAAGAAAACCAGCAATTAAAACTGGATGCTATCGATCTGGAAAGCTCCGCTTTCCAGTTGGAGACAGTTGAAGTTGTAAGTAAAAAGCCGTTTCTCGAACAACGGGCTGGCCGCCTGGTCGTCAATGTGGAAGATAACATCACCGGTCAGGGTGGTTCGGTTACTGACCTCTTGAAAAAAGTCCCCGGCGTAGTCGTCATCGGAGAACAAGTGAGCATGGCCGGAAAATCCGGCCTGACCATCCTCATTGACGGACGCCCCACCAAATATATGGACATCCAAAGCCTGCTACGCGAGATGCCTGCCGACAACATCAAAAGTATTGAAGTGATTAGTCAACCCGGTGCGGCTTTCGATGCCGAGGGTTCCGGTGGCGTCATCAATATCATTCTGAAGAAAAATAGCCTGCTGGGCACCAACGGTAGCGTCTACATTGGGGCTGGCTACGGCGAACTAGCCAAATACCGCACCGGACTATCCCTGAATCACCGCAGCGGAGCGTTGAACATTACCGGTGGTCTGGGCCTGCGCCGCGGCAGCTGGATAGAAGGACTGGACCTGGATCGCATAGTAGGTGACTCCCTTTTTGAGCAGCGTAACTACGAAGAAGGTTTTTCCAACAGTATCAACGGTCGTTTAGGTCTCGACTACGACCTGAGCGACAATCACCGCATTGGGATAAGCGGCCGTGGTTTTTACAGCGACAGCCCTTACGATGGTGAAAATCGCACCCGTATCCTAGATTTAGCGAGTGGTGAACCAATATCCACTTTCAGTACGATCAATAGCCGCAAACGCAGTACTCTCAGCATCAACACCGATGCCTTCTACCGTTGGAAGATCGACACCAGCGGCCAGCAATTGACCATCGATGGCAGCTACAGCAGTTTCACTCGCGATAACGTCACTTCTCTCATAACCGAAGGGGATCTGGGCATTGAGCGCGAAAACGATGAGCCAGCAGAAGCCATGATCTATACAGCCCAGTTGGATTACAAAAAACCATTCGGCCAGCAGTTACAAGTTGAGGCTGGCTTGAAATACAGTCTGGCCGATTTGGACAACGAACTCATTGCTACTTTGCTAGACACAAACGGGATATTTGTAAACGACCCATCATTAAGTAATCATTACCTCTATGATGAAGAGATTTACGCTGCCTATAGTCAGCTCCGTTACCAAAAGGAAGGTTTTGAAATCGTGGCCGGTCTGCGCTATGAGAACACGAACACCAAAGGCAACAACCTGACTATTGACTCCATTAATACACTGGACTACGGCAAGTTCTTCCCTAGCCTCAGCGTCAGCATACCGATCAACAATACATTCGGAGTAGCGATGGCCTACAGCTACCGGATCGAGCGCCCGAGTTACTACGACCTGAATCCCTTCATCGGCTTCATTGACCCGCTTACCTTTAACAAGGGTAATCCTTTCTTGCGCCCGGAATTGGTGCATAGTGGCTCTGTATCCCTCACTTACGAAAAGCAGCCCTTCTTCAACCTTAGCTATGACCGTACGAACGATGTAATCAGCCAGGTTACTCAGCAGGATGATGAGAGTGGTATCGCTTTCCAGACTACCGTCAACCTGGATAAATTTACCCGCTACGGTGGTCAGCTTTTCTTCCCGCTGGATTTTATCGCCAAGCCAATCTCAGGATATGCCGGCGTTATGGGCTTTTATAACGATTACGACTCCGATTACCTGGGCGGCGAGTTGGACAACAGCCAGTTCACCTGGACGGGCTTCGCACAAGTGAACGTCAACCTGCCCAGCGACTGGAAACTCGAGGTTACCGGCTGGTACCAAGGAGCCGGCGTGGACGAAGGCATCCTGAACAACAACGCCCTATACGGAGTAGACGCAGGTATTCAGAAAAAATTTCTGGACAACAAACTTCGCGTACAACTCAGTGCCGACGGCATCATTCAGAAATTCTTTACCGGCAACATCGACTTCCAGAACCAGCAAATGAAAATTCGTAGCTACTGGGAAGCTCCCGTCTTCAATGCCCGGGTCACCTACAGTTTCGGCAACAGATTCCTGAAGAGTAAAGAGAAAGTGCAGAGTAGTGGAGAAGAGGCGCGAAATCGGATAGACTAGACGCTCGGCTTCGCCTTGCTTTTAACGGCCTGAGGCCTCCTAGACGCGCTGCGCGCTTTTGGACGATCACTGAAGCGATCTTTTGGGGAAGCTGGAATTGTAGAATAATACATATATCTTCGATTCCAGACTCCCCAAAAACGAGGAACGAGCGTCTAAAAGTCGCGCAGCGATGTCCAAAAGCCTAGCGTCTACAAGGCCAGAGGCCGTCTATTCTCGGTAGTACACCTTACTCCCCGCCGCAACGCTCTTCGTGATCCAGGTATTACCGCCAATCACCGAATCCTCGCCGATCACGGTATCTCCACCAAGAATAGTAGCACCTGCGTAAATGACTACGCGATCCTCAATTGTTGGGTGCCTTTTGGTACGGGCTAAACTCTTGTCTACGCTTAACGCTCCGAGAGTAACACCCTGGTAGATTTTCACGTCGTCGCCAATCTCTACCGTTTCCCCAATGACGATTCCGGTGCCGTGGTCGATACAGAACCTGCGGCCAATAGTAGCGCCGGGATGAATATCGATGCCAGTACGCATATGAGCATGTTCGGTCAGTACACGGGGAATCAGCGGTACTCCGAGACGGCAAAGACTGTTAGCCACCCGAAAGACCGCCAGGGTGAAAAAGCCGGGGTAAGTACGGATAACTTCCGTAGTGCTTTTAGCGGCCGGGTCACCATTCAGGATGGCCGTGGCATCTTCCATCAGTGATTGGCGCATAGCTGGAATTCCCGCGTAAAATTCAGTTTGAACCTCACTGGCTGGTCGCTCCAGCTTATCGCGGATAACGTCCAGAATGGTCAGGAACTTGAGGGCATTCGTTTCGAACTCTCTGGCAAAAACCCTTTCGCTGGCAAAATGCTCTTCGCTATACTCCGGAAACAGGAGTTGCAGCAACCGGTTCAGCCAATCCTCCACCAGCCGGGGCGAAGGTAATTCAGCGGTCCGTTGGTGATCCAGATAAAGTTGGTGGATAAAGTTTTCGTCCATTTATTCAATGCTATGTCGAGCTAACAAAGAACTACTGTTAAAGATTAAGAGCTTGTTATGGATTTCCGAGTCTGGTCAAAATCGAGCTATTTTTGGTTCAGATAATCGTCGGAAATGGGATGCTATCGGGATAACTGACTATTTTCGAGGTGAAGTCTGGGCCAGAAAGAGCTCGATTTTGGACGATGAGTGAATTGCCAAACAAGCTCTAACTTCCAATGATGACCAGACGTCCTAAAGCGTGTTTACCTCCACTGATCAAAACGAGAAAATAATTTCCGGGAGCTAACTTCAGATCGGTCAATTCATAAGACCCCGGAGCAATGGATCGTCGTACTACAATTCTCTTCAGGTTATCGTAGACTAAAAGCTCAGACTCATTCTTCACTTCGGAAAATCGAATATTGACGAACTCTAAAGCTCTGGCGGGATTAGGATAGATCCGTAACGACAACGGTGATTTGGCCAGGTGTTCCGCCGTACTAACTACTTCTGGAACAATAAATACTGCGTCAATTATACAACCGTTCGCATCAATGACCTGTAAATCATAATTCCCCGCTGCTAAATCTCCTATTTCATTTCCTTGCTGCTCGGGGAACTGTTGCCAGACGTAGGTATAGGGAGCAGTTCCTCCCGTTGGCGTCGCTATAATTGACCCGCTATTCGCAAAAGAAGCCGGTTCGATTTCTGCGGTCACTTCAAGTATATCGGGGTCGGTAATCTGATAGCTCGTATCCGCTAAGATCTTTCCGTCGCTTCTATATACTTCTAAAGTATTAGTTCCTGCGGATAGGTTCTCTATATGATTGGAACTACTTATTCCGTTCCAAAAGTAATCTACCCCGTTCACGACTTCCTCTACTGAGATAGAGCCGTCTGAAAATTCAAAGCATTTCGGTGCTAAGATCTGAGCGGGATAAATCAACCTCTCTAAAATGGTATTGTAAACTACGTTAGTAGTGATTGGTGGATTGAAATCGAAATAAATATCAGCCTGGTTTTCAATAACATCGCCGTCCGTCGAGCCAGGAAGCATCCCTACCCTGAATTTAATAAAACCATGACTGCCCGCCTCGTCCGTCATTGCGTCTGGTAGATAAATATTATCAAAATATACATTCAGTCTATTGTCATCGGTCAACACCATTCGATAATTATGACTGGCTGACAATATCCTGAGCTTTGATCGATCAAAGTGTTCGGATAATTGATCGGATACCTTGATATTGATTGCCGTATCCGAGCCCAGGTTTTGGAACCGGATCAAGTATTCCAAAGAATCTCCAACCATCGAATAACCAGGATAACCGGGAAGGTTTTCCTCCACGGATTTATCGTTAGGGTCGTAAGAGCAATTCAGCACCCGCGTATACTCACCATTAGACTGAAGTTCGTTTATCCCTACCGCATATTCAAAAATTCCATTAAAACCTAGTGCTTCGCCGATGAAGTCTACCGACGGCATTTGCAGTAGGACCTGGGTTTGCCATCTCGCGCCAGGGCTAATATCTATTTGCTCCCAGAATAAGCCGGTTCTACCTTCAGCATCAACGAAGAGATTCGGATGATCGGCAGGGTCAATCGCTAGAGCTACCAGTGAGTCTAGATAAAAATAAAAATCACCCGTTTCGGGGACATAGCCATCGTTGTTCACGGTGAGCCAAAAAGGAACTTCAAAACCACACCTAACCGGGCCGGATGTTACTTCCACCGATGGTCGAGATGTAGTATCCGTATTGATCAGTGGAAATTCTACCCAAATCGTGTCGGCATCAGAAGAAGTCTGAATGTTCACTATGGAGTCGCCAACAAAACCCCAGCCATCCTCTGGGTCACAGCGTACTTCATATTGTCCATTACCTAACACAGTGGAAAACAGACCATCCGTATTAGAATGTAAGAACAGTTGGGTGGGGTCAATACTTACCAATTGATCCACCAATGGAGAATCGGAATCATCATTTATACCATTTTCATTTTCATCGTAATAAATGAGGCCCTGCAAAACTTTACCCGAGTTCAGGTTTTCACTTACATATAGTTTATCACCCTGAGCAAATAGCATATCATCATCACCATCATTATCCAGGTCATAGAATTTAATGGGTTCTACATTATTACTGGGTATAAATTCGGCTTCTGCTGAAAGTAAGTATCCCCCTTCGATCTCAGCCGTCAGGAATCGCCATCCATAGCTAGACTGGTCAAAAAACAAGAAATCCCTTAATCCGTCATCATTATGGTCATTGCAATAAATTCTTCTAAATGAATGTCCGCCGGCCGGATCGTGATACACCACTTCCTCCGAGCTAAAAACACCATTGCCCTCGTTATTTCTTCTCAGTATGTTCTCCTCGTAGACGTAAACGAGGTCAAGGTCACCGTCTCCATCCTGATCGTCCCAGTCCAGTTGTTCATAGGGTTGCCCGCTGCTAATTATAGCCAGGTCGCTGAACGTTCCACTACCCGCTTCATTGCGATACCACCCCATTCTCTGATTCCAATCCGTACCGATTAGAATATCTACGTATCCATCCCCATCCAGATCGCCGAGTTCAAAGTTATTTACGCTGACTTCAGTGTCCGCAATTTCTACCGGGGCAGCAAAACCATTATCGCTACCCAAATTTTCGCAAAGCCAGACGACATCATAAGCAGTTTGATAGACGAAATCAAGATCGCCGTCATTGTCATAATCCAGCGAAACGAGGTTCTTAATAGAAGCATTATCTACCTCAACAATATCACTAGAAAAAATAAACTGCTCCCCTGATCTCTCGTATAACACGATTTTTTTATGAGTTGACAGAGGCAATCTTTCTAAAGTAATCAGGTCGGTTATTCCGTCATTAGTAAAATCTTCAACCAATGATAGATGACCCTCCTCATCTACCATTCTGATATTCGAAAAAGCCAAATAATCATAACCTGAGTTCGTATACCAGCTGCCCCCCGCTACGATATCCGTATTACCGTCACCGTCCACATCATTGAGCATGATTTCATCCGCTATGTACGGATGTACGAGTTCATTTACCCGCCCGAAACTGCCAGTATTTTCTTCGTTAGCGTACCAGCCGATCGTATGACTATTCAATGTTCCGGCAGTCAATATATCTTGGGTACCGTTCTCGTCGATATCAAAGCAAATCAATCTCGAATAATCAACGTCAGTTTCATCGTCGATAATATTCAGGTTACTGAATAGCCCGTCCCCACTCCAGTTCTCGTACCAACCGATTAAGTGTGTATCATCATCACCGGCAACGGCAATGTCCAGGTCGTTATCGTTATCGAGATCCGTCAGTTCTATGCTTCTTGCCCAGTCAAAATCACTAATATCTACGGCTGCTGCAAAACCCATCTCCCCCGAGCCGATCAAATTACGGTGCCAGCGAATAACCTTGTAATACGTCGATGTCGTCATGATGTCCTCGTATCCGTCTCCGTCTACATCACCGACGTCAATGACCATATTTTCAATCCCGTAATCGTCGAAGTATATCTCTTTTCGTATACCAAACTCACCTTCCCCGTCTAAATTTTCGTACCACTCTAGTGTACAGTCCAAATAGCATCCGGCGGATAATACATCGAGATCACCGTCTTGATCAAAATCGACTAAAGCTCCGAAGCTCCGGGCATTCTGGGCATCCGGCAATTCGGCGTAAAATTGAAATTCACCAGTACCGTCCGTATTTTCGTACCAGCCCAAATAATACCCGTACCTACTGGCAACAAGGAGGTCCAGGTCTCCATCTCCGTCAATATCACCCAACGCTCCCCAGTCCGGATCATTCACCTCTTCGTCGTCAATCATTGATTCGAGCCAAAAGCCGGCTTCTCCATCGTTATTTTTCAACAAAACTACTCGGTCGTCCCCCAAAGCGACTATATCAATGTCTCCATCCGAATCAACATCTCCGGTAAGGGCATGGGTATAGTTCTCGTCCGGAGTTATTTTCCGATACTCTGGGTAAGCGTGTGCTCCAACGACCCATTTCAACCACCCGACCTCCCCGTTTACTGTAATTAGATCCTGATGACCATCTCCGTTTAAATCGCTATTCGAAGTTTGTCTGGAAACCGTGGCGGGGCTGACCAATGTTGTCCGGAAAGATTGCCCTGCAATAAAATTGAGTGCAGCAAGAAAAAATAGGAAAGTAGTTAATGTGCGCATATCACTCAAAGTTAATTTAGTCAAATATATATTATCCCCATTTTGACTTCAAAGTAGCCAGGTGGGTTGCTTTGAGTGATGCCCGCTGCTTGCGGTTTGTCGTGGTCCAGTAGCTGTGCGCCGTCAGGAAATTGATCTGCAGGCGGTCCCATTCCTCTTCGGTTTGCAATACATTATAAGCTTTGAGTTCCCGAAAGAGTCGTTGACCAATGGATGCAAAATCTTCCCGGCCGAGGTAATCGAGGTCGGAATCGCAGATGATCTCTTCGAGGTGATTGCGGGGCGACTGGGGAATTTTGGTCGACATGATCATTCCGCAGATTGTTTTGATCTGTTCGCTGCTAAATCTATATTCGGGGAGGTGTTCACGTACGATCCTGCAACCCAATTTCTCGTGATTCCGGTTATTGATCAGGAATCCAGCGTCGTGATAGCAAGCAGCAACTTTGAGTAAAATTATCTCTGCGGTACCAACACCTTCGGCCACGGCCAGACTCTCCACCCGTTCCAGAACATCCAGCGTATGCTCGATACTGTGGTAGTAGAGATTTCGGGGCAGGTCTTTTTTCAATCTGCCCAGGATATAGTCCATGGCGGCCTGAGCTTGCATTATGGGTTTTTAGTTTTTGGGTTGAAGTAGCCGCGTTAATGAGTACCTCGGACCAGAGGTCCTCGCCCCATTATTCTTGACTACCACTTTTCTAGTGCGTCTTGAATCTCGGCTTCGGAGTTGATGCTCCATTCCAACTCCAACGAGTACGTCGGACCGGAGGTCTTGCACCGGGGGCTTAGCTAAGTTTCAAAAACCCAAAACATCAAAATGGGCCAGACTTTACCGACGCTTGCTGCCTGCTAAAGTGTGGTGGGCGTTTTTCTTTTTGAAACTGTGCTACCCCGTCCGACCAGTAGCCTGGCCGGGCGGGTTTGCCAGTCCGACTAATTCAGCAATTTCACACCCGAAGCCAGGAAACGCATCTCCCGCTTGGGCTCCGTGATGGCGGCAATTTCCTCGGCGGATTTGCCAGCGTCTTCGGCGTAGTGACGCAATTCGTCTACCGGAGTGGTTTGGTAATAGGCTTTACCGTGCATGATGACCTCACGGCCGGCAATATCCAGCGGCATGAAGAAGCCATAGTCCTTAAATTTAACCATTACTTCATCCTCCCCGTCGATGGTCATCCAACATCCTTTGGCTTGGCAAACGTCATTAACCTTGCCCCTTACAGTTAGCTGCATGGTGTCCTGAGGAGCAGCCGTGAGCTTGGTGAGCATCGTGTTGTAGTCGATGGGCGAAGAGAAATCCTCTTCGGCACCAAATACTTTACCGTCGTTACTCTCCGCATTTACTTCGGTAGATTCGGGTGTCTCGGCACCGTCCATTTCGGTTTTAGCAGCCTCGTTTCCGCAAGCGGTGAAGGCTGTCAATAAAACCAGGTAGAAAAAAATTCGCATATTATTATCGTAGTTGTCTACCGTAAAGATAATCAACTCCTTTAAACAAGCGTGCTAATTGTAAGCAACCAGGTCGGTTATGTAAGCCCCCTGATAACCGAGGCCAATCAATTGATTTTTCAATGCATCAGCTTCGCTACGGTTGGCAAAACTTTCACGACTTTCTACGACCCAAACTTGCTCACAGGGGCGGTAACGGGCAACCAGTGTAGGATGAAACGGAAAGTTTCGAGGATCCGAATCGCGGAGAATGGCAACCTGCACTTTGTACTCCGTTTGGGCAATGGTAGCAAAACGGGGCAGAGGTGGCGGCGGACTACCCCCCGGAGGAACGACTACACTACCATAAGTAGAGGGCAGATTATCACAATAAGCCGGTTTTTGATCCTGGGAAAAAAGCTGCCCTAAACAGCAAAATGAAATGATAAATAATAGCTGAATTCTCATGAGTATTTGGAATTATGGTTAATGTCGGAGATTTAAGGAAGCTCAATTCAATCGGAACACATACTTGAATTGTCATTCCCAAATCAGGCTCGGCAGGAAAACTGGCATCAAGGTAAAGGAATATTCGTTTATTCCGTCACCCGTTAAAACTCCTGTAACACCTTAACTTCTATCTCTACCCTCCGGTTCAGTTCCCGCGTACCGCCACTAAGGGAACCCAGCCCCCTTACACTGACTTGGTCAGTCGTGATCCCGGCATTACGCAGGTAGGCTGCTACGGCTCTGGCGCGTTCTTCGGACAGGTCGAGGTTGTAATCCGGGCTACCGATATCATCAGCATAGCCGGAAATACCCACCGAGACGATCTCGCCTTCTTTTAAGTTATCAATAAAAATATCCAGGTTGGTCCGCTGGTAAGGGATCAGGGTGGCGTCGTTGAAATTAAACAGCACGGAAATATTACGGACGATCAGTCGTTTTTTCCGGCGTACCGTGTCAATCTGCACCGGTTCCGGTTCCGGTTTCGGCGGAGGTGGCTGAGCTACGGGATTTCTTTCCGTTGAAAGCAGTAAGTCAATCCGATAAGGGTAGAGATTGTCCCAGGCTGGAATGGCGAAACTATTTTGGTATGGCAGGTAGGCTTCGTTATCGACCGTCAGATCGACGACCTCATCGGCTCCGGCACAGATGAAAAAGCGACCGGCATAATTCGTGCGGAGCAATGGCCCGCCGTTTACTTGTACATCCTGATCGATCTGTGGCTCTCCGGTGAGGCTGTCCAATACGTAGCCGGCTACGTAGGTAACGGGGTCACCGTGCAGCTTTTCCGAAAGACGGAAGCGATAAATATCAAGCCCCCCCCGACCTCCGGGACGGTCACTGGCGAAATAGCCGGTTCGGTTGTCGGCGGTAAGGTGAAAACCCAGTTCCCGGTGGGGGCTATTGACCGGCGGGCCAAGATTAATGACGTTGGTCCAGCGTTCACGGCTGATGTCCCACCAACTCATATAAATGTCTTGGTCACCCAGACCGGGGTGGCCTGTACTCGAAAAATAAAGGGTATGGCCGTCGTTGCTCAAAAAGGGAGCCTCCTCGTCTCCTGGCGTATTAACCGGAGCACCCAG
This sequence comes from Lewinellaceae bacterium SD302, assembly GCA_002591745.1. Classification (GTDB taxonomy): domain Bacteria; phylum Bacteroidota; class Bacteroidia; order Chitinophagales; family Saprospiraceae; genus Neolewinella. The sequence goes on from PDLQ01000030.1 coordinate 17,827, forward strand.
ATTGCGAGGACGAGTCCAGCGGCCATCGTCACCCATTTCACAGTAATAAAGGTCGCTACCACCGATGCCCCCGGGTCGAACGCTGGCGAAGAATAAGCGACGCCCGTCGCAACTAACACCGGCCTGACTGTCCCAACTGGCACTGTTAACGTAATCTTCGAGCGGTTCCACGGCCTGTACTTTTCCGTCAATCCACAAGCCGGAATAGACATCGCAACCGCCTTGGGAGGTTTCTTCGTCGCGGCAGAGGGTGAAAAACACCCGTTCGCCATCGCGGGCCAGGGTGATCATACCTTCGGGTTTATTGGTATTGAAACTTCCTACCCGAGTAGTGCTCCAGTTGTTATCCGTTGTTCTGCGCTTACCCAGAATGAGGTCTTCGTCGCGATTACTGTTTTGCCGGGTAAATAGAATATTACGATTGTCGTTGGAAAAGAAGGGAAAGTAATCGTCGGCGGCAGTATTGATGGGCGGGCCCACATTATAGATATCGGTCACATTAATAAACTCCGCGCTGTCGAGCGTGATACGTACCGCCTGAATACGCACGGGCAGGTCTTCCAGGGCTTTAACCTCGTCTGCCAGTTCGCGTTCGCCGCGCAGGCCGAAGTCGCCAAAATCCCGCGTCTGCATTTCCTGAAACCGACGGTAGTAGTGCAGAGCCAGTTCGGGGCGGTCCAGTTTGTAGTAAACATCCCCCAACTCGTAATAGAGGTAGCGGGAGAAACTGGAATCACGTGAGAGAACCGTGCGATAAGCAGTGGCGGCATCTACATAATTGCGGCGCAGTACTTCCGTGGTGCCCAGCAGCCGGAAGGCTTCGGTAAAGTTGGTATCGAATTTGGTGGAGCGTTCAAAATAACGCGCTGCCTTTTTCAGTTCACCGTCCATGAGTGCTTCGGCACCCAGGTCATAGGCCTCACGAGCAGCTAGTACATTTTGGGCGAATGCCTGTGCTGGCTGCCATAGGCAACACGCCAAAAAAATGCCAATGTGGATGATGATTCGCAAGTAACGGCCAAGATAGGGATAAAGAAATTACCCATTCCCGAAAAAAGCTTGGGCTCCATTCCAGAGGAACAGAGCCACAAGATAAAATGAGTGCATTAGTAAACTATCAGGCTAAATGTAGGTACTTTCAAAAAAATGTCAAAATTTGAGCCTCTTTAGCGACCAATTGCTTGGATCTTAACCCTAATTATGGGATAATCCCACCCAGGCTGAACCTGGACACCCCCCTTCCGGTAACTAGAAAAAGTATTTTCCAACAAGCCCAATCTATGTCATTCAGTCGTTTCATCTCTCCCTTTCTGCTGTTCGTCAGCCTTCTATTTGCTACTCAGGTAAACAGCCAGGAGATATTCAGACCCTATGATGCCTCAAATGGACCGGTAGCAGCTTTACTGGGTTTCGGAACCGGAGCCCTGGGTGTGAGTTCCTACTTCGGCCGAAAGGTACAGCCCCTGACCGACGAACAGATTCGCTCGCTCGACCCCGCCAATATCTGGGGCATTGATCGCTATTCGCTGGGCACTTATTCTCTGCCGGCCGACGAATGGACGGACAAATTATTACTGGCCTCTTTCGCCAGTCCGTTTTTCGTGTTACTGGGCAACCGCGGACGCGATAATTTCAACGATATCAGCCTGATCGTTTTTGAGGGCGCTCTCATCAATGCCGGACTGAATAACATGAGTAAAGTATTCGGCAAACGTGCCCGGCCTTACGCCTATAACCCCGACGTACCCAACCATATTAAAAAACAAATTTCTTCCCGCTATTCTTTTTATAGTGGCCACGCCGCCACTTCGGCCTTCTTTTCCATTACGGCTGCCAAACTGTACAATGACCTTTATCCGGATAGCAAAGCCCGACCTTACGTATGGGCAGTCGGTGCACTGATTCCCGCACTGGTCAGCTACGGCCGGATGCGTGGCGGTCGTCACTTCTTTACCGACGTATTGACTGGCTTCATCATGGGTAGCGCAGTAGCCATCGCAGTTCCGGAACTCAACAAACGATTTTAGGATTTGATCCCCTCCGAAAAGATCGGCTGGAAAAGCGCCGCTGCGCTGGTTCTGGCCAATATGATCGGCACCGGAGCCTTCACTACCCTGGGTATTCAGCTTGAGTTGATCACCAATGGCTGGGCTTTACTGGGTTTGTGGCTGCTGGGCGGCATTATGGCACTTTTCGGCGCTTTTTCCTACGCCGAACTGGGCGTTCGACTACCCCAATCGGGTGGGGAAGCCCATTTCCTGGGAAAAATCTATCATCCCTTCTTGGGCTTTGTCAGTGGCTGGGTCAGTCTTTCCGTAGGCTTTGCCGCAGCTATCGCTCTTTCAGCCATGGCCGTAGGTGCCTACCTAGAACGGATGACCGGCCTGACTTCCCTTACCGTAGCAGTGGCTTCCATAGTTCTCCTATCGGTTGCTCATAGCGTCAGCATCAAATCCAGTAGCCGCCTGCAAAACGGACTTACCTTAATCAAATTAGTCCTGGTGACTGGCATGGCTATTGCGGGCGTTTTACTGCCAGCCTCCCCGTCGAGCGTAGTCGATTGGTCATTGGCCGGCCTCCCGCAAATCTGGTCTCCCGGAGCCGCCGTGGCCCTGATCTCCGTATTTTACGCTTACTCCGGCTGGAATGCGGCGGCCTACATCGTAGAGGAAATTGACCAGCCAGCCCGTAATCTGCCCCGGGCTCTAATTGGTGGAAGCGTCATTGTAACCCTTATTTTTCTCGTTCTTCAATTCGCTTTTTTACGCCAGGCCGGGCCGGAGGCACTAACCGGACAGATCGAAGTCGGCCAGATTGCAGCTACCGCCATGTTTGGTCCGGAGACGGGAATGGCCATCAGCTCAATAGTCGGCGTTTTGCTGCTGGCCGGCATCAGCGCGATGATCTGGGTCGGCCCCCGGGTAGTTAACGCGATGGGCAGTAATCATCCGATCTGGGAACAATTTGCCCGTAAAAACAAGAAAGGCATTCCACTGAGGGCAATTTGGCTACAGTCCGGAATCAGTCTCTTCCTGGTACTCACCGCATCTTTCGAGCGGGTACTATTGTACAGCGGTTTCGTTTTGCAGGCCTTTGCTTTTTTAGCTGTACTCGGTTTGTTACTCTTGCGCCGCCGATCCGGCAAAAGAGCCGCCTGGCAAAGCCCCCTTTACCCCGTTGCCCAATTATTTTTCCTGGCCTTCAGTCTGTGGTCCATGGGCTATCTCCTGGTGGAGCATCCGGTAGAGAGCGGACTGGGCTTGCTCAACGTATTGGCCGCCGCCGTAGCTTATTGGCTGGATGAGTAAATCCAGTTCTCCCGAACCATTATACTCGTCCCGGCGTTTCCCTCCCGTGCACACCCAGCTCAGAACTCTATGTTGATCGACACCATGTTGTATCACATCGGCCGCTACTCGCTGATGTTAAAATCCGTGATCTCCAAACCGGAGCGCTTCTCCATGTACTACAAGGAAACCCTGCGCCAGATGGATGGTATCGGTGTGGGCTCTGCTTTTATCGTAGTATTGATCTCGCTATTCATCGGTGCCGTAACGGCTGTGCAATTCGCTTACCAGTTAGGCGATAGTTTCGTTCCCACCTACTACATCGGCTACATCGTCCGTGATATTGCCATCATCGAAATGGCACCTACCATTACTTGTCTGGTCTTGGCCGGCAAGGTGGGGTCCAACATCGCGGCAGAGATCGGCGGAATGCGGCAAAAAGAACACATTGATGCCATGGAGATCATGGGTGTCAACACTGCTTCTTACCTCATCATGCCCAAATTGGTGGCGGCCATCGTGGTTATCCCCATGCTGGTGGCCCTGGCGGCTTTCGTCAGTATCTGCGGCGGCTATCTGGCCACGGTGCTTACCGGCGCGGTCAGCCACAGTGAGTACATCCTCGGTATCCGCAGCTTCTTCATTCCGAATAACGTAACGATTATGTTCGTGAAGGCCCTCGTATTTGCCTTCATCCTCACCACGGTAAGCGCCTACCAGGGTTATCACGTTAAGGGTGGCAGCATCGAACTCGGCGAGGCCAGCACCAATGCGGTAGTGGTCAGTGATGTGCTGATTTTGGTTTTTGATTATTTGCTCGCGGTACTTTTAACCTAGGTCACTATTATGATTAGCAAAGTAGCAAAGTTCGAAGAACGCACTGTAAAAACGACCAGGCGGCAAGCGTCGGCCGCTTTTACAGTGCATGAGTTGTTGGATACGAAGCCCAGGGTCGAGGACCTCTGGTCCGAGTGTCGCTTTGGCAAGATGAACAGCCGCTTTAACGAGTACCTCGGACCGGAGGTCCTCGTCCCTGGGTTCCTACCAAGTAAAGTGAATCCCAATATCGAATTAATCGCCCAAGCATGATACGTACGGAAAACCTGGTCAAAACTTTCGGTGACAACGAAGTCCTCAAGGGCATCACTACCGAGTTTCACGCTGGCAAGAACAACCTGATCATCGGGCGTTCCGGGGCAGGAAAGACCGTACTGCTCAAACTACTGGTTGGACTGTTTAAACCCACCGAAGGCACGGTTTACTATAATGATGTCGACTACTTTTCCCTCAATCCCCGTCAGCTACGTGAGATTCGGATGCAGGTCGGAATGCTGTTTCAGGGTAACGCCCTCTTCGACTCCATGACTGTAGAGGAGAACATTCGCTTTCCCCTGGACATGTTCACCAAAATGACCCAAAAGGAAAAGCAGGATCGGGTAAATTATTGTCTGGAAAGGGTCAATCTTGAAGGCGTCAACCCCCGTTATCCTTCCGAAGTATCCGGCGGGATGCAAAAAAGGGTCGGCATCGCCCGGGCCATCGTACTGGAGCCCAAGTATCTTTTTTGCGACGAGCCCAACAGCGGGCTGGACCCAGAAACAGCCATCGTCATCGATGAGCTGATCGCCGACATCACCAAGGAGCAGAACATCACCACCGTCATCAATACGCACGATATGAACTCAGTGATGGGGATCGGTGACAAGATCATTTTGATGAAAAACGGTCACGTAGTATGGGACGGCGATAAAAATGAGGTCATGGAAAGCGATAGCGAGGTGCTCCAGCACTTTATTTTCGCCAGCCCTTTTCTGAAAAGACTGCGGGAGGATGCTCTGACCCTGCGGCATCAGGGCGATTAGTGCCTAGAGCGGCCTCCGGACCGATCCAGATACCAGCCTACGAGTGCGGATTCGCTTTGTAATCCAAGGTGACTGAAAATCAGTTTCCCGGCTGTATTACGCCGTAAGGAATAAGCTTTTTATCTTAACAAGATGAAAACATCATCGCCCCCCGTACTCGCTTGTCTTCGCCCCGGGCAAAACTTGTCTTGCTACTCTGTTGGCATTGCTACTTTGTCAGCCCAAAAAGACAGCCTTTTACTGGCTTTGATCTTACTGGTAACGGTGGCTCAAACCCTTTCTGCCCAGCAATTCCGCTATACCAACACCATCTTTCCTTCCTCCACGGTAATGACTGACGTAGTCTACGACAATGCACCTTTTCTGGATGCTTTGTACATTGACGAGAGTGCCACGACCTCACAGGACCTGGTAATGGATATTTACCAGCCCACCGGCGATGCTTTCAATAACCGGGCCGCCATTATCTTCGCCCACAGCGGAGCCTTCATCAACGGAAACCGCAACCACGACGACATGATCGCCGCCTGCGACAGTTTCGCGCGTAAAGGTTACGTGACGGCCACTATCGATTACCGCAAAGGCTTTTACCCCCTGAGCAATACCGATCTGCACGGCACCAGAGCGGTCTACCGGGGCATCCAGGACGGGCGGGCCGCCGTGCGTTTTCTGCGGGCCAACGCGGCGACCTACGGCATTGACCCTAATCGCGTTTATCTGGCCGGCAGCAGTGCCGGCTCCTTCATTTCCCTTCACAGTATTTACCTGGACGACCCGGACGAGAAACCGGAGTTTGCCGGGCCCGTCAGTTACGTAGATATTATTCCGCCTTTCTTCTTCAACGGCCCCGACCTGGGTGACCTGGACGTGGGTAATAACCTGGGCGTAAGCGGCCGACCCAATGGCATCGTAGCCTGGTGGGGAGCGATTGAAGGTACCGATATCATTACGCCCGGCGATAGCGAGGGCGTATTTTTAGCCCACGGCACCGACGATAGCACCGTGCCTTTCAACAGTGGCCCGGCTTTCAATTTCCCGCTTTTCCCGGATGTATTCGGCAGCAACCCCATCAACGCCCGACTCGATGAGCTGGGGCTGACCAACAAAGAAACTTACTTTCTGGAGGGCGGCGTGCACGAGTTTCACGGCGCCACTAACGGAGCCTGGAATAACGGCAGCGGCGGAAATGCATTTTGGGATACACTAGTCCAAAAAACCAGCCTTTTCCTCTGGCGGCAGCACAAACCAACGGCGGGATTTAGCAGCAGCAACACCGGCTTATCAGTAAGCTTCACTGACCAGACCGTCGGCAATCCGATCTCCTGGAGTTGGGATTTTGGCGACGGCACCAGCAGTACGTTACAGGACCCTACTCACATCTACACCCAGCCCCAAACCTACCTCGTTTCCCTCTACGTCGAGAATCCTAACCATAGCTGGGACACCATTAGTCAGTTCATCGACCTTTCTCCGGTACTTCCCGTGACCTGGTCGGAGCCTTTGAGCGGCCAGCCAGTTTTGAAGGGGATTGAATTGAGCTGGGGCATCAGCCAGGCCGTGGATCATGCCGGTTTCGAGGTGGAGCGCCGTGGGGAATCGGGCCGTTTTGTTCTGATTGACAAAGTAGCAGAGTTAGTGAATAGCCGTACAACACAACGCTTCCGGGCGATCGACCTCAATCCAAAACCCGGATTGAACTACTACCGCATCAAACAAATTGACCTGGACGGCAGCTATGATTACAGCCAGGTAGTGGCCGTAGAATGGAAAGGTGCGAACCAGAACTTTACGGTTTTCCCGAACCCGAATGATGGTATTTTCACCGTGGAGCGCAACGCAGATGCGGGTGCTCAAGAATTATTGGTTTACAACCAGTTGGGGGTTTTAGTTCTGCAGCGAATACTTCGCAACGAACTGGATATGGTTGAAATGAATGGCTTGCCGGATGGTGTTTATTTTCTGCGAATTGCGGGAGAGGCCAATGGGCAGCGTATTTTAGTGCGATAATTTAGTCGCAGTCCAGGGTCGAGAACCTCCGGTCCGAGGTACTCGCTAGAGCGGCAAACATTACACTCGGACCGGAGGTCGTCGACCCCGGGTTTTGCCGGATTGTTTTAGCTATTGAAGTACTTGCCAACTACCCTATTACGTATAACCAACATCTACTCGTCAGACCGCCTCCGCAACCACTGCGTGCAAGCTGCGAGCGTGCAGACGAGAGGTTATTTTACCAGCACCTCCTTGATATATTCTTCTCCGATTTCCTCGTTCAGCCGTTGGCGGACACCCTCCCGCACCATCATCAACTGGCTACGGACGGTGGCTGCGTTAACGTAAACGATCAATTTCCCTTTGCGTAATTTGAGTTCACGGGTATGGCGGGCTACGTTCTTGCCAAAAAGTTTCGGCCAGGCGGCACGGATAATGGCGTGGTAGAAACCGTCGCTGTTGTCGGAATTCCGCAACATGGCCAGAAAGGCTTCCTTTACTTTGATTTCTTTGCTCATACTTTGACTTCAGTTTGCAGGCTTCCGGCGGCTACCCGGAACTGAGCGTAATCGGTTTCCACAACGCTGGCCAGCAGGCGCTGCATCCGCTCCGGATCCGTATCGGAAATAAAGATCTGGCCATATTCTTCCGGCTGGTTGATGAGTTGCAGGAGTTGAGTGACCCGCTTACTGTCCAATTTATCAAAGATATCATCCAGTAGTAGTAGGGGGCGCTTACCGGACTGTTGGCGTAATAGGTGGTACTGGGCCAGTTTCAGGCTAAGGACAAATGTTTTGAGTTGCCCCTGTGAAGCTACCTTTTTGAGCGGATGATCCTCCTGAGTAAAAACCAGGTCGTCGCGGTGAATACCACCGGAAGTACGTTGCAAAATGCGGTCTTTTTCAGTGCGTTCGGCCAGTAGCTCCTCCATGCTTTGGTCGTTGAGCTGGCTGCGGTACCGAAGCCCTACTGTTTCCTTTTCATTACTGATCATCACCTGAGCGGCACGCAGCTGCTCGGTAAACGGCTTCACAAATGCCTGGCGGGCCGCGTGGATGTAACTGGCGGGTTCCAAGAGCTGTTGATCATAGATTTCCAGTAAGCCCCCGGATAGCGGTTGACCGCCCGCTTGTTTCAACAGGGCGTTACGTTGGGAAAGTACCTTATTATAGGTCAGTAGTTTTTCCAGGTAGACCGGGTCGGTCTGGCTCAGGCTATTATTGAGCAACCGCCGGCGATACTCACTGCCCTCGTGAACCAGTCGGACGTCATCCGGCACCACGATTACCACCGGATAGCGGCCCACGTGATCGGCCAGTCTATCGTAGGCCTTACCGTTTCTTTCGATAACCTTGCGCTTCCGCTTCTGTACTTTCAGAGCAATACGATCTTCGCTTCCTTTTACCTTTCCGTCAGAAAACCGCCCTTCCAGTCGAAAAAAATCTTCTCCGTGCTGCACGGCGTACTGGTCGCTGCTGCTGTCATAAGCCTTCCCCATGCAGAGGTAGTAAATAGCTTCCAGCAGATTGGTTTTTCCACTGCCGTTCTCCCCTACGAAACAATTGAATCGACCGGCACAATCGACGAGCTGGTAGTCGTAGTTCTTAAAATTAGTGAGGAGGAATCGAGTGAGGAGCATGATGAACGGGCGAAGCCCTTTTTTTGGGACGCGCTTCGCGCTGGTGGACGGCCTTTGGCCTTTTGGACGTCGCTGCGCGACGTGTGGACGCTTCGCTCGCGGCTGGGCTTTGCAAAGATACGTAGATTTAGTTTCGTTCCGCCCCCCAAGCCGCAGGTGCCTACAGGTCGCGCAGCGACGTCCGCAAGCAAGGCGTCTACAAGGCTATCGACCTTCTACCAGCGAGGAACGAGCGTCTAAACACTCCCCTTCTCAAACTGTTATCAACGCAAGAAGGTAAAAGATTGGCTGCCACGCCTTATCTTCGTGCCCGCAAACGCAGTTCCGGAAACGATTCAAATTATGACCAAGAAAGTCTCTACGACCAAAGCCACCAAATCTACTGGCACCAGCAAGAAGAAAAGTACCACCAAAAAGTACAGCAAAGAACAGCACTTGGAGTGGTACACATTAATGTTGCGCATTCGTAAATTCGAAGAGCGCGCTTTAATGGGTTACGGTCAGCAGAAAATTCGGGGTTTTTGCCACGTTTACATCGGCCAGGAAGCCGTTGCTGCTGGTATTGAATCCGCCATTACTAAGGAAGACTCTATAGTTACCGCTTACCGTCAACACGGTATTGCCATTGGCCGCGGCGTAGACATGCGCAGTGCCATGGCCGAGCTTTTCGGTAAAGAAACCGGTATCGTAAAGGGTAAGGGTGGCTCCATGCACTTCTTCAGCAAGGAACACAATTACTTTGGTGGCAACGGCATCGTTGGGGCGCAAATCCCGATCGGCACCGGTATCGGCTTCGCCGAGGGCTACCGAGGCACTGAAAATTTCTGCGTAACCATGTTCGGTGATGGTGCCGCCCGCCAGGGAGCCCTCTGGGAAAGCTGGAATATGGCCATGACCTGGAACGTCCCCGTCCTCTACATCTGTGAGAACAACGGCTACGCCATGGGTACCAGCGTGGAGCGCACTAGTAATGTGACCGACATGTCTAAACTCGGCCTCAGCTTCGAAATGCCCAGTGAAAGTGTAGACGGGATGGACCCCGCCGCGGTACACGAAGCCGTCACCCGTGCCGCCAAACACATCCGTTCCGGCAAAGGACCTTACTACCTGGAGATCCGCACCTACCGTTACAAAGGCCACTCTGTATCCGACCCGGCCAAGTACCGCGAAAAAACGGAACTCAAAGAATACCAGGACCGCGACCCGATCAAAATGACGGAAAAAACGATCCTGGACGGCAAGATCGCCACGGAAGCAGAGATCAAAGAGATCAAAGACGCCGTAAAAGCTGAAGTAGCTGATGCCTTCAAGTTTGCCGAAGAATCTAACTACCCCGATGCTTCGGAGCTTTACACGGACAATTATCTGCAGGAGGATTACCCGTTCATAAAAGATTAACGGGTTTGAGCCCGGGGTTGGGGCTCGCCACGTTAAATTCGTTTAACCGGTAAGTTGTCCGCCCGGTAGCTATCGGTATCGGCTGGCTACTCCCATTGCTACTTTGAAATCAGAAAAACATTCATCTTTTTGGCTTCAAAGCAGCAGTGGGAGTGACTAGTATAAAGATTTCCAGGGTCGCAAATCTTCCCTTTTGCAATCCGTACGAAAAGGTTTATCTTTGCAGCCGCTTTAAACAAGCCCCAGCCCCATTGGGGCTTTTTAAATTTAAGCTAGCATGGCAAATAAGAATAGAGGCGTAGGTCGTACGCCCCAAGGACAACGCAACCGTGGCCGTACAACTGGCACCGGTGCCCCCGTACAGGAAGGAGACGATTTATTGGTAGACGTCGTGGAGGTCCGCGACCAGGCCGCCAGTTTCTTCGAAGAAAATCGCAATCTGATCCTCGGTATCGCCATTGGATTGGCCGCCATTATTGCGGGCATTCTGATTTACAATACTTTGGTAGTGAAGCCGCGTAACGGACAAGCCATTGAGCAAATGCAACGCGCTCAGGTACAGTTCGAGCGCGACAGTTTCCAGCTGGCCCTGGCCAACCCCGGTGGTGGCTACCCCGGTTTCCTGGAAGTGATCGACCAGTACGGCAGCACCCCCGCCGGCAACCTGGCCCGTTACTACGCTGGCATCAGCTACCTGAACCTGGGTTCTTACGATGCCGCTGCTGATTACCTCGGCCAATTCGACGCCGAAACGGACCTGATGGCCACCATGAAGGCCGGTGCACTGGGCGATATCCAGAGTGAAAAATCCGATTTTGACGCCGCAATCAGCAGTTACCGCAAAGCCGTTGACCAAGCCGGAGACAACTATCTGCTGGCTGGTTACTACCTCAATAAACTAGGTCTGCTGCTGCGTAATCAGGGCCGCAACGAAGAAGCACTGGATGCCTTCAAGCGCCTGAAACAAGACTTCGGCCAGAGCCCCGCAGCTGCGGAGGCCGATAAATACATTGGTCTGTTAGGCCAATAAAAGCAATAAGCCCAAGAACATTATTAGACCCGGTCGCGCTTCGTCGCGGCCGGGTTTTTTATTTGGATTGAGCTTCGTAGATCGTAGTTCCACATCAGAGTTGCTCGTAAAGGCTCGCCTTAGCTAAGTTCATTTTATATACAACTTTTGGTTGCTATGGGATTTCAAAACATAACTTGACGAAGTGAGAAGCCCAAGCTTCACATTCTTAGTGTTTTCTGTCAGAACCATTCACTACTTCCAAAAATGGAGAAAAAGTAGTCCAGTGCTCTACCCAACTGGCACGACTGCCCGCCCACCTCGGTCGATAACCTTCACGAAGTGCATAAGCATCGGCGATGATATCGGCCTGTTGTTCGTAGTTATAAAAGTCAAAGCCGGGGTAAGCCTTTAGCTGATCCATTCCTCCGTAGTTGTAGCCCATTCGGGTGCGTTGGGCACGAAGGGCGCGGGGGATATAGACTGCGCCTACCCTATTGTATTGCCAGACATGGACGGCTTCGTGAACCAGGGTAACCGGTGACATCGGGCCCCAGCTGTTGATCGTCAGGAAGGAAACGTAGCACAATTCGTACTGAGGCGGGCCGAGGCGGGCGCTTTCGTCAATACGAATCAAATTATAGGGCAGCGCATCACCGAATACGGAGCGCAGAATAGCCAGTTCCTCTTCGGAAAGCCGACGGGTACGTAGTGCTAATAAATTGGAGGACAGTTCGTAGAGATCGAAAAAGAAAATCAGGTCTAGCAAATAAAACCCCAGATCCGTCCACCAATTCAATTTCCACGGGCAAATCAGCCTCAGATGACGCAGCAAGCGTAAAAAGCGGGCGGGTGTGGCCAGCAGGGCGTAGCGAAGGCGGGTAAACAGATACATGATCGGCTAAAGATAACGATCCGGGAAAAACGTTTACCTTGCGGCGATGATCCACATTCCCCGCTGGCGATTTTGGCTGAGTTATCTATGGGAGCAACGGCTGGAAACCACCAGCAGCGAGCACAACGACTATCTGGAAGTCAGTATCGTCCACGGTCGCTTACAGCTGACGGCAGAAGATGCTATTTATAGCTTTGGGGACTATTACCTCAACTTTCGCAAGACTTTTGACCGCTTCGCCTTCATCAAACTGCCAGAAGAGGCCGAGGTGCTGGTACTCGGTCTGGGACTGGGCAGTATCCCGGATATTTTAACCAATCTCTGGGAATTGGATTTCAGCTATACCGCCGTAGAGATTGACCCGGTAATTGTGCAGCTGGCTTCGGACTACAGTCTGCCCCGGTTGGACGCACCGGTAGAAGTGGTCAATACCGATGCCCTGATTTATTTACAAAGTACGGAGCGAAAATTCGACCTGATCTGTATGGACGTCTTTCAGGATGCCGACATTCCGGATGATTTCCTCAGCCACGAATATCTCGAGCTGTTAGCGGCGCGCCTGAATCCGGGCGGTGCCATTATTTTCAACCGTCTGGCCGCTACGCTACGCGACCGTCGACTGAGTCAAGCCTACTTCGACGATGTTTTCAAAGTTGTTTTTCCCGAAGCAGACAAGGTGCATACCGGCGGCAATTACATGCTGATAAATGACGGAAGTTTTATATATTCGGAAGATGAAGCGGATATGCCCTGAGTGCCAGGATGAATACACTGGCCGTTCCGATAAACGATACTGTTCCGACGCCTGCCGATCGGCTTACCACAACCGTAAGCACGCCGAAGAGACCGTCTTTATGCGCAGCATCAACAAAATTTTGCGCGACAATCGTAATATCCTGGCAGCCCTGAATCCGGATGGTAAAAGCTCCGTGAAACGCGATAAGTTGATCGACCGGGGCTTCAAGTTCCGTTACTTTACCAACGAATATCGTTCCAAGAACGGTACCCTTTACCATTTCACCTACGACCATGGCGTGTTGGTAAATGACCGCGACTGGGTCACCATCGTCAAGCGACAGGAGTACGTAGAATAGGAGGGACGATTGGATGCCGGAATGGCCTTTATGCTACAGTCCGGTTGCTTAACTATCCGCTCACCAAATTAAAAAAAATGGTTTCTAACAACGATAAACTCTGGATCGGTCTGCTGGCCGGTCTGGTTATTCCCTTTCTAGGTTATTTTCTGGCACTCCAGGCCAACGGGTGGATCGCCTCCGCCATTGACCGACCGTTCGCTTTCAAAGAAAGTACCGTGGTGCTGATTGGTATTTGCCTAAATATGCTCCCTCTGGGCTACTTTCGGCGGAGAATGCTCAGTCGGGCCTTACAGGGAACACTAGTGGTAACGATGATTCTGGCTATCGTCTGGTTCGTAAAATACGGTACGGGGATATTGTAGTATAGACTCAGCTACTCACCCCCCTCTTTCCCAGAAAGGCTTATAGGGAAAGGACAAAGAAAAAGAGCCGACGGGCGCACCGTCGGCTCTCTTTTATCGTAACTCGGAATAAGTTGTTAAAAAGCTTATTCGTCTTGGGGAGTCGCTACGATATCACACTTTCGCAAAGACTTCATGAGATTAATGACCCCTCTGTGAAAGGGCTGTCTAAAAACTAGATAGTTGCAATTCAAGCGATTTATGTCGTCGCTGCAACAAAGTTACACCGGCAGACCGGCTACCCAAATATTTGGGGCTTCTTCTTAGGCTGGCTTACGAAGCGGTGGCTTTGATTGACGAAGCGGTATAATAAGTTGAACAACGGCGGTAATTAGGTAGTGTTAATAGCAGTCTGGTTAAAACTGCTCCAGTTGCTGCTCCCGATCGGCACCGGTCTTCACATCCGCCTGATCCGGCAACTGCAATTCACTCTCCAGGGCTTGCCAGCGTTCCAGTGCGGGCAGGTGCGTCAGGTCGTGGCCGGAGGGGACCAGGCTGACGTAGCCAGCTTCCAAAGCGTGGGCATCAGTGTCTTCCCGTGGGTCTTCGTTGACAAAACGCCCCGTAAGCCAGTAATAGTCGCGGCCACGGGGGTCCTGGTGTTTTTCGTATTCTTCCACCCAGCGGGCATCGGCCTGGCGGCAAACCTTGATGCCCCGGATTTCTTCCAATGGCAGATTCGGAATATTGACGTTGAAAAGGCTGCCCACTTCCATGCCTTGCTCCAGCACGTACTTCATGATCTGGCGTACGTAAGGCAGGCAAGCGGAGAAATCAGCATCGTGGCGGTAATCCAGAAAACTGAAACCGATACTCGGAATACCCTCCAGACTTGCTTCCATGGCAGCCGACATTGTACCAGAGTACAAAATGTTGATAGCCGCGTTACTGCCGTGGTTGATACCGGAAACACAGAGATCCGGCGTTCGGCCATTCAATACAACCGATTTTGCCAGTTTGACGCAATCCACCGGGGTACCGCTGCATTCGTAAGCCTCCGTACCGGGGTGCAGATCGCTCTCCCGTAAAAAAATCGGCTGGCTGATCGTAATGGCGTGGCCCTGGGCAGACTGGGGGCTATCCGGTGCCACTACCAGCACATCACCGAATTCCTGAGCGACACCGATGAGGGCTTTAATACCGCCGGCGGTGATGTCATCGTCGTTAGTAACCAGGATCAGGGGGCGTTGCATAGGCTATTGTTTTAAGGTGGAGTTAATGGTATATAACGACTAAGGTCTGGGGTGGTTGTTCAAACGGGACTAAAAGTTAAGCACCATTTCCTCACCCGGGGTCATCAGGTTCCAGCGACCGATTAAAGCAGTAAATTCTTTAGCCATCCTTTCAATCTGGCTCAATGACACCTCCGGCTTTGGAAGTTTCAGCGTTTCCAGTTCCCAGTTGACCAGGTCCAGATAATTTTGGGCATCGGCACTTGGTCCGGACATTCCCTGCATAGCTCTCGTCAGCACCTCAGCCACCATGCTCTCGGGCGGAAGGTCAGCAATAACAGCCTTGTCCGAAAGCTGTTCGATACTGAAGCCGGCAGCGATATTTCCGTAAAACCCGGCCTGCATGCCCAATCCTGACTCGACCACGAAGTGCGCCAGGTCGTGAGCCGGCAATAGGGAGTTGATACTCGTAGCAGTAGTCGAAGCATCAGCCCGGCGGCAGAGAATACGGTGCCGCTGTTCTCCCTTGGTAAATACTATTTCCATGCTATTTCAAGTCAGAACGATGTCGTGAAGTTTCACTTCCGGCGGCATTACCGGCTAATTTTTAAAGATTGTCGAGGTCGATTAAACTCTGGGCGGTGGTCGTGCCGTTAGGTGGTTAGTATTATGGCTAACAAAGTAGCATTGCTGGTAATACAAATACAAAACTTCGCCCCCGGACTTTGACTTCGGGTCAGAAAGTGAAAAGCTGTATGGTGTAAATTGCTGTCCTGACTTAGTCGAGGACTGAGACATTGAACCATACGTCTACCCCAGGAAACTTTGCTACTTTGAAATCAAAAAAATGACAAAATGACTTAATAAGGTAATGATCGAATGCACTACCCCCTAATTGTACCATTAGATCATTCCCTCATTATATCATTGTAAAACCCTTCCATGGACAGTATTAAAATTCTTTGGGCCGACGATGAGATCGACCTGCTAAAACCCCAGCTCCTTTTTCTAAAAAAGAAAAATTACGAAGTCGTCACCGTCACCAATGGCTACGATGCTTTGGAGGAATTGGAAGAGAACAACGATTTTGACATCGTTTTCCTGGATGAATCCATGCCCGGCATCACCGGCCTGGAAACCCTGGCCAAGCTGAAGGAAAACAACCCGAACCTGCCCGTGGTGATGATCACCAAAAATGAGGCGGAGCACGTGATGGAAGAAGCTATCGGCAGCCAGATCGCCGATTACCTGATCAAGCCGGTGAATCCCCACCAAATTCTGCTGACGCTAAAAAAGATCGTGGATGAAAAGCGCCTTGTTCGGGAGAAGACCAATAGCGATTACCAGCAGGATTTCCGTCAGCTACTGATGGAAATCAACAGCGGACTGGACACCGAAGAATGGGTGAACGTCTATAAAAAGATCATCAACTGGGAGCTGAAACTTGACGAAAGCAATAGCGAACAGATGGGCGAAATCCTGGCCATGCAGAAAAGCGAAGCCAATAAGGAATTCAGCAAGTACATTGTTAAGAACTATACCAGGTGGATGCGTGGAGATGACCGCCCCGTGATGTCGGATAATCTGATGCGCGAAAAAATACTGCCCCACCTCAGCAAGGACCGGCCCACCGTGATGGTGTTATTGGATAATATGCGCTACGACCAATGGAAAGTAATTGAGCCGATGCTCTCTACCCTCTTTCGGGTGGAGGAGGAAGACCATTTTTTCAGTATTCTTCCCACTTCCACTCAATACAGCCGTAACGCCATCTTTGCCGGCATGATGCCCGACGAGATCGCCAAGCACTATAAAGAATGGTGGAAAAACGACACCGACGAAGGCGGCAAGAACAACCACGAAGCCGATCTGCTGGGCAAGCAACTGGAACGTCTGATGCGCCGGGGTGATCTTAAATGGGATTACACCAAGGTCACCCGCACCAACTTCGCCCGCCAGATGCAGGATCGCGCCCTGGATTTTCTGAACAATGATTTCAGTGTGATCGTCTATAACTTCATCGATATGATGAGCCATGCCCGGACGGAAATGGAAGTACTCAAGGAACTGGCCGGCGACGAAAAGGCCTACCGTAGTCTGACGCGCAGCTGGTTCGAGAACAGTCCACTCTGGGGAACGCTTCAAAAACTCGCCGAGCGGGACGTGCAGCTCATCATGACCACCGACCACGGAACCATTCGCGTCAACACCCCCAGCCGGGTTGTCGGTGACCGTGATACCACTACTAACCTACGCTATAAATTGGGCCGTAATCTGCAATACGACGAAAGTGATGTCTTAGAAATCCGAGATCCTAAAGATGCCCACCTGCCACGCCCCAACCTCAGCAGTGCCTACATTTTCGCCAAAGAGGACAAGTTCTTCCTCTACCCCAACAACTACAACTACTACCACAATTACTACCGTAATACCTTCCAGCACGGGGGAATCAGCTTGGAAGAAGTGGTTTGCCCGGTGATTCGGTTGACTAGTCGTTAGGACAGAATTACCAGTGAACAGGGGTGCGCAATCGGAACAATAACGAGGGGCGCAAATACCATTGATTTGCGCCCCTTGCTATTTTACGGACTTCCGGTTTATTTCAAACCAGGCTTTAAACACTTGAGGTGTTACTGCCCCACGTTTACCCGAATTCGCTCGTTGCGGTTAGCGATTTCCCAACCGGTGTGGAAGATCAGTTCACCGATCTTTTGCATTTTGTCGAAGTTGATCTTGTCTACCGTGTCGCCGGCGCCGTGATAATCTTCATGGGTGCCGTTGAAATAAAAAATGCTGGGAATGCCTCGTTCGGCGAAGTTGTAATGATCGCTACGATAGTAGTACCGGTTAGGGTCATCTTCCGCATTGTAGGTGTAGTCCAGTTCGAGATTGACGTAGCGCTTGTTCATCTCCTCATTAATGTCGTGGAGATCGGTGCTGAGGCGGTTGCTGCCGATAACGTAGATGTACTCGGGATTATCGGCGTGCTTTTCATCAACACGGCCCACCATATCTACGTTGATGTCAACCACTGTATTGGCCAGGGGCCAGATGGGGTGATTGACGTAATACTTGGAACCGAGTAGTCCTTTTTCTTCACCACTTACCCATACGAAGAGGACTGTACGGCGGGGGCCATTGCCCTGTTTCTTGGCCTGCATGTAGGCATCGGCAATTTCCAGGAGAGTCGTGGTACCGGAACCGTTATCGTCGGCCCCGTTGAAAATTTCATCGCCTCGTTTACCGATGTGGTCGTAGTGGGCACTGTAAACGACGATCTCGTCTTTCAATTCAGGGTCACGGCCTTCCAGGTAGCCCAGTACGTTTTCGCCGATCAGTTCGGACACCTGCTTGTCTTGGGTCAGTTGCAGGTCTACGTCTACGGCGACGGGCTTGAGGCTACCGGTTTTTTCGAGCTTCTTACGGGCTTTGACGATCTTCTTGAATTTTTTGCCCAATAGATCGCGAGCCAGTTGAGTACTGATGAATACGCTGTTCGCTCCAACGCGGTCGGCTTCTTTTTCTTCAGCCATCTTCATACGACCGTCAAGAATTTCCCGGCGAATGTTACCGACGTTTTCACGGAATTCTGGGTCGACAATAAATACGGTCGCCACGCCCTTCTCGGCGGCCAGGGCCAGTTTACGATCTACGTTAAGGGACCAGTCAGACATATCTGAATTGCCGCTAAGCCGGTAAGCACCGCTCATGTCACGGGGCTCACCACCGAAGATCAAAATGCTTTTACCCTTCAGTTCGCCGGCATTGGCATAGTCGTTGTAACCTTCATCCTCAATTCCGTAACCCAAAAAGGTCAGTTCGTTGATGCTGACTGCCTCTTCGCCAAGGCTGGTGTTTTGGGCAGGTACGCTGTAAAAATCACGCAGGTGCTTGAGCTCTTCTCCCTGATTGCTGAGGCTAATGTTATTCCAGCGTTGTTTCTTGAAAAGGATGGTCTGGAAATAACCGCCGTTTTCCCCTACGGCGGGGAAGCCCATACTTTTCAGGTTTTGCGCAATGTATTCGGCGGCTCTTTTCTGACCGGGTTGACCGGTCTCTCGTCCTTCCATCTCGTCACTGGCGATGTAGCTCAGGTGACGAAACATTTCCTCGGTGGTAATAGTCTTGGCCAGGCTGGGGGCAACCAGATCATAATTTACCCGTCCGGATTGAGCACTAAGGGCAAATAAAGTGAATAACGAAATTGCGAGCAGCAGTTGTTTCATCGTGTTTGTTTTGGGGCTGAATTAGCCTTCAAGGTAAAAAATCTTTAGCGCTATCCGGCCGGTGCCGGATAGCGCTAATTTCTAAAACGAATAAATCTGGGTATTCTTGCCGGCTCTTCTCGTTTACCAACTTTGCTACTTTGTCAGTCCTAAGCTTCCTCTTGTGCTAAGACAGAGGCTTTGACTTTCTCCAGCTCATCGGCGATGTTATTAGAAATGTCCTGGATGGGGTTATCATCACCTTGGACACTATTAAAGACACGTTTGATATCGCTCAACAGTGAACCATTGAGCAGTTCACGGAGGAGAACAGGTACGATCATGCTCGCAATGGCAAGTAGAACATTTTCCTGATTTTTTTCCTGGCGATCCTCATCGTAAGAAGCTAAGGCTGCGTGAATACGCTGTTCCATGGTAAGGTCTCGTTCGAAGTCTCCGTAAATGGATTCCTCTTCGTCGTCGGGTTGTTCTGGCAATTCGCCAAATTCATCGGCTTCGGTGGGCCGATAGCTTTCGGCGGTTTCATCAGTTTCTTCTTCGTGCTCATCTTCACCGGTCAGCCAAAAGGTGACAATTGCGGCGAATAATCCGGCAATACTACCTAAGACGGGCAATTTCCAGCTTTCCCAAAATTTGGCTGTTTTTTCAGCGGCGATTCCCGCTTCTGCAGCCGGAGTAGCTTCAGGCTCCGCAAATAAAGATTGCACTCCTTCGGTCCCGGCCTGCAGTAAAGACTGGATACCATCCACACCATCGTCAAACAAATGGCGTACCTGATTTATTTCAGCCTTCACCCTACCCGTAAGCTGATTCTTTTCCGTCCGGAAGTTCTGTTTAACACCGTCGATGGCGATACGCTCTTCCACGGCCAGCTTCTTCCGTTGTTCGCGAAGCTCGGCCATGCTGCTGATATTCTTGAGTTTCACGGGTTCTATTTAAAAAGTTTACTGGCCACCGCAGCTAATACGGGGTTTATGAATAAACGCTCGCGTTGCCATACGATCAGGCCGATCAATAGTACGTAGAGCAAAGAAATGATCAGGAAACTCTCCCCCACCGTCAGGCTAGTCCACTGGGCCAGGCCAAAACCGATGCCCAGAGTAAAGGTCAATAGTAAAATCGTACCAAGAACCAGGACCAGAATAGCTGTTAGTAGTCCACCACCGGTAACGGCCACCTTTTCAGCCAAGTTCAACTTGGCCAGCTGCAGCTTACGCTGAGCGGCAACCTCCAGTAGTTTGGCGGATTCAGTTATACGATCCCCCGTACTTTCGGGTGGAATCGGCGCCGGTGTTGGTGGCGGAGAATGAGTTTCCAGCATATCGTTATTCAAAGGGGAATATTCTTTTAGGCCAGTTCGGAGTTACTGTTTCCGTTTTGAGGCACCTTGGCCTTGGCCTTACGAATACCACTTTTGAGGCTTTCGCTCAGGCTGTCAACCTTTTCCTCGGCTACGTCCGCAGCATTAAGTGCTCCGCTCACCAGATTGTCCTTCAAACTTTTCTTACGTTGCTGAGCGGCCTGTTTGCCATCTTCCAGCAGATTCTTACCCTGCTCTACGTACTGGCCAAAACCTTTTTCCACACTTTCGGTGGTTTCAGCGATGTATTGCCCGGCCTGTTCACTGTATTCGTTCAATTGCCCCTGAGCCCGCTGACGAAAGCGACGCCCTTCGGCGGTATTCAGCCAGTAACCGGCGGCAGCGCCAGCCAATAATCCTAATCCTAGTTTCCAATTGTTTGCCATGATTTTCGGTTTTACTTTAATAAACGAAAGGCCGGCAAACATGTTCGGATTTTTACAATTATGCGCTTACTTGGATCTCAATTTACCGAAAGACAGGGGTATCCTTCAATGAATTGCCATACAGTCATGTAGTTGATCAAGTACTGTAATGGCGGCGGTAGTAGCCTTTGTCAATTCCCCCTCCTTGGATAGAGCTTCATTAAGTCTGGTCTGAAAAACTTTCCAATGCCCCGCCGGCTGGTTTCCACAAGCCCGGTAAAAATTAAAAGTTTCCAAATTGGTCAACTCGGGACTAGCGGGCAACATTCTAGCAATCATAGTGCCTCCCAGAGTAGACCCCCTCAGCACATAAAGCAGCCCCAGTAATTCGGCTTGCCCCGCGCCCTCAAAAGGTAAATGACGGGTGGGCAGAGGAGAAACCTCCAGTAATTCAAGGTCCTTTTCCAAGGCAGCGTGCAGGGCAGCTACGAAATCGTAGTCCGCACGGATAGCTTCCGGGGAAAAGTGTGACTCCATCCAATTAATGGCGGCTCCCCATATAGCGTGGTTAGCCCGGATCAGTTTACGATAAGCCGAAACTGAATAGTTCCCCCGTCGAATGGCGGAGGCATCCAAGGCAGATTCGGCACGGTGGTGAGCCGCTGCGGTCTTAGCCTTCAGATTGGCTGCCGCCGACATATTCTTCACCTTTCAAACCTCCGGCTTCCTTTAACAAATAGATGATCCTTTCCTTGGTTCCGAACTCCGGACTACCTTTCAACATCTCGTAGGCCTCCTGCAACATGAGTTTGCGGGCATTGTCTTGCTGCTGGCGAATGATTTGCTGTTCCCGGTTCTCGCTGGCCTTCTCCAGGGCTTCGGAAATTTGTACATCCAGTTCCTTAAGGTTGCCTTTGAGTACGTAACCGTTGGCCCCCTTCAGAATTACCTGAGCTGCTTCCACCTCATTATCCAGCGCACCCGTTACAAAAATGAAGGGCAATTCCGGATAATGTGCCTTCACGTACAGCAGTGCTTCCAGACCGTTGTAGCCGGGGATATGATAATCGGCCAGCACGATGTCGTAGTTCATCCAGCTAATCTTTTCCAAGAATTCTGTTTCGCTGGCAGCGTGGGTAAAGATGGCGTTGGGCATGAATTTCAGTACGGCGCGCTTCACCAATGCGGCGTCGGCCTTGCTGTCCTCTAACAGGAAAATATTTACGGATTGTGTAATCATAAATAATTTGTTGAAAAATAGCTTCCTGAAAAACTGGTCTGGACCGCAGTGGCCTGCGCAAATCTGGAATGCGTGAGTGTGAAGCTAAAAGGTAATCGCGGGGTAAAAGGTTCTTAAATACGGAAAGTTTATTTATTTGGATTTCGAAACGGGCTGATTCGGTAAGCTTATTTTAAAATCAGTTCCTGTTCCCGGCTTACTGTCTACCGTTATTTCCCCGTCGTGCAATTCCACCACCCGATGCACGATGGCCAGTCCCACACCGGAACCTTCGTATTTATCTTCGGAGACGAGTCGGTTGAAGACGTTGAAAATACCTTCCGCATAACGCATATCGAAACCAATACCGTTATCGGTGACTTCAAAGTAGCAATGTCCGTTATTGCCGGTGCTGGTGATCTTTATCCAGGAACCTTCTTCGCTTTGTCGTGCATATTTGATCGAATTCGAGATCAGGTTAGCAAACATCTGCCGAATCCGATTACGGTCTCCGAAGATTGTTTGCTGACTTAATTCTAATTGCAAACTTATTACGTCGTGGCTAGGGCGGTGATCCTCCCAAATATCCATCAGCAAATCCCGCAAATCGATCTCGGTCAACTCCATCTCTTTGCTTCCTACTTTAGAGAACTTCAGAATGTCATCGATCAAACGCTCCATCTTTCCTACGCTATCCGTAATGGTTTGGATGGCGTACTTTCCTGTTTCGTCAAGCAGATTGCCATAATCCTCCCATAATATTTCGGCAA
This sequence comes from Lewinellaceae bacterium SD302, assembly GCA_002591745.1. GTDB lineage: Bacteria > Bacteroidota > Bacteroidia > Chitinophagales > Saprospiraceae > Neolewinella. The sequence continues at coordinate 40,516 of PDLQ01000030.1, forward strand.
AGCCCTTGATATTGCGCAATGGTGCCCGTAAGTCATGGCTGACGGTGTAACTGTAATTCTCCAGACTGCCGTAAGCACTGGAGAGTTCCGAATTCTCCCGCCTTACTTCCTGATATTTTTCGAGAATGATTTCTTTGACGTCATTTCGTAAAGCCACTGCCGCATCAAGGTGATGCCGCCCCCATTTTCGGCTTTTCCCGCGGGTCTCTTCTTTCCACTTTGCAAATGAGATTTCGGGGTTCAACCTTACTTTCCCGTTTTCAACCAGTTTACGGGCAGCCGGGTCCCCCCCCCAGTGTACGGTTTCAACGATTTTAGGCCGGAACCACAGGATATATTCCCCCGAATCGAATCCCAGCCGGATGGCCAATAAGCCGCCAACTTCTCCTGCGAACCAGTCTTCTTCCTCCAGCTCTTTCTCCAGTACATGGGTGTGGTAGAGGCTATCCTGCTTTATTTCCAGCCAGCGGGTCAATTGAAGGACGATATCTTCTGGGGGGCATTTTCCGATCAGGGTGATCTTATCGTCCAGCAGAATAGCGGCTCCTTCCGCTTCCATTAATTTTGTCAGTTTGGAACTCGCTCCCGTCAGACCACGGAAAATATCGGCTTCCTCCCTCATCTTATCAAATAAACGCGCCCGGATAAGGCTGGTCCGTAACATTTGATCCCGGAACTTATTGCTCTCGCGCAAAGCCAGGTGACTGGACATGATATTCCCCATCATGGCAAATACCGAGCGAAGTCGGTAGTCGATCAACTTTGGGCTACCGTGGTGGCAGGCAACCAATCCCCATAACTTTCCTTCCAGAATAATGGCGATGGACATAGTCGCCCCGACCCCTATATTTTTCAAGTATTCGAGGTGAATGGGCGAACTGCCGCGGTTGGCGGATAGAGCCAGATCGATATCTGGCAGATTCGCTGCAGAGACAACTCCGCTAATCCGGGCGGGGTTGGTGTCTACGATATGACGCACGGCAGTTCGCAAATACAGGTCTCGTGCTTGTTTGGGAATATCTGTATGCGGGTAACGAAGATTCAGGTAAGGTGGCAGTTCAGTCAGCTTGGCTTCTGCCACTACGTCACCATTATATGCTTCGTCAAATTTGTAGAGCATCACCCGATCGAAGTCGGATAGCCGCCTTACTTCCGTAACCAGTGTATCGTACAGATTCTCACCGTTTACTACGTTTGAAATACGCTGTAATGACTTATCTACTTTAAGCAGAAAAGCACTGGCAGCAGCCTGCGGATCGCGGGGCTCCAACTCCAGTACCAGGAAGCGACCATTGTGGTGCATAATCAGATTAGCACCGTAGGGACACAACTCATTGCGCCAGAGCGGCAATTCAATCGGATTATGATCGGCGTATTGCTCCGTTTGGATGATCGAAGTGATCATTTCTATCGTCTCCTGATCGAAGATGAGCCGGCAATCACTTTCAATGATATCCTGTAGTCCACGATCCGTTAGCTCGGCGAGGTTAGTTGAGCAGGCTTTGATTAGCAGACTCTCCGCATCCACTACGATCAGTACGGCGTGTCCCTGAAAATGGCGGATAAGGTGAAGCGGCTCGGCATCACAGTTGGCAAGATCATATTCAACCCGATAAGGCCGGATTTGGCTAGGCTCCACGATACATATTTGTTAGAAAGACAGGAGAAGCCGAAAGGTAACAGACATGGTCCAGTAAAGGTAGCTTTTTAAAGTTGATAATTATCCACAGAAACCAGCCTGCCTGAATTCGGACAAATTTGCGGCCCGCCAGCTGCTAAAATCTTGAACACCGGATAATTAACCGTAGTTTAGTGAAGATGAAAAGGCAATTTCACCAAGAACTCAAGCAGGACAATGCCCTCGGCATCCTCAACCAACTCGCTGCTTATTTCAATACGGAGCCGAAGGAAGATTGCAATCGTTACGAATTCGATCTTCCCGAGCACTTCGGTAATGGTTGTGCCGTTGCTCTGGATAGCACGTACGGGCTGGAAGCACTGATTATCCAGGCTACTCCACGGGAAGAGTGGACGCTTCGGTTCGCTGGTCGGAAAATCGACCCGATTTCTTTCTATTCCATGGCTTTTGGAGATATGACCGCTTCTTCCGAGCAATTCAGTTTCCGGGTCAAACCTCTGCAAAGTGCCATTCACGGGGGCTTCGGACCGACTGATTACCAGTGGGCGTTTAAAGCCGGAGAGGAACTACTGCTTATGGTTGTGTTCATCCACAAAGATGTTTTTTTCGAGCAAATGGATTGTGGTCAGCTTTCCATTCCGGATGACTTGCTTTCAGTCGTCAAAAATATGAACAAGGTGGATACGAATTTTCTGTTCGACGACATCTACCATTTGCCCATCATTAATAATGTCAAGGACATCATGGAGCAGAGCAGTGTCGGCTTGCTCAACAGTACTTTTTCCGCTGGCAAGATTTATGAGAATATCTACCTCGCCCTGAACGCTTACAAGAATTACGAAGAACAGGAGAACGTCCGCTTGGTTAAGCGGGAAGAACAACTGCGAATCATTCGGAATGCCGAGAGCATACTCGTCAGTCGTTTACAGGAACCTCCCACGATTCCCGAGCTGGCCCGAATGGTCGGCATTAACCAGCAAACACTCAAGCAGGGCTTTCGGCAGTTGTACGGAGAAACCATTAATCAGTATCTCAACGAGAAAAGACTGGAACAGGCGGGAATTCTGATGCGAGGGGGCGAATTGTCACTAAAAGAAGTTGCGCTCGCCGTCGGTTACAGCAATGCCAGTTATTTCTCCCGCAAATTCAAAGAAAAATATAGTGTCGTACCCCGTAAATTCAATTCGGGCAACAAGGCACCTGAAGAATAGAAATTACTACAAATGAGCCGCAAATTTTTCCAATAGCTTGCCCCGCGAATGGGCTCCTTTAAAAATATTGGCAATCTCGTGGTTGCGCATTACCACCGTAGTGGGCACCTCCGATACGTTGAACTGAACTTTCAGGTCAGGAACTTCATCCAGTTCTACGTAAACAACCTCGAAGTCATATTTTTCGTCAGCCTGCAAACCTTCCAGTTTGGTTTTCAGCATCTGGGCTGCTCCGGACCATTCCGAAGTAAACACGAGCATTACCAGCCGGACCTTGCTCTGACGCAATAGCCGTGGAATCAGGTCTCCTTTGCTCATGTCGTTCATAAATTGGGGGGGGGAATGGAAAATCCCCGCTCTTTGTAATTCGGGCAAATAGTACTACTATTCAATGCCAACGTGGCAAATAAATCTATGTTCGCTTGATTTTGCGATTATTCAATGTAATCACGTTTAGCAATCTTGAGTTTTCTCATTTTGGACATTAGTGTCCGGTCGTTGAGTTCCAACAGGCGGCCCGCTCCTTCCTCTCCGGTAATTCTTCCACCGGTCTTTTTCAGAGCGGAAATGATGTGTTGTCGCTGCATTTCCTCGAAGGCTAAAAAAGGCTTACCCAGTTCTTTTTCGGCCTTGTGGCGATGATCGATCTCTATCCGCAGAACTTCGGAATTGGAAAGCACTACCGCTCTTTCCACCAGGTTTTCCAACTCGCGGATATTACCCGGAAAGCTGTAGCGTTGCAGCTTTTTGAGATCAGACCCGCTAATGTCGGTAATTTGTTTCCCTTGCTGTTTGGCAAAGCGCTGAACAAAATATTTGACCAAAGGCTCGATATCCTCAGGCCGCTCCCGTAAAGGAATATTGACGATGGGAAACACATTGAGCCGATAATAAAGATCTTCCCGAAAGCGACGTTTGGCTACCATTTTAGCCAGGTTTCGATTGGTCGCCGCCACCAGTCGTACGTCTACCTTGATCGTTTCCGTACCTCCCAGTCGTTCAAATTCGCCTTCCTGTAAGACCCGTAGTAGTTTCGACTGGAGGTCCAGCGGCAACTCTCCGATCTCATCAAGGAAAATCGTCCCCCGGTGAGCCAGTTCAAAGCGGCCTTTCTTACGGGCATTCGCGCCGGTAAAGGCACCCTTTTCGTGGCCAAACAGCTCACTTTCGATCAGATTTTCCGGCAGGGCTGCACAGTTGACTTTGATCAATGGATCGTCTACCCGGTCGCTTAGTTTGTGCACCGCCCGGGCCAACAATTCTTTACCCGTACCCGTTTCACCGGTTATGAGTACCGTAGTATCAACGTCGGCCACCTGGCTGATCTGGTGCAACACCTTACGGTACTTCGGGCTGATCGTTACGATATTATCCAAGCTGTACTGCTCCTCGGCCTGTTCACGCAGACTAATGTTCTCGTCCTGCAGCCTTTCCTTAAGCTCCTGGATTTCTGAATAGGCCTTGCGCAGTTTATTTTCTGCCCGCAATCGCTCACTCACATCCCTACCCGTCAATACGTAGTAGTGTCTTCCATCCTGCTCCAGTTCCGTTCGGCTGAAATCGAAGTAAATCGTTTCCCCTGTTTTGGTTTCCAGCCGTACCTCAAAACTATTTTCCTCCAGGATGGTCTTCCCTTTCAGCTCCGGTAATAGTTCTCTTACATCCTGACCAATCCATTTTTCAGGCTTCCCGCCTACCAGTTGAATTACTTTAGCGTTCAGGTAGCGCAGGCTCAGGTCCTCCTCCAACCAGATGATCGCCTCGTCGGCCTGCTCGAGGGCGAGTCCAGAAAGGCCGATAATCGCGTCGCGGTTCTTTTTCTTCGACCAATCGGTCAGGTAAATGCAGCTATAAACATTTTCCCCGTCGTCCACCAAGTCGATTTTAGCGGATACCGGAATCACCTGGCCACTGTCTTTTTCGCCAAAGCGCAATTTCATTTCTCCCTGATATTTACGCTCCGCGCTGAGAAAGGACCAGATTTGCTCGTAATCTTTTTTATGGCTGAATTCCAGCAGGGATTCTACGTGACTTTGCTCAATGTCCGAACGTTCCAGTCCGGTCCGGTCCAGTAAGGTTTGGTTGGCGTAAAGGACAAGCCCTCCACGGTCTACGTACAAGATGTATTCCTTGGCGTTGTTAACGGTGGTTTCCGCTAATACTCTTCTTTGATCGGTTGCTTGTTTTTCGGTGATGTCGCGGCAGAAGCTACAGGCGTATTCCTGGTCCCCGAAGCGGAGATAATTGATCACCCCGGAAATTCGGATCACTTTCCTGGACTTGGTCACTAAGTCATATTCCAATTCGAAAGCCCTTTCCCGGCGCAGACGTTTCCAGAAAAGTTTTTGGGTCGAGTCGGTAAAATCGGGCGCGATGAAGTTTACTTGCCGGCCTTCCAGCTTTTTACGGTCGTAGCCCAGGTAATCAGCTGCCGACTGATTAACGAAAGCCATATCGCCATCCGGGCGGGTCCAAAAAATCATGTCCCGCGCCTCATCGATACTGAAGCGCGCGAGCTCCTGGGGAATGCCGCCGTCGATCATCACGGCAGCAGAACTACGAATTTCCCGCACCATGCCCAACAAATGGGTGACGTGGAGTTCGTTGGCCACCGACCGACCGGTCACCTGTAAGCTTTTAGTGCCTTCGGGCAACTCGATATGGATGGACTCACTGAAACTGCCTTCTTCCGAGATCAGTTCCCTGAAGCGCTGGCGAACCCTTTGCCGGTCGCTGTTGCTCGTGGTCGCTTTCAATGTTTTGAGGATGTCCTCTATCGCCGTTCCCTCGTCCACCAGTCCCAATAACTTTCTGGCCACCGGAGAAAGTTCGAGTTCGCGGTCAATGAAGTTATAAAAGAAGTAGCCTGCCTGCGCCGCTTGGCTGAGTTGTTCCAGTTGCTGACCAGCAGAAAATCTGACTAATCGATCTTCCAGCCGTAGCAGCATTAGCTCCGGACTGAGTTTTACCATCTCGACGTTGATAGGCCGCAATAACTCTCCAGCAGTCAGCAGATCGGTATCGTAAGTTATGGATTTCCCGGTTTCAATCTGCTTCCAGCGTTTTTTCCACTGGATCAGGGTAAGTTGAGCATCTAGTCCCGGCCACCCGCCGCCCTTCAGATCGGACGCAACATCTACACCGTGCAAGCGAGCCGCCGCGCCATTGGCCTCCAGTATTTCGCCGCGTTCGTTCACCAGCAACGCGGCTACCGAAAGGCGGGAAAAGAAGACGTTGAAATTCGTTGGCGCCGTAGTGATCATTCGAGTAATTTGGTATAAGCCCGCATATTTTTTGGCTTCAAAGTAGCAGGGTGAACGAAGCCGAATGGTTTCAAAAACCAGCCTGACAACCGTAAGCCGGTATTACCATAACTTACATTGACATCCTCCAAGCATTGCTACTTTGAAACCAAAGATAATCACCCCGACGGACTTGATGATATAAAGTCAAACTATATTAAGCCGCTTCAGTCGCGAATTGAGAATATATTTTATTTAATCACATCTTTAAAAGGTCAAATCTTCGAACATTTCATCCAAATTTCTCGTTGTATAAGCAAAACAGAATAATGAACTACTTAGGATTAAGCAAAGAGCAAGTGGCCCCAACCGGAAAGGCCCTGAACCAATTGCTCGCCAATTACCACATTTACTACCAGAACCTGCGTAACTTCCATTGGAACATTACCGGTGAGGACTTTTTCGACCTCCACAATCAATTTGAGGAACTGTACGAAGATGCCCGTGAAAAGATCGACGAAATCGCCGAAAGAATTTTAACGCTACGGCTTCGCCCGATGTCACAATTAACCGACTACCTCAAAATCTCCGAAGCCGAGGAATACGGTGTAGTTATCGACGCTCACGAAATGGTAGAAAAACTACTGGAAAATCACCGGATCATTATCGCCAGCATGCGTAAAGTGATTTCCGAAGCCGATGAGATCAGCGACGAAGGTACCATCGATATGACGGGTGGAATGCTTTCCTCCTTTGAGAAGAGCAGTTGGATGCTCGACGCCTGGTACCAGAAGACTAAAAAGACAACTCCCGCTCAGGCTTCTAACAACTAGAAATCCCTTAGTATATTACCGTACGCCCGACGTACGATTATGCCCAAAAATTCTTAGTAAAGCCCGGGTGATCCGTAATGGTATCATCCGGGCTTTCTAATTCAGCCTATCAGCTCAATTCTTATTATTTGCAATATTTGACTGCCCTAACAACCAATCATGAATTTTCAGCAATACGATTCTTTCAAGCAAGCCCGCCTGGGACTTGAAAAAAGAGGATTCGTCACCAGTTTAGACTTTCGCCAGGGTGCCCTTGGCACCGCCGATAGAACGACTACTTATCACCCTACCGACCTTAAACTCGTTGAGTACCACCGCTTCCCCAGAACCGACAAATCATCATCCAAGGAACTGGAAGGAGGTAAAATTATTTTCGCCTTCGAAACAACTGACGGCAAGGCTACTTTTATTAACGATTACGAAGACCGCCTCGATCTGAGGATAGTCAGTTTCATCGACAAGGTGCCGATTGGAATTTCCCGACCGCAGTTGTCATACTAACGATTTCGAATATCACCCGTAGATAGAAGATTCCTAAAATAAAAAATCACCAGTAGATACTGACAACAATCTCGAAAGATCATCGTGGCCGGAATGAGGGAATTCCGACCAAAAGTATCCACTGGCGACCGAAATGATATAACCTGAAAAGGTTATGAAAGGTCCTCCCGGCAAACACCCGTAAAAACGAATGCCGCCAAGGAGTCCCATGTCTGCCTATCAGCAAACATTGCAAAAATGCTTTCATTTCATACTTTCAATATGAACAGAAAGAAATTTATATAGTACGATCCGAAAAAAAATGCCTGTTTTAGGACCCAATTATGAGTTTATCTTTTAAAAATGTAGCTTCTGATCGCGTAAAGACATGCTTTCGTGTAGCCTACGAACGGTTTCCAGAACTACAAGAGAACTCCGTATATCTGCAACAGCTTCCGCTCCGTGGCTACACCATGCGGGCCCAACCCGTAATAAACACTAGCTTTTTCTTTCGAAAGAGGCGCGAGTACCGTATACAGATGAGTGATCATCTTGAGATTGCCCAATACATTAAACCTGACGAATTACCGGATAATGTACTGATCGGTTGGTTTGCTCACGAATTAGGCCACATTGTGGACTATCAGCGCAGAACGGTCTTAAGTATGATCAAATTCATACTCGGCTACATACTGCTGCCTACTTTTCGTTCCGGATCTGAACGTCGGGCAGACCTATTTGCCTTGAAAAATGGTTTCGGCAAGGAGCTGATGGCCACCAAATTATACATCCTCGAGCAATCTCCCCTACCGGACAAATACAAGGATCGAATCAAAAAATACTACATGTCTCCGGACGAACTGGAGCTGCTTCTACTGAACAAAGACCCGGAGCGAATCCTTTTCTGATATCGTGAATTTCAATCCATACGGTGCATCTTACCCATTCTCCGTAAATCCCGGATAGCAGGTCATGCCTCCGTCGACATAAAGCGTCGTTCCCTGAATGTAATCGGCTTCGTCACTAGCCAGCCAGCTGCAGAGTGCAGCCACGTCTTCCACCTCCCCGATACGATCGGAAGGAATTAATTTCATCAGTTTATTGTAGGCAGCCTTGGTTTTCCAAGCGTCTTCGTTAATCGGCGTCCTGATGGCACCGGGAGATACGTTATTACACCTGATTTTATACTTTCCGTACCCTTGGGCGATGGATTGCATTAGCATGGTCAAAGCCCCTTTGGAGGCAGCATAATTGGCGTGGCCGGCCCAGGGAATGATATCGTGTACACTGCTGATGTGAATGATCTTTCCCAGAGCACAACTTACGTCTTTACGCATGCCCCGGCGCAAAAACTCCCGGATGGCGGCCCGGGCACAGAGAAACTGGCCGGTAAGGTTAACATCGATAACTAGTTGCCAGTCCTTAAGTTCCATTTCGTGGAGGGGAGCGTCTTTTTGTAATCCGGCGTTAGCTACCAGAATATCGACGGTTCCGAAGGTGTCGATTGCTTTGGCAAACATCTCCTCTACGGCTTCCTCCTTACTTACGTCAGCTTTAAATTTGATGGCACTTCCGTGTAAGTTTAGTTTCTCAATCTCAGCCAGCGTATGGTTTGCCCCCTCCTCATCCGAATGATAGTTGACTACGACGTTCGCGCCGTCGCGGGCTAGCCCAATGGCAATAGCTTTTCCGATCCCGGAACTGGAACCGGTTACGATGGCACTTTGGCCTTTCAGACGGTTATTGGGGCGCTGTCTCATTATTTCAGGTTTTCGAGTAACTCAAGCATCATTTCTTCTTTCATCACTTTAGGCACTTTGATCTGCCCTCCTTTTTTCTTTTTGCTTTCCAGCCAGTTGTAGATATCATCCACTTCAACCGCCAGCACGTTAATCCCTTTGAGGGCTTTAGAGCGAGCGACCTTATAGTTCTTATTTGCTTCTTTGAGGTGCTCGTCCAGCAGACCGGCTAAATTGGCTTCGTTGCACTTTGCTACTTTGTTAGTCCCCAAAACCCACTGATGGATGTACTCCCCGTCTTCATTTTTGATGGCGGCTACGGCATATTCGCTGATCTCCACCCCAATTTCAGAGGCAAGGTATTTGACGCCGGCATTTAGCTTTTCCTCACTGAGCTGGCTACCAACCACGTTGAGGAAATACTTGGTACGGCCACTGATGACCATTTCCAGTTTCTCGAGATCTTTGAACTTAATGGTGTCGCCGATCATGTATCGCCAGGCTCCGGCGGGGGAACTGACGATGAGTGCGTAATCCTGTTCTTCCACGACCTGACCGAGATGGTGCACTTCCGGCTCATCCAGCAGCGTACCGGTACCGTCGAAGCCGCGTTCGTCAAACGGGATGAACTCGAAGAAGATGCCGTGCTCGATGGCCAACTGCATGTTCATGGTGTCCGGCCGTGGGGTGAAAGCAAAAAAGCCCTCACTGGCTAAATAGGTATCCATGATGATCAAAGGCTCGCTAGTGAGCGCTTCGAAACTTTTCCGGTGAGGCTCGAAGGCAACTCCGCCACTGGCGTATAGCTTGAGGTTGGGCCACAGATCGTGAATGGTCTCCAACTTGTGTACTTCGATGATTTTGATGAGCATCATGCGTACCCAGCTGGGGATACCGGCGATGGCCACTACGTCCCAGTCCGGCGCAGCCTTAGCGATGGCCGCAACCCGCTCATCCCAATTATCGATCTTGGCGATCTCCCGGCCCGGCTTGTAAAAGCCGTCAAACCAACCAGGAATATTCTGGCTATTGATCCCACTGATTTCTCCTTCCAGGTGATGCTTATAGGGCGTCAGATCGGCCGAACTGCCCAACATGAGTACGTCCTTTTCAAACATATCCGGCGGCAGATTAAAATTAGCCAGGGCAGCAATTTGCGACTGACCGACGCTACGAAAGGCCTCTAGCATCTCGTCGGTGACGGGAATACGCTTGCTCGTTTTACCGGTCGTGCCGGAACTAAGGGCGAAAAACCCGGGGCGGCCCGGCCAGGTGATGCTCGGCGCATCCTGCTGACGATGCCACCAATGAAAATCGAGTTGCTCGTAATCAAACAACGGTACGGACTGCTGGTAGGCGCTAATCAGGTCCTCAGACTCTAATAAGCCGGCAAAGTCGTAATAGAGACCAAATGAGGTACCCTTGGCAGTATTCAGCAAATTCCGAAGTTGCTCCTCCTGGGCAGCAGCGGGATCCTCGGGGATCGAACTGAACTGAGCGGTGATATCTAGAGCGGTTTTGATCAACCTGCCGAGTAAGGCCATAATTATAGTTTCTTGATCCAACGAGTCGCCGCCTGGGGTGTTCGGTAAGCCCCCCAACTTTTACATACACTTTTTTGTGAACGCCCCGGCGACTTTAGCGTTCCTACTTGGATGCTCAACTTCCCAACCTATATACTACGACTCTGGCGCTACCTCAAAAACAGTATTGCCCTGATTCCCGGGCTCTACGTAGCGGGCTTCATTACCTTCTACTTTTTTGTAGCATACCTGGAAAGTATCGGACTGAGCAGCTGGATGAAACAAGAGAATGCCTTCTGGCTCATCTCCAGTGAAGATACTGCCCGCACCATTCTTGGCAGCATCATCGGTGGCCTGATTTCCCTGACTGTGTTTAGCTTCTCTATGGTTATGGTAGTACTCAGTCAGGCCACCAGTACGCTTTCTCCCCGACTGCTACCCCAGTTGATCCGTGATCGCTCCCACCAAACCGTGCTGGGCATCTATCTGGGTGTGATCATTTTCACCTACCTGACCCTGATTGATGTAGACCCCACTGAAACCTGGAACATTTCCGGATTCACCGTTTTTCTCTGCGTGGTGATGGCCATTGTTTGTCTTGCCTTTTTCGTTTATTTCATCGCTTCCATTTCTCAGCGTATTCAGGTGGGCCGGGTCATCTTACGGGTGCGCAGTAACGCCCGCCTGAACCTCAAAATCTGGAAATCTGCCCCGGAAGGTTGGTCGGTGACGGAGCAGCTTCCATCAGACATCGGGGAATGGCCTGCGATCAAGGCTCGTCATAGTGGTTATATCGACCTTCCTTTATACGACAAGCTGACCGAACTCAGCGCCGAATACGAAACTGAAATATACCTCCCCAGATTCCGTTCCGCCTACGTACTGGAGGGAACTCCACTAATCCGCCTGAGTCGACAACTGAATGACAAAGAAAGGGAAGAACTCAGCGGTCAGATCCACCTCTCCCCGGACGATATTACCGAAATGTGGTATTTGCCAGCCATTCGCCACATTACCGAAGTAGCGGTTAAAGCCATGTCTCCCGGTATCAACGACCCCGGCACGGCCCTGGAAAGTATCGATATGATTACCGATATATTAAGCGGCATGTTGGAAATTCCGCTACATAATACTTACGAGAACTCAGAAACGGGTGGGCGCCTGTATTTCCTCCCCCTGAGTTTTCAGAAAGTCTTACGTATGGTTATGCAGGAGTTGCGCTGTTATTCCAAGTCCGACCCCATTGTAATGCAACGGTTGGCCCTCGCGCTCTTCCAGCTAAGGCGTAAGGCCCGTAGTGACAAAGAAATTTACACGGCTATCGATCAGGAGATCAGCGCCTTGGAAGAAGATGGCCATAAAAATCTTAGTAACAGTTATGACCGTGACGCTTTTCGGCTGTTACTCAGCCGTCGTCGATCACAACTTGAACGCCTGGATTAAAAATCGTCAAGGAAGGGGGCTTCATCCCTAAATTTCTCTCGGCTGTTTTTAGCACTGAATCTCTTCGAAAACCCCCGAAATCAGTGGTGGCTAAAAGCTATAAAGCACTCTGAAACACCAAGGGGCCGCAAATAATTTTGCGGCCCCTTGGTACTTTGATCCGGGTATTTACTTTTATCGGGTCTTCGCTTTGAAGTCGAGTTCATTCACCGCATCCATGATTGTTTGCTGACTTTCGGTCATGAATTCTTTCACCATGTCTGGGTAATTATCGTGCGTACTCAACTCGCCATAGACTGCCAGATTCGCCTCTTCTTGTTGGTGAAGGTAGGTATAGACATTTTTGGCGACATCAAATCGTACCGGATATTCGGCGGCATCCGTATCCGTATTTGCCTGAGCATTCGGTTTGGTGGGGGTGCCGGAAAAGTCATTCAGTAATTCCTCCGCCCGTTGGTGAATACTCCGGTGTTTTTCTATCAGTGTTTCGATGGCGCGGCGCACCTCCTCATCTACCAAAGCTTCTTCACTCAACAGCCGCTCATAGTCATTCAAGATGTTTTGTGAACGCCGGTGGATGGTATAAATAGCTTGTTCGTTACCTATTTTCTGTTTCACGTCATTACGTATTTGCATGGTTATTTATTTGGGCTAACAAAGTAGCAAGGCGGGTTGTGCGACGAACCTTGCTTAATTCTCCTGTCCGTTTGATTTAGCGGACATTTCCAGCTCTAATACTTCGTTTAACTTCTCTCCGCCACGGATTCCAAAATCGAGCGTACGGATGGGGAATGGGATCATGATGTCGTGCTCATCAAATGCGTTTTTCAGAGCAATCATGGCTTCGCTGCGGGCATCCAGATAATCTTTTAAATTTGGCCCCTTCAACCAAAAACGGAGTTTAAAATTAATGGAGCTATCGCCGAATTCATCATAAAATAGCTCTACCGGTTTTCCATCATCATACTTTACTCCTTGCTCAATGGCTTTTATGGCGACTTCGCGAACTTGCTTCAAATCGTCACCGTACGAGACACCGCAACTCAGATCCACTCTGCGTTTCTGAGAAACGGTGAAATTCTTGAGCGGGTTCTTATAAATATCCTTATTCGGAATCAGCACCTCTTCCCCTTGAGGCGTTATGAGAATCGTAGATCTTAAGGAAATATCTGTAATAGTTCCAAAGTAATCGTTCGTTTCTATCAGATCACCAATGCGAAATGCGGCTTTGGTCGACATCATCACACCGGAGAACAGGTTCATAATCGGATCCTGTAATGCCAGACCAATTGCCAGACCGGCAACACCCGCACCGGCTACAACGGTGGTAACCACTTCACTTAGATTCAGAATACTGAGTACCAGAATTAGAACCCCGATCATGAATAGTGCCGTCAGGATATTAGTTACTAAGCCGTTTACCGCCCGGTGACTGGAAAATCGGTTTACCAATCTGTTTACCCATTTCCGCACATAACCGGTAGCCAGGTAACCCAGACCTAGTACGACGGCGGCAATTAAAATGTTGGGCAGCATCACCACTAAGGAATGAAGCCAGCCTTCCAGTTTTTCCGTGAGTAGTTTAAGGGATTCTTGTATTTGATCCATCGTCTGATTTATTCGCTTTTAGCTGAATCGCGCTCAGGCTTTCATTTGTTCGCAATTCAAGCTTGCCTTCTTAACGTTGTTCATACCTCATTAAGCAACAGCATCAAATCAAGTCAATTGATTAAATAAAATCAGCAGGGCGTAAAACCTCTTTTTACAACTACTTGAAAATCAGTGAAGAACGAGTTTGGCACGGATTTTGCTCATATTAATGCGTATTCGATTTTAGTGAAACACACATTAACCAAGATAAATATGACAAACCAGGAATTCACAGCAAACATGGCCACCCTCGAAAATCTTCACTACTCTTTCGCTCTCCGATTAACACGGAGCCGCCAGGATGCCGAGGATTTGGTACAAGAGACCACGCTTAAAGCATTTCGCAATATCGAAAAGTTTACTCCTGGCACGAATTTCAAGAACTGGACAGCTACCATTATGCGCAATACGTTCATTAACAATTATCGCAAAATGAAAACCCGCCGTCACATCAATCAATCTGTGGAAGAACTTTCCAACGTCATTGAAAACAAAAACGTGATCAACAACTCAGGTGAGCAAAACATGCGCATGGAAGAGTTGAAGCAGATGATGGATAGTATCCGTGACATCTACTCTGTACCTTTTATGATGTTTTTCCAGGGTTATGAATACAAAGAAATTGCCCGCGATCTCAATATCCCCATAGGCACTGTTAAGAGCCGTATTTTCCTGGCTCGCCAAAAAATGAAAGCTATGATCGGCAGTCGGATTGCCGCTTAAGACTATTCTCCTTAATACATCTTCCAAGTAACATTTTCAACTTACTTAGACCCAGCGTTTATACATTAACCAATTGAAATCCATTATGCCCCGGTTCGCTCGTTGCGCCGGGGCTTTTTTATTTTTGGGAAAAAGCCGTTATATGCACCGTCGTAAATTCATCAACACCACCCTATTAATGGCAGCGTCCACGACTACGGCCACTTCCGTAAAAGGCTACCAACCTGCTGCCCTTACTCATGCAAACCTAAAATCCGGCGATCGCTTCCAAATGAGCTTTGCCCCCCACGCTGGCATGTTTAGACATCACGCGGGCGAAGACATTCTGGACCAGATTCGCTTTGCTGCTGACCAGGGATTCACTGCCTGGGAAGATAATGGCATGCCTTCTCGCGCCCCAGACACTCAAAAAGCAATAGGCCAACTGTTGGAAAGGCTGAATATGCGGATGGGTGTCTTCGTAGCCAATCAAATTAACTGGACAGAACCTACATTGGTCCTAGGTGCCGGTAAATACCGCGAGCAATTTCTGGAATCCATCCGCACTTCCATCGAAGTCGCCAAACGCTGCAATGCGAAATGGGTGACCGTGGTCCCGGGACACTTAGATCTCCGTACGGAGCTGGATTTTCAAACCGCCAATTTGATAGAAAGCCTCAAACAAGCCGTTGCTATCCTGGAGCCTCATGGGCTCACCATGGTTCTGGAACCCCTGAATTTTCGCGATCACCCAGGACTGTTCCTGACCAAAACCAGCCAGGCTTACCTCATCTGTAAAGCAGTCGACAGCCCTTCTTGTAAAATTCTTTACGATATCTATCATCAACAAATCCACGAAGGCAACCTATTGCCCAACATCGATGCTGCCTGGGACGAAATCGCTTACTTCCAGATCGGCGACAATCCCGGCCGTAAAGAACCTACTACCGGAGAAATAAACTATAAAAACGTCTTGGCCCACATTGATCAGAAAGGCTTTACCGGCATTCTCGGCATGGAGCACGGAAATTCAAAGGAAGGCAAGGCGGGTGAACTGCGGGTGATCGAAGCTTATCGCGAGGTAGGTAAGTGAGCTTATAGTCAGGAGTCTTATAGTCGAGAGTCTAGGGTCAGGAGTCAATTCCCCATAAGGTGGACCTCCTCAAAATAACGGACAGTTAGGCTGATCAGGCAGCGCGTTTAGAATTTAGTTTCATTAATCGCAGCTGTAGCGGAGCGACATTTCCAATCGTTGTGTGGATACGCCGCGTGTTGTACCAGCCCTCAATGTAACGAAAAATGGTGGTGAATGCTGTTCTCGAACATCGGAATGCGTGTTTGTAGATACACTCTCTTTTGATGGTTTTGAAAAATGATTC
>PDLQ01000031.1 GCA_002591745.1 Lewinellaceae bacterium SD302
TCGCAGAAGATGACTGCGTTGATAGGCTATAGGTGGAAGTGTGGTAACATATGGAGCCGAGTAGTACTAATAGCCCGACAGCTTCCTTTTTTCTTTTACTCCTTCGGGATTAAAAGAATGTTCGACAGTATTGAGTTTAGTTAACTATACTTAATGAGTTGTAAACAAGGTACACGCTCTTGATAGAACAAACGCAACGTGATCAGTTTAAAGTAGTCGGTTCACTCCGGTTGATAGATTGAAGTTGTATCTCTTATTCACTTGTTAATATCATTACCAAAGATATCGTCGGGCACTGTGCCCCGGCAAAAGACTTTGGTGGTTAAAGCGGGCAGGATCACCTCTTACCATTCCGAACAGAGAAGTTAAGCTGCCCAGCGCTGATGGTACTGCCCTATCTGGGTGGGAGAGTAGGTCGCCGCCAATTTTATGAAAGCTCCTTCGCTAACGCGGAGGGGCTTTCGCTGTTTTTAGCCGTTAGTTACGGAAAACTTTCATCGAGTCATTGTGTTGGTTTATCATGTCAATTTCAGTTCACTGTCCCTTTGGGCTACTTTCGTCCGATCAAAAGATCGCCCCACTGGTGATGCAACCATCCTCTTTTTCTATTCCTGGGTTTTCTGACTGGCAGACGACCTGGTTTAATAGTCCTGAGATGATCGTAAAAGGTGGATCAGAACGATACGACGACATCTGGCAAGACAAGAACGTACTGGCCATGTTAAGTAGTCAGCCACAGGGTGTGGAAACCAGTCTTCTGTTGCTACGGCACGAAAATGGACTGAAGGTTCCGCTAACCGTACAATTTTTCACCTTTCGACCTGGCGAGCAAGTCCATCAACCGGTTGAAGATTCGGCTACTCGCAGTAATTGGGCCATCCGTCGCAGGATATCTTCGGTTATGAGCTTCAAGGTGCTGACAATCGGTCAGTTCATGGTATCCGGTAAGCATTGTTGGACGAATTCCCTCACTGCAGCTGGCTATACGCAAAAGCAAATAGTCCGATTGTTAGAGGCTGCGGCCGGGGAACTAGCCCGTCGGGTTGGAGGCTGCTCAGCTATTCTAGTGAAAGATGCTTTTGAACTCAAAGACCCAGCTGCTGTAATATTTGAGCAACGGGGATTTTATCAGCTTCCAGTAGACCCGTCAATGGAATTGACTATTCGGCCGGAATGGAATAGTCTGGATGATTACCTCATCGACCTCAGCAGTAAGTACCGGGTACGTTATCGCCGGAGTAGAAAGCAACTGCCCGTTGATCTTACCCGCAAAACGCTTTCGTTAAACGAATGTGAACAGTATAGTGACCGGATGTACGCGCTTTACAATGCTGTTAAGGTTGAAGCTGCCTTTGACGCAGTCGACCTCCAGCCTTGCTACTTTGTTAGCCTCAAAGAAACCCTGGGAGATTATTGCCAGATCAATGCTTATTTTCTGGATGGTAAAATGATTGGTTTCCGCACTACGGTTGCCAATAACGGCACTTTGCACGCCCATTATCTGGGTTTCGACCAAGAAATGAATCGGACCTTCCATTTATACCACAATATGCTTTTCGATTTACTGAAGGAAGGCATCGAGGGAGGGTTTAGCCTATTGGATTATGGTCGGACGGCTCTGGAGATCAAGAGTTCGATCGGGGCCGAACCGCGGGAGTATTTTTGCGGAATCAAGGCCGTGAACCCGCTCTTGAATCCGCTGATCTCTCTATTTACGCCCGCAGTTTTCCGGGCGCAGCGATGGATTCAGCGCAATCCTTTCAAAGCCGGCTAAGCTGCATTATGATCAGGATACGGCGGGATACTGAGTAGTTTGTTATCTTTCCCATCCACACCACCTGATCATGCAAATATCTACCTTCGACTGGGCCATCATTGCGGCCTTTTTTATCGTATCTCTCGGTATTGGATTTTACGCCTCGCGCCGAGCTGGTAAAAGCTTTAACGAATACTTCCTTTCCGGACGAGACATGCCCTGGTGGTTACTCGGTGTGAGTATGGTTGCCACTACCTTCAGTGCCGATACGCCCAACCTGGTAACTGATTTCGTACGCCAACACGGCGTAGCTAAAAATTGGGAATGGTGGGCCTTTTGTCTTACGGGAATGCTTACGGTTTTCGTTTACGCCAAGCTCTGGCGACGCAGTGGCATTAAAACCGACCTGGAGTTCTATGAATTGCGCTACAGCGGCCCGGCGGCTCGCTTTCTGCGGGGTTTTCGGGCCATTTATCTCGGGGTCTTTTTCAACGTGGTCATCATGGCCACGGTAATCCTGGCCGGTATTAAACTTGGTGGGGTACTATTGGGGTGGAGCGCCACCCAAACAATTTTGATCGCGGGAGTCATCACCGTAGCTTATACCTTGCTGGGAGGACTTAGGGGGGTCATTCTAACCGATTTCTTCCAGTTCGGACTGGCAATGGTCGGCATGATCGCCGCTTGCATCTACGTAATTAATTTACCCGAAGTAGGGGGATTAAATGCTCTGTTGAGCCACGAAATGGTGGCTCCCAAACTCGACCTGGTCCCCGATCCCAGCAACTGGGAAGTCTTTGTGCCCGTCTTCCTCATTCCTATTGCCGTGCAGTGGTGGAGTGTCTGGTATCCAGGTGCCGAACCGGGTGGTGGTGGTTATATCGTACAGCGAATGTTAAGTGCCAAAGACGAAAAGAACGCTATCGGAGCCACCTTTTTATTCAACGTAGCCCACTATGCTTTGCGTCCCTGGCCCTGGATCTTGATCGCCCTGGCCAGTATCATCGTTTACCCTTCGGTGCAGGATATGGCTACGGCTTTTCCCCATGTAGAAGCTGGTCTGGTTAAGGAGGATCTGGCCTTTTCGGCTATGCTCAGCCTGTTGCCCAGTGGTTTGTTAGGGCTGGTCACCGCAGGGCTGATTGCTGCCTTCATGTCTACCATCAGTACGCATTTGAACTGGGGGAGTAGTTACCTGGTGAACGATTTTTACGTTCGTTTCGTCAAGCCCGAGGCTACGGAGAAAGAAATGGTCAACGTCGGCCGAATCAGTATCGTGATCATGTTTGCCCTGGCCGCTCTATTGGCACCGGTGCTGCAAAATGCGGAGAAGGCCTTCAACTTACTACTCCAGATCGGGGCGGGTACCGGACTGTTGTTCATCCTGCGCTGGTTCTGGTGGCGGATCAATGCCTCGGCGGAGATCGTAGCCATGATCGTCAGCTTCCTGATCGCTTGCGTGTATGCTTTTGTAGATACGGGAGTCAGTGGAGAATGGCAATTGATCTCAGGTGTCCTCATCACCACGGTTGCCTGGATGACGACGGCCCTTTCAACCAAGCCTACCGACGCGGAAACCCTCACTAATTTCTACCAGCTCATCAAGCCCCACGCTACCGGTTGGCGTAAGTTTTTGGTGGCTAACAAAGTAGCAGAGATCCCTACCTCTGGATTTAGTCGTGAATTGACCTGCATGTTCGCCGGGGTGTTTCTGGTATACGGGACATTATTTGGAACGGGGTACCTGCTGTACGGACGTTTTGTGCCGGCTCTGGTCGGGTTGGCGGCTGCGGTGGTGAGTGCATTTATAGTGGTAAGGAATTGGCGAAGCGTTGGCTAGTGGTCTGACATTCAGGTAGTTTTACCTGGTGGATTAGGGTAGAAACACCGTTGTGCTGCATTCGTGTAGTCCTCAACTTTGTATTGAACCTATCTGGGTGTTGAGTCCTGTTGTATGGACTGAGGATTTAGGTGGTTCAATTTTTTCACCTAAATACACATACGAATGTCTAGAGTTACAGGAATATCGATGCAGGAGTGGTTAGATCACGTATCTTCTCCGGCACCAATGCTTAAAGGGATGGCCGTTACGAGCCCAAACGACAACATCATGTCTCCCGCCAATGCAGCCGGCGTTGGTAATTACGTGCAAATGGCCCAACAGAACAGTAGTTCCGGGAGCGCACCGAAGAGTGTCTTTGAGGGCATGCAGACCATCGCCAACCTGTCTAGGGTTAAGGCGGGCTATAATCCGCTTGATCCGGAAGGAAAGGGCAGTAAAGCGAACTTTCTCCAATTCTCCCAGTACCTGGCCGATCTGCCAGCTTTGTCGCTGTTGAACTCGAGCACCAAAGAAGTTCACCAGCAGGAGCAAAACGCCGATAAGATCATCGACTCCTTCGTAGCTGCTTTTGAGGGGATCGCCCAAGAGAACGTCGCGGCCATCACCAGTGCCGTTTCCAACCTTGCCAAGGCGGCACTTTCTTATTCCAAGAAAGAGCAGAAATACTCCAATTTCGCCCAGAACCTGTTGCAGGTGAACTCAACGGGTGACGTGCAATTCCACTTGTACAGCAGCGTCTTTCAGATTTCTCAGACGGAGAGTAAAGGGACTATTACCTACAAATCGGACTACAGCGTTCTCGTAGCGGTATACGAGCTGGCCGCCTCGGAGTGGGGGCAAATCTCCGGTATCTTCAATAAGCAGGAGAAAACCTCGATCAATGATTGGCTGAATAATATGAAGACACCGGTCAAGGGAGCAGGTGGCGCCCGGGCACTTTGTCTTTATCCTCAATTGGGTGGGCGTAGATAAGCCCTGAAACTCAACTGCCTTTACTCATTCAATCAGATTTTCGTGGTCGGCAGTTCAATATGAGCTGCCGGTCACGGAGGTTTGCCAAAAATAAATCTTATGGCTATTCCCCGTACTTCACCTCAGGTGATCACCTTGACACGTTTGACCGGCTCCGACCAGGAAGCTATCCTGAAAGCGACTAAAAAACTTCCCGACGATGCCCCCGCGGAAGGTAGTTCTGGCTACCAAGAGTTTGTGAGCCAGTTGAAAGCTTCGCCGGCAAACGTCCTATCTTCTCTTTGCTCGGATTTAGCTACACGTGCGGGCTGGGACATTGAGACCAACGCAAATTACCAGGCCTTTGTCAATCAATTCAATGGCACTCCCTTTACTGCTAGTACTGGCGGATCACCTGGTCAGCTAGAAGAAACACTCAACGTGGATGAAGCAGCAAATTTAGCCGACGATATACTAAATGCAGCCCATTTCCCGAAAGAGGATCGTGAATCAGTACTTGCAAGTACTGACTTGATTGCCGCATTTCCAGAAGAAGGGAGAGACGAAGACCTGGAGTTGATACTGGTTTCTCAGATTATCGATGCCAGTGACGATCAGCTAACGATCATATTTACCAAGTTAGAAGTAACCATTAGCTACAAAAAGGGGAGTGGGTTTGGCAAAAAGCATAAAGACCATCTGAAGGCATCGGGTAAATTCGGCAAAGCGATCGTCGGGATTAACGTCGATATGCTGGAGCAATCGGGGGTTAACTTCGTCAATAGTCTGGGTTATAATAAGGTTACGCAATGGGAAAGCGATTTTACCAATCTTCCACGTCTGACCGAAGAACCCGCTGATTCTGATGAGTAATCCAATCATAATCAAACCCCAATTGATCGGAAACTGGCAGAAAGCTTTAGCCCAGGATCAGGTTGTGGGCCAAAATTTATCAGGGGCTAATCTCAACAATGACCCTGCAGCCTTAACGGCGTTTCAGCAATCGCCGGCTACCGGGATGGCTACCATCATTAACCAGGCCCGACAAGGCTATAATCCACTAGACCCCACCAGCGCAGCGAATTATGCAGCCTATAATAACTGGATCGAGCGCATTCTGGCAACGAATTATTTCAACTTGGAGTTGAATGATAACCCACAGGTCGGTGGTGTGAATAACTGGCAGGCCTACATTTCTCAGACGATAAGTTTGTACGCGGGAATCAACGCCGCTGATATCAATCGGGTGACGAATACGATAGTTAATCTGATTAATATATCTTATTCAGTTCCCGGCCAGCCGGAAACCGTGATCATGGCCCAGCAAACGATTCAGGATAATCCGGACCAACAACAGGTATCGGCCTTTTTCTTCTACACTACGGCTACAATTGTTTACAACCAGGGAGGGAAGCATTCCAGCTCGACGCTGGGAACTTATTTTTCGGTCATCCGCAAGAAAATTACGCTTACGTACGCTCAATGGAATGCTATTCACACTCAGGTAGCCAATCGACAGGTTAACCTCGTGCAAAATTGGCTCAATGGGACCAACAGCCAGGCCCAGGCGATGTACGACGTAAGATTATCTCCGGCAGATAAAAACTTAACCTGCTTAGCGCAAGTACCCAGCTTGCCGGACGCTCGGCGTAAAGCTATTCCAAAGGATTATTGGTATAGTTTCGAATGGGAAAACCTGCCTGATGACGCCCGGAAGCTATTCAATCAACTCGGAGTTAAAAGCCGGCAATGGCACGCCTTGTCCGTCACGGGAAACGCTCCTTTGCCATTAGAATGGAGCGAACTTAATGATGGCCAGCGTTCCGCAGCCACCAAACTCGCTTTCAATCAACTGCTCTGGGATGGACCGGGGGTCATCGAGAGCCTGGCTGCCGCTGACCGAAGTGCTTACTGGGGAAGTTACGAATGGGAACAAATGGGCACAGCCTATCAGCAGCGCTGGAAAGTACTAGGGTGTGGGCCGGGTAATTGGCCGCCAACACCGTTACAATTGACGGGCAAATCATGGGGCAAAGAACAACGCAATGCCGCCGATTGGCTGGGAATCGCTTCGGCTGAGCCCGCTGATTAACGAACGACTTTGGAAGCGTTAAAAACCCCACTGAATTGGTACGCTAAAGATATAATGCAAGCCAGAAGATTCTGGAGGGAGTTGACCTTGAGTGGAGGGATCATTGCTACTTTGTCAGCCAAAATTGAAATATCTGGAAATTATTCTGTTCCTGACCAAATGTCCAGAGTCAATTGGGAGCCAGCTGATGCGAAATTCCAGCTGTCTGAAAAAGGGCCAGCCGATTATTACGCTACCTACAGAATGGAGATGCTGGTTGAACCGGACGAACAGTCATGGCGACCTTTCAATGCGGTTGGTCAGCTACTGTTCCTGCGGCGGGTGGCGGGCAAAGTTCGTATTTTTCATGCCTCGGCTTCGGTAGTGTCTTCCCGGCAAGGTAGCTGGCTGGTTACCGCCGCTCATAACGTATTCAGCGATTACCGGCCGGGAGAACCACCGCAATGGTCCGGACATTTGATCTACTTCCCGGGAGGGGTGAAGGACTGGCGATCGGTAGATTTAGCTCACTTGCGACACCGATCCTACTTGGTTACGCGAGTTGGTATACCAAAATCTTGGATGCAGCATACGTATGATGTTCCCTTCGAGGTTGATTTCGCTTTGCTCAAAATTGAGCCCTTTTACCCGTCGTTCGATTTCCCTGAGTTGTCAGCACTCAATTGGCCATCGGCTGCTTCCGGTCAAGATGTCGATCCCAAAGCGTTAGCTATTGCCTTTCCGGGCGGAGAAAAATACCGGGCAAGTATGTGGTGCCGTACGGTTACCGTATCGCGGCAACAATACGTTACGGGTTATAACCATTTGAGACTGCACGGTCATCCTTTTGCTTCTGGTGCCAGTGGTGGTCCTTTGGTTCAATTCGATCCATCCTTAGGGAGCTGCACTTTAATCGGTTTGCATGCTTCACGTAGGCAATACCAGGATGGAGTAGTGTGGTGGGATAGTCCGGACCTGTCTCAAATAAGGATCGTTGGCTAATGTTTGGTCCCAAAATCAGTTTCCAATATTTTAAATATGTTAAAGTCTTGGGCGGTTCCTATCGGATGTGATTGTTTTTAATATGTAAGTAACTTGTTGTCAGTTAACAGGCTTTTACCGATTTACGAACCTATGAACGAATGTTCCTGTATTCAGATAATCTTTTCTTTAATATGTGAGTTGGTGGGAGTAGTTTTAGCTTCATAACTACGTACCCATGGCATCTGTGTCAATGATTAAAATGTGCTGTTGTTGTCGCCCGTCAGGGTGAGGAAATGGCCGTGAATATTCCTCAAGAACCCTCATCGAACCCGCGCCGGCGGGTTTTTTTGTTTCTATCAGACCTATCATTTATGTCCGTTTCTCCCCGACTATCCCAACTCATACCCGCCGCAGATCGTAACGATATCGAGGTGCTCGAACAACGTATCCTGGCCTATCAAAAAGGTAAAGAAGACGAAGATCGTTTTAAGCACTATCGCCTCACCCGGGGTGTCTACGGCCAGCGGCAGTTCGGGGTGCAAATGTTTCGCACCAAGATCCCGTTTGGTCACCTCACCCCCGATCAACTCATTGCGCTGGCCGATATCAGTGAGCGCTATACTAACGGAAGACTGCATCTGACTACCCGCCAGAACGTTCAGTTCCATTACGTGAAGCTCGACGACAGTCCCGCGATCTGGGCCGATCTGGCCGCCGCCGGCATGACGGCCTTCGGAGCCTGTGGAAATACCGTCCGCAACATTACCGCCAGTGCGCTGGCCGGCGTGGACCCGGAAGAATTATTCGACGTGACGCCTTACGTTCAAGCCGCTTTTGAGTATTTTTTGCGCCACCCCATCTGCCAGGATATGGGGCGGAAGATCAAGCCTGCCTTCAGTAGCAGTGATCAGGATAGCGCCTTTACCTACTTTCACGACTTTGGTTTCATTCCCCGGATTCAGAATGGCGAAAGAGGGTTTAAAGTGGTGATCGGCGGTGGCCTGGGAGCCGTAAGTATGGTGGCCCAGACGGCCTACGAATTCCTGGCGGCCGATCAGATTATCCCATTCATGGAAGCAACCATCCGAGTATTTGATCGCTACGGGGAGCGCGAAAAAAGGATGAAGGCCCGGATGAAATTCCTACTCAAAAAACTGGGCCTCGAAAAATTTCTGGAGCTGGTCGCTGAAGAATGGCCCGCCATCAAGCACAAGTCAGTTCCTATCGAAGCCGGAAAAGTGCCCGATCTTGGCCAGGTGCCGGCCGACAATTTCCCTCCGGTGGATCCCATCTCTCAGGTCGTTTATAATGACTGGCTAAAGGCCAATGTGGTGGAACAAAAGCAAGGCGGCTACCGGGCGGTGAACATTCGCGTACCGCTGGGTAATCTGGGGGCGGAGCAAACTCGCTTACTCGCCAGTGCAATCAAAGCCTATGCCAGTGACGACCTGCGCCTGACCATCAACCAGGGCATCAGTTTGCGCTACGTACCACCCTCGGCTTTGCCGCATTTGTTCAATGCACTCTACGCCCTGGGCCTGGCACTGCCTGGCTTTGATACCACGGCGGATATTACCGCCTGCCCGGGAACCGATACCTGTGCTCTGGGCGTCACCAACAGTACCGGTCTGGCGACTCGGCTGGAAGAACTGATCCGTGAAGAATACCCGGAGTTGATTACCGAACGTGAAGTACGCATCAAGATCAGCGGATGTATGAATGCCTGTGGGCAGCACATGGCCGCCAACGTAGGCTTCCATGGTTCCAGCATCAAGGTAAGTGGCAAGGTTGTCCCGGCTATGCAGGTTGTGGTCGGCGGTGGTGTCGCCCCGGACGGGCGCGGGTTCATCGCCGAAAAAGTGATCAAATTGCCTAGCAAGCGTATTCCTGCTGCCCTCCGCCGGTTACTGGATGACTATCGGGAGTTGGCCATTGATGGAGAGTACTATAACGACTACGTTCATCGCCAGGGAAAACGCTATTTCTATGGTTTGCTCAAAGACCTGGGCGACACGGCCAACCTGACTGCCGAAGATTTTCATGACTGGGGACAGGACGAAGATTACCGTCAAGAAATCGGAGTAGGGGAGTGTGCTGGCGTGAGCCTCGACGTGGTCGGTACTATCCTCAACGATGCTCATCTAAAACTGGCCGAAGGAAAGACTGCTTTGGCGGCCGAAGCCTGGAACGATGCCGGTCATTTCGCTTACCGGGCCATGATCATCGCGGCCAAAGCCCTTTTACTGGCTGCGGACGTAAAGTGCAACACTCACCTCGGGATTCTCAATGACTTTGAGGTCAATTACCCCGAATTGAGTCAGTCCGTAGGTGGCTTCAAAGTAGCCGTGCTGGCAATTCGGCGGCAAGAAGCGGATGCTCCGTTCATTACCGAATATTATCAAAAAGCAGTCGGCTTCGTCGGAGCAGCCACAGCCGCCAGAGAAGCACAACTACAAACTACTGGTGAGGATAAGGTGGTGGTAGGAGAATACTATAAGGCCTAGCCTGGCTAGCGACCTCCCGGTAGCTCTGGAATACGCCGCTCTCCGAGCGGCTACCAGAACTGCGTTTAACTGGAATGAAGACAGGCATGAAATTCGCAAACCATTTTTAGCCGCTCGGAGAGCGGCGTATTCCAGAGCGTTCGGGAGATCACTAGCCGGTTGAAAAACAGACGAAAAATGACAAAGATTACCCAATCCGTTTACCACCCCAACCTGGAGGAACTTTTGCGTGGCAAACCATCCAAAAAACCGGAGATCACCCTGGTCGGAGCTGGTCCCGGAGACCCTGACCTGATCACTCGGAAGGGACTTAATGCGCTACGTAGCGCCGATGTAATTCTCTACGATGCCCTGGTTCACCCCGACCTCCTGGCCGAGGCAGCGGGCGATGCAGTGAAAATCTACGTCGGCAAAAGGGCTGGTCGGCATAGCCTCAGTCAGGAGCGGATCAACGACCTGTTGGTGGAAGCCGCATTGCGTTGTGGCCATGCCGTACGTCTTAAGGGAGGTGATCCTTTCGTTTTTGGTCGGGGCTACGAAGAGAAAATTTACGCTGAACAACGCGGTATCCCCGTTACCGTAATTCCCGGTATTTCCAGCGCAAACTCTTTGCCGGCGATCAACGGAGTACCGCTTACCCACCGGGGACTGAGCCAGAGCTTCTGGGTGATGACCGCCCGGGCCGCAAACGGTGCTTTGCCTGCGGATATTGAGTTGGCCGCCCGTAGCGAAGCTACCGTTGTCCTGCTCATGGGGCTGGCACGGCTGGAGCGTATTCTGGAGGTTTACAGATCAGTAGGGAAAGCTGACTTGCCCGTAATGATCATTCAAAACGGTAGTCGGAAAAATGAAAAATGTTGGGTCGGTACCGTCAACGACATTGCCGGAACCTTTCATCGGGAGCGCGACGCGGGGCCGGGGATCATCGTCTTAGGTCAGGTGGTAGGGTTGCGTACTCAGCAGTCTCGGGCCGAGGTCATCGAGGCAGTTGAAAGCATGGCTACTTTGAAGTCAGAAAAATGACTAAATGATTTAAGGAGATAATGATTGAATCCATTGCTCCATTAACTAGATCATTAGATCATTGAATCATTAATTATGAACAATCCCCTTTATCCGATCTTTCTCCGCCTGGACAACCTGCGCCTGCTCGTGGTGGGGGCTGGTGAGGTAGGTGAGGAGAAGCTACGATTTATCCTGAAGTCCAGCCCGAACGCGCAAGTGACGATTGTGGCTCCCTGGATGGGGGATGAGCTGCGGGCCTTACTGGATAGCTACAATATTGTTGGTGACAACCGCTGGCAGATCGTAAATAATGTTGAGGAGCAAACCTGTCCTCATGGCGAAAGTGGTAACAATGAAGGTGAAAGGAAAGATGTTGAATCGGGCCAGCAACGAGCAGGTAGCGTGACTTTTCATCCCCGTACGTTTTTGGCTACTGATGTAGCGGATCATGACCTGATCGTGGCGGCCACCAATTTGGAAACAGTAAATCACGCTGTGCATCGGGCGGCGAAAAAGTACGGGAGATTAGTCAATGTGGCCGATACACCCGACCTTTGCGATTTTTATCTGGGCAGTATCGTTACGCGAGGGCCGCTGAAAGTGGCGATCAGCACGAACGGCCAGAGCCCGACCTTCGCCAAACGCTTTCGTCAGTGGTTGGAAAGTAGTTTGCCCGCCGCCGAAACCCCACAATTATTAGACAATTTAAAGATTTTTCGAGACCGCCTGAAGGGCGACTTTGGAGCAAAAGTAAGTGCCCTCAACGAACTCACTAAAGGACTATTGGCCGATCCGGCCGATCATAAAGATGGATTAAAATGACCCACTCAGCTATTCAGCCCGAGGTAGACGTAGCGGCACTCAATGCCGAATTCGAACCACTTGATTTTCAGGAGCGGATTCGTCGTTTATATGATTACTTCCCAGTAGATAAAGTCTTGTTTACTTCCAGTTTTGGGACCAAATCGGTTGTCATGCTGACTCTAGTAAGCCGGGCGAACCAATTGCAAGCCGTGCACATGCTCAATACGGGCTACCATTTTCCGGAGACGATCGCCTACCGGGAGACCCTGCGTGAATTGACCGGCTTGCCGATCAAGGAGATTCACCCGGACCCGGCCCGCCACCGACAAACGCAGGAAAGCGAAATGTGGTCCAGCCAGCCGGCGCGTTGCTGCCATTACAATAAGGTGCTACCGTTGCGGGAAGTAAAAGCTCGGCATCAAGTTTGGATGAGCGGGGTGCATGCCTACCAGACTATGAACCGTCAGGGAATGGAGGTTTTTGAAATGGTGGACGGGCTATTACACTTCCACCCATTGATCGATATTGAAGAAGGGGAATTTCTTTATTTATTGGAAAAGGACAAGTTGCCCCGCCACCCGCTGGAGGCGCTGGGGTACGGAAGTATCGGTTGTACCCACTGCACTTCACCCGGATCGGGGCGCAGCGGCCGTTGGAAGGGAAGTAGTAAAGACGAATGTGGTCTTCACTTAAAGTAGTGCCCACTTTAATATCCCAGAGAAATCGCCAACCTATATAAACTTAGCTTGTTATCTATAAAATTTGTTGAAGCATGATTCAGACGGACATCATCATCGTCGGAGCCGGTCCTTGCGGACTTTTTACTGTTTTCGAAGCAGGTCTACTCAAATTACGCTGCCATCTGGTGGACAGCCTGGGACAGCCCGGAGGACAACTGACGGAGATATACCCTAAAAAGCCGATCTATGATATTCCCGGTTTCCCATCTGTACTGGCTGGTGAGTTGGTGGACAACCTGATGAAGCAGATTGAACCGTTCAACCCCACCTTCACGCTGGGGGAGCGGGCGGAAAGTATCGAAAAGGTGGGGGAGAAGATGTACCGGATGACGACCAGTGGTGGCACCTTGATTGAGGCGCCAGTGGTTATCATCGCTGCCGGTCTGGGGTGCTTTGAGCATCGCAAGCCACCAATTCCGAACCTGGTTAAGTTCGAAGCCACCAATGATGTTGCTTACGTGATCCGAGATCCGGAAGTCTACCGCGATAAACGAGTAGTACTGGCCGGAGGTGGAGATTCTGCCCTGGATTGGACAATCTTCCTGGCGGACGTAGCCAGTGAGGTCAGTCTGGTACACCGTCGTTCTTCTTTTCGAGGTGCCTTAGACAGTGTTGAGAAAGTACAAGAACTGGCCGAAGCTGGTAAAGTGCGGCTGATCACCGAGGCCCAGGCAGTCGGACTAACCGGCGAAGATGGCCTGGAAGAAGTAGTCATCAAACACAAGACGGAAGGCGAATTTAAACTGGCCACCGATCATTTTATTCCACTTTTCGGTTTGTCACCCAAACTTGGCCCGATCGCCGAATGGGGGCTGAGTATTAATAAGAGTGCCATTGAAGTGGATACCCGCGATTATAGTACGGGCGTTCCGGGTATTTTTGCGATCGGTGACATCAACACTTACCCTGGAAAGCTGAAATTGATCCTTTGTGGTTTCCACGAGGGCACGTTGGCTGTGCAGTCGGCTTTTCAATACATTTACCCGGATAAGAAACTCAGTTTCAAATACACGACGGTAAATGGTATTCAGGGGTTACCGGCCAATGAGGCTGCAGCGGTATAGCGATTAGCTGTAAGTTGACTTCTCACGAACGCCCGCCCGATTTAGCAAATTGGGCGGGCGTTCGTGTATTGGGAGTTGTTATTTGATGATGTAGTCACCAATGATCACGTCTCCGCGAGCTTCAATTGCCTCGATGTAGAAATCGGGGTTGTCGTTTACGTCTTCGATTTCGGCTTCGGTGCCGGTAATCATATTAAGGGAAAGGAGAAGAGTGATAAGCCAAGTCATATTGTAGAATTTGTCGAGATGTGTAGTCTCTCGTTTTGGAGGAGAATGTTTGAGTGTGTTGGGAGGAGTTATTTGATGATGTAGTCACCAATGATTACGTCTCCGCGAGCCTCAATTGCTTCGATATAGAAATCGGGGTCTTCGTTTACATCTTCAATTTCGGCCTTGGTGCCGGAAATCATATTGAGGGAAAGGAGAAGAGTGATAAGCCAAGTCATAGTATAGAAGTTGTCGAGATGTGTAGTCTCTCGTTTAGGAGAAGGAGAATGTTGTAAGTGTGTTGGGAGGAGTTATTTGATGATATAGTCACCAATGATCACGTCTCCGCGAGCTTCAATTGCTTCGATATAGAAATCGGGGTCTTCGTTTACATCTTCAATTTCGGCCTTGGTGCCGGAAATCATATTGAGGGAGAGGAGAAGAGTGATAAGCCAAGTCATATTGTAAAAGTTGTTGAGATGTGTGGTTCTCAGGTTGGAGGGATAAGTGGAATGGGTAGTGGGCTATTTGATGATGTAGTCACCGATGATAACTTCGTCGCCACCTTCGGGCTGGTCGTCGACTTGAGTGTTGCGGTCATTGGCTTTGTCGTTTGATGAAGTAGCCGGTGCAGTACCGCTGATGATGCCGAGAGAAAGGAGGATGGAGAATAACCAAGTAAGCATGTGTAGTATTTTGAGTGAATTAGTGGATGTCAGCGCGTTTGCGCCCTGATTACAATTGTAAAGGTAGGCGCAGCCCAGATCGTTAACTAAGACTTTTATTTGTCGAATCTTATTTTGATGCAGGTATGTTAAATGATCCTATTTATTGATAACTATTTGTTAAATAATGAATTACAAGTTGTACTTTTGAATTAAACCTTACTATCCTTTTTAAACTCTAATTTGTAAATCACTTCTTTTTTATCACATTAATATTATCCATGAAAGAATTGGCGGATTTGATTGACTACGTTAGCCCGAAGAGATTAATGAGTTTGAGTTATTTTTTTCGCCGTGGTGCCCGCCGGCAGAAGACTCACGCCGACCGGTTGTACGATGCCGTAGTAAAGAAAAAAATCGATTCTGATAAAGAGGCTAGTAAAAGACTGTTCGGAGTATCAGGGTCGTCGCACTATTATAAAGTCAAATTCGAACTCAAGCAGCAGCTATTAAACAGCGTGCTATTAGTAGAAAATGACCAAAAGGAATTGGGAACTTTCTTTGAAGTTTTTATTCAATGCAGAAAAGAGCTATACGCCGCAGAGGTGTTGTTTGTAGAAGGTCATATCCTTGCTTCCGTCGATATCCTGAAGAAACTATTGTCCCGAGCAATAGAGGCGGAATTGACTGATATTATCATACCGGTATTGTACTACCTGAAGACTTACTCACTCAGTATTATGCCTGATCCCGTAGCCTGTCAGCGTTATCAGGCGCTGGAGCGTAAATGGATTCGAATAAGAACCGCTGAAGAAGTAGTCGATGAGTTGTACACAGATCTGGCCGTCAATTATGTCAAAACGGCTGCCCCGCCACCCGATACGATATACACGGCACTGAATAAGCTGAACAATATTCATGACCTCTACAAGGATATTCGAACTGCCCGTTATATCTATAAGTATTACTTTATACTTTATATGACCTACGATAGCCAGGGGCACTATCGGGAAGGTATAGAAATAAGTTGGAAAGCCGTGAGAAGCCTGTCTAAAGGGGATTACGTGCCCCGTGGCTTTATTCGTAGTATGCTGTTGCAGATAATCGACGCCTCCATTCGTTTGCGTGCGCTCAACGATGGGCAACGGGCAGTAATCCAATCGCTGCGGTTAGTTGAAGAAGGGGAGAGAGATTGGTTCAGGATCAATCAATTATATCTATACCTGTGCATTCGAAGCGATGAATACAGTACAGCGATAAAAACCATTAACCGAATGTTTGATCACCGCAAGTTTAAAAAATTGCCGGGCGAGTTCAAGGAACGGTACTATTTGTTGAGAGCTTACGTCAGTTGGCTGATTGAAAGCAAGTCTATCGACGTAAAGGGAGAACCACTCAATTCTTTCCGAATCGGGAGGTTTATTAATGACGTACCGCGCTTTTCAAAGGACAAAATGGGGATGAACGTACCCGTTTTAATCATTCAGGTGCTCTGGTTGTTACAGCGAAAGAATTACGAGGTAGCACGTGGCCGTCTCGATAGCCTCAAGCGATACTCGCTGAAGTACCTGTCCACCAACAAGGGTATGCTCAGGACCTATTATTTTATCAGGGTGTTAACGCAGCTGAGCAACGCTAACTTTCACCGGGCGGCTTTTGTCAGAAAAGCAGCTTCGTTTTACCGACTGTTACGCGAGCAGCCGTCTACGGCAAGTTTGCAATCCGTGGAAGTAGAGATCGTTCCGTACGAGGATATGTACGAATATGCACTCAATATACTGGACAATAAGATTCACTAATCGTAAGGTTTTTCCATTTTTTGATCTCTATAAATATTTGATTTTAAGAGGTTTGTGATTTTTTACACGAATAAAAGATTAATTATGTGTACAAGTTTGTTCCGGAATGATGTGTTGTCGGAAATCGCCGCTCGTATCATCTTTACATTAGAAATCACATGGAATCCATTAGCCACAAACATATCACAACATTACAAATTGGATTTTGAATTAGGTTTTGAACGTGAATTCTACAGGGTCGTCGCAAATCCGACCCTTCTTTTAAGTGTTTGTTTTATCTCCCGTGCGGTTCTGATAAGTAACCGCACGGGATTTTTTTATCGTGGCTGAAAACATAGTGTTCGGATTGGACAAATCCTCGACTTACGTTAGGATGGTAGAATCAAACCGTGCTGACTCAGAAAATTCAATAGCCCGATAACTCGTTTTTCGAAGTGGTAAGATAAAGACTTTTGCAAGACTCGTTTAAGGCTTACTGCCCACACGGCTCAGCTGAAGACTGGCAATAATTGGTGGGTTCGCGGCCAGGATGCTATCTCCAAAATTTGTACCTTTGCGGCTCAAAATCTGGAGCTTATGTTAGCGGTTAATGATATCACGGTACAGTTCGGTAAACGGGTACTCTTTAAGGAGGTAGACCTTCGGTTCACACTTGGCAACTGCTACGGCATCATCGGTGCCAACGGTGCGGGGAAATCGACCTTTTTGAAAGTGCTTTCCGGTGAGTTGAGCCCCAACCGCGGAGGAGTCAGTCTGGAACCTGGCAACCGGATGGCGGTTCTTAGTCAGAATCACTTCGGCTTCGAAGAGTACAGTGTGCTGGATACTGTTAAGATGGGCTACGAAGAGCTTTATAAGATTGAACTGGAAAAGAACGCCATCTATATGGACCCCGAAGCCTCCGAAGCCGACGGAATGCGGGCCGCCGAACTGGAAAACAAGTACGGTGAAATGGGTGGCTGGACCGCAGACAGCGACGCCGCCGAGCTGCTCTCCAACATGGGTATCAAGGAGGATCTTCACTATAAAACAATGGCCGAACTGAACGGTGGCGAAAAAGTAAAGGTGCTACTCGCTCAGGCCCTCTTCGGTAACCCCGACATTCTGCTCCTCGATGAGCCGACCAACGATCTGGACGCCAAGACCGTTCACTGGTTGGCCGATTTCCTGGCCGATTTTCCGAATACCGTGATCGTCGTTTCTCACGATCGTTATTTTCTGGATATGGTCTGTACCCACATCGTCGATATTGATCGACAGGGTGCCAAGATCTATACCGGTAACTACTCTTTTTGGTACCATTCCAGTCAATTGGCTGCCCAGCAAATGGCCAATAAAAATAAGAAAACGGAGCAAAAGCGCGCCGAAATGATGGAGTTCATCCAACGATTCAGTGCCAATGCCTCTAAGTCGAAACAGGCTACCAGCCGTAAAAAGGCCCTGGACAAACTTAACCTCGAAGAAATACAGCCCTCCAGCCGGCGTTACCCCTTCATCGCATTTCAGCCGGAACGGGAGCCAGGTGACCAGATCCTGAAAGTCAGTGAGCTCAGCAAAAAAGCCGTTGATGGAAATCTGCTGTTCGACAAAGTCAGCTTTACCCTCAATCGGGGTGACAAAGTAGCCTTGTTGAGTCAGGATGCTACTGCTTGTACCGCCCTCTACGAAATCTTGGCCGGGCGTGATACAGACTTCGAAGGGGAAATCGAATGGGGGCAGACCATTGTTGCCTCATACGTGCCCAACGAGAACGAAGAATACTTCAGCGAAGCCAAAAATGTGGATTTGGTAGAATGGCTGCGTGAATATTCCGAGAATAAGGACGAGCAGTTCATCCGTTCATTCTTGGGCCGGATGCTCTTTAGCGGTGAAGAAGTACTTAAAAAGTCCAGCGTGCTGAGCGGAGGAGAGAAAGTGCGCTGTATGATGAGCCGTGCAATGCTGACCCACCCCAATTTCTTGTTGCTGGACGAGCCAACTAATCACCTCGACCTGGAATCGATCACTGCCCTCAACAATGCACTCAGGGACTTTAAAGGTAACTTGATCATGACTAGCCACGACCACGAGTTGGTGCAGACCGGTACCAATCGGATCATTGAGATCAGTACTAATGGCGTGATTGACAGCCTGTTGGATTACGATGAGTACCTGACCAGCGATAAGATCAAATCCCAGCAGGAAGCTTTATACGGGATGGCTGTGTAAACTTAACATTAAATCGAGGTTAATTTAGATTGAGAAAACTACCTTAGCGGGCCCTTCAATAACCTTCTTGCACCCGCTTTCCCAATGCTCTTCGATCGTTTTATTGTTGTTGACTGGTCAGCCCGTAATGCTCCCAGTCCCGTCAAACCCCATAAGGATGCCATTTGGTTAGCTGAAGGGAAATCTACCAGCGATCGGACTACCGTGAAGTACTTTCGAACCCGTCAGGATTGTTATCAACACCTGACTAAGCGATTGCACTCCTGCGTAAAAGCAAAAGAGCGGTTAATCGTGGGCTTCGACTTAAGCTACGCCTATCCCTGCGGTACAGCCAAGGCTATCGGCCTCAATTCGATGCCTCGCTGGAAAGCCATCTGGGAGTTGATTTATCGTTTGATCAGAGATGATGAGAAGAATAAGAATAATCGCTACGCCGTAGGCGGTGAACTGAATCGTCGTATTGGGGCTGCACTTGGCCCTTTCTGGGGAACCTCTTCTGGGCAAAGCGGAATCTTTCTCGGTACAAAAAAAGATTTTCAGTACCCGGTAGTTACCCGGAAAGGCAATTTGGCCGAAAAGCGAATTGTTGAAACCCGTCATAAAGGGATGCAGCCCGCCTGGAAATTAGCGTATACCGGCAGCGTGGGCAGCCAGGCACTTACGGGAATCCCTTACCTCTATCGCCTTCGTTTCGAAGATAAATTGTTAAGTAAGCACAGTGTGGTCTGGCCTTTTGAAACCGGATTTACCCCCGACCCACTCAGCCCTACCGATGACCTCATCCTACACGCCGAAATCTGGCCCGGCTTGGTCGACCGTCCCAGGAAAGACAGCATCCCTGATCGAGAACAGGTCAAAACGATGATCGCCTGGCTACGAAGCCACCAACGAGCTGGTACATTAGCGTCACTGTTCGATACCCCGAAGGATTTGAGTAGTAGTGAGGTGAAGGCTTGCGTGAAAGAAGAAGGGTGGATACTGGGAGCATAAAGAGGAAACTAAAAGGCTGCCAAAAAGCACAAGCTGGTACTGAGGATAACGCGATTAGCGTGAAATTTTCGATCAGACAAGAAGTTTGTACCTTTTAGTGGTCTTTTTGAGTTTTAATTCACATCTGCTGTATAATCAGCTCACTCAGATCCAGCACCATTACGTCTTCCTGTTTCTCTCTGGCAGTTACCCCGTCGGTTAGCATCGTCAGGCAAAAAGGGCAATTGACGGCCACTATACTGGCTCCGGTAGCGAGGGCTTCGTCGGCTCGTTCCATATTTATCCGCTTGTCACCCGGTTCGTCTTCCTTCCACATTTGGGCGCCACCGGCTCCGCAACAGAGTCCATTACGCTTGCTGCGCTTCATTTCCACCAGTTGTCCGTCCAGGCTCTCGAGCACGGATCGGGGGGCTTCGTAAATGCCATTGGCGCGGCCCAGGTAACAGCTGTCGTGGTAAGTGATTCGGCGCCCCTTGAAGCTATCCGTATCCGTTAACTTTATCCGTCCATTATCGATGAGCTGCTGCAGCAACTGAGTGTGGTGCACTACCTCGTAGTTGCCACCCAGTTTCGGGTATTCATTTTTAATAGTGTTGAAGCAGTGCGGGCAAGCCGTAACGATCTTCTGCACTTCGTACATGTTCAGCACCTCGATATTCTGCAAGGCCACCATCTGGTATAGAAATTCATTGCCGGCCCGACGTGCGGGATCTCCGGTACAGGCCTCTTCGTCGCCCAGGATAGCAAATTCGATCCCGGCCTTATTCAGAATTTCAGCGAAGGCCCGCGTTACCTTCTGGGCGCGGTCATCAAAGGAGCCGGCGCAGCCTACCCAAAAGAGGATCTCGGGCTTTTTATCTTCGGCGGCGTAGGTGGCCATTGTTTTTACGGTCATGGTACGTAATAATTGAATGATCTAATGAGACAATGATCTAATGAGGCAATGATCTAATGATTGAAGGTATTGTGCTTGGCTTTGGTAACGATCTTTAGTAGCTCGGTCCATTCTGGGAAGGCTGCGTCAATGACTTTTCGGTCGATCTTTACGTTGGAGTCTCTGAGCATCTCTAACCAGTACTGAGTTTCATCCGTTTCTTCTACTACAATGCAAAGTTTAGCGAAGAACTCTTTTTTGGATCTGGCCACGCAAGCTGCCCGGTAATTAGCAGAGGCGGAAGTCGCCGACTTGATGATCTGATAACCCATCACGCGAATACCCGGTGAGCCGGGAGTGGATTCAATCAGATTGATGATTTTAATCGCTGCCGTTTTGTAACGCTTTTTCATGCCTTCAATGAACTGACTCTTGCTGCTGCCTCCACCGTAAGACGATGATGGTTCAGAAAGTATCATTGACTCGTTTTCAACTTCGTTCATCAAAATATTGAAATACTCCACTGCACTGAATCCTGGCTCAGGTGGATAGCCACCTAAGATCAAGATGATTTTATTTTTTAACCTTTCAAGCACAGATGTAAAGTTTGTTAGAAAGAGTAATGGCTAGCCAAATTTGTAAGCATTGCTACTTTGAAGCCAAAATAATGATCAAATGAAACAATGATTAAATGATTTGATAGCCCCCATTAGCTCATTGTATCATTAGCTCATTGTATCATTAACTCATTGATCAACCCACTCCTTCCGACTCTTCCCCATGCTCCAGGCGGCCTGAGCGTTCTCAATCGAGTTAAAGAGCGGTAGCCAATCGGCTGGTCCGGCGCTTTCGGTGAGAATTTCGTGGCGGCGCATAGCCAGGATCGGGCGTAATGGATTAATGAGCACCGGGCAGGCTTCCACGCAGGCGTTGCAGGTGGTACAGGCATGAATCTCTTCTTTGCTGATGTAGTCCCAGAGCGTTTTGCCGTCGTCGTAATTGTCTTTGCTGAGCGGTTGGGCGGGGTCTTTACAAAATTCTTCGTTGCCGCTGCGGATATTCCGGGCAACTTCCTCGGTGCGCGTACGAACGTCCATGACGATCTTACGCGGGCTCAGTTTTTTACCCGTAATGTTGGCCGGGCATTGCTCGGTACAACGGCCGCATTGGGTGCAGGAGTAGGCGCCGAGTGTGTCCAGCCAGTTCAAACCGAAGATGTCGTTGGCCCCGAACTCGGGCAGTTCTTCACTCATGTCGGCTTCGTCCATCGGCGCATCGGGGTCCATCATGCTCTTAACCTCCTTCATGATGGCGGGCATATTATCCATCTCGCCTTTGGGTTCCAGTCTGGAAAAGTAGGTGTTCGGAAAAGCCAGCAGAATGTGGAGGTGCTTGGAAGAGGGCAGGTAATTGAGGAACCACAGCACCATCAGTAAGTGACCCCACCAGCCGATTCTTTCCAGGACTACCAAAGTAGCAGTGCTGAAATTTCCAAAGACGAGTGGCCCCAGCCAGCCGGAAACGGCAAATGAGCCCGTCGCCGGATAGTAAGCTTCACCACGATTTTGCAGAACGATGTCAGTGCCATTCATCGTGAAGATGCAAACCAGCAGGATCAGCTCGAAGATGAGAATCAGGTTGGCGTCCAGTTTCGGCCAGCCCCGCATTTCCGGTCCGGAGAAACGCGGGATGTACAGAGCGTTGCGCCTGACCAGAAAAATGACGGTCGCGACAAAGGCCAATAAGGATAATACCTCAATAAAGCTGATCATAAAAGTGTAGAAACCACCCAGACTACTGGCGAAAAAGCGATGCTTGTGCAGCACTCCGTCGATGAAGATTTCGATCAGTTCGATCTGAGTGATTACGAAGGCAGCGTACAGGATAAAATGCAGCACCGCCGGGATGATCTTCTTGAACATCTTTTTCTGCCCGAAGGCCACCAGCAGCATATTTTTCCAGCGCTCACCGCTCGGCCCTTCGATGGCTTCGTCGGAAGCCAGGAGTATATTTTGCCGAACCAGGTTGAACTGATAGCCCGCGTATGCCAGTGCTCCACCGGCGATAATGATAAAAATGATGGTTGATAACATAGTGTATTACTTCGCTTTGATCGACCAGGTGATATAAGCACGGCCAACTTCCAATCCGCCGGCCGTTCTGCCCACTGAAACGCATTCGATCGTCTGGGCTTGGCCGCTGGCTACGCTGCGATCAACGGTGGCCTGAATTTCCAGCCCCTGATCACAACGGTAATATATCCTTTCGGTGGCTTTTTTGGTGAATTGCGCCCGGAAATCGATCACGTACATGGCAATCTTCCGATCGTGGGCTTTCATGGAAGAGGTAACCAGCAGTCCCGTAGATAACTCCGCTACGCCGCTCTGGGCAGCAAAATAGATCGAAGAAAAAGGATTCTGACTCCGCCAGCCGTAGGGGAGGGAGGCCACACAGTGTTCGGTGGTGGCTTCGTCGACCCGCCCGCCCCAAAAAGCCATACTCGGCAGATTCTTCAGTAAGAAGAGTCGCATCTTCCAGGGCGTGTTAACGTCGGATAGGTATTGCGCTTGGGCTGGAGGTAAAGTGGGCATGATGATGAGCTTACCGCGCTAAGATAAGTCACGTTAGCGAAAATTCGCTGATGAAGTTAGCCAAGATTAGCTGCGTGTATTGGAAAGGCAATAAAACTGATCCCAACCAACACTGTTACCTTACCTTCGGTGATCGTCGCAAGCTCCTCGGAGTTGCTAGCCAAAAACACAATGGTAAAATGAATCAATGACTGAATGATCTAATTATCGTATCATTCAATCATTACCACATTAGATCATTATACATGTACCAGCCCAATCTTTACCAAGACAAAATCGTCCTCGTTACCGGCGGCCGCTCCGGCATTGGTTACGATATTGCTGCCAATTTTCTGAAGCTTGGCGCCAAGGTCTTCATCTGCTCTCGCAAGGAGGAACCACTCATGGAGGCCAAGACGGAATTGGCCAAACTCGGTTCCTGCGCCGCCAAAGCCTGTGATATCCGCAAGCCCGACGAACTGGAAGCCCTGGCCGACGCCATTGAAAAGGAGTACGGCCGACTGGATATTCTGATCAATAACGCCGGCGGCCAATTTCCCTCGCTGGCCGAATACATCAGCGATAACGGCTGGGCGGCCGTGATCAACAACAACCTGAACGGTACCTTCTACGCCTCACGGATCATGGCGAATCGCTTCTTTATTCCCCAAAAGAGCGGCAACATCGTTAATATTATCGTGAACATGATGCGGGGCTTCCCGGGGATGGCCCATACCGGCGCGGCCCGTGCGGGGGTAGAAAACCTGAGCAAGAGCCTGGCCCAGGAGTGGTCGCGTTTCAACGTACGCATCAACAATGTAGCTCCAGGCACCATCATCTCCTCTGGCCTGGATACCTACGCTCCTCCCGTCAAAGCCCTGTTGGACCAGATGGAAGCCCAAAACCTCATGAAACGCCACGGGACGATGCAGGAAGTTTCCAATGCAGTACTCTTTCTGGCCGGTCCGCTGGCCTCCTACACCAGTGGTACTACTATTTACGTAGACGGGATGGACCATCTACATGGGGACCGGATGGGTTTGGTGAATCCATTTGTGGAGTAAAAACCACAAGTACACTAAGGAGTACAAGAAGGCGCAAGGAATTTCACCAATTAAACGTGAGCAAGCCTCGGAACGCACTGCGGTCGAAAGCTCTCTATTAACTTAATGACGAATTTAATGTACTGAATGGTTTTTCTCTTGGTCCTTGTGCCCTCTCATGAGCTTTAGTACCTAGGT
Source organism: Lewinellaceae bacterium SD302 (assembly GCA_002591745.1). GTDB lineage: Bacteria > Bacteroidota > Bacteroidia > Chitinophagales > Saprospiraceae > Neolewinella. The sequence goes on from PDLQ01000031.1 coordinate 24,277, forward strand.
GGTTTTGTAGACAAAATCTAAATAAGCCTAAATCCGCTTCACAAATTTTAACATTATTTGGCTTCTGACGTATTAAAGTTAGTTTTGCGAAGTATGTCCAACTATTATTGGGGGTATCTATTAAGCAAACAACCCAAAATTATTCCAACATGGTCAACTGGTTTTCCCGGTTTATCACCTCATCCATCGGTCAGAAGATCATTATGTCCCTCACCGGATTGTTCTTGATCACCTTTTTGCTGGTCCACCTCATCGGTAACCTGCAATTGATGAGCAGCGATGGAGGACAGTCTTTCAACGAGTACGCTTACTTCATGACCCACAACCCGTTGATCAAAACGGTGAGTTATGGTCTGTACGCCTTCATCTTATTGCATGCCATTCAGGGTATCGTGCTCTGGCGGCGAAACAGTTCCGCCCGGGGGAGTGTCGGCTACGCCGTGAAAAAAGACCGGGTAGCCGGCGATAATAGCCGGGTCAGTTCGGTTTATATGGGCGCTCTGGGTACAGTGATCTTGATCTTCATCCTGATCCACATGTACCAGTTCTGGTTACAGATGAAGTTGGGGAATACGGAAATGATCACCTACGGTGACGGCGAACCGGTCAAAGATCTGTACACCCTTGTTTCGGCAGCCTATGACAACGTTTTGTTTGTAGTCTTCTACGTGGTCAGCATGATCTTCATCGCTTTTCACCTCTGGCACGGCTTTCAGTCTGCCTTTCAGACCCTGGGGTTGAACCATCCGAAATGGACACCACTGATCAAAACGGTTGGTAAGATCTATAGCGTAGCGGTACCGGTGGGCTTCGCTGCCATTCCGATTTACATGCATTTTTTTCAGTAAGGTTGCATGACCGGGCCGGAGTTTAAACCGGCAATTGACGAATACACCTTATATATACGTATAACTATCAAGAATATGTCACTTAACGGAAACGTCCCTCCCGGCCCCCTCGGCGATAAATGGACCAAGTATCGGTCCAGCATGCCACTAGTCGCGCCGAATAACAAGCGCCGGATCGAAGTCATTATTGTCGGAACCGGTCTGGCCGGTGGTGCCGCCGCCGCCACTCTCGGCGAGTTGGGCTATAAGGTAAAGGTGTTTACTTTTCACGACAGTCCGCGCCGCGCTCACTCCATCGCCGCTCAGGGCGGGATCAACGCAGCCAAGAATTATCAGAATGACGGCGACTCTATTTACCGTCTCTTTTACGATACCATCAAAGGTGGTGACTACCGGAGCCGGGAGTCAAACGTCCACCGGCTGGCTGAAGTAAGTGTAAACATCATTGACCAGGCCGTAGCCCAGGGTGTTCCCTTTGCCCGGGAATACGGTGGGTTGCTGGCCAACCGTTCCTTCGGTGGGGTACAGGTTAGCCGGACCTTCTACGCCCGTGGGCAAACCGGTCAGCAGTTGCTACTCGGTGCCTACCAAAGTTTGAGCCGGCAGGTTTCTTTAGGTAACGTTACAATGTACAACCGCCACGAGATGGTTGACCTCGTTATTAAGGACGGAAAGGCTCGTGGTATTATCACCCGTAACTTACTCAATGGAGAGATCGAACGCCACGCTGCCCACGCCGTCGTTTTGGGTACCGGTGGTTATGGAAACGTATTTTATCTGAGTACCAACGCCATGAACTCCAACAGTTCGGCCGCCTGGCGGACCGTCAAGCGGGGTGCATATATGGCCAACCCTTGTTACTGTCAGATTCACCCGACTTGTATTCCCGTTTCCGGAGAGTACCAGTCCAAGTTGACCCTGATGTCCGAGTCGTTGCGTAACGACGGCCGGGTCTGGGTGCCCAAGAAGCTGGAGGATGCCAAGGCGATCCGTGAAGGCAGAATGACCGGATTGGATATTGCTGAGGATGACCGTGATTACTACCTGGAGCGCCGTTACCCGGCCTTTGGTAACCTCGTTCCCCGCGATGTGGCCAGCCGCGCCGCCAAGGTCGCTTGCGACGAAGGCCTGGGCGTCAGTCCATCCGGTCTGGCTGTATTCCTCGACTTCAACGCCGCCATTATGCGTTACGGCAAGTCCGTAGCCCATAGCCGGGGCCTGAACGAGAGCGACGACAAGCTGGTCAAGAAACTCGGTACCGAAGTGATCGAAGAGAAATACGGCAACCTCTTCGAGATGTACGAGAAGATCACCGGTGAGAACCCCTACGTACGGCCGATGAAGATCTACCCCGCCATCCACTATACGATGGGCGGTCTGTGGGTCGATTACAATCTGCAAACCAATATTCCCGGCCTGTTCGCTACCGGTGAGGCTAACTTCAGCGACCACGGTGCCAACCGCCTCGGTGCTTCCGCACTGATGCAGGGGCTGGCCGACGGTTATTTCGTATTGCCCTACACCATCGGAACCTTCCTGGCCAATGAGATCCGGACGCCGATGATCGACGCCGACGCCCCGGAATTCATGCAAGCCGAAAAGGATGTGAAAGATCGTATCGATCGCCTCTTCGCCGTGAAGGGCAAGCAGAGCGTTGAATCCTTTCACCGCCGCCTCGGTAAGATCATGTGGGATTACTGTGGTATGAGCCGCAACGCCGAAGGCCTGATCAAGGCCCGCAAGCTCATTCAGGAACTGCGCGATGAGTTCTACCGCGATGTTTTCGTGCCGGGTAGCAACGACGAATACAATCAGGAGCTGGAAAAAGCCCTGCGCGTAGCCGATTTCCTCGAACTGGGCGAACTCATGACCGTAGATGCCCTGGACCGCAACGAAAGCTGTGGCGGCCATTTCCGCGAAGAATATCAGACCGAAGAAGGAGAGGCCCTGCGCCGCGACGACGAGTATGCCTACGTATCTGCCTGGGAGTGGAACGAAGGAAACCCCACCTTGCACAAGGAAGACCTCATCTTCGAGAACGTTGAATTGAAAACCAGATCTTATAAGTAATCTCTCGGTCTAACAGTCTGACGGTCTTACAGCCCCACATAACGTAAGACCTTAAGACCGTAAGACCGTAAGACCAATTGCCTATTATGGACAACATGACCCTCACCCTCAAGCTCTGGCGGCAAAAAAATGCCAATTCCAAGGGCGCTTTTGAAACCCATACCCTGGCCGGCGTCAGCGAGCATATGTCCTTTTTGGAAATGCTGGACGTACTGAATGAGCAGATCATCAACGAGGGCAAGGAACCTTTTGCCTTCGAGCATGATTGCCGCGAAGGCATCTGCGGCACCTGTAGTCTGATGATCAATGGGTACGCCCATGGTCCGCAACAGGGTACCACGACCTGTCAGTTACATATGCGTCATTTCAACGACGGAGACACGGTGACCATCGAGCCCTGGCGTTCCCAGGCATTCCCGGTCGTCAAAGATCTGGTAGTCAATCGCGATGCTTTCGACCGCATTATCCAGGCCGGTGGCTACGTGTCCATCAATACCGGCCAGGCCCAGGATGGAAATGCTATCGCCATCGAAAAGGAACAGGCCGCCGGTGCTTTTGATGCCGCCACCTGTATCGGATGTGGCGCTTGCGTAGCTGCTTGCCCTAACGCTTCCGCCATGCTGTTTACTGCCGCAAAGGTCAGTCACCTGGCTCAGTTGCCCCAGGGAGAGGTAGAAGCCGCCAAACGCGCCCAGAAGATGGTCGCCCAACACGATCAGGAAGGTTTCGGCCGCTGTAGTAACATTACTGCCTGTGAGGCCGAGTGCCCCAAGGGAATCTCGGTAGCTCACATCGCCCGTCTGAACCGGGAGTACATTTCTGCTTCTCTCGGGTCAGAGACACAAGTAAATTAGGTTGGCTGCAAAGTAGCAATGCTGGTAATGATCCGGTGAAGCAACGATCTGATGATTGAATGACCTCATTTTATCCTTGAATCATTTACTCATTGCTTAATTATTAGCTCTGCTACTTTGAAGTCAAAAAGACACTGACTGGAAAATGAATCAGCTACATTACCTAGACAGAGTCTAAATAAGACTTTCATTTGACAAGGAATTTGTTAAAGAAATGTCACGAAAGTATCTTTGCAGCCAGGTTAGGGGCCTTCAAATCGGAGGTTTCGACACAACTCTTTAAATGTCAACTGCTAATGACATATTTGTCTAAAAAATCCAGTTTTCTCCTTTTCGCTTTAATGCTGCTGGTTACAACCGCCGGCTACGGTCAGGAGAATGAAAAGCCGGAACCGGCTGCCGATGTTGCCGCTGCCGCAACTGATGGTGCTTCTGCTCCTGGTACCGGTGATGCTAATATCGGCAAGGCACTCTGGAATGAGAATGCCTGTGGTACTTGCCACATCAAGAATATGAAGGACAACGGTACCGGACCAGCGCTTGGTGGGGTAGAAACCCGTTGGGCATCCGAGCCGCGTGAGAACCTTTATGAATGGATCCGTGGTTCTCAGGCGCTGATCGCTGCTGGTAACAGTGCACGGGCCGCCGCTCTCTGGAAAGAATGGGGCCCTACAGTCATGCAGAACTATCCTGCACTGACAAATCAAGAGATTGAGCATCTTTTAGCTTACATCGACTATCAGTATCTTGACTTAGGCAAGGTCGTAGTTTCTGGTGAAGGGGGTGGTGATAATGTTCGTGAAGAAACCGACAACACCTGGCTCTTCATCATCCTGGGTGGCGCACTGCTGCTGCTTTCGTTGATCCTGGCCCGGGTGACTAGCAATCTGTCCTACATGGTACAGACTTCGGAGGGAACCGCCCCGGCTACCCGCCGTACCCTGGCACAAATCCTGACGAGTAAGGGTATGATCGCCTTCGTGATTTTCGCCTTGGTCGTATTCGGTGGTTATAACGCCGTAAATTCCGCCGTTGATCTCGGTCGCCAGCAGGAATATCAGCCGGAACAACCGATTAAATTCAGTCACCAGCTACACGCCGGGATGCAGAAGATCGAGTGTGAGTACTGCCACGACGGTGCCCGCCGCTCCAAGCACTCCGTCATCCCCGCTGCCAATACCTGTATGAATTGTCACGCCGCCATCAAGTACGGCAGCAACTACGGTACGGCTGAATTGACCAAAATCTATGCCTCCATCGGCTGGGACCCCACCACCGGTAAGTACATCGAAGGCTACGAAGATTACAGCCGCGAGCAGATCTATGACCTGTTCGGTAACTGGATCTCCAGCCAATACATGGCCAACGACGGCGATGTGGATATGATCGATGATGTCGTGGAAGAACAACTCGACGGTATCACTGCCGCCCTCACCAACGGAGAGGACGACACCCGCATTCCCGGCCCCATCGAGTGGGTACGTATCCACAATATGCCGGACCACGTTTACTTCAACCACGCCCAGCACGTAACCGTCGGTCAACTGGCTTGCCAGAACTGTCACGGCCCCGTGGAGGAAATGGAGGTTGTCTACCAGTACTCTCCCCTCAGTATGGGCTGGTGTATCAACTGTCACCGCCAGACCGAAGTGGCCTTCGAAGGCAACGAATACTACCAATCTTACGAACGTTACCACGAAGAAATGCAAAGTGGTGATCGTGACGCCGTAACGGTGGAAGAGATCGGTGGCTTGAATTGTCAGAAGTGTCATTATTAGACGCTAGAGATATAGCGTCTGAGCTTGCCAGTATATGGCACCCTTGCCGGAGGGTCATCGAACCGGCAACCGGCGCGGGCATCACCACTTTACAGTGTTATTGCTCACTCCGACTAACTAAAAACTACTAGCCACTATTAAAGTGGTGATCTACATTTAGCTTATGAAAAAGCAGAACGATATCTGGATTGGAACCGATCAGCTCAACGCCGATCCGGACTACGTAGCTCAACAAAAAGCAGAATTCGTGGACGATCCGGCCCAGACCGCGATCGAAGCCACCGAAAATCCACGCCTGGAAGCCAGCCGCCGGGACTTTCTGAAGTACCTCGGTTTTGGTATCAGTGCCGCTACCATCGCGGCCTGTGATATTCCAGTTCGTAGAGCAGTTCCTTACGTAGTCAAGCCGGATACCATCGTACCCGGTGTAGCGACTTATTTCGCTTCTACCTTCGTCCAGGGCGGTGATTACTGTCCGGTAGTCGTCAAGACCCGGGAAGGACGCCCCATTAAGATTGAGGGTAACCAGTACTGCGGGATGACCGAAGGCGGTACCAGTGCCCGGGCCCAGGCCAGTGTATTGAGTATGTACGATACCAGCCGCTTCGACGGTCCTTATCGGGTTGTTGAAGGTCAGGTAGAAGTAGATCGTCAGGTTTATGAAAATAACCCCAGCTGGGCAGAGATCGATGCTGAACTGGCTGGTAAAATGAAAGCCGGTGCCCAGGTACGCATCGTCAGCCATACGGAAATGAGCCCCAGTAAACTGGCTGCCGTCGCTGAGTTTAAAGCAAAGTACCCGAATACCAAGCACGTTCAATATGATCCGGTCTCCGCATCGGCTCTGCTGGACGCCAACCGTGAGTACTTCGGTACCCGCGCAATCCCTTCTTACCGCTTCGATGAGGCGGAGATCATTGTCGGCATCGACTGTGACTTCCTCGGCACCTGGATCAGCCCGATCGAGTATGCCAAGCAATATGCTGCCGGTCGTCGGGTATTAGAAGGTCGCTCGATGAGCCACCACGTGCAGATCGAAAGCACAATGAGCCTTACCGGCTCCAACGCTGATAACCGTATTGTGATCAAGCCTTCCCACCGTGGGCAGGTAATTGCCGCCCTTGCTTCGGCCTTAGGTGCTGGTGGTAGCGGCGGTCAGCTCCCGGCTGACGTCAGCAGCAAAGTAAATGCCCTGGCAGCCAAGCTGCGTGGCGCCAATGGAAAAGCGTTGGTCGTGAGCGGTAGCAATAACCTCGCCGAGCAGGTGCTGGTAAACGCCATTAACGAAAGACTGGGTAGCTACGGTAGCACTATCGATACCAATCGCTGGAGCATGCAACGTAAAGGTTCCGACCAGGACCTGGCTACACTGGTTGCTGACTTAGAAGGTGGTCGCGTCGATGCCCTGATCGTATTTGACGGTGCAAACCCCGCCTACGACACTCCTTACGCCAGCCGTATCGTGGCCGCGCTACCACAGGTCGATCTGCGGATCAGCCTGAGTGGAACCCCCAATGAAACTTCTGCCCTCTGTAACTACATTGCCCCGGCCCACCACTACCTGGAAAGCTGGAGCGACGTGGAAGCCAAGCAGGGCCACATCTCCGTGGTTCAGCCGGCCATCCAGCCGATCTTCGCCAGTGTAGGTCGCCACGGGACACGTCAGGAAGCAGCCAGCCTTCTGGTATGGGCCGGATCAGAGAATTATAACGCCGAGGCCGAGCAGCCGATGTACGACTATCTGCAGCAGCAGTGGCAGAGTGCTTTTGCCGCCCAAGGCGAGTACAGCACTTTCCAGGCTTTCTGGGACGCTTCCCTCCACGATGGCATCATTACGCTGCCCGCTACCGGAAGCATTAGCTCCGCCGACGGAGAAGCCAGTGGTACTTACCGTTCCGATCTTGCCGCCAGCCAAACCAGCAGGGTAGGGCAGCCGGCCGGAGAAGGTCAGGAAGTTACTTTCTTCGAGACGGTCAACCAGGGTAACGGTGTTTACGCCAACAACCCCTGGCTGCAGGAGATGCCCGATCCCGTTCAACGGACGGCCTGGGGCAACTATCTCTCTATTCCCGTTAGCTGGGAAGAAGGTGCCACTGAATTCAGCGCTTACCAGGGACTGAACGAAGAAGAGTATAAGGGCAAAGCTGACATCGTCGACCTCGCCATCGGTGACATGACCGTGCAAGCCACGGCCGTGCGCCAGTTTGGTCTTAAGGCAGATACCTTCGCTATCGCCGTCGGTTATGGCCGGCAACTGACCGGTATGGCCGGTCGCGCGCTCGGTGAAGGTGTGGGCGTAAACGTTTACCCCATGTTGCCGGTAGACGGCCAGGGCTACGTACAGTACCACGCCGTAAATGCCAATGTAAGTGGTTCGGTAGATGTAGAAGAAGAATTTGCCAGCGTCCAGTATCACCACTCCATGGGCCTGACCGCCCGTGACGAGGAAGGCGTACTGTACTACAACAACGAAACGGGAGATACCGAGAAGATCGCCGGTGAACTCACCGACGAACAAAAGAAATACCTCGAACCCTTCAATGTGGATGAGCATACCATTATGGCCTTCGGCAGCGGTATGCAGGGCGGTCTGACCGATCGCTCCATCATCTTCCAAGGTGATAATAACGACCTGCAAGGCCTGAAGGCCGAAATCGCTGATTTCCGCTCCCACGCCAATCACCTGAACGATCAGACCCTCTATCCTTTCGAGGAATACAAAGAGACGATCTACGACCAGGGCCACTGGTGGGCGATGCACGTCGACCTGAATGCCTGTATTGGTTGTGGTGCTTGTGAGGTAGCCTGTGTGGCCGAGAACAACGTACCCGTTGTTGGTAAGTACGAAGTATGGCGCCACCACGAAATGAAGTGGATGCGGATTGACCGCTACTTCTATGGCGACTACGAGAACCCACGCGCCGTTTATCAGCCAATGATGTGTCAGCACTGTGACAACGCTCCTTGTGAGAACGTTTGTCCGGTAAATGCTTCCAACCACAGCAACGAAGGCCTCAACCAGATGGCCTATAACCGCTGTATCGGTACCCGTTACTGTGCCAACAACTGCCCGTACAAAGTTCGCCGCTTCAACTGGCTGGACTACACCACGGCCGACCTGTTTGCCAGCAACGAGCCAACGATAAACAACGAAGAACTTCCATTTGGTGCAGATAACCTGACCCGGATGGTCCTCAACCCGGACGTAACCGTACGTAGTCGTGGGGTGATCGAGAAGTGTAGCTTCTGTGCCCAGCGTTTGCAATCCGGTAAACTGACCGCCAAAATGGAAGGTCGCCGTCTTCGTGACAGCGATGTCCGCCCGGCTTGTCAGACTGCCTGCCCAACGGGTGCAATCACCTTCGGTGACCGTAATAATCCGGAAGGCGACGTAGCTAAGTTGATCGAAAATCCGCTGAACTACCGGGTGCTGGAAGAAGTTAACGTTCAATCGTCCGTATTCTACGCTGCGAAAGTGCGCAATGGTATGGAAGAACTGGAGGCCTAGCCTTCAGATAGGACAAGGTCAACTTGTCCACCATCGTGACAAGATCTAATCTTGTCCAGACTTAAGTAACAGACAAGGGGAACCTTGTCCAAACCGGACTCCGGTCCACTTAAATATCTCAAACATGAGCGGACACGTATCGCCAATTCGCGAACCGCTGATCGAAGGAGGGAAAAGTTATCACCAGATCACCGAGGATATCTGTGCCCCAACGGAGCAGACCCCTGGCCTGGCCTGGATAATTACATTCATTATCTCCGTCATCTGCCTGGGTATGTTTGCCTTCAGTGTTGCCTGGACCGTCTGGGTCGGCATCGGTAGCTGGAACCTCAACCGGACCATCAACTGGGGTTGGGACATCACCAACTTTGTATGGTGGGTAGGTATTGGTCACGCCGGTACGCTGATCTCGGCCATTCTCCTGCTATTCCGTCAGAAGTGGCGGACCGGGGTAAACCGGGCGGCAGAGGCCATGACCATTTTCGCAGTGATCTGTGCGGGACAGTTTCCGCTTATTCACATGGGCCGTCTGTGGCTGGCGATCTTCATTTTCCCATACCCCAATACCCGGGGACCACTGTGGGTGAACTTCAACTCACCACTGCTTTGGGACGTTTTCGCCATCTCCACTTACTTCACCGTATCCCTCTTATTCTGGTACACCGGTCTGGTACCTGATTTTGCCACGGTACGTGACCGCGCCAAAGGATTCCGTAAAAAAATCTACAGTGCTCTGGCTTTCGGCTGGAACGGTAGTGCCAAACACTGGCAACGCTGGGAAAGCCTCTCCCTGGTTCTGGCCGGTCTGGCGACTCCACTGGTACTTTCGGTTCACACCATCGTATCCTTTGACTTCGCTACATCCGTTATTCCCGGTTGGCACACGACCATCTTCCCGCCTTACTTTGTTGCGGGGGCCATCTTCTCCGGTTTCGCCATGGTACTGACGCTGATGCTGATTGCCCGAAAAGTGCTTAACCTGCAAGAGTACATCACCCTGCAGCACATCGAGTCAATGAACAAGGTGATCCTGTTGACCGGCTCTATCGTAGGGGTTGCTTACCTCACTGAGCTGTTTATCGCCTGGTACTCTGGTTACATCTACGAGCAGTGGGCCTTCCAGAACAGGGTCCTCGGACCGTACAGCTGGTCCTACATCGGGATGATGCTCTGTAACGTGATCTCGCCCCAGGTATTCTGGAGCAAGCGAGCGCGCCGCAGCATCTTCATCACCTTCTTCATGTCGATCTTCATCAACATCGGCATGTGGTTCGAACGCTTCGTGATCATTGCGACCACCCTGGCCCGGGATTATCTCCCATCCAGCTGGTCTTACTACGTACCTACCTGGGTAGAGATCATGATCTTCGTCGGTACATTAGGCTTGTTCTTTACGCTCTTCCTGATCTTCACCCGGGTTGCTCCGGTAGTGGCCATCGCGGAGGTGAAGTCTATCCTGAAAACGAGTGGCGACCAGTACACTGGTTTCCACCCTACTGCCGGCCACCACGGTCATCACGTACCGGCTAATGCCCACACGGAAGCTAATGATCTTCAGGCGGGCGGTACGGTCGATATCGACGAGGACCACGAGATCAAGTAACGGGAACCTAAACGCAAAAGATACGGTTTGGCTACACCGCCGGACCGACTAAATAAATAACCATGGCACATTCAATCGCCGACGAGTATAACCTGAAGACCGGAGAGCCGGTGGCCGACGGCCATCACCACGACGTGCTCTTCGCGCTTTACGACGACGAAGAAAAGCTGATGGCAGCCGTCAAGGAAGCCAACAGCCGTCACCTGCACATCATGGAGGTCTACACCCCTTTCCCCGTTCACGGTCTGGATCCGTTACTGGGATTTGAAGAGAGCCGCCTGCACCAAGCCGGTTTCGTCTACGGTGCTCTGGGCACGTTGACCGCTTTCGGTTTCATGACCTGGGTATTCACCCGCGACTGGCCGATCATTTTTGGTGGTAAGCCTTACTGGTCAGTTCCTGCCTTCATCCCGATCACTTTCGAGTTGACGGTACTGTTCGCGGCAGTGGGTATGGTAGTGACCTTTTATATCATCTGTGGCCTCGGCCCGGGCGCGGAACCCATTCGCCTCCACGATCGCATCACGGACGATAAATTCTGTATCGCCTTCGACCTTAACCATGGGGGAGATGACGAAGACAGCATTCGCGATTTCTTCTCCGCAACGGGAGCAGAAAGCGTGCATCGTAAACTGGTCTAGCAATAGGCTGAAAATTCCGGACTAAAGGGATTGAGATGGAATGCCATCTGAGTACTCACCGGAGTTTAAATTATTTTGACTTCAAAGTAGCAATGTCAGTAATGATACAATGATTGAATGCTCAAATGAATCAATGTCAAGTGTACTGAATCATTAAGGTATTGTTGAATTAGATCATTTGTCCCTTAGATCATTGTTACACCCTGCTACTTTGAAGCCACGAAAAAGAAAAACATCCTCTCCGGAGGATCAAACTATTGAAGATGAATAAGCTTCGTAAATACGTGATGGCACTTTCGTTGGCCGTAGTGCTAATGGCCTGCTCCGGTCCGGACGAGAATTTCCCCGGTAGCGAGTATATGCCGGATATGGCACACTCGGTAGCTAAGGAGGCCAATCTATTGGACGACTACTACTACAACACCTGGGATGATCGTTCAACGATCTCCTTGTACGAGCTGACGACGCTCAACGAGCCGGTGAAGGGGACCGTGCCGCGTGGTTACGCTGGTGGAATGGCCATGAGTGATGACGAGGGTAGCATGCGTAATAATGCGATGAATTTCCCCGTAAATGGTCACGTGCCTTACCATTACGCCAATGACGCGGATGGCCGTTTAGCTGCCATTGCTGAATTGGTGGACAACCCTTTTCCGATTACTGAAGAAGGTTTGGTGAAAGGTGGCGAGTTATACAACGTATTCTGTGGTATTTGCCACGGTGCCGGCGGTAATGGACTGGGCTACATCTACGACGAAGAACAAAATCCGAACGCCAAGTATCCACTGGCTCCGGCCAATTTCCTGACGGATCAGTTTTACGAAGCTTCCAATGGCCGTTATTACCACGCCATCTATTACGGATACAATGCAATGGGAGCTTACAAAGATAAACTGAGCTACGAGGAGCGCTGGCAGGTGATCCACTACATCCGAGGCCTGCAGGCTACGGAGAAAGGGTTGGAGTACGGACCTAACGCGAATACTTTCAATCCGGCTTTTGGAACGCCAAACAGCCAGTATGACCCCATGGCCGCCCGCCAGGGTGGCGAACGTGCCCCGGCTGATGAAGAAGTACAGTTGAGCGCCGACGAGCAGCAGATGATCGAAGCAGTGCTGGACCACAGCGAGCGGACCATCATCAACAAATAAGACGACCCGCGGGGCCGAAACTAAAAACATTGAGCTGCGGAGAGCAGCAAAAATTTTGAACTAATGGAGAACTACGTATTCTCATCACGCGCAAAAGGAGTTACCGGAGGAATGATGATCCTGGGCCTGATTTGCCTGATCTGGACCTACCTGACCGGTAGCCACGAAGATCATCATATGCGCTTCTGGACCAATTTCCTACACAATGCGACCTTCTTCCTGGGGATCGCCTTCATGGCTGGATTCGTTCTGGCTGCCTTTACCACGGCCTACGCTGGCTGGTTTGTGCAGTTCAAGCGGGTGTGGGAGGCTTACAGTCTCTGGTTGCTGCCATCTCTATTCCTAATGGGAGTATTGATCGTAGGTCTCTGGTTGCACAGCCACCATCTTTATCACTGGAACGACGCCAGTGCCGTAGAGGGTGACGAGATCCTGACCCACAAGAGTTCTTTCCTGAACAAGTACTGGTACACTTTTGGTACCATTATTTTCGTAGGAGCCTGGTACTTCTTTATCAGTAAAATGCGTAGCCTCAGTGTAGATGAGGACCACAACGGTACCGAAGCCTACGCCCAACACCGTAGCTACAAAAAATATGCAGCCATATTCCTGCCCATCGCCGGATTCACCAGTGCAGCTTTGATCTGGCAATGGATCATGAGCCTGGATAGCCACTGGTATTCAACAATGTTTGCCTGGTACGCTACGGCCAGTTGGTTCTGTGCCATGATGGCGTTAACGATCATGATGCTGATCTACCTGAAGAGCCGCGGCTACTTCCAGAGCGTAACCGCAGAGCATTTTCACGATTTGGGCAAGTACCTGTTCGCCATCTCTATCTTTTGGACCTATCTGTGGTTCAGTCAGTATATGCTGATCTGGTACGGAAACGTAGGGGAGGAGACGATCTATTTCCGTGAACGACTGGATAACTACCAGGCTTTATTTTACATCAACCTGGTGATCAACTTCCTGTTGCCATTCCTGATCCTGATGCGTAATGATACCAAGCGTAAGTATGGTACACTGTTCTTTGCTTGCGTGATCGTACTCTTCGGCCACTGGTTAGATTTCTTCATGATGATCAAGCCTGCCGCCCTGCGTACGGTGATCGAGTTGGAGGAAGGTCACGGACACGGAGACGACCACGGTGAGCAGCACGGTGCAAATGAAAGCAGCGATATCTATCACCTGACCTCTCTGGAGGTGGATCAACATGACCACGACCAGGCCGGACATGACAATCACGACGGTGCCGACGGCGATCTGGATCACGCTGGTGACGATGCTGACGCTATGCACAACCATGATGGTGACAACCACCATGACGGTGAAAGCGGTGATCACGCCGGTATGGCCGGCGACCACGGTCACGGTGATCACGATGGCGGGGCTCATGATATAGAGCACAGCGCCGATGCTGGAGGCCACCATGCCTTCCCGGAGCGTTACATCGAGTCTCGCGCTGGCTATATGCTGCCTGGTTTCCTTGAGATCGGTACTTTCCTGGGTTTCCTGGGAGGTTTCCTGTTCTTCTCGTTATCTACGCTGAGCAAAGCCCCGCTAGAACCAAGGAACGACCCGTACATGGACGAAAGCAAGCATCACCACACTTAAACACGAATTGTTTGGACGCAGTCTAAATAAGGAGTAAGCTCTTAACAACAAATAGTTTGGAGCCGTTAAATAAAGTAACTTTGCGCTTGCAAGCGCGAAAGCGAATAAAGAAAGATAAATGACCACTCTGATCGTACTTTTATGTGTCGTTTTGTTGTTCATCATCGTGGTGCAGATATCCCGTGTGCGGGAGTTATCTGCCAAATTACGCGGTGAAGAGGAGCTGGAAGAACGTGCAACTAACTCTGCTGGCCGTTGGTTGATGATTTTCATGGTTGGCTTTCTGGTGATCACATCAGTGAGTGCTTTTTACTACAAGAATTACATGCTTGGTTACGGACCACATGAATCGGCCTCGGTTCACGGTAAGCTGATTGACCAAATGTTCAACTGGACACTGATCACCACTTATATCGTGTTCTTCGCCACTCAGATTCTGTTATTCTGGTACTCTTACAAATACCGCTACAATAAGCGTCGTAAAGCCCAGTTTATCTCTCACAACAACACCGTAGAGATTGTATGGACCGCTATCCCAGCCGTTGTGATGGCCTTTTTGGTGATCTCTGGTCTGGATGCCTGGAACGAAATCATGGGTGATGTTGGTACCGACGAAGAGGTACTGGAGATCGAAGCTACTGGTTACCAGTTTGCCTGGATTCTGCGTTACCCTGGTGCTGACGGTATTTTGGGCCGTAAGAATTTCCGTCTGATCGATGCAACCAATCAACTCGGACAGGACTGGACCGATCCTCGTAATCACGACGACTTTATCGCCAATAACCTGGTGCTTCCAGTTGGTCAGAAAATTCGGGTGCGGATCACCTCCAAAGATGTTTTGCACGATTTTTACCTGCCGCAGTTCCGCGTAAAGATGGATGCTGTTCCGGGGATACCGACCTACTTCATCTTCACTCCGGAGAAAACTACCGAAGAATACCGCCAGGAGTTACGTAAGTATCCCGAGTATAACGTGATTGACCCAGACGACGACGAAGGTCGGATGCGCTGGGAGACCTTTGAGTATGAACTGGCTTGCGCCGAGCTTTGTGGGGTAAATCACTGGTCGATGAAAAAGTCGATGGACGTAGTTTCAATGGAGGAGTTCACAACCTGGTACGAAAAGGAATCTGCCAAGGCCCTCTACCAGACCAGTATTCGCGGTACGGATGCAGATCCGTTGAAGGACGTGGATGATTATCTTCCCTTTGAGATAGATGCCATCCGTCAGGAATTCAATACCAGCGCCGACGATGCTCTGGCTACCGCCGAAACTGATGACGATACCTTCGTACTTGAGTACGTATCCTTCGCCACCGGTAAAGCTCTGCTGACCGAGCGTAGTCGTTATCAGTTGGAAGAAGCCGCCAAGTGGATGAAAGCCCACCCAACGGTAAACGTCGACCTGACCGGATACACTGATTCAACGGGTGATGCAGATGCCAACCTCAACCTGAGTGAAGCACGGGCTATCGCGGTGCTGAACTTTTTGAAGCAGAATGGTATTTCTTCCACGAGGATGAACGCAGTCGGTTTAGGTGCTGATAATCCACGCGAAACGAACGATACGGAAGAAGGCCGCGCCGCGAATCGCCGCACGGAATTCACTATCTTACCGGGAGCAATAACAACAGACAGCTAGCATTCACATTAGTAGGACTATTAAGAATTTATAAGAAATGGGCAATATCGCAGTAGCTAATCCACTAATTGAATCCGATCTTTTGATCGAAGAATTCGGTTACGACGATCACTTCCACGATCATCACCACGGTGATAAGTTCGCGGCAAGTTTCGTGACCCACTATATCTTTTCCCAGGATCACAAAATGATCGCCAAGCAATTCCTGATTACGGGAATGGTGTGGGCCATCATCGGTGGTCTTATGTCACTGGTATTTCGTCTCCAGCTTGGTTTTCCCGAGGAAAGCATCGCCTGGTTGCAGCCGGTACTGGGTAAATGGATCAGTGTTGATGCCGAAGGTATCGGTAAACTGACCACTGACTTTTACTATGCACTGGTAACCATGCACGGTACCATCCTGGTATTCTTTGTATTGACGGCCGGATTGAGCGGAACCTTCTCGAACCTCCTGATTCCATTGATGATCGGAGCCCGTGATATGGCCTCACCGTTGTTAAACATGTTGTCCTACTGGTTCTTCTTCCTGTCTGGAACGATTATGTTTGCCTCCCTCTTCCTGAGTACCGGTCCTTTTGCCGGTGGCTGGGTTGCTTATCCTCCGCTCTCCGCTTTGCCCGAAGCGATGGACGGATCCGGAGCGGGTATGACGCTATGGACGGTTTCATTGGTTTTCTTCGTTGTCTCCGTACTACTCGGTGGTATCAATTACATTACCACTGTGCTGAACCTGCGAACCAAAGGAATGACTATGTGGCGTCTGCCACTACCGATCTGGGCCTTCTTCGTAACGGCTATTATCGGTCTTCTTTCTTTTCCCGTACTGGTTTCCGCCTTTTTCCTGATGATGTGTGATCGTACGCTGGGTACCAGTTTTTACCTGAGCGAAATATACATTGGCGGGCAGGCGCTCGATCACGTAGGTGGTAGTCCGATTCTGTACCAGCATTTGTTCTGGTTCCTGGGCCACCCTGAGGTGTACATCATCATCCTGCCTGCGATGGGTATCGTATCCGAGGTACTCTCGGTCAATGCCCGGAAGCCGATCTTCGGTTACAAGGCGATGGTACTTTCGATCCTTGCGATCGCCTTCCTGTCCTTTATCGTATGGGCCCACCACATGTTTATGTCTGGAGTGAATCCATTCATATCCAACTTCTTTGTGATCTTCACCTTGATCATCGCCGTTCCTTCGGCGGTAAAGGTGTTCAACTGGATTGCTACCATTTACGGTGGTAACATGCGCTTCAACGCGGCATCGATGTTCGCCATCGGTTTCGTATCCATGTTCATCTCCGGTGGTCTGACTGGTATCTTTCTGGGTAACTCCACTATCGATATCCAGTTACACGATACTTACTTTGTGGTTGCCCACTTCCACATCGTAATGGGTGTTGCCGCTTTCTTCGGTATGTATGCAGGGGTTTACCACTGGTTCCCCAAGATGTACGGACGCTGGATGAACGGCACACTGGGCAAGCTACACTTCTGGGGTACCATTGTGGGTGCTTACTGTGTATTTTGGCCAATGCACTACCTTGGTATGGCCGGTGTTCCCCGTCGCTACTATAGCTTCGACTTCTACGGTACTTTCGCTCACTTTGATGGCATCAATAAGTTCATCACCATTGCGGCCATGGTTACTTTTGCTTTCCAGCTGTTGATGGTTATCAACTTCTTCTACAGCATCTGGTACGGTAAAAAAGTTACCGAGCAGAACCCTTACAAAGCCAATACTCTGGAGTGGACCACGCCAATCAAAGCCGGACACGGCAACTGGCCGGGCAAATTGCCTTCGGTTCAACGCTGGGCTTACGACTATGGTAAAGATGGCCGCGAGTACATCCCTCAGGTACAGCCGATGGGAGAAGGAGAAGAGGAAAGTCATTAATTAACAATCTGGTCGTTTTTAGTCTGAGAGTATACCGGGCTATAACACAGATGATAAGATCGGGAAAGGAGGTGGTGATCATTTCATTACCTCCTTTCCAATACTAAACATCAACCGTTGACGGATAAGCAAGGCACGAATGTAAATCAACTGACCGGAGAGGATATCTTCGGCTGGCGTCAGCGTGCCTCGGACCTGAGCGCATTGGTGAAACTACGGCTTTCATTAACCGTAGTACTTTCATCGGTACTGGCGTTCTTAGTGGCCTTGCCGGCAGGGGCTTTTTCCTGGTGGTCAATATTTGCTCTTTTCGCCGGTGGATTTCTGACGACTGCCGCTGCGAATATCTTTAACGAGATTCTGGAGCGGGAGTATGACCTGCAAATGGCCAGAACCAAAGACCGTCCCATTGCGACCGGCCGGATTTCGGTTACCGAAGCTTTATTAACAGCGGGCATCGCTACCATGGCAGGCATTACATTCCTGGCGCTATTCAATCCCTGGACGGCTATCCTTGGAATGATCTCTTTGGTCAGCTACGCTTTTGTGTACACCCCCCTGAAGCGGGTAGGGCCGATTGCCGTGGTGATTGGTGCCATACCGGGCGCTTTGCCTGCGCTAATCGGCTGCGCAGCAGCCCAGGGAGAAATCACTTTGTTGGGTGTCTCTCTTTTTGTGATCCAGTTTTTCTGGCAGTTGCCTCATTTTTACGCTATTGGCTACCTGGGCTACGCGGATTATAAAAAAGCGGGCTTTCAACTGGTGCCCGAATCCAAAGGAACGGTAGATACCAAGACTCTCGGTCGGGATTCTTTGCTCGCCGCTTTAACGCTGATACCACTGGCCTTTGCGCCATTTGCACTGGGGCAAGTCAGTTTACTTGCTGCAATCGTGGTTGCTTTGCTCGGATTTGCCTTTGCCTATTTTGCTTACGGTTTCTGGCTCAGGGCTGAAAGGGCTACTGCATTGAAGATGATGTTTGCTTCCTTCGCTTACATTCCGCTCGCATTTCTGGTTTACTGGATCGATCAACTCATTTAACGAAAATGATGATGGAAAATACAGTCGATACCAAAATTCTGGCGGCAACTCGCCGCAATAAGATTCACCCGCTGAAGCTCGCTTTGTGGGTGGCTATCGCCAGTTTGGTGATGATGTTTACGGCGCTCACCAGTGCTTACATAGTCCGTCAATCGGCTGGTAACTGGCTGGAGTTTAACATCCCCAATATTTTCTACCTGAACACCTTGGTCATTGTAGTCAGTAGTTTAACTTTGCACGGCAGTTACCTGGCCTTCAAACGGCAAGCAAAAGTGGCTTATCAGGGCCTGATGGTGGTTACCTTCCTTTTGGGCATCACCTTCCTGGTACTGCAGTATCTCGGCTGGCACGAACTTAGTGCCATCGGGGTTCCTTTGAAAACTAATCCTTCGGGAGATTTCGTGTATGCCATTAGTGGTTTGCACGGTTTACACATACTCGGCGGTCTGGGTATTTTGCTGGTCAGCTTGCTGGTCGCTTTTCTCCGTCCGCTCAAGGTCACGCCAATTCGTAAACTCCGGTTTGAGTTGGTACTGACCTACTGGCATTTCGTGGATCTGCTCTGGTTATACCTGATCATTTTCATGAGCCTCTATCGCTAAACTTAGGCGTGGTCCCGGCCCCGCCCCGAATTTTAAACATCCAAGCCAATGCCTGCAGAGGATATTTTAGTAGAAGAAGAACAGGTTGAAAAGTTCAACGACTGGTCGGGTGGTGATGATAAGCCCTTCCGCGTTTCCTACGGGAAACTGATGATGTGGTACTTCCTGCTGTCGGATGCCTTCACCTTCGCCGGTTTCCTGATCGCCTACGGTACGCTACGCTTCAGTAGCGCGTCCTGGCCAGTACCGGACGTTGTGTTCTCCACTTTCCCCGGTGGGTTGCATGACCTGCCATTGATTTTTGTAACCGTAATGTCTTTCATCCTGATCGTCAGTTCAGCCACTATGGTACGGGCGGTACAGGAAGGGCACCGCGAGAACAAACGAGGCGTCGTTTTCTGGATGCTCCTGACCGTAATTGGTGGTGCAGGCTTCCTGGGCTGTCAGGCCTGGGAGTGGAACAACCTGATCAACAAGGAGAATATGACGGTTTCGCGTAATCCTTTCGGTAGCCACGTTGCCAATGGAGTTTACCTGGATGAGAATGGTCAGCCCGGCGGCGAGACTTTCGAAGCGGGAGACACCTACCTGCTGCACCGGGCGGACTTGCGTAGTGAAATGACCGAGATGGAACTGATGGCTTTGGAAAGTCACGGAGAAGGACACGAAGGAGACCACGCTGAAGAGCACTTGGTACTGGATGCTTTCCCCGCCGACTTCCCGGATAAATACGTCGACGAAGACGGATTCATCATGCGCAAATTCCAGGTTACCGACGGCGCCCAGGCGGGTACTACGGCTCGCCAAGAGTACGGTCCCAAAGCCTTCGGTGCGCTATTCTTCGGCATCACCGGCTTCCACGGCTTCCACGTATTTAGTGGAGTGGTTTTCCTCCTGATCATCCTCATTAATGCCGGAAGCGGTGTCTACGAACGCCGTGAGAATGGCTACGAGATGGTGGAGAAGATCGGCCTTTACTGGCACTTTGTAGACCTTGTATGGGTCTTCGTTTTCCTGGTGTTCTACCTGCTGTAATAAGTTGGTTTCAGAAGCACTGGACATTAAATTTAAAAGAACATTGCTACTTTGTTAGTTTAAAAAGACACTAGATTTAAGACGCTAGACACTAGATTTTGATTAACATCATCTCTAGTGTCTAGCATCTCGATACTAACTTCTTTTCCTGGCAAAGTAGCAAAGAAAAAATCCAGCCCTCAGGGCACTAAAATATACATCAATGGCTGATCACGTAAGCTACGAAGATTCGGTAAAGGGCGTTTATAAAGGTTTGATCCTGCTGGCCATCGTTACGCTGGTGGAAGTTGGTTTCTCCCTTTTCGGAAAGGGCCACATCCTGGGTGGTGAGGCGCTGAGTGATTACACCTGGTTCATTTACCTCATTGGCATCATCCTGATTGGCTTGTCACTGTATAAGGCTTATTTCATTGTTTACGAGTTCATGCATATGGGCTACGAAGTGAAGGGCCTGGCTGCCAGTGTATTGCTGCCACTGGTATTGCTGGTTTGGGCACTGGTTGCTTTCTTTCAGGAAGGAAATGCCTGGAAGCAAAATCGTGAAACCGTACAGGAGCGCAATGAAATGGGCGCCGAGAAGTACGAACAATCCGGCCAGACCTACGACCTAAGCACCGGCACCGGCGAAGAGTAACTCATTCGCACTTCCTTTACCGGTTTATGACGTTGATCTGCTGACTTTTTATCCGTCAGGCTGTTTCATCAGGGTATATTTCTACTATGCGTAAATACCTGAACATTGGAGCAGTGCTCCTACTCCTTATTGGATTTCCCACTGCCTCTTACTACTATATGAAGGATGGGTGGAATTACCGGGTCCGGGCGATCGAAGCCCAGGGCGACTATGGTAAAATGCCTTCCCTACAAGATTTGGCCCCGCTACGAGGTAAGTTGCCTGAGAAACTGCGTGGCAGCATGCTGGTGGTGGGATGGCTGGACAAGGACAACCCCTCTTCTACGGTTAGCTACGGCCAAACACTGGACAGTCTTTTTCAGCAGTTTTACGCCAGCCCCAATCTATACTTCACGACGATCACCAACGGAGACGCCGCTTTTGTGGACAGCTTTGCTGACTCCTACGAACTGCCCGAAGATGATATGTTGAGCTTTCTGCGCTCCGATGAACCACTGAAAGCATCTGGTCAGTCTTTCCAACTTCCGGCCGAAGCAGGATTGGAACCGCTCGTAGCTCTGGTGGATAGCTCACTGACGATTCGTAAGCATTATAATCTTAGTAAGCGGGACGAAACAATCGGTCTGGTCCAGTTGATCTCCCTGATCATTCCATTACCGGAGAAGGCTGACATCATTCGGGCTCCAGAAAAAGAACTTTAAAGAACGAGAACGCTGTATGGAAATCCCGAGAATTAATCCCTATCCCGGCCTGACGGCCTACCCAAAGAAAGAAAAGGGTCTCAAAATAGCGGCCTGGATCGTCTCGGCAGTCGTGCTTGTACTAGTCGGCGTAATGCGGCAGTATAAACTGCCGGTACCCGAAAATTGGGATGTCACCTTTTTGCCAGCGGTGAACGCTATCATCAACGGGCTGACGGCCGTAGCCCTTTTAGCTTCCCTTTACTTTGTTAAGCAAAAGAACTACCTGGCTCATCGCAACGCTAATGCTGTGGCCCTGGGACTCTCCGTGTTGTTTTTAGCCTGCTACGTTGCTTATCACTTCACCAGTCCGGAGGTGGTTTACGGCGATCTGGATGGTGACGGTATGCTATCCGCAGCAGAAAGCGAGGCAGTGGCGGGTATTCGGCCATTGTATCTGACAATATTGCTTTCGCACATCTTTCTGGCCGGCATCATTCTACCGTTCATCCTGTTTACCACCATCAGGGCGATTGCCGGAAAATACGCTGAACACCGTAAAATGGCGCGTTGGGTCTGGCCGTTATGGTTTTACGTGGCGCTGACCGGGCCGATCGTATATTTGATGTTGAGTAAGTATTACTGATGTACTATCTGTGGGCTTAAGGCCATCTCGCTGTTCGTACATCATAAATAGTAAATCCTTCGGAATGCAACGATTCACTTTGTTTCTCCTTTTGTTGGTATTCTTCGCCCTGCCGGAATTGGCGGCCCAGTGCCCCATGTGCCGTGCTACGGCCGAAACCAATCTTGCCAACGGCGGCACCGAAGGACAGGGCTTAAATAACGGCATCATGTATATGCTCGGCATGCCTTACCTCGTAATCGGGACTATCGCCTTTTTCTGGTGGCGCAATCGCAGGAAAGGGGCCGATGCCGGTACCTCAAGGCCCAAGCCTCTGCCCGGTGATCAGCACTTAAATTAGTGTGTTGGCCGATCTGCTCATTGTAGAGCTTGCTTCCGTATTGGCTGGCCCGGCCGTCGGACAATTCTTTACGGAATTGGGGGCCAGGGTGATCAAAATTGAAAATGCGACCACCGGTGGCGACGTAACCCGTAACTGGAAGGTCAGCGGTGAAGACCCGGATAAAAAGGATAGCGCCTATTTCAAAAGCATAAATCACGGTAAAGCCAGCCGGTTTCTGGATTTCGGCGATCCGACGGACCGGGAGTTTGCTTACGAGTTAATCCGTCATGCCGACGTAGTCATTTCCAATTTCCCACTCAGGACGGCCATAAAAGTCGGGATGGAGCCGGAGCGGTTGCTGGAAATGAACCCTACTTTAATTTTTGCCCAACTGGATGCCTTCCCGCCGGGAAACGAAGATCGCCCGGCCTACGACATCGTATTGCAGGCGGAAACGGGTTTTCTTTCCATGACGGGCACTACCTCTGGAGAAATCTGCCGGATGCCGGTCGCCCTGATCGATATTTTGGCGGCTCATCAACTGAAAGAAGGTATTTTGCTGGGGCTGCTAAAGCGTGAACGCAGCGGCAAAGGCGGGTTGATTCGAACCAATCTCTATGATTCCGCCCTGGCGTCATTGGCCAATCAGGCTACGAATTATTTGGTGGCTGACAAAGTAGCAGTGCCCATGGGGAGCCAGCACCCGAACATCGCTCCTTACGGCGATATCTTTGTTACTTCCGACGGAGAACGAATTGTATTGGCCGTAGGGAGTGACCGGCAGTTTAGCGACCTCTGTCAGTTACTCGGCATCACTGATATTCCGAAAAAACTAAGAACCAATTCCGCCAGAGTAACCAACCGGAGTGAATTGATTGACTTGCTCGCTCCAAAGTTGGCCGCTATTGAGCTGCAACAAACTTTGCTACTTTGCCAGGACAAAAAGGTACCCGTAGGTCACATAAAGAATATGGCCCAGGTATTCGCTACCGCTGAGGCGCAAAGGCGCTTACTGATTTATCCGGACGGGGAGAAAACTGTTCGGACGGTCGCCTTTGAAATGGAAGGAGAACCCATAACGGGAGAAATACAAGGTCACCAGGCAAGACCGGAAGAAGATTCGATGGTGGAAAATGAAAGAGAGAAATTTTAAAGACGCTGCAAACCAGAAATCGGCGCAAGAGCAGAGGACAGATGTAGGGTGAGGTATTGAGAATTGGAAAGTTTTAGCCAGCCATAAGGTTATTGACGCAAGCCAGGTCCTTGTGATTTTTCTCTCATTCTTTAAAAGTAGTATCCGAAGTGCAGGTTGTAGTTCTTACTACCGTCGCTAGGGTCATATTCCGCATTGAATTGTAGCGGCCCCAGAAAGGTGTCGGAACCAAGGGTAAGGGCAAATCCGGAAATATTCTCGTTGAAGCGATCGGGGTTCAATAGCCCATTTTCCAGACGAACCAAACGTTCTTCGGAGATGGCGTAGCGGCCATATTGATAGTGCAGGCCGATAAAATTATTGTTGCCTGCCTCAAGGCGGAGACCAAAAGCGGCCGTTACGAATCCGCTGACGGCCAGTTCCATGTGCCGTTTTCCGTAGACGTTGAAAAAGAAGGGCTCTTTGGCAAGCGGGCGGCCCAGGTAGAGCTGATTGAGGACATTGCGGCGGTTATGCTGAACAAAGCCACCAGCCAGTTCCAGGATTCCGGAGACTTTTCCGATCAGCTTATTGACTTGGCGATGGGTAGCAGTGACGACTAAGTTACTGCCGAGGTCATTGAAGTCGGCGTCGGTCTTTTTTTCCCGGCCACCAAGGCTCCTTTGGACGTAAATGTCGGTGCGAGCTCCCTTGCGGGGGAAGATTGCCCGGTCGTAAGTATCACGGACCAATTCAGCGTAAAAGGCTTGGCGATTCAGGATGTTTTCGGTGGGAACCAGGGTGATGAAGCGGTCGTTACTGCTCAGGTTTTCGGAAAAAAGCCCGGCTTCGAGGTAGCGATTTTCGCCAAGCCCGGAAAAAGCAGCCAGGCGGCTGGTAAAGTGGTGGGCGCGGAACTCGGAAATTAAATCATCTCCATCATAGAGGCGACCAGGGTAAAAATTGGCTGAACCGCTGAGGTGGACACCAATACTGGGGCGCGTTTGGGTATAGAGAATGTAGTCTAACGAAGCACGGGGAAACTGGGAAATACGGGCATCGAAAGAAAGCAGACTGCCGTTGCCAATTACGTTTCGACCGGATAAATTAACGAGCATGGCGATCTCGTAGTCACTATCGTAGGAAACACTGAGCCGCATCTGCCAGTCGAGTACCGGTTTCGCACTGATTATAAGCTCGTTCCCGTCTACGGTGGGAAGGAAAGAGAAGTTGATCAGGGTGAAAAAATTGGAGCCGTAGAGTTTATTGATCTGGTTCTCGAGTTGGTCATTGGTGACCAGACCAGGTATGCCGAGATAAAATAGCTTTTCCAGGATACGGGTAGCCGCTGGGTCATCACATTCAAAGCGGACTCCGGTGAGAAAAAGGCTGTCGGCCTCTATCTCTTTGCGTTCCGGGGCCTCCATCGGAACGGCAATACCGGAGGATTCTAGTTGTCGGATCAGTTCGGGCAGGGCTGCCCGGGTGGAAGCCGCACCTAATTTTACGATACTGTCGGCAGAGTCATAACTGATGGCCGTAAATTCGCCGAGGTCGGGGTCGATAATGAAATCAGCCAATTCGCGCTGTTGTTCGTTATACTTGATGCTACCGAAATCGGCGGTTTGTTGGAGGATACTGATGATGTTGTTCAGTTCCTCTTTTTTGGCTAGTGGAGCACCGACATCTACGGCCAGTACCAGATCCGCACCAAGGTCAATGGCGTCGGAAGCTGGAAGGTTGCGGACCACCAGCCCATCCACTAACAGACGGTCTTTTCCCTCGGCGTCGGTCACGGAAACCGGTGCGAAGATGGAAGGAATAGCCATGCTGGCCCTTATGGCATGTTGGATTTCGCCATCGCGAAAGGTGTAAGCTTCTCCGGTTACGATGTCGGTGGCGATGGCCCGAAAGGGTAGGGGGAAGTCGTCGAAAGAACTGGCATTGCGGGCTGGAGAGAAAAGTAAGGATAGTAATGTCTGAATCTTCCTCCCTTCCAGCAGACCACGCGGCAGGACAATTCCTCCGGTATCGATGGGAAAGGAAAGCTGATACCCCTGGGAAAGTCGGCGCTGCTCGATCGGTACGAAGGAAGAGGCGTAGGAGTCGCTGAAATAATCCGTCCAGCTAATATCTCCGGCGATGCGTTTGAGCTGACTGGGAGAATACCCGATCGCGTAGAGACCGCCCACGATGGAACCCATACTGGTGCCGCTGACGAGGTCGGGATAAATACCCGCATTTTCCAGCTCCTGGATGACGCCGATATGGGCCAGCCCTTTGGCACCGCCGCCGCTAAGGGCAAGGCCGAGGGTAGGACGGTCCTGGGCAGAGAGTAGATTGGCGGCGAAGAGAAGGATCAGAAAAACCTTATTCATACCGTACACCATTTTTCTCCAGGATGAAGGCATCTGGTGTAAACTCGCGGCGAACGCGGGTAAGGATATCTTTAAGTTCCTGCTCCGTTTTAAAACGAACCTGGACACCGACCCTGGTCAGTTGATTGCTCTCCCGAGTGTAGGGTTCGTAACCGGCCTCGGAAATACGGCGGACGTTTTTGCGGACGTTGGCGGCCTGACCGAGACGGTAAAGACCGATTACGGCAGTACCTTCTTCCGGCGGCAGGTTGTTCGCGGGGGGAGACTGGTTGACGACCGGAGGCTGCTCGGGCAACTCGCTACTGGTCTCCGGGAGTTCGATATCGTTCACTTTCGGCGGAGGCACGTTTACCCGGTCGTTGGGCGGAGGCGGGAGTTGACGCTCCATTTTAGCGACCTCCGCTTTTCCGTCGCGCCAGTACACATAAGACCAGCCGGTCACAAAAATGACGCCGGTGACGAGGGCAATGATCCAGATGTTTTCCCGGATGAAGCCCCAGACAGCGGTTAAAGGCTCCGGTTCTTTTTGCATTTCCCGAAGGCTGTTCGGGCTGGGAATCGTTGTCGGAATCGCCTGGCCGGCCGTAGGGGCGCTAACGGGGTTTCGCTCGGTACGAATGATGGGAGCCAAGGCGACGTCCGGCAAACCAAAGGTCGACTTGTCGAGGTTATAATCACCGGCATTAAAGCGTATCTCACCGGTATGGTCACGGAAAAGGCGGCCGATGCCTTCCAGGGTAACCATACGTCCGGCGTCGATTTCGGCGTGAAGGCCAGTGACGAATTTGTCGATATTGTCTTCAGCGGATTCTGGTCCCGGCAGCGGATACTCGCGCAGGTAACGGGCCAGGCGGCCGTCGTCCAGTTTCAGGTTAGCGTTGAAATCCACCCTTTTGGAAGGAGGTCTGCTGCGTCCCTCGATGGTACTGACCATTGCCGGCTGGGCCTGGAGGCGGAAGGTGCCGAAACGAGGTAGGGCAACCTGGCCTTCGTCGGTAAGGACTTGAAGGATAGCTTGGCTGAGATTGGGATGCATTTAACGAAGGTAATGAAAGTGATAACGCTTAAATTCCATTTCAGCAACTGATTTTTCCTATTCAGCCGGTTTCATTTATTTTTTTGGGGCTAGTACAGCATTTTGCAAGGTAGAAATATCCATACGTTTATGAGAGTGCTGATTTCCATTGTTGTTTACCTGACAACTTTAAGCTTTGCGAATTCGCAGTCTTGTACGGCTGCTTTTGGGTTTGGACCGACTGACATCACCATTGAATTCATGGACCAATCTACCGTTGGCCCAGGTGATCAGATCGTCTCATGGTCCTGGGACTTTGATGACGGCACCGGGTCTTCTCAGCAAAACCCTACGCATACATTTCCAGAAGCGGATAGGTACGACGTTGTGCTAGAGATTACAACTCAGAACGGGTGCAATAGTGAAATTGAGATCAGGATTGAAACCTGCGTCCTCTCCACCTCCCTAAATGTCGGCGACTGCAATGCTGCGGGAGATGTACCGGTTATGGTTACTATAAATGACGTATACGATAACGCCGATGAAATATTTGTTTCGTTGGATGGTACGGAAGTGCCCGGTAGTCCATTTGAGATCGATGAGGAAAGCCCGGTAAGTTTGAACCTGATCGTTCCAGGTGACGGGCTGGAGCATCAATTAACGATCTTGTCCGATGACATTGAAACCTGTGGAACGGAGTTATTCTTTAACGTGCCAGACTGTAGTTCGGATTGTTTTCTTAGCTCATTTGAGGTAAGTCCTGCCGGAGGGGGCGTTCATAACGTGAATGTCGGCGGAGACTTTTTTAGTCCCGAGCAGATAACCATTGAGGTAGGAGATTTGGTTCGCTGGAGCTGGATTGACGGAGGGCATACAACTACTTCCGATGCAACCAGTGGACCTGATAGTTGGAACTCCGGACTAAGAGGAAACGGAGCGACCTTTGAAGTCAACATTACGAATCCCGGGCTCCATCGTTACTATTGTATTCCTCATGGTGGTCCTAACGGAGCGGGAATGTCTGGCCAGATTGTGGCAAATTGTCCGTCAAGTGGCAATTTTACCCTGGACCTTACTTTCAACACCAGCCAAGCTAATGCCCAAGGGTACAATATCCTGGTTGATGGACAAGTGCAACCCGGTGGCCCGTTTTCGTACAGTGGAACTGGCATGCAGAGTAATCAAATCTCAATAGCCGGGGATGGAGTGATTCACTCCATCGTGATCAGAGATGTTGCTGATCCGACTTGCGATGTTGAGAGAATGTATCAAGCTCCAGATTGTGGTGCTGCACCAACTTGTCAATTAGAGGTAGAGGCTAGTGAAAACGGCGGATGTAACCCTAGTAATGAGGTTGAATTGTTAATAACGATCAACGCGGTCAATCCAGGAAACAACGGCTACCAGCTGCGATTGGATGGCAGCTTGCTGGGCACCTTCCCTTACGGCGGTGCCACGACGACTCAGGTAATCAACGTGGCCGGCGATGGTCAATTGCACCTGATCGAGGTGAGGGACGTTGAGGACGCGGCCTGTACGGCAACGACGACGATCACGACGACGGACTGCTCCATTCCCTGCGGGCTATCCAACCTGTCGGCTTCAACCGGTGGCGGTACGGTCCACCAGGTGGAGGTACGGGATTTTGATTTTTTACCAGAGCAGATCACGATCGCGTCGGGGGACCGGGTGGAATGGGTCTGGACAGGAGAAGTGGCGCACACGGCGACCTCGGATGCGACGAGCGGGGCGGATAGCTGGGACAGCGGATTGCTGGGTCAGGGGGCGACCTACCTGAGTCCGGAACTGTCGGCGGGGGTTCATCCTTACTACTGCGTTCCCCACGGAGCGCCCGGCGGGGTGGGCATGAGCGGCACGGTGACGGTGCAAGCGGACTGCGACAATGGTTCGGTGGCCGTCAACCTGAGTTTCAACAGCGCCGGGACGGGTGTGAACGGCTACGAGGTGCTGGTGGACGGTCAGATGGCGGGCACCTTCAGCTACTCCGGTACTGGCAACGAATCGGCCACGGTACTGGTAGCCGGTGACGGTCAGTCACACACGATCGTGGTACGGGACGCGGACGATACGACCTGCAGCGCCAGCACTACGGTGACGACGCCGGACTGCAATGCACCGACCTGTCAGTTCAGTAATCTGACGGCTACGGAGACGGGCGGTTGCCAGGGCAATCAGTCGGTGAGCGTGACGGTGAGCTTCGCCCAGAGTGGTGGCTCGGCCGGTGGATATCAGCTTCGTTTAGATGGTGGCCTGATTGGAACCTATCCCTACGCCGGAGCGACGACGACACAAACGATTGACGTAGCTGGTGACGGTCAGCCACACCTTATTGAGGTGAGGGACGTTGAGGACGCGGCCTGTACGGCAACGACGACGATCACGACGACGGACTGCTCGATCCCCTGCGGACTGACGAACCTGACGGCCTCGACGGGTGGCGGTACGGTCCACCAGGTGGAGGTACGGGATTTTGATTTTTTACCAGAGCAGATCACGATCGCGTCGGGGGACCGGGTGGAATGGGTCTGGACGGGCGCAGTGGCGCACACGGC
>PDLQ01000032.1 GCA_002591745.1 Lewinellaceae bacterium SD302
GCCGACGACGTGGCCTTCCTGGACCGGGACGTGAACCGCTTCAACTTTAACGCCATCGGTAACCTGGACACCGGCGACGGTGGCATCCTGGCGGGCAGCGACGTCGAAGGCTACGGTCTGGACGGCAGCCGCGGCGCCTTCACCTACGTGCAGTTCATCAAGGTCTACGACGATACGCCTCCGACCCTGGTGGTGACCGACTCTACGGACTTCTGTAGCTTCGACGGGGTGAACTGTGATGCGGATGTGGCGCTGGACTTCTCGATCGACGACGAGTGTTCTCCGGCAAGTGTGAACGCGACGGTTGAGCTGGACGCCTTCATCAACCCCGGAGCGGACGGTATCTACACCCTGGCTGACTTCGTAGCCGACGGGGGTAACGTGACCGACGCGATCTCCAACAACGGTGACGGTACCTTCACGATCAGCCTGCCCAACATTCCGATCGGCCGCCACGCGCTGCGTATCCGGGCCACGGACGGCTGTGGGAACACGGCCATCGAGTTGCTGGAGTTCGAGGTAGCCGACTGCAAGGCGCCGACCCCGATCTGTATCAACGGCCTGACGGTCACGCTGATGCCAGACGGTGACGGTGGCGGCATGGCCGCGATCTGGGTGAGCGACTTCATCGCCAGCCCGAGCGAGGACTGTTCCGGTCCGGTCAAGTTTGCCATCTACCTGGACGACGAGGTGTCCGGTGACCCGAACTTCATCCCCAACGTGATCGACACCGGTCTGGTGCTGACTTGCGACGAGCTGGGCCCCCAGACGATCCGCATCTACGCCATCGACGGGATGGGGCAGAGCGACTACTGTCAGACGAGCCTGCTGGTACAGGCCTTCAACCCCACGGTCTGTGGCCCCGGTCCCGGACCCGACGCCAGCCTGAGCGGCGCGATCATGACCCCGATCGACGAGTTGATGAACGACGTACAGGTCGACATCAGCAGTGATGCGGGGATGACGGACGCGATGTTCACCGCCGGTGGACTGTACAGCTTCACCGAGCTGACGACAGGTGACGACTACACGGTACAGCCGACCCACAACCCGGCCATCGACCTGGGGCGGGTGACTACTGCCGACCTGATTGCGATCAGTCGCCACATCCTGGGCCTGCAGGAGATCACGGACACCTACCAGCTACTGGCCGCCGACGTGACGCAGGAAGCCACGATCAACATTCTGGACATCATTGCGATCCGTCGGGTGATCCTGGGACTGGACGCGGAGTTCAGCGGCACGAACAGCTGGCGCTTCTACGCCACGGACGAGTTGCTGGAGAACTGGACGGAGAACAACCTGGAGGGCAACCTGGTGGCCCCGGACTTCATCGCCGTGGAGATGGGTAACGTGAACCAGACGGCCCTGAGCCTGAGTGGAAGCCCCGCGAATGGAGGCGAGCGTGAAGGGCGCGGAAGCGAGACGATCATCACCGAAGACATTGTTTGGCGGGCCGGAGAGGTGTCGACCATCACGATCGGAGCGAACGGCGCCGGCTTCCAGGGAACCTTCGAGGTGGCCCCGGGGGTAGAGATCGTGGACGTAGTGGCGGCGGATGCCAACGCTACGGCCTTCAACCTGACCGAGGCGGCCAGTGGGCTGATCGCCTTCAGCCACACCGGTGGTGCAGGCTTCGAGTTGACGCTGCGCGCCACGACCGCAACCCGGCTGAGCGAAGTACTGAGCCTGACGGACCGCATCACGCCGACCGAAGCCTACCCGGTGGAAGGAGGGGTTGCTGATCTTGGGCTGAGCTTCACGAGTGCTGCTACGATGGTAAACGAGTTGTTGCAGAACCGCCCGAATCCTTTCGGGGTACAGACGCAGGTGACCTTCCGGATGGCCAAAGCCGGCACTGCTACTTTGCTAGTCCAAAACCAGAACGGTCAGCTGCTGCGCAGCTACGAGATCGACGCTGCGGCCGGACTGAACACCCAGACGATCACGCGTCAGGAACTCGGTAATGCCTCGGGGGTGCTGACCTACACGATCATCGCCGAGGGCTTCACGGCTACGCGGAAAATGATCTTGCGGTAAATCAGGTTAGCGACCTCCCGGTCGCACTGGTAAAGATTGAATCAGAGCGACCGGAAGGTGGCTAGTCGAGAGCGGCCCCGTGCGGAATAATCGCACGGGGCCGCTTTATTTCTTTATCGTATTTTAGGTCCAGCAAAAACACAAAGATGCACTACCCCGAATGGGCGCTGGAAAGAGCGCTGGCCCACCTGAACCGCTCCCGGACTACGGAGCAGTTGTTGTCAGAACGAGCAATGACCGAAGATCCGAAGCGAGGTGGTTACGTCATTGGGGAGAAAGTAGCGGCTAATATTCTGGAGCATAAAAAGTCTTTGCCCCGACGGCGTTTTGAAAAAACTGATGATGTACTGGCGGTTGCGGGTCTTGGTGTTGATAAGCTGAACGACATTATATCGGGCTTTGCAACGCCGGCTGACGAAGCTTTCATGATGCGACTAAGGGACGGAATATTACTGAGTAATTGGGATTTAAACCCGGTTAGTAAACAGTTTGCCAGCGCGACGGAGTTGAAGGGGGCGACTGAAGGTCTGGATCGCTTCCGTTTGCAGATCGCTAAATTACTGGAAGACGAAGGAAGCTACGCCGCCCACAATATCAGAGCCCTGCGATCTGCCCACGTATTCACTTATCCGGATGATCATCTGGCGGCTTTTCAATTTGCTTTTTGGTGGTACTTGTTCGATCACGATAATTGGTTTGCTTACGATACTATCAGGGAGGCCTGTGAACAATACCTGAACCACCACCCGTGGGGTAGTGAGGGAATGGAGTTGCGAATGCTGCGTTTGTACAACGACAGTTCAAATAATGATCTGCGGCGGAGTGAGTTGATTCCCGTAGTAATAAACTATCCAGAATTGTGTGTAACGGTTTGGGACGCCTTCCTCAACGACTAAAGGTTATGCCGCAGACCATTGAAGAAGTACTGGCGGCCCTGGACGCAATTATTGCCTCCGCAATTGCTGATAACGACCCCGCAGGCTATTTCGCCTACGTCTATCGCCGGACGACCGCGGCGGTAAGGGATGCCATATTTGCCAAACGCTTTCAGGATAATGAGAGAATGGAGCGCTTCGATGTGCTCTTTGCCAATTTGTACCTGGCTGCATACGAGCAGTACCGCTGCGACGAGCCTTGCTCCGTTTCCTGGCAACTCGCCTTTAACGAGGACCGGAGGAGTAAAGCCATTTTACAGCACGTTATGCTGGGGATGAATGCCCACATCAACCTGGACCTGGGAGTAGCCGCAGCCAAGATTATGAAAGGTCGGCAGTTGAATGAGTTGGCCCATGATTTTAGGTTGGTCAACGAAATTCTGCAAGAGATCGTAGAAGAGTTGCAGGAAAGAGTGGGGCGGGTTTCTCCGGTATTTGGCCTGTTCGATCGGTTTGGAAGAGACCGAGACGAGCGCTTACTGGATTTTAGCATGCGAGTCGCAAGAGAACAAGCCTGGATAGCAGCTAACCGTATCTGGGAGGCTGCTGAGGCGAATCAGACCGAAGTGGTTGAGGGGATTGATAAAAACATTTATCAGCTAGGAACTAAACTGGGAAGGCCTACGAGTATAGCCCAACGCTGGCTCTGGCAGGCCATCGCTGCTGCTGAGTCTAAAAAAGTCGGGGAAAATATCAGCCTCTTGGGTGAGTAGATTTTAGGTCGTCAAGACTGATCTCACCCAATCCGATTCTTGCCATTAATACCGCCCCATACGCACTAGCCTGAGGTGTTTCGGCCACTACTACCTCTCGGCCGCTTTTCTTTTCAAAAAGCTCTACCCACCAATCTGAACGAGTAAAGCCGCCGCTGGCTACGATACGCTCTGCTTTTTGACTGCCGGCCTCAACGTCCTGGATGATGCGAACCATATTATCCGTAATGCCTTCAATGACAGCCTTGGCATATTGTTCCGACCGGTGATGGCCGCGCATGCCCTTAAAGCTTGCCGTAGCGGTAGCGTCATAAATAGGCGCTCGTTCGCCGTAGAGATAGGGTTCAAAAATGAGACCGTTGCAATCGGCGTCTTTTGCGGCTTCGAGCATTTTGCGGATGCTCTCAAAGTGATTACCAAAGAACTCATGACACCATTCCAGCAATTTACCGCCATTATTGGAAGCACCTCCCATGACGTAAAGGTCGTCGATGAGGTGGTAGTTAAACAGACCGAGTTTAGGATCGATAGTTGGTGAGCGGTGTGTCGTGCGGGTAGCCCCACTGGTGCCGATGGTGAGGGCAATTTGCCCCGGTTCCAGCAGTCCGCTACCGAGGTTGGCCAGGCAGCCGTCGGAGCCACCGATGAATAGGGGGATTTCCGACGGCAGGCCCATTTTTTTTGCAATCTCCGGTTGCCAATTTAGCCGAGTGGTTGGAACAACAGTTGTCGGTAGTTGCTCTTGCTCGATTCGGGCGATGGCCAAAGCATCTTGATCCCAAGCCTTTTCTTGCAGATTATAAAGACCCGTTGCTGAAGCCAGATTGGTATCGATCAATAATCCATCGGTTGTCCAACGATGAACGATCAGGGATTTCAGGTCGCTTACGTACTTTGCTTGGGACCAAATACCTGGAAATTCATCCGCCAGAAAGTTCAATTTTACCAGCGGCGACATCGGGTGTACCGGGGTACCCGTTCTGCGCAATAGTTCTTTCTTCTCTTCTTCCGAAAACTGATCGACCGAAGCGCGGGTATCCGCCCAGGTAATGACCTGAGTCAGCGGCTGATAGTGTTCATCTAATAGAATTACGCTGTGCATCGCCGCACTGATACCGATTCCAAGCGGTGGCTCACCCAATTTCTTTATGAGGCTGGTCAAAGCTCGTCCGGCGGCACTTAGTACTTCTTCGGGGTCTTGCTCTGCCGCTCCGGCCGCTGTTTCGTTCAGCTCATATGCTTCCTGACATTCTTCCAGCATTTTGCCGTCAGGGGAAAAGGCACATGCTTTAGCAGAAGTGGTGCCGAGATCTAGGCCGAGGTGGTAGGACATGGGAGTTTTTTTAGTCGGGAGTCGGGAGTCGGGAGTCGGGAGTCGGGAGTCGGGAGTCGGGAGTCTAGGGAGGTGATAGGTGTTCTTAAACGTTTGTATTCGACTATATACGTTTAAGGCACGGCTATTGCTTTGACACATCCATAGCTTTGATCATCACTAATTAACTAAAATATGCATCACTTTAAAACATGGGCTGTGTACGAAAAGAGTTTTCAACTAGCACTACAAGTCTATGGACTTAGTAGAAGTTTTCCTCAAGAAGAGAAGTACAGTTTAACGGACCAGGTTAGGAGATCATCCCGTTCAATCTGCGCTAATTTAGCTGAAGCATATGGGGCTAGAAGATTCACTAAGAAGTTCGCGGCGAAGATTACCATTTGCTTGTGCGAGTACTATGAAACTCAGACATGGTTAGATTTTGCCTTAGCCTTCGAGTATATAGATCAGGGTCAACACCAGGATCTACAAAGTTTGTCTGATGAAGTACGTAAGTTGCTCCACTACATGGAGAATAATCCTGAACATTATTGTAGAAGCCGATAGTGAAAGCTTGAACTGAACTATATACTCCCGACTAATTTACTCTTGACTAATCTACTCCCGACTAGTTAGACAGCATCACCGGCATCACCAACATCAAAATATCCTGGCCCTCCACCTCTTCGGCGGGTAAGAGGATGCCAGCACGGGTTGAGGTAGACATTTCTAATTTTACTTCTTCTCCTTCCAGTACACCGAGCATTTCGATAAGGAATTTGGCATTGAAACCGATCTGCAGGGCATCGCCGTCGTAACTACAGGCCATTTGCTCAGTAGCTTCGTTACTGAAGTCGAGATCCTGGGCGGAAACGGTCAGGCTGCCATCGGCGATGTTAAGGATAACCTGATTGGTCGTTTTGTTGGCGTAGATCACGATCCGCTTCAGGCTGTTTTGCAGATCAGTCCGGCTGATGGACAGTACATTAGGATTGTCTACCGGGATGACGGCGTTGTAATCGGGGTAACGAGCATCGATAAGGCGGCATACCAGGGTAGTGTTGCCAACCGAGAAGAAGGCGTTGGCCTTATTGAAGGACATAGCCACCTGCTCATCAGTGCTGGGCAGGGCACCCTTCAGCAGATTCAGGGCTTTCTTAGGGATGATGAAGCTACTGGTCACTTCGCCACTGACGTCAGACATGCTGAACTTTACCAATTTGTGAGCGTCGGTAGCCACCATGATCAGTTTGCTAAAATCCACCTGGAAGAAGATGCCGGTCATGGCTGGACGAAGTTCGTCGGTACTGGTCGCGAAGAGGGTTTTATTGATTCCTTCCAGCAGATTAATGGCGCTGAGGTTGATCTCGTCCACCTCGTCGGGCTGGGGAATTTGGGGAAAGTCGTCACCGTTTTCCCCGGCAAGCTTGTACTTGCCATAGGCACTCGTGATCTCGATGCCGTAGTTGTTATCGTCGATCGTAAAAGTGATCGGTTGCTGGGGCAGTGCCTTTAGGGTGTCGACCAGAATTTTAGCGGGCACAGCCACGCTGCCGTCACCATCGGCATTCACCTCCAGTTCGGTGATGAAGGTGGTTTCCAGGTCGGTCGCAGCAATAGTCAGCTTGTTATCGGCCACCGTGAAGAGAAAATCTTCGAGGATGGGCAGTACCGGATTGGAGGCAATGGCACCACTGGCTAACTGGAGCTTCTTTTGCAGATCGGAAGAGGAAACACTAAACTTCATAGCAGGGCATTTATGCAAATTTAACTTTTTCGGCCACACCATGGTTCATTTAGTGGTGCTAAAACGAATTCTTCTTCCTACTTTTTCTCCACCGCTTTCCACGCTTGTTTCAACATTGCGTTCGGGAAGCTACCTTTGCCGGCCATGCCCTTATTTTCCAAACCACCTCCCGTTCGCCTTCCGGCTAGTATTGATCTGCCCAAGGCCCGTCGCTGGACACTCTCCAACGGACTGGATGTAGTGGCAATCGGTGGAGCCAAAACCCCTATCCTGCGGGTAGAGATGATCTTCAACGCCGGCCGCCCCTTTGAAACCGGCCGGCTGGTAGCCCGGGCGACCAACCAACTGCTCAACGAGAGTACCCGCCAACGCGATGGAGCCGAACTGGAGGACTTTTTTGAGTTTTACGGCACCAGCCTACAAACGCCTAACGTATTCGATACCGGTCACGTTGCCGTCTATACCATCCTGCCACACCTGGAAAAGATCCTGCCGGTCTTCGCCGAGGTCATCGCAGAACCGGCTTTTAATAAAAAGGATTTTAAGACCTTTGTACGTCGTTCCAAACAGGATCTGCGTGAAGACCTTACTGACCCGGATACCCTGGCTTATCGTCATTTCACGGAGCAGATTTTCGGAGCCGATCATCCCTACGGCTACAACAGCTTTCCGAAGGATTATGATAAGTTGGATTTATCGGTCGTCCGGGACTTCCACGCTTCGGCTTACGTCGCCAACAATGCTACTTTGCTAGTCAGTGGTATGGTGACTGACAAAGTAGCCATGCTATTGGAAAAGCACCTGGGGCAACTACCCAAGGGACAAAAACTGCAGGCGGGGCCATTTTCGGTAAAAGGCACTCCGGGAATATATCAGTTACACCGCCCCAAGGCCAGCCAGACCATGATTCGCCGGGGCATTCCGCTCTTTCCCCGTAGTCATCCAGATTATCCGGGACTGACGGTGCTGAACACCCTGTTTGGTGGGTATTTTGGTAGTCGCCTAATGCGGAATATCCGGGAAGAAAAAGGCTATACTTACGGAATCGACAGCAGCGTCGATTTTATGCGTTTCGGCGGATATCTGACCATTGGAGCCGACGTAGCCAACGAAAATCTGGCTTTGGTTCGTGGAGAAATCGACCGGGAGATCGATAAGATTCGAACTGATCTGGTACCTGACCAGGAACTGGACACCACCCGTGCCTACCTGCTCGGTTCCCTCCTCCATAATATCGACGGTCCCCTCAACACCGCCGACCGCTACCAAATGACCATTATCGAGGCTACCGACGCCGATCATTTTCCACGGTTGGTGGATACGATCCGGCACATCAATCCGGCGGAATTGCGGGAACTGGCCCAGCGTTATTTAGGAACGGAGCA
Organism: Lewinellaceae bacterium SD302; assembly: GCA_002591745.1. Lineage (GTDB taxonomy): Bacteria > Bacteroidota > Bacteroidia > Chitinophagales > Saprospiraceae > Neolewinella. Next base: position 8,133 of record PDLQ01000032.1, read on the forward strand.
GGAGCGTGAAGTGATTGTCGGTGGAGCGGAAATATTGGAGGGCGCGGTGGGTTTGTAGTACTGGGTCTAACAACTGAGTTCAATAGATCATTAACTTTTTTATGACTTTATCTTCAGCAAATTCGATGCTGAGGTAATATAGGCCGGGAGACAGTCCTTCCGGGGAGGCCAGAAAGCTAACCTCATTTCGTCGGGTAACGATCTTTCCCTTGGCATCAAATAGCAGAAGGGACTCGATCTGTTCGCTCGCCTTCACGCTAATGTTGGTTCCGGCGGCAGCGGGGTTAGGAAATACCTGGATCACCCTTTCGACCAAAGGAGTTGTATTAGACGAAAGCACACACGGCGTAAAATTCGTACAGGGAGTATAACTGCTGGTATCAACCACGTTACAGGGCCCGGAAACGTGAGCGGATTCAGTGAGCAGGTGGTTGTTCTGAATATCCTCTCCGTCAATCACCGCTTTCATAAATTCAGCGTTGAGGCGCTGTACTTTTTCCAGGCTGTTGAGCTGTTCACAATTATCGGTCGGATCATTGGAGCCAAGGGGCGCGCAAAAGTTGTGATAGAGTCCTCGGTGAGAACGCAACCATGCCTTGGTGTTGCTTTCGGTGTCGGGCAGACAATTAATGTGTTTGTAAAGCCGGCCGGGACCTTCCAGGCGTAGGTGATGAGTCTGGTTTACTGGCCCCACGAGGTAATTCATCCCCAAAATGGTGCCCTGGCAATACTGCACTGCTTCGTCCAGGGTAGTATGGTTGAACATGATTGGGGTATTGTCCTCATTCTCTATCCATTCCCGGTTCTTGATCGCCCCGGCGACGGTAGTAACTCCGGCAATACTGAAAGAAGAAGCATTGTTGATGCTCTCACCGATCGCGTCGATCTCTCCCAGATTAGATGCCAGGGTCTCTCCGTTATCGTTTTGATAGCCGGGCATATCGTCAGCAGCCAGAGCGGCATGTAGTGCACCCACGGCACCGGTGCTAGCTCCCATGTAGAAAATTCGGTTCTCGTTGATCCCAAAGGTTAATTTTTCGTTTAGCAATTTGCGGTGGGCGGCTCTGGCGTCTTGAGCCATGGCGTAGGTGATTTTCATGAAGGAGAAGGGATCACAGTTGGCGTTACCGCTTTCGCAGGGGCAGTTCTGGCAACCGGGTAACAGCGGCCCCAGACCAAAAGCATTAAGGGCATCTCTGATGTCCCAGCCTTTGCGGTAATTAATGGCACAAACTACGTATCCGCGTAGCGCCATGTCCAAATATGCCGCTACAGCTTCCGTTGCCGTATTATTCCCGGGGTTATGGGCGTATCCGCCTCCGTGTAGATAGATGATGGCTGCTCGCTCATTACAATCATCGGCTTCAGTTTTGGCGTGGATTACTTGCATTGACATATCCCAGTTGCCCTCATTATTGGGGTAGAGGTAATTCCTGGGGTCGAAGCATACGGTGTTCACCGTCGTATCTGCGTTGTTCCAAAGTTGATGGGGGGAGAAGTTGGCAAAGACGACTTCGGTGGCCTGAAGATCCTCAATAGAGAATACATGATCGACGTAACGCAGCGGCTCGGTACATCCGGTTTGCGTGTGCGCCTTGGCAAAAACGCTAGCGAAAACGAGAATGGTCAGTAAGACTTTATGTAGCATAGCCGAAATGTTGATGCCTAAGCCGATAATCAATGAGCTAAAGATAAAGTTATCAACTGCACCGTCGAGATAACAACACATCATTTGGGGATAATTCTTACATCTTGCACCTTTTTCATATTTTAGCAATATGCCGAAGTATCCTAAAAAGCGTTCACCAGGCGGCAAAGCTGGAGAAAAGCAATACCTGGACCAACTCCAGCGGGAGTCCTGGAACCTGGAGCTGATCATTTCCGGCCTCGCAATTTTTGGTCTGGCAGCAGCTTATCAGTACTACAATGCCGAGATCAGTTATTTGTCGGAGTACTCAAGTGATTCTACCGTAGGAGGGGCTGTCCTGGCAGGGGCGGTCGTAAGTTATTTCTGTGGTGCGATTGTATTTATTAATCTGATCATTCACTTTCTATTGCGTGGACTTTGGATCGGTGCCGTCGGGCTGCGCTCGGTATCCGGAGATATTAATTTCCATCAACTCAGGTTGAGCAATCGGTTTAATCGTTTCCTGAGACATCGGATCAGCAGCTTCGATGACTATATTATTGGGCTGGATCGTATTTGTAGTGTGATTTTCTCTTTCAGTTTTTTACTGGCGCTACTCCTGATTGGTTTCTTTTTTTATTGGGGTGTAATGATTCTGATCATGTACGGTATTATGCAATTCGCCGAGTTGGTAGATGTGAAAGGATTATACGTCGGTCCATTCATATTTATGGCGATTTATTTAGTCCTGGGCCTGCTCTACCTGTTAGATTTTATGACGCTCGGTTGGGTAAAGCGTATTCGTTGGCTGAGCCGGTTCTACTACCCGGTCTACCGCTTTTTCGGCTTCGTGACGTTAGCGCGTATTTACCGACCGCTTTACTACAACTTCATTGATGATAAATTTGGCCGGCGGATGGTCTTGATCGCCGTTCCCTATATCTTACTTATTCTCGTAGCAGTTAGTTTTTCGTTTCAGGGAGGACCGTTCTATGATGCGAGGTATTTTAGCGACCAAGAGATCTTTGAGGGGGAGTTCAGCAAGGAGTTTTATTACGAAAACCTGCGGGAGGATGATTTGCGCCAACCTTCCCGTTACCTAGTGGGGGCGGATATGGTGTCACGGCCCATCAACAAGGTTTCCTTATTCATTCTACCTGAATATGCTGCCACCATCGAATGCAAATTCCCGGAGGTGAACCGCCTGAATGAGTCCGTCCTGAATTCTGAGTTCATCGTGGGTTTCAATAATGCTAAACGTACCATGAATGCTGATGAAAAAAAGCCGGAAAATGACTTCATTAACTATTTCCGTGAGATATTCGAACTCAGGCTTAATGGGCGGCAATTGAACATGGATGATGCCGTTTTATTCGATAGCAAAAACTACCCTTTTCCAAAATTAGTAAAGTACCTGCCGCTTAGCCGGGAAACTCCCGGGCTGCAACAACTGGAAATAACGAGATTCGAATATTCCAGAAACGGGGATTCGCTGCGGCCGATCAAAAAGGTATTGCCATTTTATTACCAGCCGAATTAAGCTCTCTAGCGGCCCAAGTGTACCAGCAACACACTGACATCCGATGGACTAACTCCGCTGATCCGACTGGCCTGGCCGATGGTGGCCGGTTTTAGTTCGGACATCTTGGTACGCGCCTCCATGCTTAGGCTTTGCAAACCATGGTAGTTGAAATCGGAGTGCAGTTTGATCCCTTCCAGCCGCAGCATTTTATCGGCTACGATCTGCTCACGCTCGATATAACCCTCGTACTTGAGGTTGGTTTCGGCCATATTGCGAATCTCGGCGTCGAAACCGCTGCGGATTTCGGCGAGTGCGGGAACTTGCTCAATCAACTCGTCCAGCTTTACCTGAGGGCGGAGCAGGACAGAATTGGCCTTTACTTTTTGTTTCAGTGGGGCAGTACCGATGCTACCCAGCCAGTCATTCAGTTGATCGGGAGAAACGCTGACCTTTTCCAGCAATTTACGGATAGACTTAATACCGTCTTCTTTAGCCCGTACGCGTTCCAGTCGCTCGTCGGTTCCCTGTACACCCATGGCATTTGCCAAAGGGGTCAACCGGAGATCGGCGTTGTCTTGTCGCAGTAGAATACGGTACTCCGCCCGACTGGTAAACATACGGTAGGGCTCGTTGGTGCCCTTGTTGATCAGGTCGTCGATGAGTACGCCGATGTAAGCCTCGTTGCGCTTAAGTACAAAAGGATCTTTTTCCATCACGCTCAGGGCGGCGTTGTAACCCGCCATCATACCCTGGCAGCCAGCTTCTTCGTAGCCGGTGGTGCCGTTAATCTGTCCGGCGAAGTAGAGGCCATCCACCAAACGAGTTTCCAGCGTAGCTTTCAGCTGGGTGGGTGGGAAGAAATCATACTCGATGGCATAGCCGGGACGGAACATTTTGGCGTTCTCGAAACCCTCTACCTGGCGAATCGCTTTATACTGCACTTCCTCTGGGAGGGAAGAGCTAAATCCGTTCACGTAAATTTCACAAGTGCTGCGCCCCTCCGGCTCTACGAAAAGCTGGTGGCGGTCTTTATCCGCAAAGCGATCGATCTTGTCTTCAATGCTGGGGCAGTAACGCGGGCCAAGGCCACGTATACGGCCATTAAACATCGGGCTACGGTCAAAACCCTCCCGCAACACATCGTGCACTTTCGGGCTGGTGTAAGCAATATGGCAAGGGAGCTGATCCTTAAGCTCCGGGGTTTCAGTATAGCTGAAGCGACCGGGGTTGTCGTCACCGGGCTGCTCTTCCATTTTGGAATAATCGAGGGTGCGACCATCGATGCGGGCGGGGGTGCCGGTTTTCATTCTGCCGGCTTCGAAACCCAGTTCTACCAGCTGTTCAGTGATGCCTTTGGCGGCCCGTTCTCCGGCCCGGCCACCACCGAGTTGTTTCTCGCCAATGTGGATAATACCGTTCAAGAAGGTGCCATTGGTCAGTACTACGGTCTTGCCCGGGATTTCCAGGCCGAGACTGGTATAAACGCCTTTGGCCCGTCCGTCCTTTACGATGATGCCAGTGATCATTTCCTGCCAGAAATCAACGTTGGGGTGTGCCTCCAGCATCATCCGCCATTCGTTGGCGAAGGTCATCCGGTCGCTCTGGGCGCGGGGAGAGTGCATGGCCGGTCCTTTGCTGAGGTTCAGCATCCGGAACTGGATCATGGTACGGTCGGTAACAATACCACTGTAGCCGCCCAAGGCATCTATCTCACGGACAATCTGCCCTTTGGCTACGCCACCCATAGCGGGGTTGCAACTCATTTGGGCAATGGTCTGCATATTCATGGTGGCCAGCATTACGCGCTGACCGAGATTGGCGGCGGCAATGGCGGCTTCACAGCCGGCGTGGCCGGCTCCTACTACAATGACGTCATATTCTGCGAACATAAGTAACTAACACACTGATTATCAAAAGCGTTGCAAAGGTAAAATAAAAACCCCGTAAATCCTGCCAGTCCGCGACAGAGTCGGGGCAACAAGATTTACGGGGTGGTTGAAAAGAAGGGTTGAAGGACTGAAGTAAAGAGCTTGCGAGTCCACAACATTCACTCCTTCTACCTCCAATTTTTTAACCTATTGCTTGGCGAGCAAATCGCGGATCTGCGCCAGCAGTTCTTTCTCGGTTGGTCCGGGGTCGGGAGCTGGAGCTTCCGGCTCTGGCTTAGCATTCATACGGTTGTAGGTGCGTACGATCATGAAGATGATGAAGGCGATGATGATGAAATCGATCACTTTCTGAATGAACATACCGTAGCGGATAGAGACGGCCTCTTGGGCTACTTCCCCGTCGGCGTTCATCACGGGCTCACTGAGCTGAATGGCCAGATCGGAAAAGTCGACACCGCCCAGAGCCATGCCAATCGGTGGCATCAGCACATCGTTGGTAAAGGAAGTGACGATGGCTCCGAAAGCTCCGGCGATAATTACCGCCACGGCCAGTTCGAGCACGTTGCCCTTCATGATGAAATCCTTAAATTCTTTTAGCATCTTAATAGTGTGTTTGGTAAATAGAAATGAATGTTTGTATTTACTCAAGGGGATATTCGGACTTCAAAGTAGCAAAGTTTTTTAGAATAACCAGAAAAAGGATCGGAGGACGTAAAATTGAAGCGCTGAAATAGGCACTGACCTTCAGAAAGTAAGCACGTGTTCCGGTCAAAACCGGACGAAGACTTTGCTACTTTAGCTTCGCTGATGACCTTCGGTGATCAGCGCAGGCTCCTCGGAATTGTCCTTCGTGCTCGGAGTTGAAGCCAAAAAAACTTTTTCCTAACTTCGTTATATGTACCAGGAGATCAAAGAACATATTCTGGAGGGTAAATTGCCACTGGCGTTTGAAGAAATTGCTGCTTTAGACCTTTCCCGCGACCAGCGCGATGAATTATTGAAAGTGGAGGCCCGTTATAACCGCCTGCAAAGGGAGAGTGGGCAAATGACGGCCGAAATGCGGGGAATAGAATCCGAACGGCTCAATGATCGGGTACTGAAACTGATTAACCGGGTGGCTGACGGAGCGGAAAAGCTGCCTCCGGAAGTACCCGCTGGACCAAGAGTGAACGATCCGAGAGCCGCGCTGGAAAAGCAGGTCGTGAAATCCAGTATTCCCAATGTGCCGGTACTGATCGGTGTAGGGTTGGTACTGATCCTCGCGGTCTTGTGGGCATCGGGAACAATTGGTGGAAATAGCGGAGACGTTCCCGGGGGTAAAACGGGCGAGATCAGCAAAGTCGAGCCGGCGGTCGAACAAGAACCCGGCACCGCCACTCCGACGAATCCGAGCGTAGATCCTGCATTTAAATCCCCTTCGACTTTTCAGAAAACTGAAGTCTCAACTGCGGATCTGAAACCGGCAAATCTGAATGTCAGTAGCCTGAAAATCAAATCGAAACCAACCATTGGCCTGTACTACAAACGCAACGCCATCATTAACCGTGATAAAGTAGTTGCCAAGCGTAAAGCCAGGGTACTGGATTCTCTACTGACGGAATTCGATGTCCACGTCCTAGAGGCAGATCCCGATTTCCTGACGAGCAGTTCGTTCAAAAAGATTAAAACCGGCGACCTTGGAAAAGGCCGGATTGAAGGATTGAAAGATGATTATATCCTTTACGTGGAGAGTAAAACGACTGGCCGGTTACCGAACCTTCAGATAAGTTCGACTTACCGCATGTATCGGGCCAGCGACGGAGCCTCGGTCTTACAACAGGATCGTAGTGCTACCGCCGACGATCCTGAAAAAGGAGAGCGGCAAATCGTCAGTAAAATTATTTCCAATGTAGAGCGGCTCAACCGGTCTAATTAGCCAGCAGGCAGTTCATTGCCCAGCACTTCAACTGCAAAACCAACTCCACTAACACCCTCCAATGGTTCCCGTCGTGAATGTTGGGCCACCCGGATCTTGTATTCCCCGGCCTGCTCGAAATAAGCGACCGGTTGAATCGGAATATCGATCTGGCAGTTCTCCGCGTCGCAGTCTCCGTACCACTGACCGAATTTATCCGCCAATTGTAAGGAAACTTCTTCCGCCAGTTCCTCTCCGTTCGGGAAGGTGGTGTAGACTTTTACGTATAAATTTTGGGCAAAGAACTCCGGGGAATGACCGAGCCGCAGGTGCAAGGCATACAATTGACTGGTGTCCCTGATGCTGAAAATGAACTCCTGGCTGTTTTCGTAGGACCAGCCAGTTTGGGGCACTGCTTGCTCTTTCTCGTAGAGGTAGGTAGGCCCACAGGCCATGAGGGTGAGGGCAAGAAAGGTAGTGATAATGTGCTTCATAGTTGGTGTATAGGCCTGTCCGGAGAGAGGCCGCATAAATATGCCAACGCCATGCCACGGAGCGATATTTCCTTAAAGTGAAAAGTTTGGAGTAGCCGCAGGCGAAAGCCGGCATTTGATTCCCACGCGAATCAAATGCCGGCCGCATCACTCGTTGAAATATTCCTTCATACGTTCGAAGAAGCCTTTCTCACCTTTCTTCGTCGGAGGCTTGAAGTTTTCCATCTCCCGTAGTTGTTCCAGCAAGGCGGTTTCTTCCTTGTTGACTTTTTTGGGTGTCCATACATTGACGTGGATCAATTGGTCACCACGGCCGCGGCCCTGTACCATTGGCAGGCCTTTGTCGCGCAAGCGGAAGATCTTACCGCTTTGGGTGCCGGCGGGTACTTTAATACGTACCTGCCCGTCGATGGTCGGTACTTCCACGCTGGTGCCCAGGGCTGCGTCGGCAAAATTCAGGAAGAGGTCATAGACTACTTTCTGGCCGTCGCGCTGCAGGAACTCGTGGGGTTTTTCCTCAATATTGATCAGCAGGTCCCCGGCCGGACCGCCGCGGCGTCCGGCGTTACCCTTGCCGCGCATGCTCAGTTGAATGCCTTCTTCCACACCGGCGGGAATAGGAACTTCGATGGTATCGGCCTCGTAGTTGCGGCCCTCGCCCCGGCATTTGGTACAGTTGGCTTTGATCTGTTTACCGGTGCCGGAACAGGTAGGACAAGTCGTGGTTGTCGCCATCTGCCCCAGAAAAGTAGAGCGTACCTGACGAACCACCCCGCTACCGGAACAGGTGCGGCAGGTCTCCACGCTGGATTTATCCTTGGCGCCGGAACCGTCGCAGACATCACAGCTTACCTGTCGTTTTACTTTAATCTTCTTTGTGACGCCCTTGGCAATTTCCTCGAGGGTCAGGGGTACTTTGATCCGCAGGTTGCTGCCACGTTCGCCACGGGCCTGACGCCGGGCGCCGCCACTGCCGCCAAAAAAGCCGCCGCCGAAAGCATCTCCACCGCCACCGCCGCCGAACATATCGCCGAACTGACTGAAAATATCTTCCATGGTCATACCGCCGGCGCCACCGCCAAACCCGCCCTGACCATTTACTCCGGCGTGGCCAAAGCGGTCGTAACGAGCTTTCTTATCGGCATCGCTGAGGACTTCGTAAGCCTCGGCGGCTTCCTTGAATTTTTCTTCGGCAACCTTGTCGTCCGGATTGCGGTCCGGGTGGTACTTCATGGCCAACTTGCGGTAGGCCTTCTTGAGCGTGTTGTCGTCGGCGTTTTTGTCAACGCCGAGTATTTCATAAAAATCTCGCTTTGCCATAGTCTTGTTTATTGATTCTCCGGTCACCGTGGGTGACCAAAAGAACTTATTTACCTACGACCACCTTGGCGTAGCGAATAATATTTCCGTTCAGGATGTATCCTTTTTCCACGGTGTCCACAACTTTGCCGGCCATATCGGGGCTGGGAATTTCAGTAATGGCCTCGTGTTTGTCGGCGTCAAAGTCTGCACCGGTGCTTTCCATCGGCTCCAGTCCCAGTCCTTTGAGGGCGGTATACATTTTTTTAACGATCAGTCCCACACCGCTTTCGTATTCGGCCAGTTTGGCCTCGTCGCTTTCGGCAGCTTTACGGGCGCGGTCGAAATCGTCCAATACGGGCATCAACGCTTTCATGGTTTTACTACCGGCGGTTTCCATCAACTGGAGCCGTTCGCGCATGGTGCGCTTTTTATAATTTTCAAACTCAGCAAAAAGGCGCAGGTAGCGATCGTTCATCTCGTTGATCAAGGCATCGGAGCCGGAAACATCACTATCAACTGTTTCTTCGGTCGCTCCGGCTTCGGTCGCTTGTTCCTGCTCAGCCGCAGCCTCCTCATTCAATGACTGTTCTTCCTGATCGGGGATTTCTTGCTTGTCTTTCTTGCTCATCTTTTCGGTAAATTTTAGCGGTTGTGTTTTTATTGGCTTTGCTACTTTGAAGTCATAAGAGGTGCTGGACGTGAGATGCTAGACACTAAGTTGTTATCAATAATACGTCTGGTATCTAGCGTATTTGATCCAGTGTATTTAGACTTCAAAGTAGCAAGGCTTCCATCTCAACTACAAATCAAGGGCCAGGGGCGAAAAAGGACAAACTGTCAGGCCAAACCGACAATTTCTGCCAACAAAAAACGGAAAACCCTCGTGAGAAGATTTTCCGTTATGCATTGTGCTCAGAACAGGACTTGAACCTGCACGCTCTTGCGAGCACCAGCCCCTCAAGCTGGCGTGTCTACCGATTTCACCACCTGAGCAGTTGTAATTGGGAACGCAAAATTAGGGTTTTGTTTTCAAATGTGAAAGAGGTTGTAGAAAAAAGTCTGATCGTAACGATTAAGTGGTGGTTGCCACTCTTGAGATGACTTACTTATCGACACTACCATCATGCCCCACAAATACGAGAGACTAAAGCTCCTTCGCAATTTCCCAGACCGCTCCCTCCGGCAATTCCGCTTTTAATTCTACTGCTTCTCCGCTGACCGGATGTGCAAAGGTGAGTTTCCAGGAGTGGAGATCAATGACGCCACCTTCGTTGCTGCGCTTGAAACCGTATTTGGTATCGCCACGAAGCGGACAACCGAGGTGGGCCAGCTGGACGCGAATCTGATGTTTGCGGCCGGTTTTGGGACGAATTTCCAGCAGGTGGTAGCGTTCGCCACTGGCCAGGTATTTATAGTGGAGTTCGGCGCGGCGGGTGTCGGGGCCTTCTTCTGCGGCTACTTCGGTTTTGTTATTCTTATGGTTCTTTTCGCGGAGGAAATTGACCAGGGTGTCTTCGTCCTTGGGCGGGCGTTCACCGACGATGGCGAGGTACACTTTTTCTACGCTGCCAGCCTCGAACTGCTTGCCTACCTGCTTCTGGGCCCGGGCCTTTTTGGCCATGAGTACCACGCCGCTGACGGGACGATCGAGTCGGTTGACGGCCTGGAGGTCGGTACGGGTATAGGCGGCACCCATCTGGCTTAGGGCGAGGTCGCCACTGCGGTCGGGTTGTACGCTCAGGCCGGCCGGTTTGTTAAAAGCGATTAGTTGGTGGTTGTTGTACAGCACCCAGTCGCTGATGCGTCCTTTGAAACGGGGGGCTTCTTTTTCCTGCTTGGGCATTATTCTACTTCTTCGTAATCGATGTAATCGTCTTCCCGCCGTTGTTGGGGGTCCACGCGGTTCGGATCGTTGTCAGGTCCGGCCTGCACCTGTTGTTGCAGCCCGGCATACCAACGGTAGCCGCGGTAAGCAAGGTAGATCAGTCCCAGGGTGAGCAATAAATCCATGCGGCAAAGGTAACTATTTTATCTGCGGTACGCTTGAACGCAATGACGTTGGCGGTGTAGAACGTCAATGAATAGTCAACGACTATGGGGGCGACAATAATTTGCTATTTTTGCGGTCTACAATTATACCATGGGTAAACTTAACCGACTTCATAATATCATTGGCTGGGCCGTTTTCGGCATCGCAATGATTGTATACATTCTCTCCGCCGAGCGCACCGGTAGCCTCTGGGATTGCGGGGAATTTATTTTGGGTGCTTACAAGCTACAGGTGGTTCACCCGCCGGGAGCCCCATTGTTCCTGCTGATCGGCCGGATATTCACTTTCATTGCCGAGATATTCAGCAGTAACCCGGAAGATATCGCTTTCGCCGTAAACCTGATGAGTGGAGTCTGTACGGCTTTCTCCGCCGGCTTTGTGGCCTGGGTGACGATACGTTTGTCTAAACTGGCTTACTACGGACGCAACGAGGAAGTTGAAGTTCCCCAGGGAGAGAACATCGCCCTGGCCGGCGCCGGTCTGGTAGCAGGTCTGGCGACTGCCTTCTGTACTTCTATCTGGTTTTCAGCCGTGGAAGGGGAGGTGTACGCCATGTCCCTGTTCTTTACCTGCCTGACGCTTTGGTCGATGATCAAGTGGTACACCTTACCGGATGTGCCCAGCGCCGACCGCTGGCTGATGCTGACCATTTTCAGCGCCGGACTGGCCATCGGTGTTCACCTTTTGAGTATCCTGACGCTTCCGGCCATGGCCATCTTCTACTACTTTAAGAAGTGGGAAGGCCGCACGACCTGGCTGGGGATCGTGGCTTCGGTGCTGGCCGGGGTAGCGGTGATCGTATTTATTCAGTCGGTCATCATTGTAGGTATTCCAAACATCTGGCACGGCCTGGAGATCTTCATGGTCAACAGTTTGGGAATGCCGGTTCATTCGGGCATCGTTCCTACGCTGGCACTGGTCGTTGCCGGTATCTACTTCGGTCTGCGTTACGCCCATCGCAAGAACAGCAGCAGTTGGCAGCAGTTTTTCGTGGCCAGCGCCTTGTTGGTGATCGCGTACAGCACCGTAGGGGTTGTACTGATCCGCGCCGAGGCTAAGCCGCCGGTGAACATGAATAATCCGGACAACGTCACCAGCCTCCTGCCTTACCTTAACCGGGAGCAGTACGGTGAGCGAAGTCTGCTCTACGGCCCGAGCTTCGACGCTCAGGTCATTGCTACGGACGTCGAAGAACGCTACGGCCTGGTAAACGGCAAATACGAAGAAGCCGTTACCTACAAAATCAGCCCGGAATACCCGAAGAAGGACATGATGTTCTTCCCCCGGATGAGCGACGGAAGCCAGAGCCGCCCCCGTTTGTATAAGCAGTGGATGGGGCTGGACCCACAGCAACCCTTACCCGGCAACCGACCGAATTTCGTGGATAACATCAAATTCCTCTGGAACTACCAGCTGGGACAGATGTACTGGCGTTACTTTATGTGGAACTTCGCCGGCCGGCAGAACGGTCAGCAGGGCTTCTATAGCTGGGATAAATCCGCTGGCAACTGGATCAGTGGCATTGGCTTTATCGATGAAATGCGCCTCGGTGAGCAGAGCGAGTTAACGGACAAGATGATCGAAGACCCCGCTCGCAACACTTATTACCTCATTCCATTCCTCTTCGGTCTGCTGGGCCTGATTTGGCACGCCGGAAGACGAGGGAATGACTTTACCGGTCTGCTTGGTCTGTTCGTGATTACCGGAATCGGAATCATTATCTATACCAACCAGCCTCCGAATGAACCCCGTGAACGTGACTACGTACTGGTGGGCTCTTTCTTCACCTTTTGTATCTGGATGGGTATGGCTGTGCCGGCGCTATATGCCATGGCTAAGGATAAGCTGGGGCAGTCAGGCTTGCCGGTAGCCGCCGGAATCACCGTTCTTGTCTTAGTTGCGCCAGTCTTGATGGCCAGCCAGAATTTCGACGATCACAGCCGCCGTTACCATAAAGCATCCCGTGACTATGCGGCCAACTTCCTCAATTCCGTGGAAGAGAACGCGATCATCTTCACTTATGGAGACAATGATACCTATCCACTCTGGTACGCCCAGGAGGTAGAAAATATTCGACGAGACGTACGGGTAGTCAACCTCAGCCTGATTGCCGTGGATTGGTACATTGACCTGCTGCGCCGCAAGGTGAACGACAGCCCGGCGATTAACCTGACCATCCCGAAAGATGCCCTCCGTGGCCGCAAGCGTAATCAGGTTTATCGGGTAAATGCCGCTAACCAGGAGGGACCCTGTAGTCAGGATCGTCCCCGCGCGCTATCCGATCTGATCAATGAACTCGGTAGTGACCAGCCCTTCCGCAACGGGGGGCGCACACTGGAAACTTTCTACTCCAGTTGTAACGTGGCTATCAACGTGAACGTGCCGAAAGCAAGAGCAGCCGGCCTGATTCCTTCCGGTGACCAACCCGTTAGCCGTATCCCGGTAAGGGTGAATAAAACCCGTTTGTTGAAAGACGAGATTGCCATCCTGGACATCATCAACTCCAATATGTACGATCGCCCGATCTACTGGGCCGTAACCTGTCAGCCGTCCAAGATGATGGGACTCCAGCCTTACCTGCAATTGCAAGGTCTGGGCCTGAAACTTACCGTAACCAAGCACGAAAATGATTCTGCTTACGGAGTGATCGGTTCCGGCCAGGTAGACACGGAAAAGAATTACGACATCATCCTGAATAAATGGAAATGGGGTAATTTCGATAAAGTAGATACCCACGTCAATTCCAGCTACGCCCCGGCCCTGCAAGCTATGCAGTTGACCATGCGTCGCACGGCAATGGAGTTCCTGGCATCCGGAGAAGATGAAAAGGCATTGGAAATTGCCGATCAGTACTTCGAGGCCTTCCCCGATTTTAACTTCCGCTATAAGTACAACACCGTCTTCATGCTGGATGTGTACTTCCGGGCCAAAGCCTGGGACCGTGCCCTGCCGCACGTGGAAATACTGGCCAAGAACACTGCTGACGAACTGGATTTCTACGAAAGCCTCAGCGATGCCGACCTGACCAGTAGTTACCAGACCGAATACAGTCAGGCCTTATCCGTTATGCAACGGTTGGTACAGGCCGGCCAGCAAAGCGGTAACGAGGAGTTCAAGAGTCGCGTAGAAGCGATTCTGGCCAATCACTTGTATATGTTACAGCAAGGCGGACAGACGCCGGGCTAGGAGTTCGCATATTGTTAACTACAACTGAAAAAGCCGCTGACTTGATGAGTCAGCGGCTTTCTGTGATTTTTTATCTTGTTAGAGATTCTCTTACACTTTCTTGAGTGCACCGGAGATCAGGGAAATTACTAGCAGAGCCAGGAATACAAAGAATAGAATCTTAGCGATTCCAGCCATACCAGCTGCGATACCACCAAAACCGAGTACACCGGCGACTAATGCAATAACGAAGAAAATAAGTGCGTAACGTAACATAATGCTGTTGTTTAATTGGTTCGATGGTAATACGCAAACGTCTGACTGTGTGTTCGTTAAATGGTCAAAAAAGGGCGAAAAATATTGTTTTCGAACATCTGGCGAAAAAAACATGTTTTGCGGCTCTTTGCGAAAAAACTACGCTTTTCAGATAAGCGGCGGTGATTTTTTGGGGTATGCGGAGGCAGGGCTATGATTTGATTTAAATGGTATGCGTAATTTATGGGGAGGACTTCATAGAAGCAATGCGATTTGGGTAAGCCGGCGCCAATTTCATCTGCCTTTTTGAATACCGACACAGGATGGCTGACTCACAAGCTACAATCTTCTAAAGCCCCTGCAATTCCACCAGCTTACGGTAAGCACCATCTTTAGCCAGCAGTTCGGCGTGCCGTCCACGCTCAATGATATGGCCCTCATTCAGGACAATGATCTCGTCGGCGTGCTGGATGGTGCTGAGGCGGTGGGCGATGACCAGGGCGGTACGGTTCTCCATCAATTTCTGGAGGGCTTGTTGAACCAGCTTTTCGGATTCGCTGTCCAGAGCCGAGGTGGCTTCGTCGAGAATGAGAATGTCCGGATCGCGGAGGATAGCACGGGCGATGGTCACCCGTTGCCTTTGTCCACCACTGAGTTTTCCGCCGCGGTCACCAATATTGGTCTGATAGCCATTGGGAAAGGACGATATGAAATCGTGAGCGTTGGCTACGCGGGCAGCTTCTTCGACTTGCTGTGGCGTAACGTTCTTTTGCCCGAAAACGATATTGTTATAAATGGTGTCGTTGAAGAGAATGGCTTCCTGGCTGACAATGCCCATGCGGTCGCGCAAGTCACGCAGGCTGACCTGACGGATATCCTTGCCATCGATCTCGATGCTGCCACCGGTAAGGTCATAGAAGCGAGGAAGCAGATCGGCGATGGTCGATTTTCCGGCTCCGGAGGCACCGACCAGGGCGACCACTTTGCCTTTGGGTATTTGAAAGCTGATTCCTTTTAATACCTCGTTGTTGGACGCTCGTTCCTCGCTTGTGGGGGAGGGCGCGGAGCCATTGGTCTCTTGTTGGTAAGAAAACCTTGCTACTTTGATAGCCACTCCACTACCAACTTCTTTCAGAGGTAATGGATTTTCTACTTCCACGATCTCATTTTGGAGGTCCATGACGTAATGGATACGCTCCAGGCCGCCGAGGCCTTTTTGTACGTTATACCAGGCTTTACTGAAGTTCTTGGCCGGGTCGATGACGTTGTAGAAGGCGAAGATGAAGGCGATGAAGGTGCCCGCTTCCAGGTCGCCGGAGAAGACCTGGCGACTGCCGTACCAAAGAAGCAGGGCAACGGTGGCGATGCCGAGAAATTCGGTGAGGGGGCTGGAAAGGTCGCGCCGCCAGAGGAGACGGGTGAGCAGGTTTTTGTAATCGTTGTTGAGCCGGCCGAAGCTGCTGCGGGTATACTCCTCCGCGCCAAAACTTTTGATGATGCGGAGTCCTCCGAGACTTTCTTCAGTGCGGGAGACGATATCGCCCAGCTTTTCCTGTACTTCCCCGCTGGCTCGTTTAAGCCGCTTACCAATACCGCCGATGACCACACCCGTAAAAATGATGAGTAAAAAGACGAAGCCAGTGAGGGTGGGGCTGACGTAGATCATAAAGGCCAGTGCGCCGATGATGATGAACGGTTCACGAAAAATGGCTTCGAGTACATTGAGGATACTGCTTTCGACCTCCTGCACATCGCTGGTGAGACGAGCCATGAGGTCGCCCTTACGGCTTTCGTTGAAATAAGCTAACGGTAAGCTGAGTAGTTTATCGTAGAGGCCCATACGCAAATCGCGGATAACGCCATTACGCACCGGGGCCATGAAAAATAGTGCCAGATAACGGAAAAGGTTCTTGAGCAGAAAAGCCGCTAAAATGGCCAGGCAAACGTAGCCCAGTATGGTTTCCCGCCCGAATTCCAGCACCCAATCCGTAATCTGATTGCTGAGGAAGAGCTCCAGGTTCTCGGCAGATTCCAAAGCGATTTCTTCGTTATCTTCCGTAGCAGCGGCATTGAGTTCTGCCTCGCTCTTGAAGAGAATGTCGAGAAAAGGCTTAAGCAAAGGAATGCTGATTACCGTAAAGACGGCGGTCAGGATGTTGCTGATGATCGCCAGGGAAACCAGGCCGCGATAGCGGGAGAGGTAGGCTAGAAGGCGGCGGAAATTGGTCATGAAGATGATTTGGCCTCTCCCCTAACCCCTCTCCGGAGTAGAGGGGGACGCTCCGCGTTATGACGTGCGAGCAACGTGCCCGCAGGTGTGTCTACAGCTAAGAGCTTGTTTGGGAATTGCTATGAACTGAAAAACAATGATTTATGGTTCTGACTATACCATAAAATTGTGAGCTTGGCGGGTCAAGCGATCTAATTTTTGGTGACGCCAGGTTCATAAATGCTTGTTTTTTAGGAAATAGAAATCCAAACAAGCTCTAAGTTCGGAGCGTCCCTTCTCCTCGGGAGAGGGCTAGGGAGAGGCCCAAAATTAATACAAAAACCGCTCCAAATCAGCCCCCACCATATTTTGCAAGGTCGCCAGCGCCAGGTCCTTGGCGGCATCGGCGTTGAAGCCTTTATCCATATAGTGGTCTTCCAGCAATACCTGGGTCTGGTAGTAAGCCAGACGGAAAGCGCTATGCATATGAGCATGTACAGGGTCTTCGGCGGCCCAGTTGCCGAGGTTGGCCCAGAGGGTTTCACTCCAGCTGTTGGCCCGGGCGGTGGCCGAAGCACTCAGGGGCTGGCGGGCGGAATAGAGCTGCTGGCGGGCAGCGTAACTCTGAGCGGCCAGTTGATTGTCAGTTAGGCCACCGGCCATGTCTTTGGATACGGCCAGCAGTACAGAGCTGGACGGCCAACGCATTACAGCGTCACCGGCCGGTACTTCCAGCAGTGGCACCAATGCACGGTATTTTTTCAGATCATGCTGGCCTGCGAAAGCCTGGTCGTAAGCAGCTTGGGTGCCACCACCGTAATAGCCATCTACCTGGCCGGTGTAGAATCCTTTCTCCTTCAGCACGGTTTGCAGCCGGGTAGCGCTTTCCCGTTTGAAACGGCCGCGAATATTTGGTAGGTTGGCGGCGGGAAGGGTAGTGCCCGGGGCAACGACGTTGCCAGTACTTGGAGGAGTGGTGGGTACGCCATTGTAAGTGTTCGGTGCAGAGTTGCCAGGGTAAACCACGCCGGCCTGAGGCTGCTGCACACCAGTATTGTCGTAAGTGGCCGGGTTGTTGTTCACCGGTTGTTGCTGCGGATTGAGCTGAATCGGAATCAGTGGTTCTTTTACCCCGGTTTCAAAAGCCCCGATGGGAATAAGACGATTAAAATCGATGGTTTTTACGAAAGCATCCTTATAACCCATACTGCGCACGGAAGGCAGTGCGGCCTGAGCGGCGGCCACGTCGGCATAGGCGCCCGTCATCACTTTTAGTTTATCATCCACATTTTCCACAAAGATGTTGCCCACCTTTCCCATATCTACCCAGTCGATCGGGCTGCTCAGCAGTTTGGTGGCCATCTGAATAACGGCTACACTACGGCCGGGCGGGCGTTGCAGAACGCGGGCGTTACGAAAACCTCGGGCGCGCAGTTGCATCGACAAAGTTTCGGCCTTGTTCAAATCTTCAAAAGTGCCCAGGTATACCTGATGGACGTTGTCGCCAATCTTACTGCCATAGACAAAACCCAATGGCTTTATTTCGGCGAAATCGCCCTGATCGGCATCCTGAAAGGCACCTACTTCCACGGTATATTGCGCTTGGGCGGTCAGGACGGTGAAAAGCCCGCAACAGAGCAGGCAAAGGGTTAAAAAGCGGGTCATAAGACTAATTTTGGTATCAATTGTTGACAGGTAAACGCATGAAGGGGGATTGTTCTTGTAGAATATCAAAAAAGACGCTAGATATCAGACACCAGAGACTCGATCAAGGAGTGTTAATGAGGATATCCAGCATCCAGCATCCAGTATCTAGTGTCTTTTTGACTTCAAAGTAGCAATGCTAAATATCTAACTTCAATCGTTAAACCTTCGTACAGACCAACGGTCCAACCCTTGTAGCTAAGAAAAATTCATTGACTATTTCCCTTCACGCTCAGCATCCGGACCGGGAATTACGCCTGGCACTCACCGATCCTCGCCAAAAGGAACGGGCGTTCAGAGAATTGGTAGACACTTACGGACCCAGACTCCACGCCCACATCCTACGCATGGTACATCTGAGTGCGGATGCCGACGACGTATTGCAAAATACCCTGGTGAAAGCTTACCGGGGTATGGAAAAATACCGTGGCGACAGCAAGTTGTACACCTGGTTGTACCGCATCGCGAGCAACGAAAGCCTGAACTGGCTGGACAAACGTCGCCGCCGCCTCTCTGTCACACCTGAACAGGAAGGAAACTGGGTGGATGAAAAACTTCGTGCCGAGCCTTATTTCGATGGAGATGAAGCCCAGCGCAAATTACAGGCGGCTATCGCCGGCTTGCCGGATAAGCAACGTCTGGTGTTTAACCTGCGTTACTTCGATGAAATGCCCTACCAGGAAATGAGCGATACCCTTGGTACTTCCGTGGGCGGGCTCAAAGCCAGCTATCACCTGGCGGCGAAAAAAATCAGTGCTCAACTGCTACAAAATGAATAACCTGCTTTAATTACTTCCATGAAACCAATTAAAGAACAAGACGAGTTACCCGAACTGCTGCGCAAAATGCAGGCAGGCGGTGATGGCTTTCGCCAGCCATCCGTGGATTACTTCGAGGGGCTTGGCGAACGCATCGTTGCGGATGAAAGAAAAGTCCGTACCCTCGGCTCGAGACCCAATCGCCGCTGGCTGCTGGGAGTGGCCGCTGCGGCGATGATCTGTTTAATGGCGGTATTCAGTTTCTTACGGCCTTCCACAGGCTTGCCTGCTACTTCGAAGAATAATACTGAAGTGGTTGCCAATACCAGTTGGGAAGACCAGATCGACGAACTGGAAACCGGTGAAATCGAAGAGTACATCGACGCTAATATTCTGGATTTTGACCTGGAATTACTGGCCGAGGATGTTATTAATTAAGAACTTTATCATGCAACGAATCATAAAATTGTTAGCTGTGTTTTCGCTGGTGTTTTTAACCGGATTTGCTCTGCAAGCTCAGCCGGGTGGCGAAGACCGTGAACTCGGAGGCAAACAGAATTTTGAACGGATCAAATCGGCTCGCCAAGCCTTTATCACCGAACGGTTGGAACTGACCGAAGCGGAAGCGGCGGAGTTTTTTCCCGTTTTCTGGGAGTATGAAGAGCAACTACATGCCCTGATGCAGGAAGGTAAATCCGACCGGAAAGAACGCCGGCAACGTAGTAATGTCGAAGATTCTGAGCCTGTGAGCGAAGCCGATGCCCGACGTCAGATCGAAGCCCAACTCGATCGAATGGATCGAATGCACACCATCAAAACGAACTCGACGAGAGCCTACCTTAAGATCCTTCCCGCCGCCAAACTGATTGGACTGGAAAGTGCCAACCGGGATTTTCGCCGGGAATTAGTAGAACGCCTCCGGCAGCGACGGGGCGAGCGTGGCCGTAGAAGTAATGATGACCGAGGGGAATAAAAACTGGGCAAAATCAAAAAACCGCCCGCCTAAGCAACTTTACAAGCCATAAAGTGTATTTTAGAGCCGAGTGGTAGCCAATGGTCCAGGAGACTACGCTACCGCCTCTCTATCCCTATATGAGCAATCAGCACAACAACCGGCGCGAGCGCGCGCTGCAAAAGTTGGCCGCCAGATTTGAGGCCAATAGCCTGAAAGGGCAAGAAATTTTTCTGAGCGAAGAAGAATACGAAGACCTTTTGTCCTACTACTTCGGTATGGAGGACTTCGACCGTGCCCTGTCAGTTGCCGATCAGGCGAGTGGGCAGTATCGGTTCACTCCCGAATTCTATAAGTGGAAAGCATTACTTCACAAGATCAATGCCCACGAAGAAGCCGCTCTGGCCGCCCTGGACCAATTGAGCATCTACGCCCCGGCCGACTATGAAAGTCTGGTTCTCCGGCTGGAAATTCTGGTTCACTTCGATCATCGCGATGATGCCCGTGCCACCCTGGATCAACTGACCCCGATGGCCGAGTACCCGGATCAGCGCAGTGGCTTGATTTTTTACGATGGCGTATTACTGCTCTTCGACGGCCAGATCAAAGAGGCTTACACCGCCTTTACCGAAGCGATTCGCCTGGACCCCTGGCAAGAAGCTTCCCTGGCGGAGTTGCTGGACAATGAAGTCTTTAATAAATACCGCCCCCGCCTGGCCGGCTTGTTGGCCGAACTGACCAATGAAAATCCTTTCAACGATCTGATCTGGTTTTATCTGGGCCTCGTGCGTAACGAGTTGGGAGAGGACATCGCTGCGCTTGAATCTTATGGCTATGCCCTGGCCCTGAATGACAGCCGCCCTGACTACCTGCTGGAATACGCCGATAAGTTGTTCGACCTGGAACGCTTCGAGCAGGCCCTGGGCATTTACCAACGTTATCTCAAACTACCGGAAGCCGAGCAGTCCTATGAGACTAATATGAGGATGGGCCGCAGCTATCAATTACTGGAACGCTACGAAGAAGCAAAGAACTGCTTTTTATCAGCCCTGGAGGTAGAGCCTGGCATGTATGATATCTACCAGCACCTCGCTGAATGCTGTGTCGCAGAGAACAAGTGGGGTATGGCGACCCATTACTACGAACGTGCCGTAGGCTGCGAAAATACTTCGGCCGATTGTTGGCTTGGTCTGGCTTGCTGCAGCGTGACCACCAACGAGCCCCAACGGGCCGAGGAAGCTTTTCTCAAGGCCCTCAAAATGCAGCCTACCCGCAGCGATGCCCACGTAACTTACGCATTGTTCCTGGTGGAGCAAGGCCGCGAACGAGAAGCCCTCAGTGTTATCGAAAATGCCCGCGATAATTACTACGATGCTGCCCTGGCCTACGGTGCGGTGGCCGTCAACCTGGTGAGTAACCGCCGGCGCGAGGCCCTGACCTTTCTCTCTGAAGCGCTCAGCACTTTTTACGAAGAGCACGTCTATCTGCTGGAATGGTGCCCGGAACTCATGGACGATTCGGAGATCGTGGCGATGTTACAACTTTATAAGTAGGATTGCCGGTGGTTTTTAAGACGTTCGGCTTCGCCTCTCTTTTGGACGTCGCAAGCGACTCTTGGACGCTTTGCTTTTAGACGCTCGTTCCTCACTTTTGGAGGTGGGCTTAAGGATAAACAGTAAGTGCCCAAAAGATTGCTTAAGCAATCGTCCAAAAGGGCTTTAGCCCGTCCAAAAGCCGGAGGCGTCCACTTACTCTTCTTCCCCCATTTGCCCTTCCTTGTACAGGCGATCGAACATAGTGTTCACCTTGTACATCTCGTCCAGGGTTTCGTCTTCGTAGTAGCTCATTTCGGGTAAGCGACGCAGGTGGCGTTTTACGCGATTGGCCATAGCTTGCTTGAGGCGCTGTTGCTCCTCCTCCATCATCAGCAGGACTTCCTGTTTGTTTTCGGTGTTCCAGATGCTGAGGTAGATTTTGGCTACACTCATGTCGGGGGCCACTTTTACTTCGGTAACGGTCACCAGCGGCTTGGCACCATACACGTAGGGGCCTTCCTGCTGAAGAACCAGGCTAAAATTGCGCTTGATGATCTCGGCAACCTGCCGTTGTCTTTTACTTTCCATAGGGAGTTGTATAGTCAAAAAGAGGCTTTCTCGGTGGGGAGAAAACCTCTAGGGGTTCCCGCCTAAGAATGGCGGGAGTGGGGGGGATCTTGTTTACCACTAGGGTAAAGTTTCCTTAAAACTGGTTGGCGGGCATTTCGGTAGTTACACCGCCAATGGCCAGGGAGGCCAGAATGCACAAAACAAACAGCGTGATGGCCAGACCCCAGGTCATTTTTTCAATGAAATCAGTGGAGCGGCTGGCACCCATGATCTGATTGGCTTGGGAGCCGCCAAAGGTAGAATCGATTCCACCGCCCTTCGGGTTCTGGACGAGTACGACCAGCATGAGGAGCACACAAACGATTCCGGTCAGGATAGTTAGCAGATTGACCATGGGGACTATAATTTTTCCTTCAATTCTTGAATAAGGCCCGCAAAGATCACGCTTTTTTTCGGATTCTGCAAACTTAACCGCTGATACATTTTTATCGCCTTGGCGTACT
Source organism: Lewinellaceae bacterium SD302 (assembly GCA_002591745.1). Classification (GTDB taxonomy): domain Bacteria; phylum Bacteroidota; class Bacteroidia; order Chitinophagales; family Saprospiraceae; genus Neolewinella. Next base: position 30,562 of record PDLQ01000032.1, read on the forward strand.
GCCCTTGCCTGGTGAGCAATTTGGCCAGGGTCTCACTGGCTACCTCGTCGTGGGCGCTAACACTCTGACGGGCAATCTCTTTGAGGCGATCCCGCTCACGGTGCTTCAGTAGATCCAATTGTTTTTTACGGTGACGGCGCAGGCGCGATTTTACTTTGTCGGGGCGGTCACCATCGCTATCCGGGGCGACCAATTCCTCGATTGGCTGTGGAACGGGCGGGCGGTAGCTGGCGTAGTAGGAACGGGTAACTTCACTGATGCTGATGGCGGCGGGCAGCAAATTATCCAGGTAGTCCAGGTCGGTAATGGTGGTCCGGTTCGCTATCTCAGCAGTCTGGTCAGTTGCCGGAGTTGCTTCAGGCTCGGTAGACACAGTTTTTGTCGGGGCAGTAGTCTCGGTGATAATGCCGTCCAGATTAAAACTGTCTGCCAGGGTGGGGCCGTCGTCATCGTCGGGTAACTGGACTTCATCGGAAATGGTTTCCAGTAGCTCGTCCTCGCTCGTAACCGGAGCGGGGGGCGGATTGATTTCGGCGGCCAGGCTATTCTCCTTCGCCGCAACCTCTTCCTGGCTGTCGTTAGTAACGAAGGCGAAGTCCAGCTTATTCAGGTCGGGTAACTCCAGTCTTTCTTCTTTAGCGGCCTCTTCGCGTATGGCCTCACGGTCCAGTTCACGAATCATGTCGTGAAGGTGCTCGCGGTCGAAAGTGCGGGAGGCCAATTGCTGCAGCATTTCTTGTTGGCGGGGATGATCTTCCAGTCGGGCCTTGAGTAAAAGCAGTAACCGCAGATTAGGGGAGTAGGGGAATTCCAGTACCAGCCCCTGTAGCTCGATCAGCGGGAGTTGATAGAGCTTGGCGGGCTCTTCGAGGAAGTGTAAAAAGGTCTGACGGTTCATCTTAAACTGACACAAGATAAGACAATGATTTACATTTTGCCAGGGGGCAAACTCCGACAAAATATAAATCACGGAGGCTTATGAGATCATAATACGCGAAGCCCAAGGTCGAGGAACTCTGGTCCGAGGTACTCGTTAGAGCGGCTTGAATGACACTCGGACCAGAGGTCCTCGACCCTGGATTCTAGACGACGCTTTTAGGTTGTACTTAAATTATCTTGAGCTAAAACATTGCTACTTTGAAGCCAAAAAAGGAGAACAGAATTTGGAGTATAGAAAACAGACTGCCGCTCTCCCGTGGCCTATTATACTTGGGTGTACTTAAGGGCGGAAGTCGATACGCTGTAATCTCACAGCCTACGACTTGGTAGGGGCGATCTCTAACAAAGTAGCAGTGCCCGCGAACTAACTGAAAATTACGTGCAAAGCAACGAGTGACAAGCCAAGTCCTACGCCCAGCCACTTTACGTCCCTACTTTGAGCGGTAAATAAATTCGATAGAGGTCGCCAACGAGCGGACTTTTTACCCGCCAACAACTGCCCTAGTACTTGGAACAAAAGGAAAATGACTACGATCACCAAACCTGCCCTGACGAAATAATTCATCTCCGGCAACCACCACTTAAAGAACAGGTTCAAAGGTGCCGAAGCCAGAAAAGCGGCAAGGGTAATATTGGGTGCCGGCGCTAGCAAAAGCACCGCCGAGCAGATGAGTACTACGATGCCGCAGTTGACGTAATAACGAATTTCGTTGAGCGTATGGGTGAAAGCCGCCCCCGAATCGGCGAATTTGATGGACATGAAGACCAATCCCATCGTGATGCCCGTGCAGAGAGTGAGCAGGATCGTGCGGCGGCCGCTGCGGACCAGTTCCGTATCGGTGGCTTGGGGTTTGAGGTAGCGGCCGTAGACGTCGATACTCCAAAGGGTGGCCAGGGAGTTGAAGGTGGAATCTACCGTACTCATCAGACTGGCGAAGAGGGCGCAGAGGATGATGCCCTTCAGACCGGTGGGCAAATAAGTATCGACGAGGTAGGGGAAAGCCATGTCTGGGTCGCTCAGTCCGTTCTGTCCCAAGATACCGAAGAGCGCGATGCCCGGCACAATGATGATGACGGCCATCAAGTACTTGGTGAGGCCACCGGCCATGAGCCCGATCTGGGCTTCCCGCAGATTCTTGGCGGCCAGACTACGCTGGATGACGGTCTGGTTAGCGCACCAGTAGTTGATGTTGAGGAAGAAAAGGCCGAAGAGGTGGGTCCACGGCAGCTTTTCGTGGTCGGCTGCCAAGTGGAGGTGCATTCGTTCCGGGGTCTTGACGTAGAGCTGCTCCCAGCCGCCGAGATGATGAATAGCTACCCCGGTGATGATAATGCCGCCGGTGACCAGGATCGCGAACTGGATCACGTCCGTCTTTACCACCGCGGCCAGCCCGCCGAAGTAGGTGTAGATGGCAGAGAAGACGCCCAGTCCGATGATCAGCGCCGTCACCCGCCAGAGCCGGTCTTCGCTGATGAAAGTAAAATAATCCCCAAAGACCAGTTCCGCCGCGTAGGCACCCCAGAACAAGGCTCCGCCCAGGGTGACGGTGGCAAAGAGTGCCATATTGGCAATGCTGTAAGCCAAAGCTACTTTTTGCCCCAATCGCTTCTCAATAAATTGAGTGATGGTAGTAATGCCCTGTCGTAGATAAAGCGGAACGAAGACAAAAGCAGCCAGTAGAATCCCTTGTACCGCGTTGATCTCCAAATTCGCCTGAGCCAGACCATAGAGATAGGCCGAGCCCATCATCCCCAAAAACTGGTAGCCCTGGACATTGGTGGCGATGGTAGACATGGCGATGCTGGGCCAGCGCAGATTACGGGAGGAGAGGAAGTAGTCGTCGGCCGTCAGTTTGGTTTTGGTATCGCGTCCACGCAGGGCCACCAGCATGATGATGGCGAAGTAGGCGGCTACGATGAGGAGGTCTAGCATTGGTTTGGTGGTCTTACGGGCTTCGCTGTGCTTCCGTCGATGATAAGCATGTGCTGGGTAAGATATAAATCCATTTTTTAAGTTCCCAGACCCAAAACTCTACCCCTGCAAAGCCCCCAAAAATTCATCCTTCCGCCGCCTTGAAATTGGCAACTTTACGCCCGACTTCAAAATCGCCCAGTACCCGTCATCAACCAGATATTGGGCTACGGAGCCCATCCGTACCAGGTAGGATTGGTGAATACGGATAAAGTCCGGTGCCTCAAGCTGATCGACGTAGTGAGAAAGGTTTCTGGAAACAAGGTGGTATTCACCAGTAGCGGTATGAAAGGTGCAATAATTGCCGTCTCCTTTCAGATAGTCAATCTCACGTTGCTGCAAAAGAATAATGCCGTTGCGGGTGTTGAGCTTTATGGCGGGTGGCTGTTTGATCAGAATGCCGCTGGTGGCCCGGCTTACCGCCTCGCGCAGCTGCTCCGGGTCAATGGGTTTGAGCAGGTAGTGGAGGGCTGAGGTCTGGAAGGCCTCCAGAGCGAACTCGTCGTAGGCGGTAACGAATATAATATTCGGGCAATGGACTTGAAGTTTACGGGCCAAATCGAGGCCGTTTTCCCTACGTAGTTTGATGTCGACGAAAGCCAGGTCAAAGTGGCGTTTGCTGGCCAGCGATAGTGCTTGGGTACTATTGGACGCTTCGGCGGTACGGGATACCTCGGGACAAAAGAACTCCAGCATTTTTTGGAGGACGCCGCGGGCGTCACTTTCATCATCGACAATTAGGGCTTTATACATGTGATTTACTGATTAATACCAGGGATAATTAGGGTAACGGTGGTGCCATGTGGCCGGCCATCCTCGCCAGTGCTGGAAATGATACTGATTCTTTCGGGGACCGGATCGGAGCAATTATGGCCCATTTTCTGAAGACGACGTTGGGTGATGCGGGAGCCCATACTGTCTGAAGTAATGGAAGCGGCGGGGTCGAAGCCACAGCCATTATCCACGACAGTAGCGACGATCTCTTGGGGACTGCCGCTAAATGTTACGGTTACCAGCCCGCCGGTATCTACTTCAGCCAGTCCGTGTAGAATAGCATTTTCTACGAATGGCTGTACCAGCATCGGAGGTATCTTTATCGTGGCGGCAGGTAGATCCGGGTTCAACTCAATCTGGTAATCAAAGATTTCCTTGAAACGTAATTTTTCCAGGCTGAGGTAAATCTCTAACATATTTACCTCGTCTTTCAGGCTGTGAATACCCTTTACCGAAGCCCTTAAAGTCTGGCGAATCAGACTGGCAAAGCGGGAGAGGTAGTAGACGGCTTGTTTGGTGTCGTTTTGCAAAATGAAATACTGGATGGAATTCAGGCTGTTAAAAACGAAGTGAGGATTCATCTGGGCCTGGACGGCGGCGCGCTCCAAATCGTCGATCTGGTCCTGTATTTTCTGCTTCTGGATCCTTTGTTGCTCGCGCAATTTGAAGATGCCCGCCACGATGACTACGATTGTCAGCACACCTAGTAAATAAAAATACCAGCGATTATACCATTGGTAGGGTATGGAGAGCAACAGGATGTTACTCTCACTCCAGATTCGATCCTGGTTCCGGCTCTGTACTTCAAATCGGTAATCACCGGAGGATAGGTTAGGGTATTCCACGGTGCGGCTATTGGTATATTCCCATTCGTCGGTGGAGGTCAGGCGGTAGCGGTAGGGTATCTTGCCCAGCATCTGGTAGTTGATGGTATTGAAACTGATTTTAAGGTCATGTTGCCCCTGGGAGAAATCCAGACTATCCGGACTAATGACATCGCCGTCTACGGTGAGCGAAGTGATAATTGGCGGATTACTAACCGTATTTAAAGGAACCTCTTCAAAATCGATCACGCCCCCACCGCTGGCCAGCCAGATGTCATTGTTGTAACTGTCCACGTCGTGTATTTCATTGCTGGCCAGCCCGTGGTGGGTGGTGAAGGAGCGGAGTTCTTCAATATCTCCGTTTAGGGCCAATCGAAGTTTGCTCAGGCCTGAAAGAGAATTGATCCAGATATCTCCGTTATCCGCTTGATGGATGCCCCGGACGATGTTCGAAACCAGACCGTCTTCTTCACTGATTGTATTTTTCCCTCGTGCGCTGAGGTAAACCAATCCGGCCCCGCGGGTAGCAATCAAAGTACCGCCGTTCAGGAGTTGGTCGATGGATGATATACGGGTATTCAGTGCTGGAATTCCGAGGTCGTCGGCCACAAATTGCCCCTCGGGTCCCTGAACGTACAAGCCTTCAAGGGTTCCCATTAAAAATCGGTTTTGATAATCCTGCCCAAAACATTTTACACTGTGTTGTCGAGTACTGTCATCAAACACTTTGTGAATACTGCCCATGTTGGCGGCGGCGTCGAAATACCAGGCATTGTTAGAGTCACAGATAAAATAGCGACTGTGAGCATCCTTTTGGTACCTTTTGAGGTAGGTTACGTAGCCGATCCCGGATTCAGTTATGTCGATCAGTTTATCGAAACTGGTAAAGTGCTGATTTTGATTGTCATATAAACCATTAGTGGTATAAGTAAGCTGGTTTTCGTGGTCATAGTGTAAATCGTAAGCGGTGGTAACTTTTTGGAAAATCAGCTTGAGTTTTCTCGTCGATCCATCCCGTATAGTATGGTTGATGATTTCACGGCTGTCGTAACTAGCCAGGTAATGGTCTCCGTCTAAGAGTTGCAGGGCAACCGGCACGGAGATGTTGTCGCCATTTTGGAAGGCGTAGGTGTTCAAATTTGGGTTAGGCGAATAAAATACGCCCCGATCCTGTGAACAGACCCAAAGACCGCCCTCCTCATCGTAACCAATGTGATTAACGGAAACACCCGATAGGGATCGATCGATTTGAATAACCTTACCCGTTGGTTTGTCGACCAAATAAACGTGTAGCAAGCCTAATCCTCTTCCCAGTGCGACCCAAAAACCTTTTTCCGGATGGGGGATGGCGTAGTTGCTCAGCGAATGTCCGTGTTGATAAGTAGTTATTTCATTGGAAGCAGAGTGGTAATAGATCTGACCGTCGATGATGTTCAGGACTTCTCCCGTCAAATCATCCACGGGGCGATAGGCTAAATAATTTGGACTGTAAAAGGGCTGGTCATCAATGTTTTTAAATCGGATCTGATCGTTGGGTAGGACATTGGTTGATATTGAACCATCGTTTTTTAAAATGCTGATGTCCATGTTCTCGCCCCGTAGCGCCGGGCTGTAATTGTTGAAGTTGTGGACATAGCCTTGCCTGCCAAATTGTTGTCCGGGCAAATTACGATAGTAAATCAGCGAACCAGGGTTTGGACTTTTATCAAGATTGGTGATCTCGCCATTTTGATTAATCGAATAAATTCTGGTCCTCATCGTCGTAATCACCAACGTACCGTCCGCGGTTACGTCAATAAGATTCAGGTATTTTACCCGGTGCTTGATCTCTACTAAAGATTCATTGTGCGCGAATGGAATAAAGCGACCGTTTTCCAGATAAAATACCCGGCCGGAAAAGGTGAGAAACCACAGCCTGCCATGGCTGTCTTCCACCACGTTAAAAACGACAACGTCGGTTAACCCTTCGGCAAGTCCATAAGTTTTAAACTCGTAGCCATCGAATCGGGCCACGCCGTTATCGGTACCGAACCATAGGTAACCGTCTCGGTCCTGGGTGACGCAATAAGTTTCCGAACTCGGCAACCCATTCGCGGTGGAGTAGTGATGGAAAAATGGCTGGGTAAGTTGCGCGCGGAGTTCGTTCGTCGCCAACAACGAAAAAAAGGCGATGGCCAACTGGAACAGTAAAACTTTTCTGGTAAAGCACACAAGTTATCGGTATAAAATACCCCACAATGTAAACACATCGCGGGGCAAAAGAATTCATCCATTGAATACTAACATAATAATTTAAAAAGAGAGCTTTTGTAGGAAGTAACCTTTGCTAATAGTCCTTCAAAATAGGAGCAGCAGTTGGAAATAACGTACTGCAGTTAGCCGCTATTTAAAATCTGGTAGCCTTGAGTTAATATTCGGTAGGTTTGGACTTCAAAGTAGCAAGGTTCATATGATGAATAAGAAATTCAACTCTGGGAAAGGAATCAGCATATCCGGTTGGAATCCAGGGTCGAGGACCTCCGGTCCGAGGTACTCGTTAGAGGGGCCGAGGCGATACTCGGACCGGAGGTCCTCGACCCCGGGCTTCGACCTAGCTTTTATAAAGAACTTTAAAGTGAGGTCCGTCGCCGTGCTGCTTTCACTTTTGCTATTTGCTAACCTTGCTACGTTGCCAGCCCAGAAAAACCCGCTGGACAGCATCATCGCCGCCCACCCCGAATGGGGCGAGTGGACCCAAAACCCGGAGAAGTATCAGGTGCAGGTACGACTGACCGAGTTCGTCACCGAAGGCCGCCATGGCTTGTTCACCTACTATGATTACGATTGGGGATGTGCCCCCGGCGAGTATTTCTATCCGGCCAGTACGGTGAAACTTCCGGTGGCTGCCCTGGCCCTGGAATGGCTGAACGACCAGGGAATTGAAAACCTGGACGCAGATAGTTTTTTTACAACTGGCAAGGGCAGAAAGCCCCAGAGCGAACGAACAACAACTGCGGATACCGAGCACGGCTTCCCCACCATCGCCAACGACATCCGCAAGATATTCCTGGTCAGCGACAATGATGCTTACAACCGCCTTTTTGAATTGCTGGGGCAGGAACGAATTACACGACGGTTGCGGGAAATGGGCTTGAAGGAGAGCCGGATTCTCCATCGGGTTGGGGTCAGTGGGTTTGGCCCGGAAGATAATCAGTACTGTAATCCGGTGCATTTCCACTATCCGGATAAAACACTTTACCAGCGGGCGGAACGCCATTCCGTCTGGCGGGAAGAAGTAATTCCCTGGGCAGACCGCCTGCGCCTGAACGGAGAGCAAAGGGGTGTCGGCTACACTCTGGGCGATAAACTAATTATGCAACCCTTCGACTTCAGCCAGAAGAACTACTTGTCTTTAGAGAACCTCCACCGACTAATGTTCATGCTGGTGGAGCCGGGCTTTTTCAGTCACGAAAGGAACTTCCGCCTAAATGACGACGGCTTCGATTTACTACGCGCTGCTATGAGCACATTGCCCCGCCAGAGCAACTACCCGGCTTACGTGGATAAGCCGGACAACTACGTCAAGTTCTGGCTCTTTGGCGACCGGTCGAAAGATTACCGTATTCCGGACCATATCACTTCTTACAACAAGGTCGGCCTGGCCTACGGATACCTGACGGACGTGGCCTTCATCAAGGATGCGAAAAGCGGGAAACAATACCTGATTTCGGGCACTATTCACGTCAACGAAAACCAGATTTACAATGATGGGGTATACGAATACGAAAAGATCGGCTTTCCTTTCTTTGGCAAACTGGGGCGGGCGGTACACGAATACATTACCGGAGAGAAACTATGAGTCTGACGAAATTGGCATTCGGCGGAGGTTGTCATTGGTGCACTGAAGCTGTTTTCGATCACCTGACCGGAGTTGAGCGGGTGGAGCAGGGGTGGATCAGTTCCCTAGGGCCCGACGCGGCTTTCTCCGAAGCCGTAATCGTCCACTTCAACGCCGAGGAGATCGGTATTGCCGCCTTGGTCGGCGTTCATTTGCATACGCATTCGGCCACGAACGCCCACCAGTTGCGGGGGCGTTACCGGTCAGCCGTCTATACGTTTTCGGAAACTCAGATCGAGGTTTGCCGAAGAGCACTGAAGGTGTGGCAGCAGGACTTCGACCGTCCTCTGCTGACCAGGGTGTTGCCCTTCGTAGCTTTCCGGGAATCCCTGCCGGAACACCTCGATTATTACCGCAATGATCCGGAGCGTCCCTTTTGCCGGCGTTACATCCGTCCAAAACTGAAGTTGGTAGAAGAAAGGTTTGCGGACTTGCTCAAAAGCGGGAAGGGTAATAATTTGGCGGTGCATCACATGTAAGGATAAAGTAGATTGGCATCAAATTGATCGTATATGACGAATGACCTGTAGTTACTGATGTTTCAGTACTTTTAGATGGAGAATACCGAAAATAGTCTATCCTTACATGTGATGCACCGCCAATAATTTAGTCCCGTAATGTCGCAACAGCTCCTATTCTTTTTTAGTGCCCTCGGGGCTTTCAACGGTTTGTTGTTTGCGCTTTATTTCCTGTTTTCGGCCCGCACCAATACGTTGAGCTGGCGATTATTCGGCGGCTTTTTACTGATGTTATCGATTAGGGTGGGGAAGTCCGTTTTCTTTTATTTCTATCGCGATCTGGCCAGAGAATATTTACAATTGGGGTTAACGGCTTGTTTGTTTATCGGTCCGTTTCTGTTCTTTTTCGTGCGCTCGCTGGAAGCAGATTTGCCGCGGGGACAATTGCGTCGACAGATCGGCCTGCATTTTACAATTCTTCTACTGGTCGCCCTGGTTGGTGGTATGCTTTACTCTTACCGGGCTGAGCCGCAGTTGTGGCAATGGCCAATCATCCCGGGCATCTATTTTATCTGGGCGGCTTACAGCCTGGCGGCGGCTTATACCGGCCGGCGGTTCTTTTCCAGGGTAGTGAGGAACTACCGTAATAGCTCGGCCCACGACCGATTGGTGGTCTTTTCCATTGTAGGCGCGTTGATCCTGGTAACGCTTTACCATACGGCCAGTTTTACGAATTACATTACGGGAGCGCTGGCATTTACTTTGTTGCTCTACTGTACCTGGGCGGCTTACCTGGTTTCCACCAAGGGTGTTGGTGGGGAGATAGAAGAAGTGCCTCCAGCGAGTAAGCCAGACCTGCTTGCTCCCTCCACTGCTACTTTGTTAGTCCAAAGACTGGAAGATCATATGAAAGAAGATCGGCCCTATCTGAATCCCAACCTCAAACTGGCCGAGTTGGCGGCTGCGCTGCGCTGTACGCCCCATCAGTTGTCAACACTCTTTAACGCTCACCTCCAAACCGGTTTCCACGAATACATAGCTGCTCGACGCATCTCAGTTGCCGAGCAACTACTGCGTGAGGAAGACCACCTGACGATGGAAGCCATCTCTCAAAGCAGTGGGTTCAACTCACGTTCTACCTTTTACGCTGCGTTTCGACGGATCCACGGGACGACGCCGGCGAAGTGGAGAACGGACGCTGCGCTTTAGGGCAGTTCTAACTTGGTCAGGTGCATTGGTCTGAGACGGAGATGCTCCAAAAGCGCTCGCGCTGTTCAAAAGCGCAGCGTCCTATAGCCCATGTCATTCTAGGGTGTAATTGTCTGATAATCAAGAACCCGCCGTTCGTCCCGGCCAATCCGAACAACTATCCGGACCATTCCCGCATCCGGAGTTTAAAGTGGCGCTATTCTTGTGGAGAATCAAAACCAATCTCCCAGCATGCGTTATTTATCTATTCTGTTGTTCTTCACTTTAATTACCCTTCACGCCCAATCCGACCACGAGCAGGTGACAGCCGTCGTGAACGATTATCTGGAGGGCACCTCTTACAACCGGCCCGAGTTGCTGGAACGAGCTTTTCACCCCGAGATCAGCATGTACTTCAGCAAAGACGATGCCCTGTGGATGCCCAGCCGCGAGCAGTACATCGGTTTTTTCAGCAAAGCGGAGCCGGGTACTTTCAGCGGCCGCAAGGGAAACATCCGGCTGGTTGAAGTGGCCGGCGACGTAGCGATAGCGAAGGCCGAGGTCCTGTTTACACGCAACGGCCGCCTATTCATCGACTATTTCCTGCTCAAGCGCCACGATGACGAATGGAGGATCATGTCGAAAACTGCTTCCAATGGCCCCTCTAATCAGCACGGTGACCGTATTCTGATCGTCACTTCCAACGCCGACCGCTACGGAGACACCGATTTGCCTAACGCCAATCATTTCGGCGAAATCGTACACGCCTACGATGTATTTGTAAAAGCTGGTTACACGGTGGATGTCGCCAGTCCGGACGGTGGAGTGGTGCCGGTCTCTTACTTCAATACCCGCGATTCTGTAGAAAATGCCTATATCTCCGATCCTGAACTGTGGTACCGCTTACAAAATACGCAGAACGTAGCCGACTTGTCGGGCCAGGACTATACCGGCATCTATTTCCCCGGCGGTGGTGCCGCTATGTTCGGCGTGGCCGATAATCCGGATGTACAACGCCTCACCCGCGAGATCTACGAAAAAGACGGGATGGTGGGCGCCGTTTGCCACGGTACGGCGGGCATCACTTCCACGAGATTAAGCAACGGCGAAGCATTGGTAGCGAATGCGGAGATCACCGGCTTCCCCGAAGCGCTGGAGCGCAAGGACAAGCCCTATTATGAAACTTTCCCTTTCAGTATCGAAGGGCGGATTCTCGCGGCCGGCGGAAAATTCCAGGCTGCCGAAAAGCTGAATGCCGGTTTCATGATAGCCGACGGTCGTATCGTAACGGGTATGGACCATAGTACGACGGCCAAGGTAGCCGGGGTGATGGTGAAGATGTTGGATAAAGCCAGGGAAGTGGCCAACCGACGCTAGTGGATTAGAGTGGAACGCGGCCCTTGTTCCCGGTCGTGTGGACTTCGCCTTTATTCCGGCCTCAGCCCTTACCTTCGCTCCATGACTACCATCGCCATCCTGCAAAAACTAGTAGCCTTCCCCGCCCTCGGCAACCAATCCAACCTCAGTATTCTTCGCTGGATCGAGGATTACCTGCAGAGTTACGACGTCGACTATCGACTCGTTCCCAACGAAGACGGTAGCAAAGCCTCCCTCCATTGTCGCTTCGGGCCGGCGGTGGACGGCGGTACCATCCTCAGCGGCCACATGGACGTAGTGCCCACCGAAGGCCAGCCCTGGAAAACCGATCCCTTTGTACTTACCGATGGGGGAGACGGCCGCCTCTACGGTCGTGGTAGCTGCGACATGAAAGGCTTTTTAGCCTGCTGCCTGTCCGCTGTACCCGACTTGCTGGCCGCCGACTTACAAAAACCGATCTATTTCGCTTTCTCCTACGACGAAGAAGTGGGCTGCCGCGCCGGCGTTGCTCTGGCCGAAGATATCCGCGATCATTACGCAGAACGACCCGCTTACGCCATCATCGGCGAGCCCAGCATGATGGCTCCCATCGTTGGGCAAAAGGGGATCAACGTCTACAAGACGACCGTCTACGGTAGCCAGGGCCACAGCAGTCGGGTGAAGGAGGAGGTCAGCGCCGTTCAGGTAGCCGCCCGCCTGGTGGTTTGGCTGGAAGATTATATGGATTACCTCATATCTGATGGCCGCACCGACGACCGCTTCCACCCCAATCATACCAGCATTCATACTGGTGTAATTCACGGGGGGACAGCCTTCAATATCATTGCCAACGAGTGCTGGTTCGAGTGGGATTACCGCAACATCCCCAGTGACCGGGCTGAAGATATCATCGCCGCCTTCGAAACTCAGTGCCAAAAAATAATTAGGGAGAAACGGAAGCTATATCCGGATTTCAATATCACCCAGGAAGCCATGCACCCTCCGGTCGTTGCCCTGGATACGGCCGAAGATGCCGCCGTCGTTAGGCTCATCAAAGACTTGACGGGTAATGAGGAGACCAGTACCGTGGCTTACGCCGCCGAAGCCGGTCAGTTCAGTGAGGCTGGTTTCGAAGCGGTTATCTGCGGGCCGGGCTCCATCGATCAGGCACACCGGGCGAATGAGTTTGTAGACAAGGAACAATTGGTGGCTTGCGAAGCTTTCGTCAGACGATTGATTGAACGAAGGAGTTGAAACAAGCTCTAAGTTGTTTCCAAAAATTTGGGTGCGCCGCTACCAAGGCGAAAAGAAGCCGCAGCTATGTAATTTGTTACTTACCGGTCTTCGTTGAAAACTATATATGATGAAGACTGCATCACTATTTATTACGCTCCATCTTTCTGGCCCGTGATCATTAAAATAAAAAAGGCCCGAAGCTTTTGCTTCGGGCCTGACTAATTTAAAAATGCGAACATCTTTAAATTAAAGTCTCTTACCGGCGGGTACGCATAAATTGCGTTTGCACTTTGTTGTCGGCAGTGTTGGCCAAGAGATTTACCACGCGTTCAGCCTTCTCAAAGAAGTTATAAACGTGAGCAGACTGCTCGGTCAGGTGAGTGCCTTTGTTCAGTTTGTCGGCGGACATTTTCAGTTCGTTGATCAGGTAGCTGTCAGTGCGGAAGGTCTCGGTTTTGGCGAGATCAGCGTACATGTTGGCTACGATACCGAAAGCTTTTTTGGCCATATCGGCGTGATCGTCAGATTTCCAGTTTTCGGTCATTCCATCGGCGAGTTTCATGACCATTGCCTTGCTGTTGTCCCAGGCACTGGTGTTTACATTACCGGCCTCGGCCAAAGCATAAGCAGTTTTCACCAATTGGGTCAGACCGTTATGGGTGTATTCGTGGCTGATATCCACTTTGCCATCCATGTCCAGCATCCAGTTGCGGTAATTATTTACCTCGCTGTTGTTGCTGTATTTGGCGGTAGGTACGATCAGCAGGGTAGGGATTTTTTCTACCCACATGGCGCTGTTTAATCGCTGACGAACATCTTCTTCCAGGATGAAGAATTTCATCGCTTTTTCGTAACCGATGATATCTTCGAAATTATCGAAATAATCTTTTTTGAGTTCCATCTGGTCGATGTCCAAATCCCAGTAGTTTTCGATGAAATCGGCAGTTTCGTTTTCTTCGTCTTTCGCAGTATCGTCCTCGGCCATTTCCTCGTTGTACTCCTCTACCAGGTTTTTACGCTTTTTATTCAGCTCGCTGGTAGCATTCATATAGGAACGGAAACCGGGATCAAGTTTCGTGATTTGCTTCTCGGTAAGGTCCAGGGCATCGTAAGCGTAGCTCCGGAAATTCACTTTGTAAGAATTGAAGATCAGCTTCTCAAAATCACTGTCTGACAGATTGCTCGTGGTCATCGTGGCCTTGGCCTTATTGTTCACGGCAGTTGTCGGGGTAGTCTGTGCACTGACGGCGGTAAATGAACCGATGGCGATCAATGCGCTTAATGCTAAGTTTTTCATTTTCAATAGTTTATAATGCAGTTAAGTTATCTTGTTGTTACTGCTATTACGCATCTGGAGAGCCAGATGTTCGAAGAAAATGAAAATAGATGTTATGACAAGGGTTGGTGGGTGCCTAGCCGTTGTGTCGGCTTTTGGGGTCTTTGCTACTTTGTTAGTCAGAATGGTCTAATGCGACAATGAGGTAATGAGGTAATGATCTAATGATCTAATGAGGTAATGACTGAATGATCTAATGGAAGGGACTCGAATACATTATTGAATCATTTTATCATTAAATCACTGCTTCCTTATCTGATGGTCAACCGCAACACACTGCAAGCGGCCTTTTCCGCCAGTACGTCTTTACTGGAAAGCCGCAGCAGGTCACGCCAATTATCGCTGCGGGAAGTGCCGATGATGAGGAGGTCATGAGCGGCGCTTTGCTCGGTGATCACGTCAACTGGATTACCGGCAAGGATCATTTTGTTTGGTTTGGACTGGCAAAGTAGCAATGCTTCATTAAAGCTGTCGGCCACCTGCTTTCGGACCTCCGGGCTGCTGTCTTCTGGAATGACCCTTAGTAACGTGAGCTCTGCTTGGTAAAAACGGGCTACCCGATCAGCGGCCAATAAATATTCCGTATTGGTTTGCCCCGGGTGGAGGGCGAGCAAAATGCGGCGTACGTAACGGACACCATTGTCCTTGTAGAGAGCAAAATTACTGTCGATGTGAGCTACGAGCCAGCCAATGGGGTTGCTGACGAAGAGCCCGTTACCGCTACGGCCATCCCAGCCGGCTACCAGCCACTGACAGTGAGTTTGTTCGCTGATTTCCTGTACAGTTTGCACGAGATTATGGGTGACGGCGGCGTCGAACTCAACCTCTACCTTCCGAATCTCTGCCATCGCCTGGATACGACGATTGAGACTGATGACGGTGGGTTCGTCGGTAAGCATATCGTCCAGAGCAGTCTGGTCGGGCACTTCCTGGAGGTGGACAACCTCGGTCATCCCCCCACTGGAAAGGGCCGTGGCCATTTCCACCAGCATTTCTGGTGAGCGCTCCTTGCCGAAGAGGGGAACTACCACGTCGGCATTATCGGGCAGACTACCGTCCAGGTCGGCCGGTTTGTCGGGAATGTAGGTAACGGTTTCGTGTTGCTCACTGCGGCTACGACGGTAGAGTAAAAAGGCTGCCGGCCGGTGACCGTAAACCCTCAGTACACCTTGGCGACTTACCCGCTTGCGGCTGTAACCGTAGTAGGTGGCCACACCGACGAGAATGATGAGCCCGAGTCCCATCAACGCAAAGCTGCCGAGGTAGGCAAGCAACACAAAACCGCTGAGGATACCAAAAATCTGCATACCAGGGTAAAGTGGACTGCGGTAACGCGGCTTATACCAGCCCACCCCGGTTTCCCGCAGGACAATCAGACAGAGATTCACCATCAAAAACATCGTCACCTTGAAGGCACTGGCCAGCTTAGCGATCTTTTCTACATCCAGTAAGAGGATCACCATGGCCATTATCGCCCCCGTAGCAATGATGCCGGCCGAAGGCGTCAGGTAACGGGGGTGTATTTTTTTGAAGATCGCCGGCAGCAACTTGTCTCGTCCCATTGCGAAGGGGAAACGGGAGGCGGCCAGTACACCGCTATTGGCCATGGAACTGAGGGTGATCACGCCCAGCAGGGCTGCCCCCATTCCCAGCAGTTTTCCACCCAGGGTATTGGCCAGGGTATAGATGGGGTGGATGTCGGTGGATAAATCACTCAGCGGCACGTGAATGACCAGCATCAACGCTCCTAGTGAGTAGATTACAGTTACCAGCCCCAGGGCCAGCATCATGGCAATGGGCAGATTTTTGTCCGGGTTTTTTACTTCTTCGGCGATGGCGGCCACCTTAGTCACCCCGGCGTAGGAGACGAACACGAAGGCTGTGGCCGCAACCAAACCACCGGTGCCATTGGGAAGCATGGGTTCTAGGCGAGTGGGGTCGAAATCGATCATCCCCAGCACAAATAGTACCAGCAGTCCGATAACGCTCAAACTGACGATATACAACTGTATTTTTCCCACCTTCTTCACCCCGGTAATGTTGATGACTACGATCAGCAGCAGAAAAAAGATGGATGCTGCCTTGATCGGTACGTCGGCCAGTACCAGTAAATAGGCCCCGAAGCCCACCAGGGCGAAAGAAGATTTCAGTAACAAGGACAACCATAGTCCCAGTCCGGAGATCGTACCGGCCAATGGCCCAAAGGTGCGTTCGATGTAGACGTATGTGCCCCCGGAGGTAGGCATTGCGGTAGCCAGTTCGGCTTTGCTCAACGCGGCGGGTAAAACACAGATGCCAGCCAGTAAATAAGCCAGCCAGACGGCCGGCCCGGCCTTGGCAGCAGCCAACCCTGGCAACACGAAGATGCCACTACCCAACATTCCACCAATACTGATGGCTACTACACTGGCGAGGGTAAGGCGGCGTTCGAGTTTTTTCATCGGGGGGTAAGATAGGAATTGAAGATTGATCTATCTGAATACATTATAGAAAAGGATGGTTGATGGTTTTGCCGTGCTTACAGTTTGGAATGCGAATTGCGGTTAGCGGCTATGCCTTGTGTGGGTTAAGAAAAAGACATTACCCATTACTTCTTGGTGGAAATAGTCCGGGGATTAGACGGGTCGTACGGATTTTACGGATTTTGCGGATTTGCTCATAACAGTTTCGCTGTTCTTGGAATCTTAGGGTGCGGATTTATTCGGTTAGTGACCTCCCGGTAGCTCTGTTATTGAGATTTGGGGACGCGGATTTTCTGGATTTTCGCGGATTTACTCATAACGACTTCGTCGTGCGTAGGGTGAATTAGAATTTACTTATTCATGTTGTCATATGCTTTACGATAAAACTTTGGCGTGGGGCCAAAATTGATCAGTAAGCCAACTTCAATGTCAGTTGCTTTAAGGTAATTCAGGAGCTGGGCTTCGAATCGCTCGTGGAACTCACTGGCGGCTTTTATTTCCACGATAACCTTATCCTCTATCATTAAGTCAGCCTTGTACTCTCCAATAATTATGTTGTGGTAGACAACATTGATCGGATATTGGTTTATCGCTTTGAGTCCTTCGGAGGCCAGTTCAATCATCATGGCTTTCTCATACACTTTTTCTAAAAAGCCATACCCGAGCTCATTATACACCCGGTAAAAACAACCAATGATTTTTTTCCGTAACATCTTTATGTTTCATTATTCAACTTGTTTTTTCTAAAGCAGCAAGCGCGGCGCAGCCTTTACTTACAATCCGCGAAAATCCGCGCTCATCCGCGTCCTGAAATCTTACGCACGGCGCAGCCTTTACTTGCAATCCGCAAAAATCCGCGTCCCCTAAAATCCTATTCCAGCTCCCGAACCTTCACATTCCGAAACCAAACCCCATCTCCATGATCCTGCAAACCAATCCGGCCGCTGGTGCTCTTGCCAAATAACTTCATGTCCTTGAACTTCGACCGTTTGATCATTCGTTCCCATTCTTTACCGACATTCGGATATTCCACCACTAGGCGATTATTGAGGTAATGTTTGACTTGGCCATCGGTAACCACCAGGCGAACCTTATTCCACTGGCCGACGGATTTTACGTTTTCCTGGCTGACTTCCAGCATATCGTAGAGCGTAGCAGCGCGGTGAGTGGGGTACTGAGCATCCGGGTGGCAGCTGTTGTCCAAAATTTGCATTTCCGGGCCAGTCTGCCACATATAGTCGCTCTGGTCATCTTCAACAATGTTATAAATGATACCGCTGTTGCCACAGGGTGCGATTTTCCACTCCAACTCCAGCTCATAATTTTCGTAGGATTGGTCGGTTACGATATCGCCGCCGCCTTTAACCTGCCAGCCATCCTTTTCACTGGTGTCGAGGTAGAGACTGCCCTCACTGTTTACTTTCCAGGCTTTCCCAACGGTGTCCTGACCATAAGTGTGCCAACCACGGAGGTCGTGGCCATTGAAAAGTAGTTTCCAGCCTGCATCCTGTTCGGCCTTGCTCAAGGTGTTGGGGGTAGCTGAATTCGGGGCAGGGCGGTTAAAACCGGGTTGAGCGCTCGGGATGCTGTTCAGGGTGTACCAGGCCTCGGTGGACCAGATCGGCGTTTCCGCTTCGCTCATCCAATCATAAGGTAGGCGGAGGTGTACCACATGGCCTTCTTTCATGCCTGGCAGTTCCAGAAAAACCGTGCGGCGGTCTTCACTGATGTGCACACCGGCGATGTCCAGATCGACTTCGTCAATCCGTGGCCCGCCGTAATTGGCCGTGGGAACGTAGCGCCACTGAGCAATCCGGTAAGTGTCAGCATCTCCGCCCAGTCCCCTGGCCAGTGGTTGGGTCAGTTCGATCTCCAGTCCATTGCTCTTGGCGCGTACGGCCAGCATTTCGAAGGCGGCTTCTCCGTTATATTTCAAGCGTTGCAGGCCGTACATCAGCTTTCCTGCGTCACCCCAGTTGCCGGTGCTGCCAACCATCCCTACGTACAATGCCGTGTCCGGACCCCAGACAATACGGTTCACTCCTGCTTCCAGCCCCTGAATGAAGCGGAATACTGCTCCCTGGTATTCCCCGTCCACTTCTTCAACAAAAACCCGCTTGATTCCACCGTGGGTAACTTCCCCGTGAATCATCTGACCTTTGTATGGCCCATCTTCCAGGTAAGTCGGTGTAGAGGGACTGTTGCCGATCACGTCTTGCGGCAGCCAAACCACCGGTTGCTTAGGCGTTTTGGTCTCGTTTTTTTCTACGGCGTAGGAGTTGAAGAAAGCCCCTTCGGTCAGGTGGAGAATTTTGCTGGAAGGCAGCCAGTCACCCTGGTTGTCGGCGATGAACAATTCACCGTCCACGCCGATACCGATACCATTGGGCGTACGCAGGCCGCTGGCGATGTACTCCAACTCGCCGGTATGGCGGTTGATCCGCACGGCCTTGCCCCGACTGGGGATTTGCGGGTCGGCACTAGCCCCTCCCGGCAAAATGGCAATGGCCAGAGTGGCGTAGAGATAAGGTTCTTTATGAGCCAGGCCAAAGGTGAATTCGTGAAAATTAGCGGATACTGCCCAGCCATTGGCTACGGTACGGTATTCGTCGATCTCTTCGTCTCCGTTATGGTCCAGCAACATGGTGACCTCCTGTTTTTGGGCTACGTAGATGGTGTCGTTCACCACCTTCAGGCCCAGGGGCTCAGCCAGACCGGTAGCAATCTTTTTGTAGGTGATCTCCGCCGGGTTGCCACTCTGTACGCCATCCAGTACATATACGGCTCCTTCGGCGTCCCAGGTGGAGATGACCAGTCGGCCGTCACTGAGGAAATCCATGCCACCCACTTTCGGGGCAAAGCCGTTTGGCCGTGCCTGGCTGAGGGTGTAACTGGGGTGGACACCGGCCAGTCGTTCTCCATCACCGGGGAAGGAGAGGTCGCGGCGCATGGGATTAGCACCCAGGTCTGCGAAGGGCATGTCGGCATCGTAACCTAAATGGGCCATGGGAATGATCTCCCACTCCGGACTGAAGAAAGAACGCCATTCGAGAAAGACGGCTTGGCCACCACCGTTTTCAAAGAAGTCCAGGCGGATCGGGTGGTTGCCGGCTTGCAGGGCCAGTTCCCCGTCCATTGGTGAGGCGCCGTGGAGCCCGTCGTGGAGAATCACTTGCTGACCGTCAATGAACAGGCGGGAGCCATCATCACTACGTAATCGGAAAAGATAATTACTCGTCTCCGGCACCCGCAGGTAACCGGTGAACTGAGCGGCAAAAAAGTCTTCCAGGCTGCCCCAGCTGGCGCCTTCGATCTCTATTTCCGAAACTGCACCTTCGTAGTCGGGTGTACTGTTCCAGTCGAGGTCATTTACACTATTTGTGCTGGGAGGAATGTCTTGCCAGACCTTTATCCGCAATCCTGGACGTAAACGATCATCGTTGATGTTCTCGCTGCTGCTTACCGCATCAGACACTGCTACTTTGAAGTCATCCGAATCCGTATTTTCTCCTGAGCTGCCCGCGTCGGTATCCGCATCCAGGCTCATTACCCAGGCGACCATTTTGTTGATCTCAACGTCGGGTATCTGAGGATGAGCGATCATGGCGGCCTGCCCCCACTTACCCTTGGCACCGTTTTTTACGCGGCCGGCCAGCATTTCACGGTTGGCAGCGGTGTTGGGGTAGCGTTCCGCCACCGCGTTGTAGGCTGGCCCCACGGTGCGAACGTACTGATTATGGCAGGTTTTGCAACCATTGCGTTCGATCAGTCGCTCACCTTCACTACGGGTATCCGCGCTGACTCCGGCCGGGTCGGGCGAGTTCTTGTCGGCCAGGGTTGGCAGTTTTACGAAGTGGGTGGCCAGACGGGTACTACCATTCTTGTTTAGTTTCAGCTTACCCTTCAGGTTCACCGCGCGAATGCCGTTTTGTTGGGTCGTTTGCTGTTCGGTCTGCATCCAGTTGCCGTTTGTTTCCAGGCTGGCGGCAACCGGAAGAGACTGCACGGCCACGTCCAGCAGGAGTTCCGTGTCTTCGCTCAGTTGCTTTACGGTAAAGACCCGCTCCAATCCTGCTTGCCCTTCGGGACCGGCCAGGTATTCCGGACGCTCACTGACAATGATGGGCGCAGCGTCGCCGGGTGCTTTAAGTTCGGTCTGAATGTAGACCTGTCCATTTTCAAAGCGGTGGCCCCGGTACTGTAGTTCGGGTTTGCTTTCCTGGCCGTTACTGATGATCGTCCAGGGGTTATCGGTCTCGTTTTGCAGCCAGCCACGGCCCATGCTCAGTGGTTGTGGGCCGTGGGCGGTGGTGTAGACCGCTCCGTCCAGTTCCACGTCGCCCCGCCATGCTTTGTAAAGCGCTCCGGTCTGGGCACTGTAGGCTACGTAGAGGTCGTCGTTTAACGCCACGGTGAGCATCCTGGGCTGCTCATCCAGTACGGAGCGGAAGACCCAGGGAGAGTAGGGACGGTCGTAAGTAATGGCTTCCTCGTCTTGGCAGGAAGTGAGGCAAACAAAAGACATTAACGCCAGGGCGGCGAATATTTTAATAGGCATGGATCGGCTCTTTACTAAATTTCAACTGGCCCAAGATACAAAGGGTCTGGATTTGGTTGACCTTATCCCCCAAGGGGCAAGACAACTCCCTCAAGTCCGCGACTATCATCGAAAGTAATTGGCGAGCAATATGTATGACCAATATGTATGACTTCAAAGTAGCAAGGCTGGTTGCGCGTTTCAAGGACATGGTGAACTCAAATCAGAGAACCGCTTACCGTCTGCGATACTCAGTAAAGCTATGGTAATAGTATTAGTTACTGAAATGGGGCTATGCTATGGAAAGATTATCGATGATTTGATTATGGAAGCCAGAAGACATATTAACATAAAATATTTTATATATATCAAAACATCACCTTACCTTCGTGGTTAGTTTTGAGTTTAGCCCCTTTTGGGCCCGGTTCGTTTCTTTCAAGCGACCCTCCTCTAATACAAACAAGCATCATCACCTGGATTTTTTACCTGTTTTTTAGTCATAATCGAAACCAAATGAGACGAACCTTACCCAGCGCGGCCATCGGCCGGCTTTTTACCTTTCTATGTCTGCTTACCTTTTCCGGGGCACTTAGCACCCAGTCGGTATTTGTGGACCCCGCCGGCGCGGATGTCGGCAATTGTTCCATGCCTGGTTCTCCCTGCCTAACGATCGGCTACGCCGTCAGTCAGGCTATGGCCGGGGGTACGGTAGAAGTAGCTGCCGGCACCTACAACGAAAATGTCAACATTGACAAGTCACTTACTCTCCAGGGTACCGGCAATCCTACGGTACAGGGCAGTGATGTCTCTTTGGGTACTTTCCAGGTTCTGCCGAATGTGAATGATGTGACCATCGACGGCTTTACCCTCATTGGATTCGATGCGGCTAACGCCGGTTCGGAAACTGCCGCTTTGTATCTGCAAGGCGCACACAGCAACATCACCATTACAAATAACACCATTACGGCCAATGGCGATGCAGGGTTCACCGAAGAATTCGGAGCCCTTAACGATAACCTGGTCATCGACGGAAACACGTTTGACGGTCAGACCTTCCCCGGTGCTCAGGCTGGTGGCTGTGGTTTTGGTAACCAGTTTTCCGACCCTACTGTACCACGTCAGCTGGTCGTGATCGGAAATAGCGATACGAACGTACAGTTCACCAACAACATCATCAGCGGTACGGCCGGTAGCACGACCACCGCCGCCGGCTGCGAAACCACTGGTCAGGGTAATACCCTGGTGACCATCGACGCCCCGGGCGCGGTCATTACCGGTAATACCTTTAGCGGTACCACAGCTCGCTTCGCCTCAATGCTGCGCACCCGTGGTGACGCCAATACCATCACTGGAAATACCTTTGACGGTACGAATCTGATCTCTACCACGACCTTTCATTTTCTGACGGATAATACCCTCATGGGCGGAACACCGGCAACCGCAGAGGACCTGGTCGCCGCTAATAGCTATGACCCCAACGAAGCCATTTTCGACGGAGGTGGGTCTTTTTCCATCGTGGCCTGTCCGGTTGAAGATACTACTGTTTTCGCCGGAGACATGTCCTGCGAGGTGGTTGTGGAATTTGATGACGCTTCGGCTACCGTCACTTACGACCCACCCAGTGGAACAGCTTTTCAACTGGGAGATACGGAAGTCACCCGTATGGAAGATTTCGGGGGTGGTAACACCTTGGAATGTCTATTTACCGTAACCGTTTTAGACACGGTTTCTCCAACCCTGAATTGTCCACTTACTGACACGATTTTCCTGCCCGTGAGCGGCGACACCTTGTTCAGCCGCGCGGATTTCGTAGCTGAAATTGGAGTGTCTGCCACGGATAACTGTCCAATGGACCTTGGCAACATCCTAATTCCTAACGGTAACGTTAACCGGGCTTTCTCTTGTGATGACGCCGGTATGGTTCGTACGGTTTCTTTTGTTGTACGTGATGAAAGCGATAACGAAAGCGTCTGCATGGTGGATATCACTACGTTGGACACTATCGCTCCTATCTTGGAGTGTAGCGATATCACGGTTGCCCTGGACAGCAATGGCATGGCAATGATCGAGAACGACACGGCCCTGGACACCCTGTTCGACAACTGCGACATGGACCCATCCGGACCGTTCACGGTTGGTGGCCCTACCGCCCGCACCTTCGACTGTACCTTCGCCGATTCCACGGTGATCCGCACGGTAGTTGCGACCGACATGAGTGGTAATCAAGGCTCTTGCGATTACGAAGTGACCATCATTGACACCATTGCTCCGGTTCTGGAGTGCAGCGATATTACGGTTGCTCTGGACAGCAACGGCATGGCAATGATCGAGAACGACACCGCCCTGGACACCCTGTTCGACAACTGCGACATGGACCCCTCCGGACCATTTACG